>NZ_JBFTRK010000009.1:0-251216 GCF_056399485.1 Rhizobium sp. 01N424
CGCAGGGCGAGGCTTTTGCGGTGGACAACGACGATGCCGGCATTGGCGAGCTGACCGGCCGACTGAAGGCGATCGGGGCCGATGCGATCGCGCTTGAGGCGACCGGCGGATTCGAGACGCAGGCTGTGGCCGGACTGTCATCGGCAGGATTGACGACGAGCACCGTCAAACCCGCCGATGAAAGCGCCGCAGCCGCCCGCATCTCGAAGCCGCCGGTCGCCTCCAGTGCAACCATACAGTTGCGCTCGGCGGCAACCTCCGTCTTCAGCCTCCTGACGAGCGCGTAGATGCCCGCATGGCGGTTTTCGACATGAAACGCCGTATCGAACGGCATGACATGCACGTCCAACGATCCTTCGGGACGTCTATGCCGACGATGATATCCATCCTGTCCCATCCTTGCCTAATCGGGCTTTGCTTGCACAAGCGGCCCTGGCGACTGTTCGGGTTCGATGGAACGGCGGACGAAGACCCGGGCTCTCCCCCGGGCTTGGTGTCCCTCAGGGCCGCCGGTCTTTCGTCCGCCACCGCGATCGGCATTACATCGTCAAATGCCGCATTTGGAAAGTTACAAAGGTAGGGTGAGGGCGCTCTGGCACGGCTGTCCGTCGCAGCTTCCTGGTCGAGGCATCGGGCTCGAGGTCTGATGACGCCGCGCCGACAAAAAAGCTCCCGAGGCGGGAGCTTTTTCAATCGTTCACCTCAACCACCCGAACGTAACGGCCCGAGATTGAGCGATGCGCTGTTATATGCCGGGCGCGGCGTCGGCAGGACGACGCGGGTTGGCGGGGTCAGTACATCGGCGGCGGGCTGCAGCGATGGTGGCTGCAGGGTCTGTGGAGCGGGCTGTGCCTGGAATTGCATCTGCATCTGCGATGCCTGCGGCAGCGACCCTGTGGAGGCGGGCTGGACGGCCAGGGCCGGTGCGGCCTCGCCCGGCATCGCGGCCGGGACAGGGCCGGTTTCCGGCAGCAGGATTTCGAACGGCGCCGGCGAATCCGGATCAGCCGAAGCAACCTGCGTATAGGCGACCTGTGTCGAGGATGGCTGCGGCGCGCCGACGCCGACGGCGGGGGCTGCAGGGGCAGGCTGCGCCGCAGCAGTGTACTGCTCGACGCCAGCGAACTGGACGGCGCCGGAGCGCTGGTCGTTCGCGACGTAGTTCATCGCCACTTCATAGGATGGCATCGGGGCGGGCGTCTGCAATTCGCCGTCTCGGCCGCGCTTCTCGTAGAAGACGTTGCCGCCGGCAGCTGTCACGTAATGCATGTTGCCGTAGGGGAATTTCAGGCCTTCGGTGTGGAAGAACATCGCTTCCTTGACGCCCGGATGGCGCGCGCCGCGCAGGATGTCGTCGGCGGCGGCATCGAGCTGCGGCTCGGCAACCGGCTCGACCGTCCGGGTCAGGACGCCGGGTGCGAACTGCTTCTTCTGTCCGACGACGCCGCAGATGGAATCGGAATAGGCCTGCGAGGTCAGCCGGTTCATGACGACGGTACCGACGGCGAGATAGCCATTGCGATCCGAATGTTCGGATTCGAAATACATTGCGCGCTTCAGGCACTCGCGGTCCTTGGCGGTGTAATTATAGGTGACCTTGCCTGGAGTGGCGGCAACGGTCTTCGCCTTTGGCGTCGCTTTGGCATCGAGCGCATCCGGCTCGTTGGCCGTGCTGCAACCCGTGACGGCCAGTCCTGCGATGAAAATCGCGGAGATGGTTTTGCCCCTCAACGGCAGTGCCTCCCAGTTTTTTCGGTCCAGCCCCAAATCACTCGGCGAGACTTTGTACCTCACGTTACCGATTATGCCAAACACATTTCGTGAACGGCCATTTAACCCAGCTTGGCAAAGAAGTGGTTAAGCCGCTGCTTTCGAGATGCTCATCGTGCATCCGGATGCCTCAAGTGCTGCCGATGCGACCTCGATGAACAGCTTGCGCAACCACACGGCACGGCCATCCGCCTGGTCGACGCGGCGGTAGAGCATGGTCACGGGATCGGCCGGAAGGTCGAAGGGGAGGCGCGAGATCGACAGCCCATGCAGCTGCGCCATGCAGCGGGCGATAGCCTCGGGAACGGTGGCAATCGCCGGCATCGCCTTCAGTGCGGTCGGCAGCGCCGAGAAGCGCGGCACGCTGGCGGCAATCGTCCGCTTCTGGCCGATCCGCGTCAGGGCGAGATCCAGATTGGTGGCCGTATCGCCGCTTTCGTAGGAGATGACGATATGCGGATTGCCGGTGAAATCGGCGAGCCCCAGCGGCGCCTTCAGGCGCAGCTGCAGCGGGTCGTAGATCGACATCGAGCATTGTTCGAAAAGCGGTTCACGGACATGCCAGGAGGCGGGCTCGTCGTGGACGGCAACGCTGAAGTCGAAAGCGCCGTCATCGAGCAGCCGGGTGGCCTCGCGCTTTTCGGATGCGACGCCGATCAGTTTTGCATTCGGCGCCAGCTGCCGCAGGCGCGCGGCCAGCGGTCCGAAGAAGGCGGTCTCAAGATTGTCGCACATGCTGATACGGAATTCGCCTTCGTAAAGCGCTGGGTCGAAGGCATCAGGCGGGCGGATGGCCTTTTCGATGCAGGTCAGCGCTTCCTCGACGGCAGGCGCGATGGCAAGTGCGCGCGGCGTCGGCTGCAATCCGCGCCCGACGCGTACGAAAAGCTCATCGCCGAGCGCCTCCCGCAACCGCTTCAGCGCCGCCGACAGACCCGGCTGCCCGAGCAGCAGGCGCTCGGCAGCGCGGCTGACATTGCGCTCCTGCATCAGCACCGAGAAGGCGACGAGCAGGTTCAGGTCTATCTTTCGAAGGGTCGTATCATTTATCATCGTCAGTAATACCTGGCATAGGTACTATCAATTTGCAATAGGATCAGGACGTGTACATTTTCTCGTTCCCTGCCGCTTTCTCCCAAACCGCGGCAGCCGAAAGGAACGATTTCGATGACACTCTCCCAATCCAGAAGCGGGGCAGGGCTGGCATTGCTGCTGCTCTGTGCCGCGAATTTCCTCGATGCCATGGACGTCTCGACCATCGGCGTCGCATTGCCCGCTATCCAGGCTGAACTCGGGATGCCCGCCACCTCGCTGCAATGGGCCGTCAGCGCCTATGTGCTTGGTTATGGCGGTTTCCTGCTTCTCGGCGGGCGCGTTGCCGATGTCTTCGGTCACCGCCGCGTCTTCCTGTGGTCGCTTGCCGTCTTCGCGGCCGCCAGCATCGCCGGCGGCTTCGTGGATAGCGGTCCGACCCTGATCGCCGCCCGCCTGATCAAGGGCATCGCCGCCGCCTTCACCGCGCCGGCGGCACTCGCACTGCTTCTCTCCGTCTTCGGCGAGGGTGCGGCCCGCGCCAAGGCACTCGGCGTCTTCGCCTCGACAGGGGCAACCGGCTTCGTGCTCGGCATGGTGCTTGGCGGTGCCGCCACCATCATCAGCTGGCGGGCAACGCTGGTCATGGGCGCGCCTGTCGCCATCCTTGCCCTGATCGCCGCGCCCTATGTTCTACCGCGTGACGTCAAACTCGGCGGCAAGCGTCCGTCCTTCGACTGGGCCGGGGCACTCACCATCACGCCCGGCCTGCTGCTCTTCGTCTTCGGCATTACCAATGCCGCCGCCGAGGGCTGGAACGCTCTGCCGACCTGGGGTTCCCTGGTGGCCGCGGTGCTTTTGATCGGCCTCTTCCTCGTGGTTGAATCCAGGCATCACGATCCGATGGTGCCGCTCGGTATCTTCCGCAAGGCGAAGCTCAGCCACGCCAACCTGCTGGCGGCCCTGTTTCAAGGCGTCTATGTCGGCTTCCAGTTCATCGCCACGCTCTATTATCAGGATGAACTCGGCTGGTCGGCTTTCGTCACGGGCTTCTGCTTCGCCTTCGGCGGCGTCTGCGTCATGTTCCTCGCACCGCGCTTCGCAACCATCGCGCAGAACCGCGGCACGACGGGCCTGATGACGCTGGGTGTCGCGCTGCAGGCATCGAGCTATATCTTCTGGGTGCTGGCCGCCGGCCATGTCAATCCGGTGCTGCTCGTCGCCCTGTCGCAGATTCCGCTCGGCGTCGGCTATGCCATGACCTATCCGTCGGTGCAGGTCGCGGCTCTCTCGGATGTCGAGGAAGACAAGTCTGGCCTTGCCTCCGGCCTGCTCTTCGCCGCCTTCCAGATCGGCGGCGGCATCGTTCTCGCGGCCGCCTCCGCCATCTTCAGCGCCGCCCCGTCGATGGGCTACGACGCCTACACCGCAGGTGTCACCTTCGTCGCCATCCTCTCGGTGCTGGTGGTCCTCTTCGCAGCGCTCGGCCCACGCGGTTCCCGCGCTCCGGTCCCGGCCGCCTATCAAGCGGCGGAATAGTGCACTCCGGCCCGCGCCATTGGCGCGGGTCTCCCTATGCTGCCGATCTGACCGGATCGATCGCCTGCAGCTCGCGTGTCAGGCTCTCGCTGGACGAGACGAGATCGAAGGTGACCT
The DNA here is from genome assembly GCF_056399485.1 of Rhizobium sp. 01N424. Lineage (NCBI taxonomy): Bacteria > Pseudomonadati > Pseudomonadota > Alphaproteobacteria > Hyphomicrobiales > Rhizobiaceae > Rhizobium > Rhizobium sp. 01N424. Next base: position 4,459 of record NZ_JBFTRK010000009.1, read on the forward strand.
GCATGTTCATGAACCACTTCGGATCGACATTCAGATATTTGCCAAGCCGCAACGCCATAGGCGCCGTGATGTTGAGGCCGCCGTGGCAGACCCGATTGAGCTGACTGCGCGCAATGCCGGTCGCCTTGGCGGCGGCATAGACACTGATACCCATAGGCTCCAGGAATTCTTCCTTGAGCACGATCCCCGGGTGGGGAAGAGGAATTTCTCTCGCCATGTCAGGGTTCCTTTCTAGTGATAGTCCGTAAATTCGACATTCAGTGCATCGCCATCGGTCCACTCGAAGCAGATGCGCCACTGATCATTCACTCGGATCGAGTATTGGCCTTGCCGGTTTCCAGTTAGCGCCTCCAGCCGGTTCCCGGGCGGTGCCCTGAGATCGTCAAGTCTTGTCACCGTATCGATCAGGAATAGCTTTCGGACAGCGCGAGACGCCACATCCGCGGGTATGCGCCTCGGGCGCTTTCCTCTGTAAAGAGCTTCGGTGTCGCTATCCTTGAAGCTTATGATCATCAGATAGAACGTACTATCATATAGTACGCCTATCAAGGCCCGGGCGTTAATCCGCCTCGTTCAGATTCGACCGCAGACCTTGGAGCAGGGTGCGGATCTCCGCCATCTCCTCAAGCGTGCAGCCGATCGCCTGGCCGATCGAGCCCATGATCGTGTCGACCTCGCCGCGCATCGCATCGCCTTTCGGCGTCAGCGAAACCAGAACCTGGCGCTCGTCGCGGGAATCTCGGATGCGCTTGATCAGGCCGTTCTGCTCCAGGCGTTTCAGCAGCGGCGAAAGCGTGCCGGAATCGAGGTCGAGCTTTTCGCCGATCGTCTTCACCGGCAGTTCGGCCTTGTCCCACAGCACCAGCATCACGAGATATTGCGGATAGGTCAGGCCCACCTTGTCGAGGATCGGCTTGTAGGCGCGGGTAAAGGCATGCGCCGTCGAATAGACCGCGAAACAGAGCTGCCGTTCCAGCTTCTTTTCCTCTGCCGGTATTTTCATTGTCTCTGCCGTCCGCGCTGTCATGATCCTGTTCCTTCGAGGCGCGATTGTCCTCTTTTCAGATTCCGAATGCAATTTGCAAAATTCACTTGCGTACAATTGAATTGCGCATTATATAAATCGCAACCCCAACGCAAAGGAGACTGACATGCCTATTCTCTACACGACCCAAGCATCCGCCACCGGTGGCCGCGCAGGCCGCGCCGTTTCCGATAACGGCGTTCTCGACGTCACGCTCACCGTTCCGAAGGAACTCGGCGGCGATGGCGCAACTGGCACCAACCCCGAGCAACTCTTCGCAGCCGGCTACTCGGCCTGCTTCCTGGGTGCCCTGAAATTTGTCGCAGGCCAGCAGAAGGTCAAGATTCCTGAAGATACGACGGTTTCCGCCAAGGTCGGCATCGGCCCGCGCGAAGACGGCGGCGGCTTCGGCATCGAAGTGGCCCTGACGGTCAACATCCCGGGCCTCGACAAGGCTGAAGCCGAAAAGCTCGCCGCTGCTGCCCATATCGTCTGCCCCTATAGCCACGCGATGCGCACCTCGACCGAAGTTCCGGTCACGGTTGCCTGATTGACCTTCCCCGAGGGGAGAAGGGAAGCCTGAGGAACGCCTCCACGTGTTCCCTCATCCCTGTGACAGGCACAGGGATGAGGGCAGAGAGTTGGTTTGCCTCCCTGTGCGCAAACCACATCTTTTCATCTGAAATAAAATCGCTATATTCTTTCTAAGGAAAGGATATCCGATGTCCGTACCATCGCCCGCTCAAGCGCGCTCCACCCAGGAAGCCGCCGTCATCACCAAGGCCGCGGTCAACGCCGCAGATCGCCTCGGCATCAGCGCCCGCACGCTGTCCGCCGTTCTCGGTGTCTCGGAAGCCACCGTGTCGCGCATGAAACGGCAGGATCACCTGCTGGATCGCAGCAGCAAATCCTTCGAGCTCGCCATTCTTCTCGTTCGCCTGTTCCGCTCGCTCGACGCCATCGCCGGCGGCGATGAGGCGGTTGCCAGGCAGTGGCTGCGCAATGCCAACATGGCGCTCGGCTCCACCCCGCTCGAAAAGATCGTCAGCATTTCAGGTTTGACCGATGTCCTTGCCTATCTGGACGCCCGCCGCGCTGTCGTCTGAACTGCGTGCCGTCTCCGGCCGTTTCTGGCGGCTGGTGGAGGCGCAGCACCAGATATCGACGCTGAAACTCGTCGATACGCTGGAGGAGCAGGCGCTTCTCGAGAATCTGCTGGAAGAGAGCAAGCCGGCATTGCCGCCGGAATGCGTGGGGCTGGATTATCTGCTGGCCACGCCCTTCCGATACGGCGCCATCTATCCGCATGGCTCGCGTTTCCGCCGGGCAGGGCGGACGCTGGGTGTGTTCTATGCCTCGGAGAAGGTGGAGACGGCGCTCTCGGAAATGGCCTTCTACCGGCTGCTGTTCTACGCAGATTCGCCCGCCACGCCGCTCCCCGCCAATGCCGCCGAATACACCGCCTTTGCCGCGCCCGTCGCGACATCCGCAGCGCTCGACCTGACGCTCCCGCCGTTCGATCGCGACCGGGCGATATGGACCGATCCTCTGAACTACGAAGCATGCCAGGCGCTTGCCGAGGCCGCCCGCGCGGCGGATACGGAGGCCATCCTCTATGAATCCGTCCGCGATCCGCGCCATGGCCGCAATCTGGCGCTTTTGACCGCCAAGGCCTTCAGCGCCCGCGAGCCCGCCGAACGGCAGACATGGCGCATCCGGCTGTCGGCATCCGGCGTTCAGGCACTGTGTGAATTTCCGAAACAGCGCATCGGCTTTGCGCGCAGCGATTTCGGCGGCGATCCGCGTATCGGAAACTGATCAGCAAAGTGCCAGCAGCATGCTGCGCAGCCCGTCGCCATTGGCATCAGGCAGCTTGTCTTCCAGTGCGGCATGGGTGCTCTGCCAGATCGGCACGGCGGCGGCCAGTACGGATTTCCCCTCGGCCGTGAGGCTGAGCAGCCGCGAGCGCTTGTCTTTGGCGCCGGGCGTTACATTTACCCATCCACGGCGCCGCAGCGGTTTCAGCGCGGCCGTCAGCGTCGTCTGGTCCATGGCGAGCAGGTTGGCGACCGGCCCCATCGGCGGAGGCTCCGGCCGGTTGAGCGACATCATCAGCGAGAACTGCCCGTTGGTGAGCCCGACAGGACGAAGCGCGTCGTCGAACAGCCGCGCCAAGGCCCGGGCTGCACGCTGCACATGCAAGCAGAGGCAGGTGTCGCGCACGAGCAGCGTCGTGGAATAGGGAATATCGACCGAATTTGACATGGCCAAATTCTATTGATATCAATGTATTTAGTCAAGCAAAGCAGAACGAAATGCCGGTCCTTGCCGGCCGCGCCGGAGGAGGGCGTGCGATCATGCAGAATGCTGTCGTTTCCCGCGAAGAATGGCTCGAGACCCGCCGCGCGTTTCTGGCTAAGGAAAAGGCCCATACCCGGCAGCGTGATGCGCTGCGCGCCGAGCGCCAGGCGCTCCCCTGGGTGAAGGTCGATAAAAACTACGTCTTCGACACGCCGGATGGCAAAAAGTCGCTCGCCGACCTCTTCGAAGGCCGCAGCCAGCTGATGATCTATCATTTCATGATGGGGCCGGAATGGGAGGCAGGCTGCCCGGGTTGCTCTTTCCTGTCCGATCATATCGACGGCACGTTGCCGCATCTAAACAATCACGACGTTACCTGGGTGGCGGTGTCCCGCGCGCCGGTCGAAAAGATCGAGGCCTACAAGACGCGCATGGGCTGGAAATTCCCCTGGGTCTCTTCCGTCGGGAATGATTTCAACTTCGACTACCACGTCTCGTTCACGCCCGAGGATCTGAAGAAGGACAAGGTCTTCTACAATTTCACCGAGATGAAGCCTGAGGACGCCAATGACGAACTGCCGGGCATGAGCGCCTTCTACAAGAACGAGAAGGGCGAGATCTTCCACACGTACTCGAACTATGCCCGCGGCGGCGAAGAGGTGCTGGGCACGCTGATGATCCTCGACTACGCGCCGAAGGGCCGCAATGAGGACAGCACCATGAGCTTCGTCAAGCGTCACGACGAATACGAGGATGCGAAGACGCAATCCTGCTGTCACTGAGATCTGCAAACATCAGCCGAGGGAGGAAGGATGATGGAAGTTGCAAAAGCGATCGAGGAGCACCGTTTCCTCGAAAAACTCGTCGGGACCTGGAACGTCACGTCCGACGACATGAAAGAAAACGGGCAATGGACAGAGGTCGTCCGCTCGCTTCACGGCGCCTGGTTCGTGGCCGAAGGAAACGGCCAGATGCCGGATGGCAGTGGTGCAGCAACGACGGTGCTGACCCTTGGTTACTCGCCCTCGAAGGGCAAATATGTCGGTACCTGGATCGGCTCGATGATGGACCACATGTGGATCTATGAGGGCGGAGTCTCGCCCGATGGCCAGGTGCTCAGCCTCTATACGCGCGGTCCCGATTGCATGGGCGGTAGCGGCGAGCAGGATTACCGCGAACAGATCGCCTTCATCGACGCCGACCACCGCACCTTCGCCTCGTCGGCGAAACAGCCCGACGGCAGCTGGAAGCAACTCATGGAAGCGCGCTACGCACGCAAGCCGTGATCGCGGCGTCCCCATCGGGGCGTCAGACGGAAATGACATCCGACACTCTTGAAAGGGAAAGATCATGGCATCCGATACGCATGGCAAGTTCATCTGGTGCGAGCTGATGACGCCCGATACCACGGCCGCCGCAAAGTTCTACGGCTCGGTGACCGGCTGGACGACCAAGGAAATGCCCATGGGAGACATGGGTGTCTATACGATCTTCGAGGCCAACGGCCGCGGCGTCGGCGGCATGATGACCTTTCCGGCAGAGCTCGAGGGGCAGGGCATTCCGCCCAACTGGACGGGTTACGTCGCCGTCGATGACGTCGATCAGTCCGCCCGCGACTTTGCCGCCAATGGCGGCAGCGTCCGCCGCCCGCCCGAGGATATCCCGACCGTCGGCCGCTTCGCCGTCGTCGCCGATCCGAGCGGCGCCGTGCTCTGCATCATGACGCCGCTGCCGATGGAAAACGATGATGGCTGGGAGCCGGAAATGGGGACGCCAGGCCATGTCGGCTGGCATGAACTGATGTCCGGCGACTGGCAGCAGGCCTTCGATTTCTATGAAAAGATCTTCGGCTGGACCAAGGACCATGACTTCGACATGGGCGAGATGGGTACCTACCGCATCTTCGCCGAGCACGGAAAACAGACCGGCGGCATGATGACCAAGCCTGCCGACGTGCCGATGACGTACTGGGCCTATTACTTCAACGTGCCGGAGATCGACAGCGCCGTCGAGCGGGTAAACGCAGGCGGCGGCAAGATCGTCTTTGGTCCGATGGAGGTTCCGGGCGGCAGCTGGGTGGTCAACGGCATCGATCCGCAGGGCGCATTTTTCTGCCTCGCCGCGCCCCGGCGCTGAGCTCTGAAAACAGGGTGTCCGGCAGCCCCGGACAGCCCCGAATCGCGCCCTTCAAGGTTAACGGCGACCCCTGAAAAACCGGGCCGCCGTTAACCGTTTCGGGGTCGAAAACCCCTTGCTACTTCCTTAATTTTATTCAAATTTTAGCGTTCTCACCCCAAAAGGCCGTTCCAAGGTTAACCGTCCCTGAACATTTTTGGGTGGAAGCATAATCGGCTATATCTTGGTGGTTATCTCCTGAAGCCGATCAACAAGGCGCGCTCGGAAGCGCTGACGGAGCGCTGAGAATGCTGATCAGCAAGGCTGCCGCAACCGATCTGACGAGTGCCGAGCCGCTCGACGATGCGCTGCCTGTCATCGGCGCCGATGAGATCGAGCCGAAGTTCCGCGCCGTTGCCGGCCGGGGGGGGGAGCGCCGCGGTATCCGCCTAGAACGCATCTACTGGGATGGCCTCGGCCGCATGTCGTCGGCGGGCAAGATGACGACGGCCGACCTCGTGCATCATACGGCCGCCCAGATGCCGGAGACCGGCAATCTCGCCTCGCTGCTCCGCGTCCTCAGCTTCAAATGGGCGCTGAAGCGGCTTGATACGGTCGAGGATGTTTCCTCGATGGCCAATCTGAATGCGCTGATCCAGGCTTCGCCGTCGCCGACCATCCTTCTCACGCTGGAGAAGAAGATCCAGCTGTTCAACGACGCCTTCCTGTCGATGCTGCGCCACCGCCTGCCGATGGGCGATGCGGCGCAATTGACGAAGAGCCTGCGCTTTTCGATCGATACGCAGATCGAGGAGGCCATGGCGACGCTCGCCATGAACAAGGGCAAGACACTGAATACCGGCTTTACCATCGCTGCGGGTTCGCAGACGATGAAGGGCCAGATCAATCTGGCGCTGGCGCCGACGCACGAAAAGCCGATGCTGGTCGGCTATATCTCCCGCTACTGAGAAATTTCAGCCGCCGGTCTTCGGCGCGATCGTCAGCGCCGAGCCGTAGGCGCCGCGCATATCCGTTGCTTCGGCCGGGTTGCGGTCGTCGGCCTTGTGCAGCAGCGTCGCGCTGTAACCCTCCGCATGCGTGCCCTCGATCAGCGTCACGTCGGCATTCCCCGGATTGTCAGAGCGTTCGAACCACTCGACGCTGTGATGCAGGAAGTTCATCTCGAAGGCGCGGTTGGTGACGCCATGGCCGACGATAATGGCCGTATCGTTGCCACCGCCGATATCGTGCATCACGGTCAGCAGGAAAAGCCGCACCCGCTGCGCCACATCGGCTCGGCTTTCCCCGTCGGGCGGCCGCGCATAGAACTTGCCGCTATTGTTGCGCAGGCGCGCCCATTTCTCGAACTCCTCGGGAAACTTCCGCCGCTGCTCGGCGCGGTCGTAGATCTCGGTAAACAGCCCGAAATCCTGCTCGCGTAGCAGATAATCCTCATGGACCTCGCCGACAGCGCCCTCTGGAAGCGCCTCGATGATCGCATCCATCGTCTGGCGCGTGCGCAGATAGGGCGAATACCAGATGCTGGCCCGTGGGGCGGCATCCGGCAGCGCCGCCAGATAGGCCGCAATGCCGCGCCCGGCCGCCAGCGCCTGCCGGTAGCCCCATTCCGTCAGCGGAACATTGTGATCGCCGAACTGCCGGTAGGCGCCTTCGCTGATATTGCCAAGGGATTCTCCGTGTCGAACGAGAAAGATGCGCATGTCGGCCTGCATGTATTGAGTGTCGGCGCATCATGACGGGGGTGGGGGCGGGGTGCAATCAGGAAACGTCGTGCCTGCAGCCCGCTTATCCCGGCGCCGATGCCGCAGAATTGAAAACAAAAAAGCCGGCCCACCTGGCCGGCTCTTGCACTTCGCTCGAAATCGCCAGGCTCAGTAGGGGACACCTTCGCCCGGAGCGACCTTTTCGAGCGGCATTGCGGATGCGACCTGCTTGTTGCCGGCCTTGACGCCGTGGAGATAGCCCTTGCCTGCGTTGATCGAGTAGAGCGGCTGGTAGTCGGGCAGGCGGCTGTCGGTCAGAACCTGATCGCGCATGTTGTCGAGGATGAAGAAGTTGCCGTTGACCGCGACCGACAGAACGGCGTGGTAGAAATGGCGCTTCTGGTCGAAGAGAACGACGATCGACATGTCCTTCATGTCGACGCCCTCGGCCTTCAGCGCCGCCATCTTCAGGATCGCGAAATCCTCGCAGTCGCCCTGCTGGCGTGACAGCGTCTCGGAAGGCGTCGCCCAGTAATCGGCCACCTGATAGGTCTCGATGTCCTTGCGGTAGCGGATGGCGTGGTTGACGGCGGCATTGACGGTGTTCAGCTTGTCGCGGATCGACGCCTGCGCGGTCTGGCCAAGCGCCGTCTTGATGACCTGCGCCGCATTGGTGCAGCCCTTGGTGCCGCAGGTGATGGCCGCGCCGCTCTGCATTTCGGCAAGCGACGGCGCAAAGCGCTTCAGCGCCGCCAGCCGCTTGAAGGGAATGGTGACCGAGCCGAACACCGCTTCGTTGGAGGCGGTGAGCTTTGCCGGCTTGTCGGGTCTGATCGATGCCGTGATCTCCGGAGACGCAACCTGTTGCGGCCGTGCAATGGCGGCAAGATCAATGCGCTGAACGGTGCCCGCAACGCCTGCAAACGCTGTCTTCGCCAGACTATAAAGGCCGGATATACTTGCGGTCTCCGCAAGAGAAAGTGCGGTATTGGCAGAGATCACGCTCGCGTAAGACGTCAGTGAAATCTGCGCTGTGGGGATTTCGGTGGCGTTCGACGGTGCGGCGTCAAGAAAAGATGCGAAAGATGCGAAAGTAAAAGCTGCAAGTATTTTTGATTTTTTGCTGCGCTTCATCGGATTTTCTCTCTCTGTTTGAGGAGAATGTAGCGATTAGCTATAAATATGCCGTGTGTAAGCTTGGAAAACGCAAGTATAAATATTCCGGTCAAAGACGCATAAAACTTTAGCGTTCACGTCAACCAAGTTTGGGGGAATGGTTTGATTTTCGCGCCCGCACGGTGCAGAAATGAGCGCATTCTAAAAAGGCCGCAAACGGCCGCGACATCGCATCCTCGGGGGAAACAGTGACGCCGCATTTGAATTCGAAGATCGCGCGCCTGCATGGTTTACGCAACAGGGTCTTGAAGACGCCTGCTGCCATCAGCCGCGTGCTTCCCGCCCTTGTGCTGATCGCCGGCGGCCTGCTGGCCGGTTGCCAGGCGGATGGCGACAGTCTGTCGAACAGCGTCAAGAACACTGATATCAAGGCGCCCTCCAGCACTGTCGAGGAAAGCTTCGGCGAAACCGGCACGGAGATCACTCTGCTGCTGCCGAAGGGCTCCACCGGCCTTTACGAGGGCGAGGCGCGTGATGTCCGCGATGGCGCAGCGCTCGGCGTCGGCGAAGTCGGCAACGGGCAGGTCTTCGTCAAGGTTGTCGATGTCTCTGGCGGCCCGGCATCGGTTGCCGCTACCGTTTCGGCCGCCAAGGCGCGCAATTCCGCCCTCCTCGTCAGCTTCGCGCCGCAGGCGACCACCGCTGCCGTCGCAGCTATCCCTTCGGCCGAGCGCCTGCCGCTGATCAATCTCGGTGCGCCAGTCCCGGCAACATCGGGCAATGTCTACAACTTCACCTCCGACGAGGTGGACAGCGCCGTCGAAGGCGCCCGCACATCCGTCTCCGGCGGCCACAAGAAGGTCTTCGTTTTCGCCACGACGGAGCTGACGGCGATCGGCGAAGCCCGCATCGCCGATGGCGTGCGCGCTTCAGGCGGTACCTATCTTGGTTCGGCCCGCTATGCGCTTTCGGATGTCTCGGCCGCCGATGCTGTGACCAGGAGCAAGGCGCAGATGCAGGGCGCCGACACCATCGTCGTGCTGGGCAAATCCACTATCGTCACCACGGTTGCCGGTGCGATCAAGGCTGCGGGCTTCACCAATATCACGCTTGTCGGCACCAGCGGCTGGCCGCAGCAGGCCTATACCAGCCCGGCCGTATCAGGTGCGCTGATCGCGATGGTCGACCCGGAAGGTACCTCGATGATATCGGAGCGCTACCAGCGCCATTACCGGCGTCCGCTGACCGCCAATGCGGCCTATGGCTATGATGCGGTGGCAATCGCCTCCGGCATCATCCGCACCAAGGATCCGAAGGCTCTGACGGCCGAAAACCTGACCAGCAAGACGGGCTTCCGCGGCATCACCGGGCTCTTCCGCCTGAATGTCTCAGGCGGCGTCGAACGCAAGCTCAGCCTCTTCACCATCACCGGCGGCAAGCCGAACCTGTTCGTGGCGGCGCCGAAGGCCTTTTGAGGCCATCGGGTCGCTGGCTCGATAAATCAGTGCCTGGCGAGTGCCAGGCCGGACGTGTCAAAGGCCGCCGCCGCGGCCATCAGGATGCGCTGCTGGGCGGCGAGCAGGAACATGTAGCCTGCGAGCTCGACGGTTTCCTCAAACACTTCGGGCACGCCGACAAAGGCGTCGAGCGACATACCCATATGGCGCTCGGCGGCCGTCATCAGGATCAGCGACAGGCCGGCCATCACCAGTTCTAGCGCCGGAAACTGCCGCGCCTTGATCACCGGATCCAGCAATCGCCAGAGCTTGAAACGTGCCGTCACCGTCAGCGTCACCAGCACCAGCAGGATGACGAGCGGCTTTACGGCCGGGTTGAACCAAAGAAGCTTGCCGGAAAATTCCGGCCCATCCTCTGACATGCCGGATGGCGGATAGAACACCGCACCCCAGCTGATTTCACGTCCCAGGCAGATGATCCAGACCGGTACGAGCGCCAGCCAGAGCCATTTCCATGGCGTCTGGCTGCGGCTCGCCAGTACGATTGCCTGAACGGTGCCGATGGCGAGAACGAGATTGTCGAGGAGCTCGAGCGGTGCGTTTTCCCAACTCCACCAAGCCGGCAGAACGAAAGACAGCGGATATGCCAGGAGGAAAAAGGCGAAGGCCACGAGCCGGAAGGGCAGGGTGGTAGTCATTTCATCTGTACCTCTTCAAGGGAGAGGGTTTTATGAAATAAATATGACTATCGCAATCAAATATGCCCCCCATCAACAGTTAAGGATGGAGGGCAGATCGTGTGGGAGAGCCTCGTCTTCCCTAGAGCGGCAGCGGCGCCTCGGGGTTCACCAGCCCCGCCTTGCGAAGATCACGCCAGAACTCCGCCGGGATCGTCTCGTTCAATGCCGCCCCGTCCTCGGCGATGCGTTCGGGCTTGCTGGCGCCGGGGATCACGGCGGCGACGGCCGGATGTGCCAGCGAGAACTGCAGGCCTGCAGCCTTTATGCTGATGCCGTGGCGGTCAGCCAGCGCCTTGATCCGCGCCACCTTGTCGAGGATTGCGGGTGTTGCCGGCGCATATTCGAAATTCGGCCCGCCGACCAGTGCGCCCGAGCTGTAGGGGCCACCGGCGACGATGCCGAGACCGCGTTCGGCGACCAGAGGCATTACCCGCTGCAGCGCCCGGTCATGGTCGAGCAGCGTGTAGCGGCCGGCCAGCAGAAAGCCATCGGGCCGCAGTGTATCCAGACCGAGCAGCAATTCGATCGGCTCGACACGGTTGACGCCAAGGCCCCAGGCCTTGATCACGCCCTCGTCGCGCAGCCGGTCGAGTGCTCTGAAGGCGCCCTTGCGGGCGGTCTCGAAGACGTCCAGCCACTCGTCGCCATAAAAATCCTGAGCGACGTCATGGACGAAGGCGATATCGATGCGGTCTGTCTTCAGCCGCTTCAGGCTGTCCTCGATCGAGCGCAACGTTGCATCTTCCGAGTAGTCGTTGACGATCTTGTTCGGCCGTCCGTACTTGAACACATCGCCCTTCTCGCCGAGATCGCGGGCGCTGACATCCTCGATCTCGTCGAGGATCACCCGGCCAACCTTGGTGCTGATCACATATTGATCGCGTGGCCTGGCCGCCAGCGCCTTACCCATGCGGATCTCCGCAAGGCCAGCGCCGTAGAAGGGCGCGTTATCGAAATAACGGATGCCGTCGTTCCACGCGGCTTCGACAGTCGAAAGCGCCTCGGCTTCCGGAATATCGCGAAACATGTTGCCGAGCGGGGCTGCGCCGAAGCCGAGCTTGCTCGGCAGGATGTCCTTGAGTGCCATTGATCTGTCCTCTCCAGTGTTGGGTGTCAGCCGATATCGGCCGCGTCGAGCACGAGCGCGGTGCGTTCGGCGAGATCATTGATCTTCGCGAGATAGGCCTTGAAATGCGGGGTCTGGCGGTGGGCGGCCACCGCTTCATTGTCCTGATAGAGTTCATCGAGCACAAAACGCGTGGCATCGGTCTGGTCGCGCCAGATATCCCAGCGCAGATTGCCCGGCTCCGCCCGGCAGGCGGGTGCCATGCCGGACAGAAGCGCTTCGAGTTCGCCTGCCTTGCCGGGCCGGGCGGCGAGGATTGCCATGATCTTCACGGAATGCGGCATGGCTATCGTCCTTCGTTTCAGACGGCCGTTGCGCGGTTCAGCGCCTCGACCAGCTTGGCGGCAAGCGGATGGTCCGAACGCGGGTTCTGGCCGGTGATCAGTTCGCGATCGACAACGACATTCGGTTCGAAATCGATGTCACCGGTCGTCACGTTGCCCCCGGCAATCTGCAGCGCATCGACCACGTTGAAATAGAGCTTAGCGTGCAAAATGTAGTCCTCGACAACCTTTTCTTCGCTATTGGAGAACACGGTCATGTTGTACCCGGCATATTGCCAGCCCTTGGCCCATTCGGCAGCCTTTTGTGGCGCGCCGGCGATCAGCGCCGCGCGGAATTCGCGGGCATTCGGCATGGCCGAGGCGACAGCGATCGGACCATGGCAGAGCAGGGCGGTCGGCTTGGCCTTCTCGTGGAAGTGGCGCAGGATTTCGCCGAGATCGGCATCCTGCATCAGATCGACCCCAGGCGCCTGACCACCGGGCACGAAGACGCCGGCGTAGCCGTCCAGACCCTCGGCGATAACCGTCGCCAAGGTCTTCACCTCGTTCATCGACGGGTCCTCGGCATAGAAGGCCTTGGCCTTGCGGTATGCTTCTTCGTCGCCGCCGAAGTGATCCACTTTGTCGGAGACCTCATCGATATGCGGCTTGGTGCCGTTGGGGGTGGCGAGCACCACCTCGTAACCGGCAGCAATCACCGCCATCACCGGGATCACGGTCTCATTCAGATACTGGCCGGTTGCGCCGCTGCGGCCGCCTTTGATTTCGATGCGCGTTGCGTTCGAACCCACGACGAGAACTTTACCCTTGCTCATTGTCATCTCCTTGGCCTCTGGCCTCGTTTCGATGACTGGATGATGCTCTCTGGCGATGTATTTCGGAAATTTATTTGTTCTATTCCAGATATTCACATGGCATTATAACTGAATGCGATATGACCTGAATCTGATGCCGGTGTTCCTGGCGCTCATGGATGAGCGCAATGTCACCCGCGCCGCCGAACGGCTGGGCATCACCCAGCCGGCGCTCTCGAATGCGCTGAACCGCCTGCGGGACACGCTGCGCGATCCGCTGTTCATCCGCGAGCGCTACGGCATGCGCCCGACCCAGCTCGCCGAAGAGATGGCGCCGGTGGTGCGCACCGCGCTGGCGCAGTTCGACGAGCTGATCCTCGGCCAGCAGCAGTTCGACCCGGCGGAAGCCTCCAGGCTCTTCACGCTGGCGCCGAACAGCTATGCCGAATTCGTGCTGATGCCGGAGGTCGTCGCGCGGCTGCGAGAGCGCGCCGATGGCATCAAGCTCCGCCTCATCCCCTTCGGTAGTGATCTCGCCGAAACCGGCGCGGTATCAGGATCGACCGAGATGGTAATCGGCCGCATCACCGATCCGCCCGACAATATCGTCGTTCAGCACCTGATGGACGATGGCCTCGCCTGCGTCGTCCGCGCCGGTCATCCCGATATCGGCGACAGCATCTCGAAAGAACAATACGAGCGGCTGAAACACGTCAACGTTCTGCCGCCCGGCCGCCTGCGCGCCGGCCTTTTCCAGGCGCTGGAACAGCGCGGCCTGCGCCGCGAGGTGGCCGTCTCCGTCACCCATTTTCTTGCCGTGCCCGAGATGATCGCGGCTACCGACTATTGCACCACGCTGCCCAGCCAGATCTGCCGGCGGCTCGCCCGCGACCCCCGCCTGAAAATCCTGCCCGCTCCCGCCGATGTCGGCACTTTCCCCGTCGAGATCGCCTGGCATGTCCGCTACCGCCACGACCCCGCCCACCGCTGGCTGCGGTCTCTGATAGCGGAGGTGGCAAAGGAGATTGGCGAAGACGCTTGATGCGCCCGAGACCCTAGTCCGCCCAGGGATCGTCCTGCAGCGCCACGCCGTCCTGCAGACTGTGCAGGATGGCGATCAGCCGTGGGGCGAGCTCCCGGATCTCGCTCAGATGGATGGCGGTCAGCCGCTTCAGCGCCGATTCCGCCTTTGCGGTCAGCGCCAAGGTCTGGCGCCGCTTGTCGTTCGGGTCGGCGTTGCGCGACACATAGCCGGCGGCCACCAGCCGGCCGACAAGTTCGGTTGCCGAATGCGGCGCGATCAGCAGACGCTCGGCAAGCAGGCCGACCGACATCGCCTCTTCGCCGCGGTGGCCCTTGATGGCCAGCAGGGCCTGATGCTGCTGTGCCGGCAATCCTTCCTCGTGGGCAGCCGAGGCGCTGAAATCCATGAACTGGCGCAGCGTATAGCGCAGGTTCGACAGCGCCTCGTAATCGGCTTCCGTCAGATCATCTATCGGCTTCCTGGCCATCAATCCCCTGCCGTCATTCGCTTGCCGTCGGCAAGATCATTGCATCCATGCCGCCATCTCCATCCGCCGGTGATCCTGCAGCGCCCGCAGCGCCTGCATCAGCTCCGGCGCCATTTCCCGGATCTCATAAAGATGGGCAGGCGTCAGCCGACGCAATAGCTCTTCCGCCTGATCTGTCAATCGGACAACGGTGCGGCGCTTCGGCTTGGTGGCGATCGTCAGAAAGCCGCGGTCTCTCAATCCTTCGGTCAGCTCCGCGGCTGCGGCAGGCGCCAGAAACAGCGTCTCTGCCAGACTGGAAACGCTCATTTCGCCATCGATCCCCAGCCCCTTGATGGCCAGAAGCGCCTGATGTTCCGGCGGCGCAAGGCCGAGACGGGTGGCTGCATCGGCGCTGAACTGGCGGAATTTGCGGATCCGGTATCTCAGGTTGGCAAGTGCCTCATATTCGATCTCCGAAAGGCTTTCCTTGGGCATCGGCCTGCTCCTCAAAGCATGACTTGATTTATATCGTAATACGATATATTTCGCGCTTCATTGCCAGCCTGTCAACAGGAACCCCTATGTCCTCACAAAACACTCACCGGCCGCATGATTTCATGGGCGGCCTTTCCCGGCGCGAGGCCGGAGACTTCACCACCGACAAGCGCGTCATCGCCCTGATCGGCATGGCGCTGATCGTCGGCACCGGCGGCGCCCTTGCCGCCTGGGTGCTGGTCAGCCTCATTTCGCTGGTCACCAACCTCGTCTGGTTCGGCCGCTTCAGCATCCATGCCGCCTCGCTAGCAGCGGCGCCGCGCTCGGTCTGGATGGTCGTGATCCCGGTTCTCGGTGGTCTCGTCATCGGCCTGATGGCCCGTTTCGGCTCGGAGAAGATCCGCGGCCACGGTATCCCTGAGGCGATCGAGGCGATCCTGATCGGCGGCAGCCGGATGTCGCCGAAAGTGGCGATCCTGAAGCCGATTTCTTCGGCGATCTCGATCGGAACCGGCGGCCCGTTCGGCGCCGAAGGCCCGATCATCATGACCGGTGGCGCGATCGGTTCGCTGTTTGCCCAATGCTTTCACCTGAGCTCGGCCGAGCGTAAGACGCTGCTGGTGGCCGGTGCCGCGGCCGGCATGACCGCGATCTTCGGTTCGCCGATCGCCGCCATCATGCTCGCCGTCGAACTGCTGCTGTTCGAATGGAAGCCGCGCAGCTTCATTCCCGTTGCCGTCGCCGCCTGCGTGTCGGTCTGCTGGCGCCCGTTCCTGTTCGAGGCAGGGCCGTTGTTTCCGAAGCAGTTCCACATGGATCTCCCCTGGTGGGGCATCCTGCTCTGCGCCGGCATGGGCATTCTCTCCGGCCTGCAGTCCGGCATCCTGACGGCGCTGCTTTACAAGATCGAGGACCTCTTCGAAGCGCTGCCAATCCACTGGATGTGGTGCCCGGCGCTCGGCGGGCTGATCATCGGTCTTGGCGGCCTGATCGAACCGCGCGTCCTCGGCGTCGGCTACGACATCATCGATGGCCTCCTGAACAGCAGCCTGCTGCCGCAGGCGGTACTTACCGTCCTGCTGGTCAAGGCGGCCATCTGGCTCGTGGCGCTGTCATCGGGTACATCGGGCGGCGTGCTGGCGCCGCTGTTGATCTTCGGCGGCGCGCTCGGCTGGCTTGTCGGACTCGTCCTGCCCGGCGATCCCGGCTTCTGGGCGCTGCTCGGCATGGCGGCGATGATGGGCGGCACGATGCGCGCGCCGCTGACCGGCACCTTCTTCGCCGTCGAACTGACCGGCGATGTCCAAGCGCTGCTGCCACTGCTGGCGGCGACGGTAGCGGCCTATGCGGTGACCGTTCTTCTGCTGCGCCGCTCGATCCTCACCGAAAAGATCGCCCGCCGCGGCCAGCATATCACCCGTGAATATGGCATCGACCCCTTCGAATTCGCCCGCGCCCGCGACATCATGATCTCCAGGGTCGATAGCCTGAGGGCTGATATGACCGCGGGAGAGGCGATCGACCTCTTCACCACGCAGCCGAAGACGCACCGGGTCTATCCTGTCGTCGATGACCTCGGCATCCTCAAGGGTCTGATGTCGCGCGGCGACGCTCTGCGCTGGCAGCAGAAACGCGTCGAGCGCAGCCAGCCGCTCGCCGATCTGGTCTCCGACAGCTCCGTGCCGCTCGCTCACCCCGATGACACGGTCGGCTATGTCGCCGATCTGATGCTGGCAACCGATGCCGGCCGCATCCCGATCGTCGATCCCGAGAGCGGCCAGCTCGTCGGCCTCATCGCCCGCAAGGATCTGCTGCGCCTGCGCCATTCGCTCCGGGCAAGCGAAACGGAGCGCCAGCCGTATTTCGGCCCGGGCGCCAAAGCGCTGCCGTAGCATTTTCGCGCAGCCGCGGCATCGGTACGCTGCGGCTGCGCTATATCTTAGCCGCGGCCTTCCGCGGCCGCGGCAAAGAACCCTTCGGGGCTCTCCACCTCCACCAGCCGTTTACGCTCGATCTGCCAGAAGCGGTTGCCGGTGGCGCGCACGAAGCTGCGGTCGTGGGAGACCAGCAGGCAGCTTGCCTGATGCGCCATCAGCTCCGTTTCCAGCGCCTCCTGGCCGTCGATATCCAGATGGTTGGTCGGCTCGTCCAGCAGGTAGAAGTTCGGCTCGGTCAGCCTGAGCACCAGCATGCCGAGCCGCGCCTTCTGGCCGCCGGAAAGGCGGCCGACCGGCTTTGCCTGCATGTCGATCGTCATCCCGGCACCGGCGAGCAGCGCCCGCGCCCGCTGGTCGCCGATATCGAAGCGGCGGATGATCGTCTCCATCGGCGTATCGGCATCCCGGAGATCGGCGAGCGCCTGGTCGGCATAGCCCAGGACCAGCGAGGGTGTTGCCTTGATACCATCGAGCGTGGCATCCGGATTGCCGATCGCCCTGCGCAGCATGGCAACGAACCGGGATTTTCCGGCGCCGTTCTCACCGAGCAGCACGATCCGGTCACCCTGGCAGACAAACTGCTTGCCGGTCTTGAACAGCATCGTGCCATCGGGCGTACGCACCTCGGCATCATCCAGGGTAACAAGCACCTTTGCATGGGTGCCGCGATTGCCGAGCTTGATGGCGCCGGCCGAGCGTTCCAGATGCGCAGGCTTTGCCGCGTCCTCCAGCTTGTCGGCCCGCTGCTTCAATTGCTTGGTCTTGACGACAAGCAGGTCGCTGCCGGAGTTGATGCCGATATTGTTGAGCTTGGCTGCCTGCTTGCGCAGCTGCTCGGCTGTCTTCATGTCGCGCTCGTAGCGCTTCGCATCGGCGGCATCCGCCTCGTCGAGTGCGGTGCGCGCCCGCGAATAGGGGAGCGAAAACAGCTGCGAATTCTCCGGTCGCAGAAACAGCGTCCGGTTGGCGACAGCATCCAGAAAGGCGCGGTCGTGGCTGGCCAGAATGACGGGCACGTCGCGGGGCAGGGCGTTCAGCCAGTTTTCCATCAGCGCGATCTTGCCGAGATCGAGATGGTTGGTCGGCTCGTCCAGCATCAGCACGTCGGGTTCCGTCACCCAGACGCGCGCCAGCATCGCCAACCGCTGCCAGCCGCCGCTGAGCGCATTGAGCGGCCGCTGGCGGAACTCCTCCGGCACTTCGAGAGATTCAAGCACCACATCGACACGCCAGCTTTCGCTCTCCGCCTGTTCGGGTGGGAGAGCATCGAGCACGGCGTCGTAGAAGCTGTGGCCGAAGAGGGTGGACGGCACGTTCTGCTCGACATAGCCGACGGTCAATCCGCGCGCCTTGGTGATCTCGCCTTGGGTCGCTTCCAGGGCGCCGGCGATGCAGCGGAACAGCGTCGATTTCCCGCGCCCGTTGGCGGCCACCAGGCCGATGCGGTCACCGGTATTGACGGCGAGGTTCAGCTTTGAAAACAACGGCTGCGACAGGACGATGCCGAGATTGCGGATATTGATCAGTGTCATGGTCGGTCTCTGGTCTTTGCCGCATAGCTGATTCATCGAGGGCATCGGCCATCATCGATGAAGGCACTGCAGCGGCGCATAGGAATATCGGCAGCACGGGTGCTGCGGGCCACGAAGGGCAGACCAGGAAGAGGTGTCGCGAGAAACGGTCTCTGGTCAGCCCTGCAAACGCATTTGCAGGGCGTTGACGGGGCCACGCTGCCGGTAATACCGGAAATAGAAATTCTGCACGTGACCCTCCTTTCTCTTTGAGCGAACGTCCATTGGATAGCATCGCGCGGGCTGCGGCGCAACCGCACGCTGCGGCCCCGGTCTTGCCGCGGCCGGCCGGCTGCTATAAGCGCCGGTCTCATATTGAAATTCCTTTGAGGAGACGCGCCGATGGCTGCCGATGACGACTATATCTATGACGAAGCTTCAGGCGAATGGCGCCCGGCCTCCGAGATGGCCGCTGCCGCCGCCAAGGCCAGTGAAGTCCGCGACGCAGCCGGCAACCTGCTGCAGGATGGCGACAGCGTCACGCTGATCAAGGATCTGAAGGTCAAGGGCGCCGGGCAGACGTTGAAGCAGGGGACGGTAATCCGCTCGATCCGGCTGACGGACAATCCAGAAGAGATCGATTGCAAGCACGATGCGATCAAGGGGTTGGTGCTGCGAACGGAGTTTGTGCGGAAGCGGTGAGGGGCTATCGGCGGAGTGCGTGGGCGCCCCCCTCTGTCCTGCCGGACATCTCCCCCTCAAGGAGGAAGATTGGCTGGGAGCCGCTGCTCGGGCTTCGAAAACTAAGCGGTGCGACCTCCACACGCGTTCCCTCATTCCTGTGCTTGTCACAGGAAACCAGCCACCGCGCGTCCGCGCGGTGAATGACTCGTTTGCCTTTTGAAGAAGTCTCCCGCGCCCCAAGACTGGGGCGCACTGGATTCCTGTGACAAGCACAGGAATGAGGAGGGTGTGGGCACCGACCGCCCCGACCTCGACCTTGTAAGCGAGGAGCAGAGGGGGGGAAACCCCACCCGCCAATGCCGAAGCGTTAGCGCTTCAAACTCCCCAAGATCCCCCGCACCAGCGCCCGGCCGACCTGCGTCGCAACCGTCCGCGCCACGCTCTTCATCGCCGCTTCCACCACCGTCTCGCGCTGGTATCCCGAACGGCCGCGACCCTGGCCGCTCTGCTTGTTGTCGTCATCGCCACCGCCGAAGCCCGGCAGGCTCCAGCCGGAGGTCGTGTCGGCTTCAGTCGGCTGTGCCTCCTGCGCCTGCTTGGCGGCTTCCGATTCTGCTGCCTTCTTGGCGCGGGCGGCGAGGATCTCGAAGGCGGATTCGCGGTCGAGGTCTTCGTCATAGACGCCGAGAACCGGGCTGTGATCCATCACCTGCTGGCGCTCGGCATCGGTCAGCGGGCCGACGCGGCCGGATGGCGGGCGGATCAGCGTGCGTTCGACGATCGACGGCGCGCCCTTGGCCTCCAGCGTCGAGACCAGTGCCTCGCCGGTGCCGAGCGTGGTGATCACGGTGGCGCAATCGAAGGCCGGGTTCGGACGGAAGGTGTCAGCCGCCGTCTTCACCGCCTTCTGCTCGCGCGGCGAATAGGCGCGCAGCGCATGCTGCACGCGGTTGCCGAGCTGGGCGAGCACGGTCTCCGGCACGTCGAGCGGGTTCTGCGTCACGAAATAGACGCCGACGCCCTTGGAGCGGATCAGGCGGACCACCTGCTCGACACGCTCGGTCAGCACCTTCGGTGCGTCGTTGAAGAGCAGATGTGCCTCGTCGAAGAAGAACACCAGCTTCGGCTTGTCGGGGTCGCCGACTTCAGGAAGCTCCTCGAACAGCTCGGAGAGCAGCCAGAGCAGGAAAGTGGCGTAAAGCCTGGGGTTCATCATCAGCTTGTCGGCGGCGAGCACGGAAATCTGGCCGTAGCCGCGATTGTCGGTGCGCATGATGTCGGAGATCTTCAGCGCCGGTTCGCCGAAGAAATGTTCCGCACCCTGCTGCTCCAGAACCAGCATGGCGCGCTGGATCGAGCCGACGGAGGTCTTGGAAATCAGCCCGAACTGGTTGGACAGCTCGCTGGCATTTTCGGCCATGTAGTTCAGCAGCGCCGAGAAATCCTTGAGGTCGAGCAGCGGCAGGCCGGCCTTGTCGGCGATCTTGAAGGCGATGTTGATGACGCCTTCCTGCGGCTCGGAAGCATCCATCAGCCGTGCCAGCAGCAGCGGCCCCATCTCGGCGATCGTCGTGCGGACGCGGTGGCCCTTCTCGCCGAAGAGATCCCAGAAGATCACCGGGAAGAGATCGTATTCGTAATCGGTAAAGCCGATCTGCTCGGCGCGCTTGGTGAGAAAATCCTTGGCTTCGCCTTTGGCGGCAATGCCCGAAAGGTCGCCCTTGATGTCGCCGCAGAAAACGGGAACGCCGGCCTTCGAGAAGCCTTCGGCCAGCACCTGCAGCGTCACCGTCTTGCCGGTGCCGGTGGCGCCGGTGACGAGGCCGTGACGGTTGCCGAATTTCAGGTCGAGATATTCCGGCTTGTTGATGCTATCGTCAGGATTGCGGCTGGCGCCGATAAAAATCTTGCCGTCTTCGAGCATTGCGAATTCTCCCTTGGGCCAAGGCCGCCGCTAGAGCTGGAATGCGAAGATCAGCCGCATTCATTCTCCTATAGTGTACCTGTTATAAGCAGGGAGTGTGATACCGGCAACTGTTTGCATTAAAAGCAATTCTGGACAAAGTGCCGCCTTGCGAAAGGCCGCTTGAGTTGCCGGAGAAAGTCGATTAACGTTGACGTTAACGTCAAATAAAAGGAGGCCTGACGATGAATGAAGTTGTGACCCAGATCGCTGACCGCGTGGGCATCTCGCCCGACCTCGCCGAAAAGGCGCTCGGCATGATGCTCGGTTTCCTGCAGCGCGAAGCCGATGACGGCCCGGTCGCCAAGATGATCGAAGCGATCCCCGGCGGCTCCGATCTCGTCGCCCAGTTCAACGGCGAAGGTGCCAGCGGCGGCGGTCTGCTCGGCGGGCTGATGAGCGCGCTCGGCGGCGGTGGCGGCATCATGGGCCTCGGACAGCAGCTGATGAGCGAAGGCCTCGGCATGGGCGAAATCACCGCGCTCGCCAAGGAAACCATCGGCATCGCCAAGCAATATGCCGGCGAGGAAGTCGTCGATCAGGTCGTCGCTTCCGTGCCGGGCCTCAGCCAGTTCGTCTGAGACGAAGGTCATTTTGGAAATCGAAGCCTCGCGCTTTGGCGCGGGGCTTTTTGTTTGGCGCTGCGGCCTCAGGATCGCCGCGGCAATCCGAGCACGTCCTGCATTTCATATTCGCCCGGCGCCCGGCCGGCGGCGAAGCGGGCGGCGGCCAATGCGCCGCGCGCGAACATGCCGCGATCAAGTGCGGAATGCGAGATCGTCACCACTTCCTCGGCGGCGGCAAAGAGAACGCTGTGTTCCCCGACGATTCCACCACCCCTCACGACCGAAAAGCCGATCTCGCCAACCAGACGCTCGCCGGTGATGCCGTCCCGGCCGCGGCGCTCGACCGATGCCAGCGGCACGCCACGGCCGTCTGCAGCGGCGTCCCCCAGCATCAGCGCCGTGCCTGATGGCGCGTCGATCTTCCGCCGGTGATGGGCTTCCAGAATTTCGATGTCCCAGGTTTCGGCAGGCAGGGCAGCCGCCGCCTGGGCGACGAGGCCGAGAAGCATGTTGAGGCCGATCGAGAAATTGCCCGAGCGGACGATCGCAATCCGGTCTGCCGCCTTGCGGATCCGCGCAAGCTCTTCCGGTTCGAAGCCCGTCGCCCCGATCACCAGTGCCGGTCCGTTTCTTACGGCACAGAGTTCCGCCAGTTCGGCGGCAGCAGCTGCCGTCGAGAAATCCAGGATCACATCGGCCGCTTCGATCGCCGCCGACCGGTCGATCAGGCCGTCGCCGCTGCTGCCCTGACGCCCAAAACTGCCGGCATGCAGGAATGCGGGATCACCGGAAAGCGCCGAAACGATCGCCCTACCCATCCGGCCTTGCGCACCGCCGACGGCAATTTTGAGAGGTGAGGTCAAGGCGTCTCCATTTCGTGGGATTTGCGGCAGGTCGGGGTACCGCATACCGTTTTCCGTGGGCGGCGCAAGCCTTGGCGGACAACGCCGTTTTGGGGGAGCGAAGCGCGGTTTGCAGCGGCAGGCTTTTAGATGGTGATCGCCTGTATCCGTGGCCCCCTCATCCGGCCCTGTCGGGCCACCTTCTCCCCGAGGGGAGAAGGGGTGCTGGCGCGAACTTCTCCACTCCCCTTCGCCCCAACGGGGAGAAGGTGGCCCGGTAGGGCCGGATGAGGGGGGGGCGCGGGCCGCAGCTCCCACCGTCAACGCTCAGAGAAAGCAATGTATTTTCAAGCGCATCCCCGCCCTTCATCGCATCCGGCTCAACGCCTTGAATCACTTTCTTCACAACGCAGCCATCCGCCCGCGCCAAGCCCCGGAATGACACAGCCGCAGGCCCGCTTAACCTCACATTTCCAATCGCCAAATATTGATCGTCAGACGCCGCTGACGCAGGGAACAAAACCACCCCGTCGGCTGTTTCAGCCGCGATGATCAAACCGGAAGGATAACGATCATGCGCAGGCTCATTTCAATCACATCCATAGTGCTTCTCATTGCAGCCCCGGCCTTTGCTCAGTCGAGCATGGGTGTCGATACCAACGGCCGTTTCGATGGCAGCCCGCCTCCCGGCACGTCGCCCGCCTATGACGCGCAGCAGAGCGGCCTGGAAATACCGCTCGACCCGATCGAAACCGGCGGCATAACCATCCTGCGCCCGTCGAGCTGGAGAGCGCCGTGCGAGCGCGACAGCACGCATCAGACGCGCCGCGACGGCACTGTCAACGCGGCCTGCCCGGACCGCACAAACTAAGGCTGACGGCCCGATTGTTCAGCACCCGCCCGCAGCTTTGCGGGCGGAATGATTGCGTTTGCGCCTAAGCCAAAATCGCCCGTGGCTCCAGGAACGCCTCAAGCCCGAAGGTTCCGAACTCGCGGCCCATGCCCGATTGCTTGAAGCCGCCGAAGGGCGCAAGCGGCTCGTGCGGCGCGCCGTTGATCACCACGCGGCCTGATTCCATCTGCTCGGCCACCCGTCTGGCGCGGTCGATGTCGCTGGAATGGATATAGGCCTGCAGCCCATAGCTCGTGTCGTTGGCAACGCGGATGGCATCCGCCTCGTCCTTGTAGGGGATGACCGAGAGCACCGGCCCGAAGATTTCCTCGCGGGCGATGCGCATGCCGTTATGCACATTGGCAAAGATCGTCGGGCGCACGAACCAGCCGCGCTCGATGCCTTCGGGCCGCCCGCTGCCGCCGGTGAGGATCTCGGCACCTTCCTCCTCGCCAAGCCGGATATAGGACTGCACCCGGTCATATTGCTTCTGGCTCACCATCGGCCCGATCTGGACTGTGGGATCATCGGGCTTGCCAGTCTTGATCGCTTCGATGCCCGATTTCAGCCGCGGCAGGATCTCGGACATCAGGCTTTCCGGCACAAGAATGCGGGTACCGGCGACGCAGGCCTGGCCGCTGTTCATGAGCCCCATCATCAGTACGGCCGGAATGGCGGTATCGAGATCGGCATCGTCGAGAAGGATGTTCGGTCCCTTGCCGCCGAGTTCCAGCGTCACGCGCTTCATCGTCTCGGCGCCGGAGCGCAGGATCTGTTTGCCAACGGCGGTCGAGCCGGTGAAGCTCACCTTGGCGATATCCGGATGGCTGCTGAACTCGGCGCCGACGACATCGCCGCGGCCGTTGACGATGTTGAACACGCCCTTCGGCAGCCCGGCCTCATGCAGGCATTCGGTGATCAGCTGCGTCTGGATCGCGCTCATCTCGCTCGGCTTGATGACGACGGTGGAACCCGCAGCTAGCGCGGTGGCCAGCTTGGCGCAGATGAACCCGTAATTGCTGTTCCACGGGGTGATCGCCGCCACGACGCCAAGCGGCTGCATGGTGACCTCGGCGCGGCCGATCGTTCGGGTGAAGTCGTAAGTCTCCAGCACTTCCGCCATCTTCAGGAATGCCGAGGCAGCGTAGGGTACCGAAAACCCGGTGAAATATTGCGGGGCGCCGTATTCTTCAGCCATCGCCGCGGTCATCTCTTCGGCGCGGGCGGAAACGGCAGCGGCCAGACGCTGCAGCATCTCGATCCGCTCTTCCTTGCTGGTGCGCGAGAAGGCCGGGAAGGCGCGCTTGGCGGCGCCGATCGCGGCGCGCGCATCCTCGCGGTTGCCGAGCCTGACGGTGCCGATCTTCTCCTCGGTCGAAGGATTGAAGAGCTCGGCGGTTTCCTCGCCGTGAGGCGTCACGAAGGCGCCGTCGATGTAGACCTGAGTAATGTTGCGCATCGCTTTTCTCCTTTGTGCGATACGCCCTATCTGGCACCGGCCGATTGATCTGATAAGCTGCTCAATAACGGACGAGCTGGTAAGGAGATCAGGACAATGATGCGCGGCACGCTGGCGGAGCTGGAAGCGGTCATAGCCGTCGCAGCCAAGGGCGGCTTCCGTGCCGCCGCCCGCGACCTCTCGATTTCCTCCTCGGCCCTTAGCCAGCAGATCGCCACGCTGGAAGCAAGGCTCGGCGTCCGCCTCTTCAACCGCACCACCCGCAGCGTCACGCTCTCCTCTGCCGGCGAGCAGTTCGTCGCCGAAGTGACCCCGGCGCTATCGGCCATCCGCCGCGCCATCGACCAGGCCGACGAGCACCGATCCGAGCCTTCGGGCACGCTGAGGATCAACACCTCGGTCGGCGCGGCGCGGATGATCCTCGCGCCGCTCGCCGTCGAATATCTGAGGCGCTATCCGGCCATGCAGCTCGAAATCGTCACCGAAGGCGCGCTTGTCGATATCAACGCGAAGGGCTTCGACGCCGGCATCCGCATCCTGGAAGCCGTGCCGCCGGATATGATCTCCGTGCCGATCAACCGTTTCATCCGCCCTGTCATCGCCGGCTCACCCGGCTATTTCGAAGAAAAGGGCATCCCCAAGACCCCCGCCGACCTCGAAAACCACCGCTGCATCCGCGCCCGCATGGCGAGCGGCACCATTTACCGCTGGGAGTTTGAGCGGCGCGGCGAGGCCTTCACCATGGATGTGCCCGGCACGCTGATGCTCGACGACAGCGACCTCATCCTGCGCGCTGCGCGCCAAGGCGCGGGCCTCGCTTACCTCAACGAATGGCAGGTGGGCGAAGACCTGGCGGCCGGCCGCCTGATCCGCGTGCTGGAGGACTGGACGGCGCCCTATCCGGGGCTTTGCCTCTATTATCCCGGACGGCGGCATATTCCGGCCAAGCTCAGGGCGTTTGTCGAACTGGTCAGGGAAATCAGATGGGATTGAGGGTCAATCCGCCGTGGCCCCCGATGGCGCTGTTTTCAGAGGCGGTTTTATCAAGGCTATCACCCTTGCGATAAGAGGCGAAAGGAAGGCCTTTATCAGCTTCTGCGCCTCGCCGATCAGTCCGCAGCCGAGTGTGCTCAAGAGGACCACCGGGACAAAGGATCGAATATCCAACGGGCCCATTTTCGAAATCTGATGGGCAACGATGATGATGACGGTCTGGTGGGCCACATAATAGGTCATCATCGATCTGTTCAGAAATGCGATCACGCGGTTGGGGCGGTTGGCGATCCTGCCGGCAAAGCCCAGCAATGCGATGATGGCGCACCATTGGAAGATCGATCTGGCAATCCGCACCAGGACGACGACGGCATCCGGCCAATCTTCCCGCGGAACGGCAACGACGGCTGCCGCGACGACCAGAAAAGAGATGATGGCAAGAGCGCCGCCAAGCCATCTCTGCCGGTCGACTTCACGCCAGAACGGCGACTCCTCCATCAGCAGCGAGCCAGCCATGAACATCGAGAAATAGACGAGATGTGCGTAGATGTCGGTGTGTATGGCCCGCGTCTCGCCGAAGATCGGGTACAGCCAGAGTCTCGAGGCGGAAAGCAGGATGATCGGGATCAGGAAGAGGTTTACGCCGCGGAGCGAATTTGCGAGTGCGGACGGGAGGTTTGGCCAGACCCTCTGAAGGTAAGGCCAAAGAAACGACCAGGCGAAGACGTAGATCCAGAGATAGGCCAGGAACCAGAGGTGCTCGAGCGTTAGCCCGGAGACCATGAAAGCTTTCCAGAACTCCCAATAGGAGAGGCCCGGAAAAGGATTGAACTCCGAAAGATATATCTGGGGCGGGACAACAAGAAGAACGCCGAACGTGAAGGGTAGCAGCAATTGCCGCGTTCGCGTCCCGCGGATGTCACTGACGGACCGGCTGCGCAGAAGCGACCGCGTGACAAGCCCCGAGATGAAGAAAAGCAGGCTCATCCGCCACGGATGAGAGGCGGCAGCAATAAGATCGACCAGCCGGCTGCCGTCGATGGAGTTGAGCAGCCATGTTCTCGTCCCATAGGCGAGACTCGTGTGATAGATGATCAGCGTGCCGAAACACAGGACGCGCAACGCGTCGAGATCGTGGCGCCGCCCGCCCGATTTGATGTCCGTCATGATTGTTTGCCCCAACCCAGGCAATGCAATCATAGGAATGTTTATTAGATCTTAATTTTTCTTCTCAGGTTGCATCGAGCGCCCGCAAATCGCAATTTTTTGCGGCAACCTGAGATATGTGCGCCGGAAATTCGGCTTCGCCGGGCATCCGAACTTCGCGATCGTTCTATAGGGCAGCCGTCACCGCTTTAGGTCGACCCGGACTTCCCGCTGACACCATCGGTGGATGGCGTAGCATTTCGCGCCGCTTCCTTGAAATATTGGGAAACCGTCAGACGTAGCGCCCTGGCATCGTCAGATGAAATTCCATGCGGTTCGTAGGTGACATCGGCCACGTCGCGTTTCGAAAAATAGCCGTAGAACATCAAGGCCGAGAGATAGCTGCCATAGATCGATGGATGGTTGCAGTCGTCGTAGAGGGTGAAAGGCTGAGGGCGGTTCTGCAGGTCTTCCCAGACGAGCCCGACGTTCACCAGATCGACCCCGGTCGATGCCGCAAGGCGGGCATGCTGTTCCTGAATATTGCGGTGCATGTTGGCATAGCCGGCAGGCGAAATCCCGGTTGCCGATTTCGGCATGCCTTCGTTGTCCTTGCACTGATCGGTATAGCGCCAGGTCACGAACATCGCAGGCCTGGACCCTTTGCCTTGCGCTTCCCGGATCAGATCGGCGGCGACATCCCAGGTGTCGCCGGCGCGCTCGGCGCTGTATTGATCGCTGCTCAGCACCTGCAACACGACATGGTCCCAGCGCTGCGCCAGCAAAGCCTGGGTATTCGGGTCGTCCATATGGGTCTTCAGACTGACGCCCGGCTCGGCATCCATGACGATCTCAAGCTTGTTGGGATAGCCCGCCGAGTCGGCGATCGAACGCACCATGTCAGGCATGTGGTGATAAAAGGTCCGGCTGTTGCCGATGAACAGCGCCGTCTCCTGCGGCCGCTTATCGAACACATCGGCGGCATCGCGCACATAGCCGCTGAATGGCGGCAGGAAGACCAGTGAGCCGAGTAAAATTACAAACAGGGTGCCTGCCCGAGCGAATTTAAACAACATGTGTCCTCATGGCGGTCGCGGTGCCCTATGAGGTAGCCATCGATATGTAAAGGATGGGTTGAATAAACCACGCGATTTTTAGGGCTGGGGGTTTTGGGGCGGCGGAAATGAGTCAGCGCCGGTTGGATCCATGGCGTAAGAGCCTTCCACCAGCCCAGCTGGCAATAACGGCCCCGCCCAGGATCGTTCCTGCCGCCGCGAAGAACACTGCCATCGCCGGGCATCATATCGGCCCAGAGACCGCCGAGCGCCATACCTGCCGCTCCGCCTGCTGTCAGCACAGCATTGAGGAGTGCCTGACCTTCCGATGTCCGGCCGGGCGGCAGTGCCTGATCGATCATCTGCTGCATGACGAGCAGACCGGGCGAGATGAAGATCCCGGCGAGCGCGAGAATGGGAAGAAGCAGAAACGGCGGGGAGGCCAGCCACAGGCTGAGGCCTGTAGCAGCCAGCCCAAGACCGAAGCCGGAAAGAGACGCGGCAAGCAGCCGATGACCGGCAAGGCGCCGCGCGCCGAAGAACAATCCGCCGCCGATGCTGCCGATGGCAACTGCCGCAAACATCAGGCCGAGCATCAGGCCATGGGTCGAGATCGCTTGGGCTGCGGAGGTCAGGGCAACATCCATCTGCCCAAAGCCGACAGACATGGCTGCTGCAACGAGTGCGATGAGCAGCACGCCGGGCTGCAGAACAACGGCCCGCGCCGCGCCTGCCGTCGGCGTATCGGGCTTCTCGCCGCTGGCTTGGCCCGCTGGAGAGAAGGAATAGCCAACCCCGCCTGCCGCGAGCAGGATGCAGGTGGCAATGACGGGAAGCGCCGGGCCACCGCCATATAGGCCCGCGACGACCAAGGGCCCGAGCACGAAAAGCGTCTCCACGGCCACTGCATCGAGGGCATAGGCAGGTGCCAGCAGCCCCGAGCTTTCCGGCACCAGCTGCCGCCAGGCAACGCGCATTGCTGGCGTTATCGGCGGGAAAAACAGGCCAACGCCGAGCGCCAATCCGGCGATAATAGGAAGCCCCCATTCCATCTGCGTGCCGGTCAACGCCAGGGCAAGAAATGCCGCCGATATCACGGATGTCCCGCCGATGATCGGCCGGTGCGAACCTCTATCGAGCGCGCGGCCCCAGAACGGCACGGACGAGGCGCTGCCGAGCGCGAAAGCTCCGGAGACGGCGCCGCCATGGGCGTAGGAGCCGGTTGCCGCCTCGACGAGGATCAGCAGGCTGAGCGGAACCATGGCGATCGGCAACCGGGCGATGAAAGCCGCGATATAGGACCAGCGGGCGGCGGATATCGTGAGGATGGCAAGATATGCGTTCACGGCTCAGGCCACGCCGGTGGTTTCGCATCAACTGTCATCCTGCTCACAAATCCGTCCCCCAGAATCGGTGCGTCGCCACCTATACAAACCGCGCCGGAACGAAATGGCAACACTTCTGCTGGTAGGCTGGGCCGTTGGCGGCACGCAAGTGGGCAGGATCGAATGGCGGACATCGCTTCGCCGAAAGGGTTTAAGGGCAATGTTCAATCGCGTGATAATCTATGCGGCCGATATCGAGGCAACCGCCAGCTTTTACGAAACGCACTTTCAGTTCACCGTTCGCAGGCTTGAAGGTGACAGGCTCGTCGAGCTCACTCCGAACTCGGGTGGTGGGTCGATCTTGCTTCATCCCGCGGCCAAGGGGCAGCGGCGCGGGCAGTCCATCGTAAAGCTGGTGTTCGATGTGCGGGATGTCAGCGCGTTTTGCGGCGAATGCGTAGCGAAAGGGTTGACGTTCGGTCCCGTTCACGTCGCCGACGGCTATGAATTTGCCAATGCCAAAGATCCCTGCGGCAACTCGATTTCAGTATCCAGCCGGGCATACCGCTCACCTTTGCCGGATGCCTCTAGTTCGCTTATCCGCAAAGGGCTGAAACCGGAGCGTTGACGCTTCACTCCGGGGGCGTCACCCTCTCAAACAAGTGCTCATACATCACCACCAGCCCCCGCTCATCCACCCGGAGATCCGCCTCGAAGCCGATCGAGTTACCAAGATCGACATAGCGAACCCGCCCAGGCCCCTGTCTGTCATAGCGCTGCTTGGAGCGGTGCACCATCATCGCCGGGCCGTCGATGAAGGCGGTGTCGAGGGTCACGCTGGCGCCTGAGGTTTCCGGGGTGCGGCGGATCGGGAAGGTGTTGCAGAAGGGGGTGACGGAGAGGTCGGGTTCGTCGGCGCCGTCGAGATCGGGGCGGCGCAGGCCGTCCACCGTCCAGCCGCCGGGCACGCGCTCCAGCGTCAGCCTCCGGTGGTCGCGGCCGTTCCAGCGCTCGACGGCCACCGATTGCGCGCTCCAGCTGGCGTCGAGCCGCCAGTGATGGTCGAGCCGGAAGCCGCCGTCTTCGAGACAGAGGACCGTCGACGATGCCGTGACGCTTTCGGCGCCGATCGAGAGGGTGAGCCGCTCGAAACCTTCGATATCGGTACGGCGCCAGAACAGGACGGATTTTTCCATGCGAGAGCCTCCCTTATGCGCGTGGATGCGCCTTGCGGAGATCGTGCAGAGGGGGCGTCAGCCGAACTCCCGGCCCTGTGGCCGGGCACAACCTAGCATTTTTACGGCCGCCGTTGAACCATCCGGTTATGAAGGCTTCGGCAGACCGCCGATCTGGTGCCACTGCCTGTTGTCGCGCTCGATGAGCTCGTCGGCGCAGGCGGGCCCCATCGTTCCCGGCGCGTAAGGTTCCGGCTCTCCCTCCTTGGCCCAGAGGTCGAGGAAGGGCTGGACGGCCGCCCATCCGGCCTCGATGCCGTCGGCGCGCTGGAACAGCGTCTGGTCGCCGATCATCAGGTCGTAGATCAGCGATTCATAGCCGGTCATCTTGCCGATATCGAACTTGTCGGCGTAGCGGAAATCGAGCGAGACGGGCACGGTATCGACCGAAAGGCCAGGCGACTTGATGGAGATTTCCATGCTCATGCCCTCGTCCGGCTGCACCTGGATCACCAGCCGGTTCGGCCGCAGGCGGCGCGTCACGTCGGTCTCGCGGAACTGCGCGAAGGGAACCGGCTGGAAGGTGACGACGATCTCGGTATCGCGCGCCGTCATCGCCTTGCCGGTCCGGAGATAGAAGGGCACGCCCGCCCAGCGCCAGGTATCGGCATAGAGCTTCAGCGCCACGAAGGTCTCGGTCTTGCTATCAGGCCCCACCTGCGGCGTGTCGTGATAGGCGGTGATATCGGCACCGTCGAGCTTGCCCGCGGTATAGACGCCGCGCACGCCATGGGTCTTGGCTTCCTCGGGCGTATAGACCCGCAGCGCCTTCAGAACCTTGCTCTTTTCGTTGCGGATCGCCTCGGCATCAAAGCTGTTCGGTGGCTCCATGGCAATCATCGCGAGCAGCTGGAAGAGATGGTTCGGCACCATGTCGCGCAGCGCGCCCGTCGCGTCGTAGAAGGCGCCGCGGCTGCCGACATCGACGATCTCGGCGGCGGTGATCTGCACGTTGTCGATATAGCGGTTGTTCCACAGCGCCTCGATCATCATGTTGGCAAAGCGCGCCGTCATCAGGTTCTGCACCGTTTCCTTGCCGAGGAAATGGTCGAGCCGGTAAACCTGGTTTTCCGAGACCTTGGCAAGGATCTGCGCATTCAGTGCCTTGGCCGAGGCAAGGTCGGTGCCGAAGGGCTTTTCGATGGCGATGCGCCGGAAGCTGTTGTCGCCTTCCGTGGTCAGCTTGTTGGCGGCGAGACGCTCGACGATTTCGCCGAAAAAGCGCGGCGGCACAGCGAGGTAGAAGGCAGCGTTGCCGTCGAGCCGCTTGCCGATTTCGCCATAGATTTCGTCCTTGGTGAAATCGCCGGGCAGGTAGGAGATGCGGCTGCGCAGCTTCAGCCAGGCCTCGTCCTTCGACAGCGGCTGGTCGCCGCCGAGGCCGGAGAGAAATTCGTCCAGCTTGCCGCGCAGCATCTCGTCATCGCCGGGATCGATGCCGATGCCGAGAATATGAAGATCGTCGCCGACAAGGCGGCTGCGCGTCAGGTTGATGATCGCCGGGATGAGCAGACGCCGCGTCAGGTCGCCCGTGGCGCCGAAGATCACAAGCGTGGCGGGCGGGGTGGGCACGGCATCGGTCATGGCGGTCTCGCTCCTTGCGTATGGCAGCGAATATAAGCGAGGGGGCGCAGGGAGCAAGCGGGACGGCGTGACGCAGAGTGCGCCAGCCGCCCGGCATGTCAGGTGTCCTGCGGCGCCGGCGCCAGGATGCCCTGCTCGACAGCCAGCGTGATCAGCCGCGCGCTGAGTTCGCCCAGCGTATCGGATGCCACGCCGATCGGCAGCATGCGCCGTTCGACGCTTGCTGCCGTCACCCCGGCCGAACCCCAGGTGCCGCCCTCGGTGAAGAAATTGTGCAGCAGCGGCTGCAGGCGGTCCATGGCATTGGCAAAGCGCGATTCTGCCGAGATCTTCGCCTCGAATTCGTCCCAGAGCGCCCGGAATTCCTGCGCCTGATCCTCAGGCAGCAGCGCAAAAATCCGCTCGGCTGCCTTCAGCTCCCGCTCCGCCTGGCTGGCGGCAAGCACGGTGTCATAGGCAAAGGTATCGCCTGCATCGATCTCGACGATATCGTGGATCAGCAGCATCTTCAGGACGCGCAGAAGCTCGACTTTCTCCCGCGAATGCTCCGAAAGCACCATGGCCATCAGCGCCAGCTGCCAGGTGTGCTCGGCATCGTTCTCGACCCGCGAACGGTCGAGCAGTGGTGTCCTGCGCAGCACCGTCTTCAGCTTCTCGACCTCGAGAATGAAGGCCAGCTGCTCCATCAGACGGCGATTGCCGAGAAAGCCTTCGAGATAATCGGCGGTGATCTGTTGGCGCATGTCAAACTCCTCATGCTGCGTGACGGCAAGGCGGGCGGGTCAGGCCGCCGGTGGCGTAGCATCGAACCCCGCCAAGCGCCATATCGCGATGTCAGGACTGGAGAAATCCACCGCGCTCCTTATGTCATTCCCGACGGCAACAAGCGGGGAGGAAACGCAACATGGCCAAGAACACCATCTGCCTCTGGTATAACGGGGATGCTGAGGAAGCCGCAGGCTTCTACGCCTCGACCTTTCCCGACAGCGCCGTGACCGCTGTCGTCCGGGCGCCGGGCGATTATCCCGATGGCAAGCAGGGCGATGTGCTGGTGGTCGAATTCACCGTTGCAGGCGTCGCCTGCATCGGCCTCAACGGCGGCCCGGCCTTCCCGCAGAGCGAAGCCTTTTCCTTCCAGATCGCGACTGAAACCCAGGAAGAAACCGACCGCTACTGGAACGCCATCGTCGGCAATGGCGGCAAGGAAAGCGAATGCGGCTGGTGCAAGGACAAATGGGGCCTCTCCTGGCAGATCACCCCACGCGTCTTGAGCGAGGCCCTGAAAGCCTCTCCCGCCGAAGCAAAACGCGCCTTCGACGCGATGATGACGATGCGGAAGATCGATATCGCGAAGATCGAGGCAGCAAGGCGGGGGTGAGGGGGCCTATTCGCCCGTCAGAGGCGGCCATTGCCTGGCAGTATGGACCCAGCGCAAGGATCCACACACTGTCCCGCGAGACTTCGTAGACGATACGGTAGCTCCGATGAGGAATGAGTTCCGCGTCCCTTCGACAAGGCCGGGTTTTCCGGAGTGCGGGAAGCCCTCGAGCCGCGCGATCGCCTCGGCGAACCGCTCATCGATGGCGACGGCGGCGTCCATATTGTCGGCGGCGAGATGCTGGAAAATCCTCAGGCGATCGAGTTCCGCCTGGGCATCCAAAGGATTTTCATCGCCCGGCTTTTTGAACGGCCTTGCGTATGTCTTCGAAGACGGCGTCAACTTCGGTGGACGGCCGTCCCTGGCCGGCCGTTACGGATTTCCGTGCGGCTTCGACCTTCCTCTTCACGAAATCGGCGTAGCCGGCTTCCTCGCTCTGCTGGTCGACGAAGTCGCGCACCAGCGCCGCGATCAGCTCTTCCGGCTCTCGCCGGGCCGACTTTGCGGCATGCAGAAATGCATCGGAAAGATCCGTATCCAGCTCGAATTGAAATACGTTGCGCTTCGCCATCGACGTGTCCTGCCGGCTGGTTCCGAGTATAGACGAGACCAGCCGCCGGGCAAGCAGCCGTTAGCCCTTCACCGCCACCATGAAAATCCGCGGGAAGCGCAGCAGCACGCGGCCGTCGGCCATTTTCGGATGGGCCTTTTCGATGCGTTCCAGGTAATCGGCCAGAAACGCCTCGCGGTTCTCTTCGCCGGCCTGGGCGAGATAGGGCATCAGTCCGGTGCCCTTCAGCCATTCGACGATCGCAGCCGCATCCGCCATCGGGTGGTTGTAGATCGTGTGCCAGATATCAACGCGAGCAGCCTTGGCAGAAAGCCGGCTATAATAGGTCGAAGCCGGCGGCAGCGGCTTGCGGCGCACGCTCTTCTTCTCGAAGTTAGTCTTCCACGGCCCGGCATGGGCGGATTCTTCCATTGCCAGATGCGTCGGCTCGGAGAGATTGTCGGGCATCTGTACGGCCAGCACGCCGCCCGGCGCCAATCCGTCCATCAGCCGGTCGAAGATGTCGAGATGATCTGGCAGCCACTGGAAAACGGCATTGGCAAACAGAAGATCGGTCTCGCCCGAAGGCTGCCAGGTGGACAGATCGGCCTTTTCGAAGCGCGTCTGCGGCAGGCGCTTGCGGGCTGCTTCCAGCATGTTGTCGTCGCTGTCGAGGCCGGAGACGTTGTTCACACCATAACGATCGACGATCAGTTCGGTGGAATTGCCGGGTCCGCAGCCGAGGTCGATGGCGTTTTTGACGGATGCCAGCGGCACCTGCGCCAGGAGATCGCGCGCCGGGCGCGTCCGTTCATCCTCGAATTTGACGTATTGGCTGGCAGACCATGCCATGGCGGAACCTCCTGCTGATATGTGCTGTGCGCGGAGCGCCGATCAGTGCGCCGCGGGCCATCTCTATCAGCAATCCGGAGCCGCTTATACGCGCGCTGCGATGACAAACCGGTGAACATCAGTCAAAAAGGCGCCCGTTACAGGCGCCTTT
Organism: Rhizobium sp. 01N424; assembly: GCF_056399485.1. Taxonomy (NCBI): domain Bacteria; kingdom Pseudomonadati; phylum Pseudomonadota; class Alphaproteobacteria; order Hyphomicrobiales; family Rhizobiaceae; genus Rhizobium; species Rhizobium sp. 01N424. The sequence goes on from NZ_JBFTRK010000009.1 coordinate 39,251, forward strand.
CGAGATGCTCAGGCAGCCCGGATCCGCGTGCTTCCGCTATTGGCTGCAGCGCCCATCCGCTGTGCTGCCACCGGCGAGCCGGAGGATTCCGCCCGAGCCGCAAGCTGACTTGCCGCATCGCTGTCGATGATCGCCGAAAACGCCGCTGCCGTGGCCCCGTCGTTGCAATAGCCATGCGCCTGGCCGGCCGAAATATGCAGGATGTCGCCTGCAGAAACCACGATCTCCTCGCGGCCCTGATCCGTCATCCGCCAGACCGCCAACCGGCCCTCGATGATGCGCAGCACCTGTTCGCTGCCGATCGTCTGCGCGGTGCCGGAAACACCGGCGGGCACGCTGACATCGACGATGCTCAGCCATGCGCCCTGCAGGCGCACCGTGCGCTCGATGCGCTCGGCAGCAACGAAAAACACCTTGGAGCCCGTCTGGGCAAAGGTTTTGACACTGGAGTTGGACATTAACGTCCCTTTCATTCTTTTTCTTGCGGCAGCCCGTTAGACCTTCGCAGCCGGTTTGGCAACCTCCGAGATGTCGCGGACAACAGTCGCGAAGCGATCGGCGATCTCTGCCAGCGCTGTGCGCTGAACCGTGTCGGCCGGGATGACGCCGCCCAGCGGATCCGGCAGATCGCGGGTCGCCGTGGCCGATGCGACGACGGCCGCCTGCAGCCCGAGGTCGAGGGCAGCCCGTGCGGTGGCCCCGATGCACATATGCGTCATGAAGCCCACGAGGATCAGCTCCGTTCGGCCGGTATCCGCAGCAATCGCGGCCAGGGTCGCCTGGAGTTCGGTTCCGGCAAAGGCGTTGGGCAGCGTCTTCGAAATGATCGGCTCGCCATAGGCAGGCGTCAGCGCAGGCATGATACCGGCGCCATGCGAACCGGCCGCAAACAGCCAGCTATCGGCTCCTGACAGGTGGATGACATGGACGACCGGAACACCGTCAGCGCGGGCCTTGTCAAGCAGACTCTGGATTTCCTTGGCGGCCCCGGCGACGCCTGAAAGTGGCAGGCTGCCGTCTGCATAGTCATTTTGCGCGTCGATGATGACGAGAACCGCTTTCGTCCAGTCGGCGGCTTTCGCGGTGACGCCGGAGCGCTGAAGAAGGGTGAAGGGAGCCATGCATTCATCTCCTGTTTTACAGATGGAGAATGATGTAACGCCTTCCAGTCTGATCGGATATTCGCTAATTATTCGCAATGACTGAGCAAAAACGCACAGATATCGATTGGGAAGATCTCCGCTTCTTCGCAGCGCTCGCCAGGCATCGCAGCCTGTCGGCGGCGGCCCGTGCGCTGAGAGTCAACCATGCCACCGTTGCGCGCCGGATATCCTCGCTCGAGTTGAGCCTCGGCGCGCAGCTCTTCGAGCGCCGCCCCGATGGATATGTGCTGACGGTGCAGGGGCAATCGATATCGGCGGAGGCTGCGGCGATGGCGTCGGCGGCCTCTGCGATCCGTGACCGCGTCGTCTCGCCGGAGGGGCCGGGCGGACGCGTGCGGCTGACGACCATCCGTTCGGTTGCCGATCTGCTTCTCGCGCCACATCTCGGCCAGATCCTTGCTGGACTTCCGGGCATCGAGCTCGAGATCCTGACGGATGTCCGTATCCACAGCCTTGCACATCGCGAGGCCGATATCGCGTTGCGTCTCGGCCGGCCGAAGGACAGCGACCTGACCGGCAAGCGCGTTGCCACCATCACGCACGGCTTCTACGCCAGTGCGGCGATGGCTGCCCGCTGGCGGGCAGGCGAGGCCGTGCCCTTGATTGGCTTCGATCTCGACAGCGAGCAGCTGATCGCCGAGGCGCGTTGGCTCGAAACGCACTATGCGCATCATTCCTATTCGGTGCGCTCCGGCAGCACCATCACCCAGGCGGTTGCCGCCGCAAACGGCATGGGCGTCGTCATGCTGCAACGCTTTCAGGCGAGGCAATATCCATCGCTTGTCGAGATTGATTTCGGCGCTGTCATGCCGGGCCGCGAGCTCTGGATGCTGGCGCCATCGGGCCTTATGGGAGTGCCAAGGGTCAGCGCCATCTGGGAGCGTCTAGCCATCCTGTTTGCGGGCCTTGGCGATCTCTAGCGCGTCTTCTCCGCCTTGATCCGCTTAACGACCGCATCCAGCACCGCGCTGTTGCCGGTGATGAACCGCTCGGCCACCACCTTCAGCTGCTCGATATTCGTCGTGCTGGCATCGTCCAGATCGTCGTTCGCACCTTGAAGCGCGCCGTCGATGCGGAAATAGGCAAGGGTCTCGGGCTTGGCAAAGCTCATGTCGGTCGAGCCTTCGGCATTCAGCCTGGCGCCCTTGGGGTTCAGCAGCTTGTTCGCCTGATAGGCCGCCGTGCTTGCCTGCCCCTGCATCAGCACCGAGATGAGCGGCGTGCCGTTCTGCGGGTTGATCCAGCCGAAGGCACCCCAGTTCTTGGCCTGCTGATAGGGGATCTTGCGGTTCTGCCGCCCGGTGCCGAGCGACAGCACGACGAAGCTGTCATCCGCCGCCTGCCAGAGTTTTCGCGCTTCGACATAGGCCGCCAGCACCGGATCGTTGGCAAACACGCCGCCATCGATCAGCGGGATCTTTCTTTGCGCGTCGCCGGCCGGCTTGCCGAGGTTCTCGACCAGCGCCGGCTCGAAATAGGTGGGTGCGGCAGAGGAGCCGCGCGCCGCTTCCCAGAAACGGAACTTGGCGTTCTCCATATCGCAATTGGTCATGAACACGGCTTCGCGCTGGTGAATGTCGTAGCCGGTGATCAGCACCTTCGTCAGCCCGTCGGCAATCAGCGTGTTGGCGCCGAGACGGGCCTGCAGCTTCTCCTCCAGCGCCGTCGCATCGTAGCGCTCCTCCTGCCATCCGCCGATATTGAGAATGCGGGCGATGATCTTGGAATAGAAGATATCCTGGCCTTCGTCGGCATAGAGCTTGACGAGATCGGCAGGCGTGCAGGCGGCGATCTTCTTGTTCTTGGGGTTCGGGCAGGTCAGCCCGGCGGCGATGATGGCGCCGGTCGAGGTGCCGCCGATCAGGTCGAAGGCCTCGTGCATGGCCAGGTCCTTCAGGCGCTTGGCAAGCTCGGCGATCACAAGTGCAGGAATGAGGCCGCGGATGCCGCCGCCATCGATCGATAGAATAAAACGAACCGTCATGTTCCCCTCCGCTCCGAAATCATTCCGGGCGGAAGGGATTATGCTTCATGTATTATAAATTGCAACTCGACTAAATACACCAATAAATAGTTAACGATTGCGCTTCGACTGTGCCGTTGCGGCACGCCTAGAATTGCGTGATCACGCTGATACCGAGCCCCTCGGATCGTTCCATCGCGGTAAGGGCGGGCACGGCATCGGCCAGGCTGATCCGCTTGCCGATCAGCTTCTGCGGCGCGATCTTGCCGGCCGAAAGCATCGCTAGCATCGCGTCATAGCGCCAGGCCTGCATGCCGTGGCTGCCGTAGATCTCCAGCTCGTGGCCGATCACCTGCGCCATCGGGATTTGCGGCGTCGAATGATCGCCGAGCATCAGGCCGATCTGGACATGCCGACCGCGGCGCCGCAGGTTCTTGATCGAGTTGAAGCAGGTGACGGGATGGCCCAGCGCATCGATGGAGACATGCGCGCCGCCCTTGGTGATCTCGCGCACCGCCTCGGGCACGTCGCCCACCGTGGCCGCATTGACCGTCGCCACCGCGCCGCATTCGCGCGCAAAGGCGAGCTTCTCGTCCGAGATATCGATAGCGATCGGATTGGCGCCGAGGGCGGCGGCGATCATGATGGCCGAGAGCCCGACGCCGCCGCAGCCGTGGATGGCGATCCATTCGCCGGGTCCGGTGCGGGCCTGATCGGCCACGGCCCGGAACGAGGTGGCGAAGCGGCAGCCGAGGCTGGCGGCCGTCGCATCGTCGATCGTTTCAGGCAGATGCACGAGGTTGGTCTCGGCATAGTCGATCGCCACATATTCGGCGAACGAGCCCCAATGGGTGAAACCCGGCTGGAACTGGTTCGGGCAGACCTGCTGGTTGCCGGAATGGCACTCGCCGCAATGGCCGCAGCCCGAGACGAAGGGCACGGTCACCCGGTCGCCGACCTTGAAACGCATCACGCCCTTGCCTGTGGCGACGATCTTGCCGGCCAGCTCGTGGCCCGGCACATGCGGCAGGCGGATATCGGGGTCGTGCCCCATCCACCCATGCCAGTCGCTGCGGCAAAGCCCGGTGGCGCCGACGGCGATGACGACGCCGTCTTCCGAAGGCGAGGGATCGGCCACGGTGCGGATCTCCGGCAGCTTGCCGAAGGCGTCGTAATACATGGCTTTCATGGTGCTCTCCCGCGTTCGAATCCGGCCCTATGATGGCACGGCGCGCGCCTCGCTTTCCATCATTTTTGCTGATCGATCCATCGCATCGGCGTGAAGGGCGGAGACGGAATGTTGCGGCGGGGAAAGCGCATGCGCCATTTTCTTGCGTCCGCTTTTTGAGCGATAGTTTCTCCTTGACCCCGCCAGTTTGGAAGGATTTTGCTTCTGCAACTTGTTTGAGGAGAAGAAAAATGGCCGTCAACACAGCGCCCCGTTCCACCACCTGGACCTATGTCGATGGCGAGTGGCTGAGCGGCAATCCGCCGCTGATCGGCCCGACCTCGCATGCCATGTGGCTCGGCTCCACCGTCTTCGACGGCGCCCGCTGGTTTGATGGCATCGCGCCTGATCTCGACCAGCACTGCCAGCGCATCAACCGCTCGGCCGTCAACATGGGCCTGAAGCCGACCAAGACGCCTGAGGAAATCGAGGCGCTCGCCTGGGAAGGCATCAAGAAGTTCGACGGCAAGACGCCGATCTATATCAAGCCGATGTACTGGGCCGAGCATGGTGCGCCGTTCAGCGTCGTCACCGCCGATCCGGAATCGACCCGTTTCGTGCTCTGCCTCTTCGAAGCGCCGATGGGCGGCCATGGCGGCTCGTCGATCACCGTCTCGCCCTTCCGCCGCCCGACGCCGGAGACGGCGATGACCGAGGCCAAGGCTGGCTCGCTCTACCCGAATTCCGGCCGTGCCATCGCCGAAGCCCGCGCGCGCGGCTTCGACAACGCGCTGATGCGCGATACAAACGGCAATGTTGTCGAGACGGCTTCCTCGAACGTCTTCATGGTGAAGGATGGCGTGGTGTTCACCCCGGTCGCTAACCGCACCTTCCTCGCCGGCATCACCCGCGCCCGCGTCATCGGCCTGCTCCGCCAGGCGGGTTTCGACGTCCGCGAGACCACGCTCTCGGTCGAAGACTTCATGGGTGCCGACGAGATCTTCACCTCCGGCAACTACTCGAAGGTGGTTGGCGTCGTCAGGCTCGATGGCCGCGATTTCCAGGAAGGCCCGGTCACGCGCAAGGCGCTGGAGCTGTATATGAACTGGGCCTATGGGCGCACGGCGAGCGGGGAGTAGCGCCCGCTCCACCCTCAACGGCGCGCCGTCACACCGTCAGCATCCGCGCACGCTCGTCCTGCGTGATTCCATAATCCTTGCAGGGCAGGCCGTCCGAAACCTCGTCACTCAGAAACGTCATCCCGAGCTTTTCGGCCACCTTGATTGATGCATCATTGCCCGCAAAGATGTTGGCGACGATGCGTGGCAGGTTCAGTGTCTCGAAGCCATGATCCAGCACCGGACGGGCAGCTTCCGTCGCGTAGCCCTGGCCCCAGGCATGGCGGTTCAGCCGCCAGCCGATCTCGATGTCGGGTCCGATCGTGTCGTAGGGGATCAGCATCACCCAGCCGAGAAACTGCTTCGGCGCGGTCTTGGCAAAGATCGACCAGTAGCCGAGACCTTCGCCGAAATCGCTTTCCATGCGGTTGATGACGAAGCGCCGGTGCGCGTCCTGATCGGCCCAGGGGCCGGGGATATAGCGCGTCACCTCGGGGTCGCGGTCCATCGCCATACAGTCATCAAGGTCGGCCAGCGTCCGCGGACGCAAAATGAGACGGTCGGTGACGAATATCTGCTGCAAGCGCTTCTCCCGTTGCATGCGGTTCCGTTCTGAAACGCAATCATAGCGCCGGGAGTTGCAAACGATAGTCTCAGTTTTCGTCTTTTGGCTTCACAATCCACGTGAAGACCGCACCGGCGGCAAGCAGGACACAGGTTCCCAGGAACACCGAAGGCATACCGATATGGCCGCCAACGAAACCGCCGAGCACCGGCCCCGCCACCTGGCCGACATATTGCGACGAGACCGAGAGGCCGAGAATGCTGCCCGCCGCGCTGTCGGGCACGCTGTGGCGGATCACCGCCGAGATGCAGGGCAGCAGCCCGCCGAGCGCGATCCCCATCAGGAAGCGCAGCACGATCAGCTGCCAGGCGCTGGTGACGAAGGCCTGCGGGATCAATAGAACCGCCGCGACCGCCAGCGCGCCCGCAATCACCGGCCAGTGGCCGATGCGGTCGGCGAGCTTTCCGAGCCGCGAGGCAGAGAGGATGCTGCCGAGCGCCGCTGCCGACATGACAACGCCTGCGATCATCGTCACGCTTGCCTGATCCGTGACGAGATCGGCGACATAGACGGTGATGATCGGCTCGATCGACATGTTGGCGAGCATCAGCAGCATGCCGGTCAAAAGCATGGCGATGACGGGGCCCTTATCCGGGATCGAGCGCCAGCCGCCACTGGCCTTGGCGGCCTGCTTGCGGGCGGGGGACTTTTCTTCCTTGATCAGAAAAGCGGTGCCGAGGAACGCCAGAAAGATGAAGGCACCGGCGGCCAGAAACGTGCCGCGGATGCCGATCAGCGGCGGCAGCGCCCCGCCGATCAGCGGACCGACGAGATTGCCGGCCATGATGCCTGACGAGAGCATACCGAGAGCCCAGGCAGAGCGGTCCTTCGGCGTCTGCGTCGCCACCAGCACCATCGAGCCGGAGGAATAGCCACCGGCCAGACCGACGAAGAGGCGGAGCGCAACCAGCTGCCAGACATCTCCTGCCATGCCCATCAGCGAAATGGCGATCGTCATGCCAAGGCTGGCGCGCACCAGCATCAGCTTGCGCCCATAGATATCGCCGAGCCTGCCCCAGAGCGGCGCGACGAACGCGGCGGCAAAGAAGGTCGCGCCATAGGCGATACCCGACCACTGAACGATCGCCGCATGATCGCGGACGCCGAGCTCCTCGACATAGAGCGGCAGGAAGGGAAGCAGCAGCGTCATCGCCACGATCGTCGTAAACGAGCCGATCAGCGAGACGGCGAGGTTGCGTTTCCAGTAAACGGACCCGGCCGCGGCGTCGGCTGCGTTCATCGGGGTGTCGGCCATATCAGGGGTTCTCTATGCGTCTTCGGGAGCCTTGGGGAGCGGGCAGCCTACGCCCGGCTGATCCCGGTGCCAAGGACGGATAGCGCCCGAACCGTCGGCTCATTTGCGGCTTTCACTGGTTTCCACTATAAACTGATTGCAAATCGCAATCGGAAAAGAGGAGGAGGTTTGCGATGAGTGTGACGGACGATCGAGAGCAGATGATCCGCGCCCTGTTCGCCGCCTATCTCAAAGGCCGCAAGGATATCGTCAGCGCAATGCTGTCGGATGATTTCACCTTCTCCAGCCCGCGCGACGATCATATCGGCCGCGCCGCCTATTTCGATCGCTGCTGGCCAAAGCGGCCTGCCTTCCGCGCCATCGAGATCGAGTACCTCACCGTCTCCGGCGACGAAGCCGCCATCCGCTATCGCGCCGTCAAAAACGACGGCTCCATCTTCCGCAACATGGAAAGCTTCCGCTTCAAGGGCGGGAAGATCGTCTCGGTCGATGTTTATTTCGGGCGTGAGGCCAATGATCGATGACGACGAATGCTGCGATCGCCGGCCGCTCTTCAGATCTTGCCTGGGGACAATTCACGGCTGGCAGGACCGGTTCCGAAAGCGCCGGGGCCGCCGTGCCATCCCCATCCTGTCCATTAACGGGAAAAACACGTGGGTTTAACCATGTTGCTTAGCCTTTGATTCATCCTCCCAGAGCAGTTTGCGGCCGGGGTGGCTGGGAACCAACCTCGAAGGATCGGAAGCTATGACCTATGCACTTGTGCTCTTCTCGGCCGTGACGGCGATCGTGGTGTCGATTTCGGCGATCGGCACGGCGCCGGCGCCAAACAGCAAGTGGCCGGAAATCCACCCGGAAAAGACCTCCAGACTGGTGCAGGCGCACCGGCCCTGATCCGCCACATTTTGCATGAACGGCGGGTTCATCGCCGGTTCAGGGCAGGGGGCTAAATCTCTCGCCTGGCTGGATTTTTGGAGAACCGCAATGAAGATCATCACGCTGGCAGCAGCGCTCGTTATCGGAGGCCTTTCGGCACTGTCAGCCGAAGCGATGCCGGTTGCGCCGCTTGCCGTGGACAATGCCGCCGCATCCGATGTGACCAAGGTGGATTACGCCTGCGGCCGCGGCTGGCACATGACCCGCTGGGGCGAATGCCGCCGCAACGACTACCGCCGCTATGCACCGCCGGTCCGCTACTGGCACCGTCCCCCGCCGCCGCGCTGGGGCTGGGGCGGCGGTTGGGAACGCCCGCGTCCCTATTACCGCGACCGTGACCGCGGCTGGGATGGCGGCGGCCGTTACGACCGCTACTGAGCGATAGTAAAGCGAATAGCAAACCGGGGCAGAGGCCCCGGTTTTTTTGTTTTCGTAGCTCAGCGACGCTTCGGCGATTGATCTCTGTTGATGACAACCGGCGTTTAGTGTATTTCATATATGAGGTACGTACGTCATTTCGGAACTCAGCTGGAACGCGGGGAGGCAGGACAGTGGAAGCATTCAATCCAAAGCCGGAATTTGCCATCAGAGACGAGGAGGCACTTCGGGGCCTGTTCGAGCCGACCCATGCTCTCGCCATACAGAAGTGCCAAGACACACTGGGCAGGCACGCGCAGGAATTTATCCGCCGCTCGCCGTTCCTCTGCATCGGCACACAGAGTTCGAATGGCAGCGCCGATGTCAGCCCGCGCGGCGACCCTGCCGGTTTCGTCAAGATCCTGGATGAGCGCACCTTGGCGATACCGGACCGTCCGGGCAACAATCGCGTCGATACGCTGGTCAACATTCTGGCCAATCCAAATGTCGGATTGCTGTTCATCATCCCGGGGTTTGACGACACTTTGCGGGTGAACGGGACTGCCACTCTCTCGCGAGACCCCGGCCTGCTCGAGAGCATGGGCGTCAACGATCGTATGCCGAAGCTCGCAATCGTGGTCACTATCAGCGAAGCCTTCATGCATTGCGCAAAGGCGTTCCGGCGCTCGCATCTGTGGAACCCCGAGCACTTCCAGGACCGCAGCGGAATGCCGTCGCTGGTGAAGATCATTCTGGACGAAACGACCGGGGCTCCTGCCGACGCGTCGGCGATGCGCAAGATCGATGACGATCTCGAAGCCGACTACAAGAGGACGCTCTACTAGCGCCGGGACATTCCGGCGGGCCGCGGCCTTGACGTCACTTGACCTTCGCGGCAGCCGCGCTGACCTTTTCAGGTGTTGTCACCAGCGCGAAGTCCTTCATCTCGGCGGGCTTCAGGTAATAGAGCCGGTCAGGCGGGGTTTCCATCGCGTGGATCCAGAGGCCAGGCTTAATGCCCATGGCGTCGAGATGGCGGGTGACATCGGCGGTGGTGCGCTGCGCATCCGACATGGCGCGCTCGGGCGACAGCTTTTCTTTCGTGCCGTTGAAGACCTGATGCACGCCGATCACCGCGCCGTCTTCGGCGCCGCGGCTGACGCCACCAGAAAGAATGATCGGGCAGGAGGAGGCGCAGAGCGCGCCTTTCGCCACCGTGGTGCCGATCTTCCGCTCGCGGATCAGCTTCGACATGGCGAGCGCATCGCCGACCGCGCCGCCCGGCGAATCCAGCGATACCGTCTTCACATATTCGCCACGCGCCTCGATCTCCTTCTGGAAACGGCCGGCGGCGCCGTATTCGATCGCGCCGCGCGCCAGCAGAATGCCGCCTGGTTGAAGCTCGAATGTCATCGGCTGCTTCAGCAGCTCGGCGCTGGTGGTGATTTCGGCAGGCGGGTTTTCGGGCTCGCCATCGGTCAGCGCTGGCGGAAGGACGGGAATGCCGTCAGGGGCGGACGGATCGAAGACCGGCAGCGTAGCATTGGCGATGCTGAGATCGCGGAAATCGATCACCAGAAAGGCGACGGCGGCGGCGATCAGCGCATGCAGCACCAGCCGCGGCAGCGTCGAGTCATCGACTTGCAGCAATCGTCGCTTCAGATGCTCGCCTGCCGCTTCGATCTTCATGTCTGCGGACCCTTGCGTGGCGGCTTACCGGGCAGGTCGAGGCTGGTGACGTTGGAGGGTTCGGGCTCATGTTCCCCGGCAGCCTGCGCTTCGGACGCCGCTTCGGCATGCCCATCCGCCTTCGCCGCGGCCTTGGCTTCCGCCCGGGCAACGACGGCCTCGATATCGATGCCGCGCGCCTGCAGCGCCCGCTGCACCTCGATTGCCTCAAGAAGCTCGGCGGCGGTGATCCGCTCGGCAAAGGGCATGCTCTGCTCCTGCCGCCGCAAGGCGCCATGGGCGACCGAGAGCATCAGCACCAGCACGCCGGGCAGAAGGTCGATCGAGATTGCGCCGGCCCAACTGGGGATGAAGTCCGAAGCATAGCGCAGCACGGCTTCGGCAGAAGACAGCGGCACGAAGCGCCGCTCGCCGACAGGTTCGCGGGCCAGGATCTGGTCGGCGGCCTGCGACAGCACTTTCGATTGCGCTGCGACGGAGGAGCGGATCGTCTCCATCACCTGGTCCTGCCGGTTGGCGAGATCGACCTCGCGGCCATCAGCGACAGGCGCGATGAAGCCGAGCGACAGGTCTTCGGCGGCACGCTTGACGGACGGCGCGATCGAGGTCTGCTCCAGCGAGGTGATGACGCCGGTCAGCGTCACGACTTCGGCTGCGAACTGATCGGCGCGCTGGTCGATGGCGCCGGGCGCCGAAACCAGCGTGCGCATCGTCTCCAGATGCTTGCGCCCGTCATCGAAAAGGGTGGTGACGCGCTCGCGCGAAGCATTGATGTTGTTCTGCAGCTCGGTCAGTTGCGAGGCCATCTGCGACAAGAGTTGCACGACGCTGCCGGCACCCGTGGTGCCGGTCAGCGCGCCGGTCTCGCGCTCCTGATCGGCAAGCCGCTGGAAGCGTTCCTGCGTGCGCTGGATATCGGGTAGCAGGCTCTGCGCCGCCAGCGCATTCTGGTGCGCCCGGTCGAGATCACCGGTGTAGTCCTCCAGCGTTTCGGCCAGATGCTGTTCGAGTGCTGCCGAACCCGCAAGCGCCGCCGCGTTCAGCCAGCTCGCCATGGCGATGATCATCGCGCAGCCGAGCGCCATGATGCAGAGCAGGGCGGTGCGCGCCGCCACCGTCGTCACATGCGGGTAGAAGCGGGCGAGATAGGTCCAGAAGGCATAGATCGCCACCGAAACCGCCGCCGAATAGATCAGCGCCGCAAAGAAGGTGGAGGTCGGCGAACCGTCGAGCAGGCTGCGCACGCCGAGATAGGTATAGACGCCGGATGCGAGCGCCAGAACCGCCAGTGCAAAGCGCGTCATCGTTTCCACGGCTTCGATGCCGTCGTGCAGGCGGTGAGATGCGCCGAGCGCCATGATATTCCTCCGGCTGGTATCCTCTTAAGAAACCCTTAAAATCCCGGCGAAAACAAGGCCTTCAAAATGAGCGTACAGTCTTACTCCGCAGGCGGTACGCGCATCGGCTCGCCGGTCGTATCGCGCTCGCCGCCAAACCCGTCGGCAGAGCCGCGCAGCGATTTTTCCGAAATGTCGATCAGCGGCGAGAAGGTGGCTGCCGGCATGCGCACATCCTCGGGTTCGTCGAACGCAGCAGTTGAAGACCTGTCACCGCGGGCGACCTCCAGCTGGCCGTTCAGGATGGCGCGTTCGGCACGCAGCTGGCGGATCTCGGATTTGGCGATCTCCAGGCTGGTGCGCAGCTGGCCGATTTCGTGGCGGTCGCTGTCCATGCGGGTGTCGAGATCGCGCCGCATGGCGTCTGCTTCCCGGTCGCGGCGCGTGCGCAGGCTTTCCGCCTCGCGCAGCTTCACCGTCAGTTCGTTATTATAGGCGGAAAGCTCGCGGCGGGCGGTCTCGCTCTCGGTGCCGCTCATGCGGGCGCGGCGCAGCTCTTCCTCGACGCGCTCGGCGCGCGAGATGGTGGCCGCCAGCTCGGATTTCAGCCGCTTCATCTCGCCGCGTGCCGATTGCAGCTCCTCGTCGGTCATCTTGTTGCGGCCATTGGCGGTGATCAAAAGCTTCTCGACCAGCTCGGCCTTGGAACCGACCGCGTCGCTCTTGGTCGTCAGATGGGCGATCTCGAGTGCCGAAGAGGTGGTGACCGTATGCAGCTCGACCTCGGCGCGCTTGTGGCGCTCCTCGACCAGCGACAGTTCCTGCTTCAGGCTGGCGACGGCCGTCTGCAGGTTGGAAACCAGCGCTTCCTGCGCCATCAGATTGCTCTTCAGGTGACCGCGCTCTTCCGTCAGCCGGGCGATGTCGCGGGCCTGCACGGCGCTTTCGCGGCGCGACGTCTCGGTCAGCAACTGGTGTGCCGTCGTTTCCAGATCGAGCTTTTCACGCGTGGCGGACAGTTCGCGGCTGCGGCTGTCGAGCTCCTGCTGCGCGCGCTTCAGAAGCATCGAGGCTTCGTCGAACTGCATGATCCGTCCGGCAAGCTCGCGCTCGGCGTCGAGCAGCCGCGTCTCGATGATCGAAAATTCCTCGCAGGTGATGCCGTGCAAGTTCTGCAGCTTGGTCAGCTCTTCGCGCACCGCTTCGATCTCGATGCGGAACTGGCCGTTGGCGGTGCGGATGTCCTTGTTCTCAGCGGCAAGCCGCGCATTGTCCTCGTCGGCCTTGCGTCTCGCGCCGCTCTCGTAGTCGAGCAGCGAGCTGATGCGGGCACATTCGGCCTGCAGCCGTCCGGTCTCGGAAAGCGAATGGTCATGGGCGCCGAGAAGTGTGGTCACGCGGTCCTGCAATGCGGAAAGCCCGGCTATCAGCGCCTTGGAATTGCGCTGGTTTTCCTCAAGCACAGATCCGAAGGCCTGGAACTCGTTGATTTCAGGCATCTGGTAGGGCTGCGGCGCCGTTGCCTGGGGCGTCATCGGCTGTTCGGTGATGGAGGCCGGCCGGTAGGCCTGGCTGTTCGTGCGGATATCCGTCTTGCCCGGCTCGTCGCCCCGGCGGAAAAAACTCATGACCATCACTCGCGCCCCAAAAGATCGATGTCAAAATGCAGTTTCGAATTATCAATTCACGCTAATTAAGTTCGTCCTATCAAAGGTTGTTCTAACGATCTTTGCCCGGATAACTTGTGGCGCATCTAGGACCGCAAACCCGCCGCCTGTCAAAGCACCGTTCGATGAAATCAACAGTTTTTTAAGATTTGGACGGGCAGCGAGCGCTGCTTATTCTTCCGGCAGCAGGTTCAGCTTGTCGGTCTGCAGCTCGCTGCCGATCTCGGCGGCCTTCGACTGCTTGTCATAGACGCAGATATGGGTGACGAAGCCGTTGGCGCCCTTCGGCCGGCCGGTCACCAGCGCCAGTCCGTAATGTTCGCTGCCGAAGGGATCGACGACGGCGCGTGCCTCGTCGATCGAGACGGTGGCGGCCGCCTTGCACTTGGCTTCGACGTCGGCGGCAAAATCCTTCCAGGCGTCGTCGGAGGAGGCGAAAGCGCTGCCGGCGCACAGCGGCAGCAGAAGGGAGACGGAAAGGCGGATTTTATTCCTCTGCATCAGGGGCCTCGTTCGGTTCGCTGTGGCGTATCGTTCGGGTTTGTATGTGCATCATCGGTGATTTTACCCCTCAAAGCCAAGCCCGCAATCAAGGCAATTTTTCCTCTGAGGCTGCCTTTTTTGATGTTTCCGCCGTTGCCACTGGCAGGTTCCGCTCCTATGTTCCGCCTCACCTGCCGATCACGCAACCCATTGCCAAGAGGAGACTTACCATGGCTTTTGAATTGCCCGCACTCCCGTACGACTACGAAGCGCTTTCGCCTTTCATGTCGAAGGAAACGCTGGAGTACCACCACGACAAGCACCACAAGGCTTATGTCGACAACGGCAACAAGCTCGCGGCTGAAGCAGGTCTGGCCGATCTCTCGCTCGAAGAAATCGTCAAGAAGTCGTTCGGCACCAATGCCGGCCTCTTCAACAATGCTGCCCAGCATTACAACCACGTCCATTTCTGGAAGTGGATGAAGAAGGGCGGCGGCGGCAACAAGCTGCCGGGCAAGCTCGAAGCGGCCTTCAACTCCGATCTCGGCGGCTACGACAAGTTCAAGGCTGATTTCGCCAATGCCGGCGCCACGCAGTTCGGCTCCGGCTGGGCCTGGGTTTCCGTCAAGAACGGCAAGCTCGAAATCTCCAAGACCCCGAACGGCGAAAACCCGCTCGTCCACGGCGCCACCCCGATCCTCGGCGTCGACGTCTGGGAACATTCCTATTACATCGACTACCGCAACGCCCGCCCGAAGTATCTCGAAGCCTTCGTCGACAGCCTGATCAACTGGGACTACGTCCTGGAGCGCTACGAAGAAGCCACGAAGTAATCGGTTCGCAGCGAACGGATTTGAAGACACCCGGTGCGAAAGCGCCGGGTGTTTTTGTTTGCGCAAGGTGCGCCCGCTGCGGAGCAATGTCAGCGCCCCGGACAGGATTTTCTGTTTCCGCGCCCGCGAACATGCTGGAGCCGCTTGCAATTTTCCGCGAATAGGCTGCTAGCTAGGGTTTCAACAGGAGGAGCAAATTATGGCCAAGGGTCAGGTTCGCAGCAACAAAGAGACACGCAAGCCGAAGAAGGACAAAGTGGCGGCCAAGGCCCCTCCCGCTCTCGGCTCGCAGGTGAAGTCGAGCGAAAGCGACGTCAAGAAGAAGTAATTGGCGCAGAGCGATGCCAATCATCATCGCTGCCGTCGCTGACGGCAGCGATGTTCGCGCGTGCAAAGCCCGCGCCCCGCAGAACATTGCGATCTCCACGGAAGACCCGGTATTTTCAACGGCACCAACGATGGAGCGGCGGGTGATTGTCACGCCCGGCCTGCGACTCACACGCAGCAATTCCTTTACATTTCGTCCTACCGGCATCACGGAGGGTCTCCCGGCGCTTTCCTGCTGCCCGGCATCCGGACCTTTTTTGGTATTTGGTTAAACGACCGCCCGGCGCGATGCGCCATTTCGAAGCTGATTAAAGTTTTTAATCATGTTCTGAATGAGGCTGCGCGGCCTCAGGTTGCAGGCGTTTCTAGCGCATAAATTGCGCTAAAAAAGCAACTTTTTGTAAAGTTCGCACTGAATTGCAACCATATTGACAGGTGCTTTCCGGCTTGCTCGAAAGCTGACCGGCCGCCCGTTTTGCGCGGCGGCATGCACAGTATTTCCTTTTTAAGCAATTGAAAAAGCAGGGTGAGCTTTTAACAATGATGACGAACATCACATGCCGGTCAAACGCCGGATCCACGGCGCGGCGCCTTCTGGAAACCTCGGCGCTGACGCTGGTCTTCTCTTCCGCATTGCTGGCAGCAGGAATGGGCGCGGCACGCGCGGATAGCGGCAATGACCCAATCCCGACCATCTATTTGAATGGTAGCATGTTTTCTAGCGCAGGCATCAGCGGCGATGGAAAAGTTGTCATCGGCACGCTGTCTATGACGACTCAATCCTATGCTTTTCGCTGGGACGGCGATGATGCGTTGAATATGCTAGACGCCCTTCCTGTTGCAGGGACAACGCCGGTGGTTCCCAACACAACGGCTCGTGCCGTCAATGACGACGGTTCGGTCATTGTTGGCAGTTCTACCGACAGTGTGGGGAACATGCATGCCGTGCGCTGGACCAACGGTGTCATTGAACCGCTTTATACCCCCGTTAGCAACCAATCCACCGCAACTGGTGTCAGTGGCAACGGCTCCATTGTCGTCGGCTATTTCAACTCTGGAGGCAACGGGCGCTGTATCCGTTGGGACGGGGGCGACAAGGTCTATCTTGAGGGGCAGGATCTCCTTGAAACGACCAGAGCCAATGGCATAAGCCGTGACGGAACGGTTATTGTCGGAGAAGCCGGCGACGGTTTCTCTTATAGATATGCCGTAAGATGGACGGACGGAGGCCGGGTAGCTAACGATCTTGGCGATTTCCCTGGGCTCGGGCTTTGGTCCACTGCATCCGCTGCCAGCAATGATGGCTCGGTCATCGTCGGCTCCTTCCAGCCCCTTCAGGACACCACCCACGCGTTCCGCTGGACTGAAGCCCAGGGCGTGGTGGATATCGACGGCTTTGACAGCCATTATTCCGTCGCCAATGCTGTCAGCGGCGACGGATCGGTGATCGTCGGTCAGGTCGACTTGGGGCAGGACGATTACCACGCATTCCGCTGGGCTGATGGCACATCGAAGACCGTTGTGCAGTGGCTGAGAGACAACGGTGTCAGTATCGGCAACGATCCCACGAGAACGGCGACCGGCGTTTCCGAAGATGGCAAGATCATCGTCGGCGATACGCAGAACGGCGGCACGTACATCGCCCGCGTGGTTACTCCGGACACTGGCGACGGCGACACCCCGAACACCGGCGATGGCGATACTCCGAACACAGGCGACACCGACACGCCCGGCCCCCACCTCCGGCATCATCGACGTGCAGCAGTATAGCACCACCCTGGTCGCCAAGCCCTCCGCACAGGTCGGTCTCGGTTATGCCAACACCGTTCTCCAGGGTGCACATGGCGAGCCGATGCGCGATCTGCTCGGTCTCGGCCAGCGTTCCGTCGCCTTCACCTCCGACATCGGCTATGACGACAGCCGCGTTTCGAACGGTGGCGTCGGCATCGGCGACGTGACCTTCGGTTATGGTCTTGCAGAAGGCGTCACCGCCCGCTTTGCCGGCGGTGGTCTCTACACCAAGCAGGATATCGAGACCGGCGGCGATTTCCATCAGGCAGCCTTCTACATGTCGCCCGAAGCCACCATCGCGCTCGGCAGCAGCAACGTCTATGCGACGATCGGCGGCTACTATTCGACCGGCCGCATGAACATCCACCGCGGCTATATGAATGGCGCGGCGATGGACTTCTCGCATGGCGAAACCGACGTCGATACCTACGGCGCCAAGATCCGCTTCGACTGGCTGAATGCGGCGACGATCGCCGGCACCAAGCTGACGCCCTATGCGAGCCTGACCTACGCTCACTCGCATATGGACGGCTATACGGAAGAGGGCGGCTCCTTCCCGTCGGCCTTCGATTCCGTCAACGACCACTCGACGGTTGCCCGCATCGGCGTCGATTTCATCCATGACGTGACGGACACAGTCCGCCTGACGGCCCGCGCTGAAGCCGACTACCGCTTCGAGAAGACCACGGCGGGCACCAGCGGCCAGATCGTCGGCCTTTCGGCCTTCGAATTCGACGGCGAAGACGTCAAGCAGCTCTGGCTGCGCGGCGCCATCGGCACCGAGTTCGACGTCGCAGGCGGCACCGCCTCCCTCGGCATCAACGTCACCACCGAAGGCGACGATCCGAACGTCTGGCTGCGCTCCGGCTGGAACGTCAAGTTCTGATTTGCGGCTCGATAGTCCTGAACAAGACACACCCGGCGTCATCGGCGCCGGGTGTTCTCGTTTGGACGCTGATGGGTGCGATATGCCGGGAAAGCCGTGAAATGCGCACTGCCGAAATGGCCGCGCCGCCGCTTTCTGTCGCATTCTGCGCGGGGATGACTTTTCGCGCAAAAGCTCTAGGTTTGCAGCTGATGTAAAACGAGAGCGGTCGTGTTCGATACTGTTGAATCCTCTGTAGAAGCCATCCAGTCCATTGACGCAGTTCCGAGCATTCTCGATGTCGTATGCATGACAACGGGGATGGGCTTTGCGGCGGTGGCCCGTGTCACCGAAGAGCGCTGGATAGCCTGCAGCGTGAAGGACAATGTTGCGTTCGGGCTGAAGCCCGGCGGCGAGCTCAAGCTCGAAACGACGATTTGCCACGAGATACGCCAGCACCGGCAAGCCGTCGTGATCGACAATGTCGCCGAAGACCCGCTCTATGCCAGCCACCACACGCCGGCGATGTATGGTCTGCAGAGCTATATCTCCATCCCCATCGTCTTGCCGGATGGCCGCTTTTTCGGGACACTCTGCGCGATCGATCCGAAGCCGAACAAGCTCAATACGCCTGCCGTCATCGGCATGTTCACATTGTTTGCACAGATGATTGCCTTTCACCTCGATGCGCTCGAGCGGCTTGAACGGTCTGCGTCGGAGCTCGCGGATCAGCAGCAGGATACGACGCTGAGGGAGCAGTTTATTGCGGTGCTCGGCCACGATCTGCGAAACCCGCTGGCATCGATCGATGCGGGCGTCAGAAGGCTCGGCAAGACCGCGACCGACGAGAGTTCCGCACATATCGTGGAGCTGGTGCAAGGCAGCATTCGCCGCATGTCGGCGCTGATCGACAATGTGCTCGATTTTGCCCGGGGCCGTCTGGGCGACGGCGTTCCTGTCCGGCCGATGGAAAAGGTAGCGTTGAAGCCCGTTCTGGCGCAGGTGCTCAACGAAATCGTCTCCACTTTTCCCGATCGCAAGATCGATGCGGTCCTCCCCGACGTCGTCACGAAATGCGATCCGGGCCGGATCGGGCAGCTTCTGTCCAATCTGCTCGCCAACGCCATCACTCACGGCGACGGCGATGGCTCCATCACCGTTCGTGGCGCGGTGACAGGCAATATGCTGGAACTCAGCGTGTACAATCCCGGCAACGAAATTCCCGAGGAGACGCGCGCGCATCTCTTCAAGCCCTTCGTCCGCGCTTCCGCGATGCCGAACCAGGAGGGGCTGGGCCTCGGCCTCTATATCGCATCCGAGATTGCCAAATCGCATGACGGCACGCTGACGGTCGATTCCTCGCCTGCCGAAACGCGCTTCACCTTCCGCATGCCACTGCGCTGAGCGTTGCCGCCGATCCGGATCGTTCCCGGCCGCCGGACCATTTTTGGGCACAAGCCTAAAAGCGGCGCCTTGGCGCTGGTCATTCCAAATTGCGTTAATGCTAAAGCGCTATGGCTTGTTGCCCCAATTTCCAAAGAGGACACTATCGATGAAAATCTTGCTTGCAGGCGTCGTTCTGGCCGCATTGCTGCCCGGCATCAGCCAGGCCAAGACGCTTGAATTTCCAAGCGACGCGCCGATCGCCGAAATTGCCATCCCCGACGCCTGGAACCCTGAAGAGACCGATACCGGCATCCAGGCGACCTCGGCAGACTCCGCAATCTATCTCTCGATCGACATTGCCGACGAGAAGACGACCGACAAGGTCATCGACGATGCCGTCGCCTTCCTTGAAAAGAACGGCGTCAAGATCGACGGTTCGACCCAGAAGAAGTCCGATGAGCAGATCAACGGCATGGACATGACCAATTTCGACTGGACCGGCAAGGACGACGACGGCGCCGTCAATGTCGGCCTGTCGCTGCTCTCGCCGAAAGCCGGAAAGCTCCTGGTCATCACCTATTGGGGCTCCCAGGGCACCCAGGAAGCGCATGCTTCCGAACTGCAGGGGATCATCAGCTCGCTGAAGGCGGCTGAATAAGTGCGACGGGCGGATGCTTCTTTCCCGGAGCATCCGCCCGTTAGATGAAATCAGGCAACCGCCTGGAACGGCATCGCCTTGATCTCTGTGACATCCCGCTTCGGCGGCGTGCCGAAGGTACGGGCATATTCGCGGCTGAACTGCGAGGCGCTTTCATAGCCCACTTCGTAGGCCGCCGTCGCGACGCTGGCGCCATCCGCCACCATCAGCCGGCGCGCTTCGAGCAGGCGCAGGTTCTTCTGGTATTGCAGCGGCGTCATTGCCGTCATCTCCTTGAAATGCTGGTGGAAGGAGGAGGGACTCATGCGGGCTGCCGCTGCCAGCTGCTCGATGCGCATGGGCGCTGTGAAATTGTCGCGCAAAAGGTTGATCGCATCGGTCATCCGCCTTGCGTGGCTGCCGGGCAGCGCCAGCTTGCAGACTTCGCGGCCGTTCGGCCCTGTCAGCAGCCAGTAGCAGATCTCGCGCATGATCGCCGGATAGAGCACCGGGATCGCCTTCGGCGTCTCCGTCAGCCGCACGAGGCGCAACACGCAATCGGCCAGCACACCGTCGAAATCCTGCACGAAGACACCGGCAGCGCCTTCGCCGGCCGGGCGCGGCGGCTCTTCCATCGCCTCCATCACCTCGCGCAGGATCGCCACATCGAAATCGATGTTGAGGCCGATATAGGGCGCCTCTTTGCTCGCCTCAGTGATCTGCCCCAGCGCCGGCACCTCGAAGGTCACCACCAGCGACTGCATCTCGTGGTAATCGAACACCCGGTCGCCGACCATGATCTGCTTGGCGCCCTGCACGACGACACAGATCGTCGGCCGGTAGATCATGTGGCGCGGCATGACAGGCTGGCTGACGCGCGAGACGGAAAGGGCAGGGACCGGCGTCTGGAAGCGCCCTTCGGCATCGCCCGCGAGCCGGTCGATATAATCGAGGATGGCATGTCTCAAGGGTGTCAGCATGGAAAGAAACTCCTTGCCTGAAGGTATGCGCCACAGAGGCGCCTCCCGCAACTAGCTTGGAGGAATAGGCAAGAAATTCGAGAGTTCCGGCATCAACAGGAAACCATTTCGAGCCTACCGTCAGAGCATCCCATCCAACAGAGGAATGCGAAGATGCCCAGCGAAACGCAAGTGAATTCAAAGCACAAGATCGCAATCGTCACCGGCGGCAGCCGCGGTCTCGGCCGCAATACCATCGTCAACCTGGCAAGGCGCGGCGTCGATGTGATCTTCACCTACCGTGCAAATCGGGCAGAAGCCGATGCTGCCGTTGCCGAGATCGAGGCGCTCGGCGCCAGGGCTTTCGCCTTCCAGCTCGATACCGGCCGCATAAGCGATTTCGATGCCTTCGTCGAACAGGTGAAGGAGGTGCTGCAGACGCTGGAAACCGATCGTTTCGACTATCTCGTCAACAATGCCGGCAACAGCTACCACGCGCCGATATTAGAGACGACGGAGGAGGCCTTCGACGAGCTCGTCAATATCCACTTCAAGGGCGTCTATTTCCTGACGCAGAAGCTGCTGCCACTGATGAATGACGGCGGCCGCATCATCAATATTTCCAGCGGCCTTGCCCGCTTCACGGTGCCCGGTATTTCCGCCTACGCTTCGGTGAAGGGCGCCATCGAGGTCTTCACCCGCTATCTCGCCAAGGAACTCGGCCCACGCCGCATCACCGCCAACACGGTTGCTCCCGGCGCCGTCCAGACCGATTTCAGCGGCGGCGTCGTCCGCGACAACCCGGCTTATAACAAGATGGTCTCTGACACGACGGCGCTCGGCCGCCCGGGCCTGCCCGACGATCTCGGGCCGATGATCGCCTCGCTGCTCTCTGACGACAACCGCTGGGTCAACGGCCAGCGCATCGAAGTCTCCGGCGGCGCCAATCTCTGAGGCATCAAGGCGCGTGGCTGCGGCCAACCACTCAGCCGCGCGCCGCCCACAGCAGCCCGCGCCGCAGTATCTCGCGCATATGAGCGTGCTCGTATTCGGCCGCGACATGGCCGAGGGCCGAATAGAAGACGCGGCCCTGTCCGAAATGCCGCTTGAAGACGACGGGCATCACCACATTGCGCGCCGCCTCGTCATATTCGCCGCTGAAGGTTGTCGTCGCCAGGACTTCGACGGTCGGGTCGTAGTGAAGGTAATATTGCTCAGAGCGATAGTCGAAGTCGGGAATGCCCTCTACGACGGGATCGTTCTGCCTGGTGATGTTGACGCGGAAGTCGATGATATTTCCGGGGTGCGAAACCCAGGTGACGCCGGAGACATAGCGGAAGGGCGCGCTTTCCTTGAAGGAGGTCGCCAGCGCGCCGTGCGGCCCGCCGAGCCCCAGCCCGCCGCGCACCGCCTCGACCAGCGCATCGGCATGCGCCTTTTCCAGCTTCTCGCCGGTGATGATGGGCACCAGCAAGTCGGCCTTGGCGATATCGGGTGAGCCGAAGATGCCGAGATCGCCGGTCACTTCAGTGGAAAAGCAGCTCTTCCGCAGGATGTCGCCGACGACGCTCGCGCATTCCTCCGGCTCGTGACCCTTCCATCCGCCCCAGACGACGATTGCCTTGCGCATTCCTCCACTCCCATGCTGATTCCTCAATCACGGGAGCAACATAGGGCGAAGATCGTCTGATGTCAGGCCGGAGGATTGGCCCAGCCGCGCATCCATTCCTCGCGCAGCCAGTCGCCATCGCCGCGGAAGAAGGCCGCAGCGCTCTCGCAATGCGCGACACGGTCGCTGCGGAAATTGCGGATTGCCTGTCGCAGTTCGCACCAGCCGACGATGTTTGCGTATTGAGAATAGTAGATCAGCGCGATCGGCTGGATGACGCGCTCGGTGGCGCGGCCCAGTTCGTCGCGATAGTCGAGCGACAGTTTCTCCTCGTCGCGGATCGCCCGCCTGACCATGCCGAGATCGAAACCGGCAGGCGGCTGCGCCACCGAGCCCCAGGCATAGAGCGCCTTGTTCTCCATCGCCTGCCGGAGCGGGCCGGGAACAGCGCCCGATATCTTCTGGTTCACCCGCCGCGCCGCCTGTTTCAGCTCGTTGTCGCCGGTGCGATCGAGCAGCGCGAGCGACAGCACGATCGCCTCCATCTCCTCGATCGAAAACATCAGCGGCGGCAGGTCGAAACCCGGCCGCATGATATAGCCGATGCCGCGCCCGCCCTCGATCGGCACGCGCATCGCCTGCAGTGCCGCGATGTCGCGGTAGATCGACCGGACCGTCACCTCCAGCTGGTCGGCCATCGCCTGCGCCGTCATCGGCTTCTTCGAAAGCCGGAGGATCTGGATGATCTCGAAAAGCCGCGATGCCTTGCGCATTTTACCCGCTCGTATGAAACGCTCCTGACAATACACTGTCAGTTGCCCTTGCGTATAGCCGTTGCTTATCGGGTTGAAATCAAAGGCGGAGAGCGAAATTCTGCCGCCAAACAGCAAACGGGCAACTGACATGACATACAGCGAAAACCTCTGGCTCTATTTCACGCTTCTCTTCGGCATCATCATCGTGCCCGGCATGGACATGCTCTTCGTGCTCGCCAACTCGCTGACCGGCGGCCGGGCACGGGGCATGGCGGCAACGGCGGGCATCATGGCGGGCGGCGCAGTGCATTCGCTCTACGGCGCAATCGGCGTCGGCATTCTTGCCAGCCTGCTGCCATCGCTCTTCGCGCCGCTGCTTTTCATCGGCGCCGCCTACATGGTCTGGATCGGTTTCACGCTGATCCGCAGCTCGATCACCGTCAACGAGGTCGGCGATGGCGCAGTGCGCACCGATTGGCGCGCCTTCCGCCAGGGCGCCATCACCTGCCTGATCAATCCCAAGGCCTATCTCTTCATGCTGGCCGTCTATCCGCAATTCCTGAAGCCGGTCTACGGGCCGATCTGGGTGCAGGGCGTGATCATGGGCCTGATGACGCTCGCCACCCAGTTCGCCATCTACGGCGCCGTCGCCTTCACCGCCGACCGCAGCCGCACCCTGCTGATCGCCAATCCCGGCGTCACCATCATGGTCGGCCGGGTGGCTGGTGCGCTGCTGATCATCGTCGCGGTCCTGACGGCGTGGCATGGCTGGGAGACGGAAGTCCAATTCTCCGGCGCCGGCAATTGAGCGATGATCTGATTCTGGCGCGGCCCGTGCCTCCCCCCTCCGAAGGGAAAGTATCGATAATGCAGGGCATCTGATCATCGAACCCACTGTCCGGGCACGACGCATAAGGAGGGAATGCAGCCATTGCCTGTATCAGGAGGTTTATGATGAAACTGTCTGCACCTGTCTATCGCCTGAAACGAAAGGCAAAGCTCCTCTCCCGCGAGGAGAACATCCCCTGCACGAAGCACTCGACCGGATCGCCGCTAGGGAAGGCTTTTCGGGCTGGAGCCTGTTATCCGCGCGATTGGCGGAGGCCATGCCGGCAAGCGAACTTTTCGCCCGCCTCAGCCCCGGTGATCTCGTTCTCCTCGGCGCGCGTCCCGGCCACGGCAAGACGCTGATAAGCCTGGAGCTTGCCGTCGAGGCGATGAAATCGGGCCACCGCAGTGCCTTCTTCACGCTGGAATATACGGAGAGGGACGTCCTCGACCGCTTCCGCATGATCGGCGCCGATTGGGAGCGCCACAAGGCGCTCTTCGAGTTCGATACGTCGGAGGCGATCAGCGCCGACTACATCGCCGGCCGCCTGTCATCCGCCGCGCGTGGCACGCTCGTGGTCATCGACTACCTGCAGATCCTCGACCAGCGGCGGGACAAGCCGGATCTGATGACGCAGGTGCGGACGCTGAAGGCTTTCGCGCAGGAACGAGGCGTCGTCATTGTCTTCATCTCGCAGATCGGCCGCTCCTACGATCCGGCGGCGAAGCCGTGCCCTGATATGACGGATATCCGGCTGCCGAACCCGCTGGATCTCGGCCTGTTCGATAAGGCGTGCTTCGTAAACAACGGGGCGATCGAGTTCCGGGCGGCTTAGCAGAAGCCTGCACCCGTAGCCCCCGCTGCGCTGGAGCTGCAATGTTGACTTCCCCTCTCCCATGGGGGAGAGGGCAGGGTGAGGGGGATCCGGGCACGGCAGAGCGTTTCAAATCCCGCATGGAACAGCCGCATCGATGATCGCGCGCCACTGACGCAACTGAGCGCGCTATAGAAGGCGTCTCACCCAAGAATCACCGAACGTTATACTTCGCGTCCAGCTCGTCCATCGCCTTTACATTCCCAGCCGAGCGGCCGTTCTCATCAAACGTCTGCGCCAGAAACGCATCGGCGATCGACTTCGCCAGTTCCGTGCCGATGACGCGGGCGCCCATGGTGATGATCTGGGCGTTGTTCGAAAGCGCTGCGCGTTCGGCCGAATAGGTGTCATGGGTCAGCGCGGCGCGGATGCCCGGGACCTTGTTGGCCGAAATGCAGACGCCGATGCCGGTCCCGCAGACGAGGATCGCCTTGTCGTAGGTGCCGTCGATGACGCCGGAGGCGACGCGGTCGGAGAGGTTGGCGTAGAACGGATCGGCGCCTTCGTTGGTGCGCGAGACTTCGTGCACCTCGAAACGATCCTTCAGATGATCGGCCAGAACCTTGGCGAGGCCTTCGCCGGCGCTGTCTCCTGCAATGGCAAGCTTCATTGTCGTTCTCCTCAGAGTTTGGCGGCACATTTGGTGAGAATGTCGAGATAGCCCTCGACGTTCCAGGCCGAACGGCCGATGAAGAGCCCGTCGATATGCGGGCTCGAGATCAGTTCTTCGCAGTTTCCAGGATTGACCGATCCGCCATAGAGGCAGGGGACCGTGCGGCCGAGCACGTCTTCGGCAACCGCAATGATTTCGGCCTGGCGGGCGTCCGCATAATCGGCGCTCGCCGGGATGCCGTTTTCGCCGATCGCCCAGACGGGCTCATAGGCGAGCAGGATCTCGGCCGATGACTGCGTTTGCGAGAGTTTCGAGAGAGCTCGGCGCACCTGCGTTGCCAGGATCTCGGCAGCCTTGCCGCTCTCGCGGTCGGCAAGTGTCTCGCCGATGCAGATAAGCGGGATCAGGTCGTGGCGGACGGCCGCTTCGGTCTTCAGACCCACGGTCTCGTCGGTCTCGCCGAAATGCTCGCGGCGCTCGGAATGGCCAAGTTCGACGATATCGAGATTGCAGTCCTTCAGCATCACCGGCGAGACCTCGCCGGTCCAAGCGCCCTGATCGGCCCAGTGCATGTTCTGCGCACCGACCTTGACGGATGTCTTGGCCAGCATCGCCTTGACTTCGCGCACGGCGGTGAAGGGCGGGATGACGAAGCGCTGGATACGCGGATCGCGCGCCGCATCGGCAGCTTCGAGGCCGCGGGCGAAAGCTTGCGCTTCGGCGAGCGTCTTGTTCATCTTCCAGCTGGTGCCGATCCAGAAGCGCGGCTTTTCGGTCATGTCGGATCCTGTTCTGATGCGATGGTGAGCATGATGCCCGCCTGTTCGAATTCGTCGAGGGCGGCCTTTTCGGGCGCCTTGTCGGTGATCACGGCGTCGAAGCCGGCAAGATCGGCCATCACGTGCAGGGCGGTGTGGCCGATGCGCTCGTGGTTGACCAGGAGGCAGCTCCGCGATGCCGAGGCAATCATCGCCCGCTTGGCGCGCACGGCGTTGTCGTCCATGTGATAGGCGAGCCTGCCGCTGACGGCAGGAGTCGAGATGAAGGCGATATCGGCCCTGAGCTTCGACAGCGCTTCCTCGGTGACGACGCCGAGATAGGCGTTGAACTTGGCAGAGTAGATGCCACCGAGCGCGATCAGCGTGATGCCGTTTTCGCTCTTCAGCCGCTCCATGATCGCCGCGTTGTTGGTGATCACGGTCAGTGGCCGCTTCTGCAGCAGCATTTCGCCGAGCACCGCCGCCATCGATCCGTCATTGACCATCACGGTCATCCCGGGCTCGACCAGCTCCAATGCCTTCTGCGCCATGGCGATCTTGGCTTCGCCGCCCTGGCGTTCGCGGATGCGGAAATCGCTTTCGAACTGCGTGCCGGCGTCGATCGTCGCGCCGCCGCGGACCTTGCGCAGCACGCCAGCCTGTTCGAGGTCGTCGAGATCGCGGTGAACAGTCATCTTCGACACGGTGAAGCGATCGGCAAGGTCGTCGAGATCGACGGTCTTGTTTTCGACGAGCAGATTGACAATCAGCTGCTGCCGTTCTTCCCGCTTCATTCCGGTCTCCACCCAAGTCTACGGTGTTAAGATAACGGATATTTCGTGATAAGCAACATTCATGATGTGATTTTGCGATCACATCATGTTGCTTTTGCCGCTATTTCAACAGCGTCTGTGCGGTCTTCTCATCGGTAATGAGACCGAAAAGGCGGCGGCTGTTGAGGATGGCGCGGATCGCCGCAACCTTCGACTGGCCGCCGGCGAGCGCCACGAGACGTTCGGTCTTCGACCTCGGGAAGGAGGCCGAAAGCGTGCGGGCGGTCAGCGCCGTGTCCAGCACCTGGCCATCGGCATCGAAGAAATGGCCGAGAATTTCGCCGACGCCACCGGCCGCGGCGATATCCTGTATTTCGCTGGGCTCGACCATGCCCGAGAGTACCAGCTGCGCTTCGGCATCGACGGTTCCGAGGCCGACGAGCTTGAGATCCGCATTGTTGGCGAGGTCGAAGACTTCCTTCACGGCGCGCTGCGCCTTCAGCACCTTACGGTCCTCACCGGTATTGGCGAAGAAGGGGACGGGCATCACATAGGCATGCGTCCCGGTCTTTTCGGCGATCCGGTGCATCACGTCGTAAGGATTGGCGCCGTAGTTCCGCGTCAAACCGCCAAGCAGCGAGACGAAACGCAGGTCCTTGGCATTGATGCGCGGCATGTACTGGACGGCCGCCGACAGTGTGCGCCCATGACCGAGGCCGATCACCTTGTTGTCGCCCCGCTCGATCTCGCGCTTCAGATATCCGGCGCCGGCATGGCCGAGCGCGCGCAGCGGCAGGCCTTCCTCGCCGAGATCGGGTGCCACTTCGCAATATTGCAGCCCGAAACGCTCCGAAAGGCGGGATTCGAGCTCGACGCATTCGACGATATCGCCGTCGATCGTGACTTTCACCACGCCATCGGCGACGGCGCGCGCGATCAGCCGGTGCGCCTTGACCGAGGGCACACCGAGGCGCCGGGCAACCTCCGACTGGGTCAATCCACCGGCGTAATGCAGCCATGCGGCACGTACGGCAAGCGTATYATCGGCATCCGTCACAGCCGCTTCCTTTCGAATGTCCCGCGTGGCGATTCCGCCGCGTCGTGGTGCTGCCTTTTAAAGTTCTCCATCTCAGATGTTCAAGTCGTCGATGCCGGTGTCGATATACGGCGACCAGAACGCGATGCTTTCGGCAATCTGCGGGATGACCTCGCGATCGTTCGGCTCACGCTCCTTGAAGGAGAGTTCGAGGCAGATCTCGTTGTTGACGGCACCGCCATCGGCAAAGGCCTTAAGCAGCGGCGCCGGCTGAATGCGGCCCCTGGCGTTGAAATCAGCTGTGAAGGGACGGTGGCCGCCCTTGTCCATCAGGCTCTGCTTGATGTGGATGATCGGCGAGACCGGCGGCACGGCGCGGGCCCAGGCATAGGGATCGAAATCGTCGGGGTTGGCGGAGGTGACGTCGCCATGGTCGATATCGGCCATCATCCACATCGGGATCGCCATTTTCGCCGATGTCAGCCGTTCCTGCAGCGACAGGCAGGCGGCGATCGTCTCGCCGAACTCGCGGCCGACGCTCATCGGCTCCCAGAAAACATAGGAAAGGCCGGCGGCGCGGCCATGTTCCGCGACTTCGGCCCAGCTGTCGATGGCGATCTTGATCAGCTCCTCGCGGCGAACGGGGTCGTCGAAATCCCTGTAGGTGAAGATCGCAAACTGTGTGCCGACGGAATCGCCGCCGAGATCGGCGGTGATATCGACAAAGGTCTTGAACCAGTCGATATAGTAACGCCTGACCTCGGCATCAGGGTGGCCGAAATGGTTGAGGCGGCCGTAGGGGCCGGTCATCCCGGAGGTGACGCGAACGCCGGTGCGCCGCAGCGCCGTGTTCATGCACCGCGTCAGGCGGCGGATCACCGGCGCCTGCCAGCTCGGATTGATGAATTCGTGGGTCAGCTGCAGGTCGCGGATCTTCAGGTCGCGCGCCACCGTGTCGATCAGATCGTCGGGCTCCGCGAAGCGGTTGACCAGCGGATTGGTATTCAACGAAAGCGTCAGCGTCATCGAAACCTCCTTCAGGCGGCGGCGAGGCGGGAGGAGGCGAACCAGTCGGCAAAGGCAGCGCGCTCGGCCTCGCTCATGTGCAGATAGTGCTTGGTGCGGCGGTATAGGATGTCCTCTGCCGTTTCCGCCCATTCGGTGGCGACTAGGTAGCGGGCCTCCGCCTCGTAGAACTGCCCGCCGAAATGGCGGCCGAGCGCCTCGATGCTGGTTGCTCCTGAAACGACGGTCTTGGTGCGGGCGCCATAGAGGCGGCCATAGTGATGCACGAGCTTGCGTGGCATCCAGGGATAGGTGTCGCGCAGACTGTTGGCGAAGGTCTCATAGTCGGCATTGGGGATTTCGCCGCCGGGCAGGGGTGCCGTCTGGGTCCAGTCACCGCCCATGCCGGGGAAGATGTGCTTGAGGCGGTGCAGGCCGCGCTCGGCGAGCTCGCGGAAGGTGGTGATCTTGCCGCCGAAGACATTGAGCAGCGGCGCGCCGCCGGTTTCGTCGAGATCGAAGACATAGTCGCGGGTCACGGCGGACGGATTGCCCTTGCCGTCGTCGAAGAGCGGACGCACGCCGGAGAAGCTGTGCAGCACGTCCTGGCGGCGGAGCTTTTCCTTGAAGTAGCGGTTCACCGCCTTCAGCAGGTAATCGATCTCGCTCTCGTCGGCAGAGACATCCTCGGCGCGGCCTTCATAGGCGATGTCGGTGGTGCCGATCAGCGCCTTGTCGCCCTCATAGGGGTTGATGAAGATGACGCGCTTGTCGTGGTTCTGGACGAGATAGGCATTCGAGCCCGCCCAGAATTTCGGGACGATGATGTGGCTGCCCTTGACCAGGCGCACATTGCGGGCCGAGTTCGATCCGGCGACGCGGTTGATGATGTCGGTCACCCAGGGGCCGGCGCAATTCACCAGACATTTGGCTTTGAAAGTGCGGGTCTCGCCTGTCGTGCTGTTCTTGGTGACGACGGTCCATGCGCCATTTTCGCGCCGGGCGGAGACGGCAGGCGAACGGGTCAGCACGATCGCACCTTTTTCGGCGGCGCTGACGGCGTTCAGCACGACGAGGCGGGCGTCATCGACCCAGCAATCGGAATATTCGAAGCCGCGCTTGTATTGATCGAGGATCGGCGTGCCCTCGGGATCGCGCAGCAGGTTGAGCGTGCGGGTGCCCGGCAGCTTCTTCCGGCCGCCGAGGTGGTCGTAGAGGAAGAGGCCGAGGCGAACCAGCCAGGCCGGGCGGTCCTCAGGGCTGTGCGGCAGCACGAAGCGCATCGGCCAGATAATGTGCGGGGCGGCATTGAGCAGCACTTCGCGTTCGATCAGCGCTTCGCGCACCAGGCGGAATTCGTAATATTCGAGATAACGCAGCCCGCCATGCACCAGTTTGCCCGACCGCGACGAGGTTCCCTGCGCCAGATCATCCTTTTCGCACAGCGCCACCTTGAGCCCACGGCCAGCGGCATCGCGTGCGATACCGGCGCCGTTGATGCCGCCGCCGATGACGAAGAGGTCCAGGGTTTCGGGTTCGGTCATGTCATGCTCCTTAGATGCCAGCGCATCAGAACTTGAGTTATGCGCCTGGTGTCGCCGTCGCGGTCGAGGCGAGCTTGTCCCAGGCGGGCGCCATTGCCTGGCGGATGTCGGTATAGGCTGCGAAAAGCGTTTCGAACCGCGCCGCCTCGGCGGCATCGGGAACCTCGGGTTCGCCAAGCAGCGGCGAGACCCAGTCGGCAATGCAATCATCCATCGTCGGATACACGCCGACCGCAACCGCGGCCATCATCGCGGCACCAGCAGCCCCGGTCTCGTCGCGTTGCGACTGGCGGATCGGTGCGTTGACGGCTGATGACAGCGAGCGGCGCAGGCTCTGCGAACGCGTGGCGCCGCCAGTGATGCGCAGTTCTTCCGGCATCGCCCCCATTGCCGCATAGCAATCGCGGGTCGCGAGCCCAAGACCCTCGACCACGCCTCTCACGAGATCGGGGAAACGGTGGCGGGTGGACAGCCCGGCAAAGCCGGCACGCGCGTTGGCGTTGACGAAGGGGCCGCGCTCGCCGGCTTCGGAAATATAGGGGTGATAGAGCACGGAGCCCGGCTTGCTATCGGCAAACCAGCCATCGATGCGCGCGATCAGCTCCGCATGCGAAACCGTCTTGCCGGCATCTGCCATCAGGGAGGCGGCGATATCGAGGATCCAGTCGATATTGATCGTCGATCCCATATTCGTCTGGACCTGGGTGACGATGCCGGGGATCGGCAGGGCGATCACATAGCCGGTGCCCTCACTGTTGAGGTGGACATCGCCGACGGCCTTGGCGCGAAGGTGGACGCCGGTCGAGCCGATCGTCGAGCATGCGGCGTTGCGCCCACCGCTGCGGACGCCGGCGCCGAGCGCGGTCATCACCATATCCACATAGCCGAGGCAGACGGGCGTTCCGGCCAGCAGCCCGCAGGCCTTGGCGGCATCCGTGGTCAGCGGATGGCTGATTTCGGTGCCGTCGATGATCTCAGGCAGCAGCTTGCGCCGGTGTTCGAGGCCAAGCGCATCGATGACGGCGTCGTCATATTGCCGGGTGCGGAAATTGCCGAAGGTGAAACTCGCCTCCGACGGATCGGTGGCGCGGATGCCGGTGAGATTGAGATAGAGCCAATCCTTGCAGTGCAGCGCCGTTTCGGCGCGATCAAGGAGATCGGTCGCGAAACGGTCCATATGCGCGAGCTGGGTGCCCTGCTGGCAGGTGTTGAGGCCGGTGCCGGTCGCCTCGAAGCGGGCGCGGTTGTTCGGCCCGGCCGCAAGCGAGACCACCGTCGATGCGGCGCGCGCATCGAGCCACAGCCAGGCATCGCCGACCGGTGCACTCTCGCGACCGACGAGCCACGTGCCGTCACCTTGTCCGGTGACGGAAACGGCGGCGGTGCGCGCCGCAAGACCGGGCACTTTTTCGCCAAGGCCGCGCAGCGCACTGGCGCAATCCGCCCATGTCTGCGCAAGCGGCTGCGTCGCCGAGCCGTCGTCGCCGGTTGCGTATCTGTTGCGTACGGATGCGGTGGCGATCTGGCGTCCAGAAAGATCGAAGGCAACCGCCTTGATCACGGATGTGCCGGCGTCGATGCCGATGATGATATTCTGTGTCGCTGTCATCGCAGGGTTATCCCGCCAATGCCGGGAACGCTGCGGCGGGCAATACGCGCGTCCAATTCATCATGCAGTCCTCCCGATCGGCCGAATTCCATCGCTCTGCTTCGGCCGCGTGATCGATTCCATGGTGACGGGCCGCAAGCGTGCGTCTGCCGCCGGTAATGAATCGAATATCTGCCGAAACCTCCCATAGGCCTCACCGATAAACATAACACAAAGATATCACAAGGCCAGCAAGATTTTTCTAGTCATGAAAATTTTTTCAGCTAAAATAATGGGCATCGGCTTGATGCGCGGCGGCCGCCTCCGTTTGCGCAAGACTGCAGCCGCCGCTTTTGCTGCGAATATCGCGCATCTGTAATTTATATTAAATATCAATGTTATGTATGAGTTTTCCAAATTTTTTGACAGGTATTTATTTGTGCATTTGCTGCCTTCTTATGTTGCGCCGCAACGCGATAAACAAGCCGTGAAGCGCCGCATTGAAACGCAGGCCCTGATAAAAGTGCCGTTGACAGCCTTATGATTTTATAACATTGTTTCCGGCATAAGTAACACAGTTCTATCACGGAAGCCTGCTTCCGGATGGGTGATTGCAGGATCAGGCGGTCGGAGGAGACTGGCGCCGCGTCCTGAAGAGGAGGCTTCCAATGCGGATTTTCGTCCAGACTTGCGCTTTCGCGGGCTGCCTGCCGGGTTCTGATCCGGCGCGATGCCATGCCGTGGCGCGTCTGCGATCGTAGTTGCAGCCAGCCCCTTCGCTTTATCGTCTCCAAGTCAAAGGCCGTCTCGACATGAGCACACAAACCGATTACGCAGCACCGAAGCCGAGCAGCAGCAATCTGAAGCTTATCGTGGGCGTGGCATTCGTTGTTGCCGTTGTCGGCGCGATCGCTGTCGACACGACGGTGGTCAAGATCGGTTCCGAAAACGACGTCAGGCAGCAGGTCTTCTCACCGGAAACCTTTGGCGCCGAGCAGTTCCCGAAGATATTGGCCAATGTGCAGGAGCGCGCCGTACCGGCTGCCGATCTTGCCGCCGCCATCGCCGCCGACAAGAAGGCCGCCGCCGAGAAATACGGCACCGCGACGAGCACCGGACCCGTCATCCCTGTCACGCTGACAGGCACGTTCGGCGCCCGCAAATCGAACACCAATGAACTGAAAGTCGATGGATTGCCTCCCGAGACGGTGGTCCGTGTCCAGACCGGCCCTGCGGTCAACGGCACGGACCTCCGCGATGCCACCGGCACCATCGAGTTCGGTCAGTTCACCAACCAGATCCAGTATCAGGATGCGGGATCGGCCATCAACAACGAGATGAAGAAGTCGGTCTTTACCGGCCTCGATCCGGAAACGCTGGATGGGAAATCCGCGACCGTGGTCGGCGTGTTCAAGCTGATCAATCCGAAAAACTGGCTGGTCACGCCCGTCAAGGTCGAAGTCAAATGAGCCAGCCGCTACGCAGTAACGGAGTGCAGGGCGAAGTCGTTCTCGCCGCCCGCAACATCGCCAAGTCCTACGGCAATGTGCATGCCCTGAAGGGCGTGAATTTCGACATCCATCGCGGTCAGGTGACCACGCTGTTCGGAGAGAATGGTGCCGGCAAATCGACCTTGATGAAGATCCTTTCCGGTGTCGTGCAGCCAAGCTCGGGTGAGATCATCCTCGATGGCTCGCCGATCAGCTTCACCTCGTCGACCCATGCGCGTGAACACGGCATCTCGATCATTCACCAGGAACTCAGCCTGGCGCCCAATCTCAGCGTCCGCGACAACATCTTCATGGGCCGCGAGATCATCACCGGCGGCATGGTCGATTTCGCCGAGGAAGAGCGCCAGACGCGTGCGCTGCTGGAAGAGCTCGAGGAAGACATCGATCCGCTGACGCGCGTCGAGGATCTCCGCCTCGGCCAGCAGCAGATCGTCGAGATCGCCCGCGCGCTCTCGGTCAATTCGCGCATTCTGATCATGGACGAACCGACCTCGGCGCTGAGCGCCACCGAGGTCGAAGTTCTCTTCAAGGTCATCCACGACCTGACGAGCCGCGGCGTTTCCATCGTCTATATCTCGCATCATCTCGAAGAGGCGCTGCAGATCACCAATCACGCCGTCGTCCTGCGCGACGGCACCATGACTGCCTATGCCGAGCGCAAGGACATCGATCTCGAATGGATCGTCCGCAACATGGTCGGCGACAATTTCGATCTCGGCAGTCCGCCCGAGGGTCATCAGTTCGGCCAGGTGGCGCTGTCGATCGAGAATCTCAGCGTGCCCGGTCCGTCGGGCGCTGCCTATAACGCCGTTGACCGGCTGTCGCTGAAGGTGCGCGCCGGGGAAGTGGTCTGCATCTACGGCCTGATGGGCGCCGGGCGTACCGAGCTTCTGGAATGCGTTGCCGGGCGTCTGCGCTCGAGCGGTGGCCAGGTCCTGCTTGAGGGCCGGGATGTCGGCGGCTTCAGCATTGCCGAGCGTATCGAGAGCGGTCTGGTTCTCGTTCCCGAAGATCGCCAGCGCGATGGCCTGGTGCAGACGATGACTGTTGGCACCAATCTGTCGCTCGCCAGCATCGGCGCCTTCACCAAGGGGCTCTTCACTTCAGGCCGGCGCGAACGGGAGTTAGTCAACGATGCGATCCGCCGCGTTCACGTGAAGACAGATGGCGGCGAGGCGTCGATCGGCTCGCTCTCCGGCGGCAACCAGCAGAAGGTCGTCATCGGCAAGATGCTGGCCACGCAGCCGAAGGTCATCCTGCTCGACGAACCGAGCCGCGGCATCGATATCGGCGCAAAGGCCGAGGTCTTCAAGCTGCTTGCCGAGCGCGCCAAGCAGGGGCTCGCGGTCGTCTATTCGACCTCCGAAGTCAACGAATGCCTGAGCATCGCGCATCGCATCATCGTCATGCATCGCGGCCGGATCTCGGCCGAGTTTAGCTCTGACGTCACCAAGGAAAAGATCATGGCCGCCTCCGGCGAAGCCGTGGTCGCGCACTAGCCCGGAATTATGGAGCACTGATTATGTCAGTCACAGATATCACCCAGAAGAAGACAGTTCCGAACGGGCAGAAGCGCAACACCAATATCGTGCGTCTCATCCTCGAGGGCAGGGCGTTCTTCGCGCTGATCGTCATCATCGCGGTCTTCTCGTTCCTGTCGCCCTATTATTTCAGCCTCAACAACTTCCTGATCATGGCCTCGCACGTCGCCATCTTTGGCATTCTGGCGATCGGCATGCTGCTGGTCATCCTGAATGGCGGCATCGACCTCTCGGTCGGCTCGACGCTCGGGCTCGCGGGCTGCATCGCCGGTTTCCTGATGCAGGGCGTGACGCTCAGCTATTTCGGCGTCATCCTCTATCCGCCGGTCTGGGCGGTCGTAGTGCTGACCTGTGCGCTCGGCGCCCTGGTCGGTGCGGTTAACGGCGTGCTGGTCGCCTATCTCAAGGTGCCTGCCTTCGTTGCCTCGCTCGGCGTGCTCTATGTAGCTCGCGGTATCGCGCTGCTGATGACCAACGGTCTGACCTACAACAATCTCGGTGGCCGCCCGGAGCTTGGGAATACCGGCTTCGACTGGCTCGGCTTCAACCGCCTCGGCGGCGTGCCGATCGGCGTCATCGTGCTTGCCGTTCTTGCCATCGTCTGCGGCATCGTTCTCAGCCGCACGGCCTTTGGCCGCTGGCTTTATGCATCGGGCGGCAACGAGCGCGCGGCCGATCTTTCGGGCGTTCCGGTCAAGCGCGTCAAGATCATCGTCTATGTGCTCTCAGGCGTTTGCGCCGCGATCGCCGGCCTGGTGCTCTCGTCGCAGCTGACGTCGGCGGGCCCGACCGCCGGTACGACCTACGAACTGACGGCGATTGCAGCCGTCGTCATCGGCGGCGCGGCGCTGACGGGTGGCCGCGGCACGGTGCGCGGCACCATGCTTGGCGCCTTCGTCATCGGCTTCCTGTCGGATGGTCTCGTGATCATCGGCGTCTCCGCCTATTGGCAGACCGTCTTTACCGGCGCTGTGATCGTTCTCGCCGTCCTGATGAACAGCATCCAATACGGCCGCCGGGTCAAATCGTCCTGACGGCTGCGACTGAAACTTATCCACGACGGCAGGCTGGGGTTCCAAGAAGGCCGATTGGGGAAAGCAACGCCGGTTTCCGGCACAACTGAGCTCACTAATGGGAGAGAGACTATGTTTAAAAAAGGCATGCGCATTCTTCTCGCCGCCGCGGCTGTCGCACCGCTCCTCGCAACCTCCGCCTGGGCAGCCGGTGCCATGACGATCATCGTCAACGATCCGTCGAACCCCTACTGGCTGACGGAAGGCAATGTTGCCAAGGCCACTGCCGAAAAGCTCGGCTACACGGCTTCGGTCAGCGCCCACAAGGGTGACACCAACACCGAGAGCAACCTGATCGACACGGCAATCACCAACAAGTCGGTCGCGATCATTCTCGACCCGGCCAATGCCGACGGTTCGGTCGGTGCGGTGAAGAAGGCTGTTGCCGCCGGTATCCCGGTCATCCTCGTCAACGCTGAAATCAACCAGGAAGGCCTGGCGAAGGCGCAGCTCGTTTCCAACAACGCCCAGGGTGCTGCGCTTGGTGCGCAGCAGTGGGTCGAAGCTGTCGGCGACAAGGGCAACTATGCCGAACTCTTCGGCGCTCCTTCCGATAACAACGCGGCAACCCGCTCCAACGGCTACGAAACCGTGCTGTCGCAGTACCCGGACCTGAAGAAGGTTGCCAAGGAAGTTGCCGATTGGGACCGCACCAAGGGTCACAACAAGATGCAGTCCATGCTGCAGGCAAATCCCGACATCGTCGGCGTGATCTCTGGCAACGATGAAATGGCTCTCGGCGCGATCGCAGCGCTCAAGGAAGCCGGCAAGCTCGCCAACATCAAGGTCGGCGGCTTCGACGGTTCTCCGGATGCTGTTGCGGCGATCAAGGCCGGCGAACTGCAGTACACCGTCCTCCAGCCGGTTGCCGTCTTCTCTGAAGAAGCCGTCAAGCAGGCCGACAATGTCATCAAGAATGGCAGCACCGGCGCCAAGAGCGAAAAGCAGCTCTTCGATTGCCTGCTGATCACCAAGGACAATGTCGACAAGTATACCGGGCCGTTCGTCCTGTCGCAGTAAACATCGAAGGCGCGCCCGGCAGGGCGCTCTTTCAGAGCCGGGCGGCATCCACCCGCCCGGCTTCCGCAATGCCTGAAATGGTGCCCGCAACCGCCCGTTCCGTTTCATCTTTTTGCCTTGGCGTGGCAATCACTGTACGAAGCTGGGATCCGGAATTCAGCGACAAGGGTGACCCCGTGACACAGAAGACGAGCCAGGGCGAAGATCTGTTGGAAGAGCTGACAAGCGACAGCCGGCAGACGCGCCAGATCGCGCGCCGCCGCATGATCGCGGAGGCCGTGATGAATGAAGGCTCGATGCGGATCGAAGACCTGACGGATCGCTTCGGGATCAGCCTGATGACGGCCCATCGCGATGTCGATGAACTCGTCAGCCGCGGGCTTTTCCGCAAGACGCGCGGCATCGTCACCGCCGCGGCGACGAACTTGATCGAATCAAGCGACGTCTATCGCTCGAACCGGCAGGCAACGGAGAAGAAGCTGATTGCCGAGGCAGCGATGCAATTCGTCGAGCCCGGGCAGGCGATCTTCTTCGACGATTCGACGACGGTTCTGCAGATGGCGGCGCACTTGCCGTCGAAGGTGCCTGTCACCGCGATCACCAATTCGCTGACGCTGATGAACGCGCTGACGGGCATGCATGACGTGACGCTGCTGGCACTCGGCGGCCAGTATTACAACTGGTGCAACGCCTTCATGGGCCGGATGACGATCAGCGAGATCAAGGGGCTGCGGGCGGATATCGCCTTCATCTCCATGTCGGCGATCAGCGACGGCACGGTGCTGCATCAGTCGCCGGAGACCGTCGATACCAAGCGCGCCATGTTTGACTGTTCCGTCAAACGCATCCTGCTTGCCGATCACACCAAGTTCGAACGGCGGGCACTCCATAGTTTCGCAGCACTGGACGAGTTCGACGTCGTCATCGTCGACGATAAGACCGACGCCGTGCACATCGACCGCATGCGGTCCAAGGATATCAACGTGGTGGTCGCCAAGAGCGCCGGAGGGCGCTCGTAACCCGGCCACCGGTTGCTGATAGTGAGGAAGGCGAATGCCGAGTCTGCTCGGGATCGATAGTGGCCTGACGGTCACCAAGGCCGTCATTTTCGACATTGACGGCACGCCGCTCGCAGTCAGCAGGCGCCGCGTCACCCAGTTCATTCCCAAGGCTCGCCATATCGAGCGCGACATGGGCGAACTCTGGACGGCAACGGCCGATGCGATCCGCGAGGCGATCGCGCTCAGCAAGCGCCCCGCAAGCGATATCCAGGGTATAGCCGCCACCGCGCATGGCGACGGCATCTATCTGCTCGACGAGGATCAGCAGCCGCTTGGCCGCGCCATCCTGTCGCTTGACAGCCGGGCAGGGCCGATCGTCAACGAATGGACGGACAGTGATGTCGCCGAGAGCGCCATCGAACTGACGGGCCAGATCCCGCACGTCTCCGCACCGTCGGCGCTGCTCGCCTGGATCCGCGAGATGGAGCCCGAGCGCTACAAGCGCATCGGCCATTTCATCAGCTGCAAGGACTGGCTGCGCTTCTGCCTGACGGGGATCATCGGCACGGATCGCACCGAGGCCAGCACCTCCTTCACCGACGTGAAGACACAGGATTACAGCCAGGATGCGCTGCGGCTCTTCGGCCTGCAGAAGCTCGTTCACGCCTTGCCGCCAGCTTCGCGCTCCGACCAGATCGTCGGCCGGGTGACGCGCGAGGCCGCAAATCTGACCGGCCTCGCCGAAGGCACGCCCGTCATGGCGGGTCTGCATGATGTCACCGCCTCGGCGCTCGGCGCCGGGGGATACGGCAAGGGCGTCGTCGCCATCATCGCCGGCACCTACTCGATCAACGAAACACTATCGTCGGAACCGCGCGTCGACAGGCGCTGGTTCTGCCGCAACGGCATTGCGCCCGGCATCTGGAACAGCATGTCGATCTCGCCGGCCTCGACGGCCAATTACGACTGGTTTCTCGACAAGCTCTGCGCCGCCGAGCGGGCCGAGGGCGAGACGAACGGCCGCTCCGTTCATGCCTTGCTTGGGCCGGAGATCGATGCGGCCTTCCAGCGGCCTTCGACGGCGCTGTTCCATCCCTATCTCTTCGGTTCGCCTTATGGCGCTGAGGCGAGCGCCGGGTTCTTCGGGCTCGGCGGCTGGCACGACCGTGGCGACATGCTGCGGGCCGTACTTGAGGGTATTGCCTTCAACCACCGCATCCATGTCGATGCTCTGCGCGACGGGTTCTCGTTCGACCGCGCTCGTCTGGCGGGCGGCATCTCGCGCAATCCTGCCGTCGTGCAGATGTTTGCCGATATCCTCGGCATGCCGGTCACCGTGACCGAAACCGACGAAGCAGCGGCCTGGGGCGCGGCGCTCTGCGCCGGATCGGGCGCTGGAATCTATGACGATCCGCAAAGCGATCCGCGCGATACCGCAAGCATCGAGAAAACCTGCCAGCCGGACCCGGCGCGCAGCGCCGACTACGAGAAGCGTTACCAGGTATTTCGCGAGATCGCCGATGCCATGACGCCGCTCTGGCCGAAGATTGCGGCGCTGGCGCCCGATCAGGCTGCAAACTGAAATGAATGATGCCTGCCGCGGCGGGCGATTTAGGACGATGACATCATGACAGCCGATCTGCAGCAGCGCTTCTCCGATCTCGGCGAGGGCGACATCGACGTCCTCATCATCGGCGCGGGCATCAACGGCGCCGGGCTGTTTCGCGATCTCTCTGTGCAGGGCGTCAATTGCCTGATCGTCGACAAGGCCGATTTCGGTTCAGGCACCAGCGCTGCGCCCTCGAGGCTCATCCACGGCGGGCTGAAATATCTCGAGACCGGCGAATTCGGCCTCGTCGCGCAATCGACGCTGGAGCGCAACCTCTTGCTCAAGAACGCGCCGCATTGCGTCGAGCCGCTGCCGACCTTTATCCCGGTCTTTTCCTGGACGCGTGGCATATGGGCGGCGATCCGCACACTCTTCGGCTCCAAGACGGCGCCGCGCAGCCGCGGTGCGGTGCTGATCAAGATTGGCCTGCGGCTCTACGACTTTTTCGGTTCGCGCGATCAGGTGATGCCGAAGCACCGGCTGATCCTGAGGAAGCAGGCCCGCAAGGAAATGCCGCATGTGACCCCAGCGATCGTCGCCGGCGGCATCTATTATGACGCAAAGATCAGCCGGCCTGAGCGGCTGGTCTATGAACTCGTGCGCGATGGCCTCGATGCCAATCCGAAAAGTCTGGCTGCCAATTTCACCACGATGGAAACGGTCTCAGGCGGGTCGCTGACATTCCGGCAGGCCGATGGCCGCGAGTTCGCGGTAAAGCCGAAGCTGGTCGTCAACGCTGCTGGTCCCTGGATCGATCATGTCAACGCGGCCCTCGGCGCGCCCTCGAAGATGATCGGCGGCACCAAGGGCTCACATATCCTGCTCGACCATGCCGAACTGGTGCGCAGCCTCAACGGCCATATGATCTATTTCGAGGCCGACGACGGCCGCATCTGCCTTGTTTATAGCTATCTCGGCCTGGCGCTGGTCGGCTCGACCGATATCCCGGCCGATAATCCCGATGACGTTCGCTGCGAGGAACCGGAGACCGACTATTTCCTCGAGAGCGTTCGTTCCCTGCTGCCGACGCTACGCTTCGACCGCGATCAGATCGTCTACAGCTATAGCGGCATCCGTCCGCTCCCGGCATCGGATGCGACGGCACCGGGCCTCATCAGCCGCGACCATTCCGCGCCGGTTAAGGAACCCGAAGGCAGCCGCCCGTTCGCGATCGTCTCGCTGATTGGCGGCAAGTGGACGACGTTCCGTGGCTTCGCCGAAGAGGTTGCCGATACCGTTCTCGCGCGTCTGCAGCGGAGCCGCAGCGAATCGACCCGCTATCTTGCGATCGGCGGCGGCAAGGGCTTTCCCGCCGATGGCGAGAAGCGAGGCCACTGGATCAAGGATCTGGCAGCGAAAGGGAGCGTGACGATCGAGCGCGCCGACGAATTGCTGGGCCGGTACGGTACGACGGCCACGGCGATCCTCACATTCGCTTCGGTTCATTCCGACGATACCAGGCTGACCGGCGCGTCACAGCACAGCTTCAAGGAAATCGACTGGATCACCCGCAACGAACTCGTCGTCCATCTGGCCGATATCGTGCTTCGCCGCACGACGCTGGCGATCGAGGGGCGCCTGACGATCGAGGGATTGCGGGAAATCGCCGGCATCGCAGCCGCAGCTTTGGGCTGGGACGAGGCGCGTGTCGAAAGCGAAATCGCCGACGTCACCGGTCAGCTGAGCCGTTTTCACGGCCAGGTGCTGACGAGCACTGCACCGGCCACGGAGCGCGGCAAGGCGCCCCGCTTTAGCGCGAATTGATCAATGCGCCGGATGATTTTCCGGCGCATTATTCTGCTCTACCGATCAGAGTGCGGCGACCGCGAGATTGCTGCGGGCCTCAAGGATCGCCCGGCAGGCATTGGCCGCTTCCTGGCCCTTGATGACGAAGTGGTTCATGAAGAACTCGATATGCGCTTCGCTTTCCTGGAAGTGGTGCGGCGTCAGCACCGCCGACAGTACCGGCACATTGGTATCGAGCTGGACGCGCATCAGGCCGTCGAGAACGGTTCCGGCAACGAAGTCGTGCCGATAGATGCCGCCGTCGACGACGAAGGCGCAGCCGAGGATCGCCGCATACTTGCCGGTCCGGGCCAGCGTCTGCGCATGGAGCGGGATTTCAAGCGCGCCAGGCACGTCGAAGATGTCGACCTCTGCCGCGTTGGTGCTCTGTGCCTTCCATGTCGAGATGAAGGAATTCACGCATTGATCGACGATACCGGCGTGCCAGCGGGCACGCACGATGGCGATCCGGTGACCCTGCGGTTTGGTTGCTATTGTCATGTCTCTGCCTTTCAAGGGTGCCATCTCTGGCTGTTGCTTCGAGCCGCCGCGGCGGCCCAATTCTCCCTTGGGCGAACAGCATCAGTCACCTCTCCCTGGAGAGGTTCTGCCTGCATGCTCTCTTCCATCCGGACTATACCGTCGGCTCCGGCATCTCACCGGATCTGCTGACCTTCCATTGCTGGAAGCGCTCGCGGGCTCCGGGGGTAAACCCGATACCGCCGGTGGGGAATTGCACCCCGCCCTGAGAACGGGGCGAGG
The DNA here is from genome assembly GCF_056399485.1 of Rhizobium sp. 01N424. Taxonomy (NCBI): domain Bacteria; kingdom Pseudomonadati; phylum Pseudomonadota; class Alphaproteobacteria; order Hyphomicrobiales; family Rhizobiaceae; genus Rhizobium; species Rhizobium sp. 01N424. The sequence goes on from NZ_JBFTRK010000009.1 coordinate 81,496, forward strand.
TAAATCCAAAACCGCCAAGAATGCAAGCCCGAAAACGGCGTCAGATGGCCTGCCTGATCACACCGGCTTGAGATCGCCGATGATCGTTGGAATGAGCTCCGAGACCGTCGGATGGATCGGCACCGACCATTGCAGCACCGGATAGCGGGTTCCCGCATTCATCGCATCGATGATGCCATGGATCGCCTCGTCGCCCTCGATGCCCAGGAAGGCGGCGCCGAGGATTTCCTTGGTCTCCGCATCGGCGACGATCTTCATGAAACCCTTGGTCTCGCCGCGTTCGTTGGCGCGGCCGACTCGGCTCATCGGCCGTTTCGAGACCAGCACCTTGCGGCCTGAGGCGCGTGCCTGTTTCTCGGTAATTCCCGCGCGGCCGAGCGGCGGGTCGATATAGAGCGCATAGGCTGGAATGCGGCTGGAGACCCTGCGGTCGCCGCCATCCAGCAGGTTGGCGGCGGCGATCTCGAAATCGTTATAGGATGTATGCGTGAAGGCGCCATGGCCGTTGCAGTCGCCGAGCGCATAGATGCCGTCGACATTGGTCATTAGCCGGTCATCGACGGTGATGAAGCCGCGCTTGTTGGTCGCGACGCCAGCCGCTTCGAGGCCGAGATCGCCGGTATTCGGCGTGCGGCCGGTGGCGACGAGGACATGGCTTGCCTGGATGTCCGGCTTGCCAGCCAGTGACACTGTCACGTCATCTCCGTTCTTGGCGAAAGCGATGTTCTCCGCGCCGGTGTGAACCGTGATGCCGTCGGAAACGACGATCTCCTCGATCGCATCCGAAACATCCTCGTCCTCGCGGGAGGCGAGCTTCGGACCGCGTTCGATAACCGTCACCTCGGCGCCAAAGCGGCGGTACATCTGCGCGAATTCCAGGCCGATATAGCTGCCGCCGATCACCACGAGATGGCGGGGCAGGGTATCGAGCTGGATGATCGAGGTGCTGGTAAGATAGTCGATATCGGCAAGGCCTGGAAAATCCGGGATTGTCGGGCGGGCGCCGACATTCAGGAAGATCAGCGGCGCGGTCAGCGTCTCGCCGTTCACCTCGACGGTCTTGGCGCCAGTGAATGTCGCATGGCCGTAGATGACCTCCATGGTCTTCATGCCCGAGAACCAGCCGATCAGGCCGTTGCGGGCATTCATGGTCACCGTCTCGGCGCGCTTGCGCACCGTCTTCATGTCGATCTCAATGGCGCCGGAAATCCTGACGCCGTAGTCGCCGCCGGTCCGGGCCACATGCGCGGCGCGGGCACTGGCGACCAGCGTTTTTGTTGGCATGCAGCCGGCATTGACGCAGGTGCCGCCGAGATATTTGCGCTCGATCAGCGCCACCTTCATGCCCTTCTCGGCCATGCGGGCAGCGAGAAAGGGGCCGGCCTGACCGGCCCCGATGAAGATGGCGTCAAGGGTCTTCATGCGACGGCCGATACGATCAGGAGCGCGCCGACGATGGCGATCGCGTCCTCGATGAGGGCTGCCGGCGTATCCTTGCCGAAGGCGGCAGCAAGCTTGCCGCGGACGGCAGCCCCGCCGAGCGTCCCAACGATGGCGCCGATAACGCCGGCGATCAGGCCACCCACCAGCGAGCCGCCGGATGCGCCGATCGTGGCGCCGGTCAGCGCGCCCATGATGATGCGGGCGCCGAACTGCATCGGCACCTTGCGGCTGGGCGTGGTCGGCAGCTGGTCAGTGATCAGCTCAACGGCGGCCAGCACCGTGAATATCCACGGCGTCCATTTGTAACCCATGAAGGCAAGCGGCGTCTGCGAGACATCGAACCAGCCGAGGGCTGCGCCCCATGCGACGGCGGCCGGTGCGGTCATGGCCCGAAGGCCGGCAATGATCCCGATCAAAAATGCAAGCAATAGAAGCATGCGAGGGGTCCCCTTCCTCTGCGAATGCCGAAACGGCACGGTCAGCGTGGCATAAAGCTCTACCGGTTGCAATTGGGGGATACGGCTCTACCGGCCGAGCGCCTGCAGCGCTTCTTCGGCGACCCGAAGCCCGCTTTCATAGGCGCCGTGCGCGGTCGAGAAATCCGTGCGGTTGGTTGCTTCGCCGGCGAAGAAGATGCGGTTGTCGAACGGCCGTGCCAGGGCCTGCCGTGCCGCTGCATGGCCGGGCAGAGCATGGCTGTAGCCGCCGCGGATCGAGGAGGTGTTGGTCCACTCGGACGCGGCAAGCGGGCGAAGTTCCCTGTGAATGCCGGAGCCGAACAGCGCCGAAAGCTCCTCCATCGCCCGCGGAAAAGCCGCTTCCGGGTTTTCAGCCACGGCCCGGGCACCGCTTCCGCCGAGGAAGACCTCGATGACGGGCTTGCCGAAGGGGCGGATATAGTAGCTCGCCGTCCTGGGATCGCGCGGATTGCCGATCACATGGCTTTCGTCGTCGAAACTGTGACCGCCGGTGATTTCGAAATAGAGCTTTTCGTTGTTGCCGAGCGGCAGCTGCAATGCGGCCTCGCGCCATGGGTCGAGCGAGGAGGGCATGGCGATGGCATCGCTGGCGAGCACATTGGTGGAAACGGTGATGACCAGTGCTCGCGGCCTGATGGTCCCGCGCTCCGTCCGCAGCGTCAAACGGCTGCCGTCGAGGGAGATCGACTGGATCGGCGTTGCCAGATGAAGCTCGACCGAAACCGGCATCGTGGCGGCGACAAGCGCGCCATAGCCGGTCTCCAGACGCCAGTTGTTCTCCGTCGAGGCCTCGTCATAGGCGGCATAATCCTCTGCCGATATGCGCTCCAGCTCGTCGCCGCTGATATAGCCGCTCAGCGCCTGCATATAGGCAAGCCAGGGCTCGCCGGGCTCCACAGCGTCGATGGCACAGTCGCTTGGCGGAGGTGCCTCGGCAACTCGCTCGGCCCAGCGGCCAAAGGCAGCGCGGGCGGCATCCCGCTCGGCGCGCGGAAAACCGAAATCGCGATCCTGCCGGTGCCAGGCGCTTGGTCTGCTATCGACCTTAATGCCGGCCTCTTCGGCAATCCGCGTCCAGGGATTGCGGTCGGCCGAATGCAGCCAGCCGCAGCCGAGATCGATCGCGGCAACAGGCGTGTTCAATGTCCAGGCGCGGCCGCCGATCCGGGGCAGGGCTTCGAAGACCGAAACGGAAAGGCCGCTCTTTGCAAGCCTTCCTGCTGCGCCGACGCCTGCGGCGCCCGCTCCGATGATGGCAATATCCGGTTCTGAATTCATGGGGCAAATGGACTCGAAAAGATGGCGCATCATGGACCCTGCCTCAGGCCACACGCAAGCCGCTTCGCGCCCCCGCCGGTACGCCAGGTTTTCGCGGGACTGCCGGGATGATCAGCCGCCCCTGCGGGCGGCCGGTGTCGCGAAGGGCGGAATGAAGCGTGCATCCGGCCAGGTGACGGCCTCGCGCAGAAAGTCGATGACGGCGCGCACCCTCGGTGCCTGCTTCTGGTCCTGGTGGCAGGTGATCCAGTAGCTGCGGCTCAAATCCACTTCATCAGGCAGCACGCACTCGAGCTCGGGATAGCGACTGGCGAAGAAATAGGGGAGCACGCAGAGCCCAAGCCCGTTTCGCGTCGCGGTCAGCTGCGCGAAGATGCTGGAGCTCTGGAATTGCGGCTTGATGCGCGGATGAACGTCACCGAGGTAATCGAGCCCCGGCGCGAAGATCATCTCTTCGATATAACTGATGAAGGGATGCAACAGCAGATCCTCGCGGCTGACGACCGGGGCGTTGGCGGCCAGATAGTCTCGCGAGCCATAGACCTGCAGATGATAGTCGGTGAGTTTCTCGGCGTAATAGGGACCGCCCTTCGGCTCGTCGAGGACGACGGTGATGTCGGCTTCCTTGCGCGACAGCGACATGATCTGCTGGATCGTCACCAGCTCCAACGACAGATGGGGATGACGCTCGGCAAATTGCGGCAGCACCGTCGCAAAGAAGAAATTCGCAAACCCTTCCGGGGCACTCAGCCGCACCACGCCGCGCTGCGCCATCGCGCCGGTGGTAAGATCAGCCCGCAGCCGCTCTGTCTCCAGCTCCATCTTCTCGGCCGTCTCGACGAAGCGGTTGCCCATCGCCGTCAGCACATAGCCGCGCGGATTGCGCTCGAAGAGCTTGACCTTCAGCGCGAATTCCAGCCGGTCGATCCGCCGTGATACGGTGGCATGACTGCTCCGGAGCTGTCGCGCCGCAGTCGACAGCTGCCCGGTTCTGGCCACGGCTAGAAAAAACTGCAGATCGTCCCAAGTAAACTGCGAGGAGTTGGTCATCGAAGGTCCGTGCTGGCCTTAGTCTTTGGTCTAATGCGGCTTCGCCTGATGCTCTGCAGAGAGGCCGGTTTCAGCACTTTCGGTACGGTTCTGTGCAAAAATGAACAGATACTGTTTGGAATTATTTGTAAACGCTTGGTTGCCTCATCGCGGAAATTCCGTGATCGTGGGCGTTGAGTGGCTGCCTTGAGGAGGGTGGCTCATCAAATTTGAACAGATCGCGATCTGCCAATCTCTGGGAGGAGAGACTTATGCGAAAGAGCTTCATTGCGTCACTTGCATTTCTTCTGGCAAGCAGCACGGCCGTTTTCGCCCAAAGCGGGGCGGTGTCCGACGGCAAGGTCAAGATCGGCATTCTGAACGATCAGTCCGGCGTCTATGCCGATTTCGGCGGCAAGTCTTCGGTCGAGGCCGCCAAGATGGCGGTCGAGGATTTCGGTGGCAAGGTGCTCGATATGCCCATCGAGATTGTCGATGCCGACCACCAGAACAAGCCCGATGTCGCCTCCAACATTGCTCGCCAGTGGTATGACACCGAGCAGGTAGACGCGATCATGGAGCTGACGACCTCCTCGGTGGCGCTCGCCGTCCAGGCGGTTGCCAAGGAAAAGAAGAAGATCGATATCGTCACCGGTGCGGCGACCACCGATCTGACCGGCAAGGCCTGCAGCCCCTACGGCTTCCATTGGGCCTATGACACCCATGCACTGGCGGTCGGCACGGGCGGCGCCCTCGTCAAGCAGGGCGGCGACAGCTGGTTCTTCCTGACGGCCGATTATGCCTTCGGCTATTCGCTTGAGCAGCAGACCGGCGACTTCGTCAAGGCCAATGGCGGCACGATCGTCGGCTCCGTGCGTCATCCGCTGTCCAGTCAGGACTTCTCGTCCTTCCTGCTGCAGGCGCAGTCCTCAGGCGCCAAGGTCATCGGCCTGGCGAACGCCGGCCTCGACACAGCGAATGCCATCAAGCAGGCGGCCGAATTCGGCATCGTCCAGGGCGGCCAGCGGCTTGCCGCATTGCTCTTCACGCTCGCCGAAGTGCACGGCCTCGGCCTCGAAGCGGCCCAGGGCCTGACGCTGACAGAAGGCTTCTATTGGAACCGCGACGATGAAAGCCGTGCGTTCGGCAAGAAGTTTTTCGACCGCACCGGCAAGATGCCGAACATGATTCACACAGGCACCTATTCCGCCGTTCTCCAGTATCTGAAAGCCGTCCAGAAGGCCGGCACGGATGAGACGGAAGCGGTGGCCAAGCAACTGCATGAAATGCCGGTCGACGACGTCTTCGGCCGCGGCGGCACTGTTGGCGCCAACGGCCGGATGATCCATGACATGTACCTGCTGCAGGTGAAGAAGCCCGATGAAAGCAAGGAGCCGTGGGACTACTTCAACGTGCTCGCCACCATCCCGGGCAAAGAAGCCTATATCGACCCCGCCAAGAGCGGCTGCGATCTGGTGAAGTGATCGATGGCGGTTTCCGCACCAGTCAATAATGCGAAGCCGCGGGTGGTGCTTTCCGCCCGCGGCCTTCGCCGGGATTTCGGCGGCTTCACGGCCGTGAAAAATGTCGATCTCGATGTCCATGATGCCAGCGTCCATGCGCTGATCGGCCCGAACGGGGCGGGCAAGACCACGGTCTTCAACCTGCTCACGAAGTTCCTGCAGCCGACGGCGGGCACCATCATGCTGATGGGCACCGACATCACCAGGACGCCGCCCGACCGGGTGGCGCGCATGGGCCTCGTCCGCTCCTTCCAGATTTCGGCGGTCTTTCCGCATCTGACCGTGCTCGACAACGTCCGTGTCGCCTTGCAGCGGCCGAACAATCTGTCGACACAGTTCTGGCGGCCGCTTTCGGCGCTCGACCAGCTGACGGGCAGAGCCGAGCAGCTGCTGGCCAGTGTCGGCCTATCCAAGGAGCGCGATGCGCTGGCCGCCGATCTTTCCTACGGCCGCAAGCGCGTGCTGGAGATCGCCACCACGCTGGCGCTCGATCCCAAGGTATTGCTGCTCGACGAGCCGATGGCCGGCATGGGGCAGGAGGATGTCAGCGTCGTCTCCGCCATCATCCGCGACGTCGCCCGCGATCGCGCGGTGCTGATGGTTGAACACAATCTCTCCGTCGTCGCCAATATCTGCCAGCAGGTGACCGTGCTCCAGCGCGGCGAAATCCTGGCCGAGGGCGATTACGCCACCGTCAGCCAGGACCCGCGCGTGCGCCAGGCCTATATGGGCTCGGAGGAGGGCTGATGGCGGCGCTGCTCGAAATCCAGGGCCTCAATGCCTGGTACGGCGAAAGCCATATCCTGCACGGCATCGACATGACCGTCGGCGAGGGCGAGACGATCACCATCCTCGGCCGCAACGGCGTCGGCAAGACGACGACACTGCGCACCATCACCGGCATCGTGCGGGCGCGGAAGGGCAGGATCAGCTTTGCCGGAACCGACATGATGCAGGTGCCGCTGCACAAGACGGCGCATAAGGGCATCGGCTTCGTGCCCGAAGAGCGCGGCATCTTCTCGACGCTGACAGTTTCGGAAAACCTGCTGCTGCCGCCAGTCGTGGCGCCGGGCGGCATGACCGTCGATGAAATCTACGAGCTCTTTCCGAACCTTTACGAGCGGCGCGCCAGCTCCGGCACAAAGCTTTCCGGCGGCGAGCAGCAGATGCTGGCGATCGCCCGGGTGCTGCGCACCGGCGTGAAGATGCTGCTGCTCGATGAGCCGACGGAAGGGCTTGCTCCCGTCATCGTCCAGCGCATCGGCGAAGTGCTGAAGACGCTGAAGCAGCGTGGCATGACGATCCTGCTCGTGGAGCAGAACTTCCGCTTCGCCAGCCGCATTGCCGATCGGTTTTACCTGATGGATCACGGGCAAATCGTGTCGGAATTCCCGGTTGGGGAACTGCCGCAGCGGATGGATACGCTGCACAAGGTTTTGGGGGTTTAGGGTATGGTTGTGAACCTGAATGAGACCTCCATATCCGCCACCAATACCTCCCTGATCCCTGTGCTTGTCACAGGGATCCAGCAGCGCTGCGTCTGCGGCGCGGAGGACTCTTTTCACGCGAAAGACTTCGCGTGGCTGGATTCCTGTGACAAGCACAGGAATGAGGGATGCGGAGAGGGTGCCGTGACGCCTTTCGCCTACCTCGAGGGGGCGAGCCCATGACCATGATCTTCGGCATCCCCGTCCAGGCGCTTCTCGGCCAGCTCTTGATCGGCCTGATCAACGGCTCCTTCTACGCGCTGCTGAGCCTTGGCCTCGCCATCATCTTCGGCCTGCTGCGCGTCATCAACTTCGCCCACGGCGCGCAATACATGCTCGGCGCCTTCGTCGCCTATCTGATGCTCGCCTATGGCGGCATCGGCTATTGGCCGGCGCTAATCCTGGCGCCTGTGGTCGTCGGTCTGTTCGGCGCGGTGGTTGAGCGGCTGTTTCTCCGGCGGCTCTATGATCTCGATCCGCTCTATGGCCTGCTCTTCACCTTCGGCATGGCGCTGGCGATCGAGGGGACGTTTCGCTATCTTTACGGCTCCTCCGGCCAGCCCTATGCGACGCCCGCAGCACTTGCCGGCGGCACCAATCTGGGCTTCATGTTCCTGCCGATCTATCGCGGCTGGGTGGTTATCGTCTCGCTGATCGTCTGCATCGGCACATGGCTGCTGATCGAGAAGACCAAGCTCGGCGCCTATCTGCGCGCCGCGACCGAGAACACCACGCTGGTGCAGGTTTTCGGCGTCAACGTTCCGCTGCTGCTGACGCTGACTTATGCATTGGGAGCCGGTCTTGCCGCTTTCGCCGGGGTGCTGGCCGCGCCGATCTATCAGGTCTCGCCACTGATGGGCTCGAACATTATCATCGTCGTCTTCGCCGTCGTGGTCGTCGGCGGCATGGGCTCGATCATGGGTGCCATCATCACCGGCTATGTGCTCGGTATCGCCGAAGGCCTGACGAAGGTTTTCTATCCTGAGGCGTCGAACATCGTGATTTTCGTGATCATGGCGATCGTGCTTCTCATCAGGCCCGCGGGCCTCTTCGGCCGGGATGCGTGACATGACAGACATCACCGAAACCATCCGCACGGAAAAAAGCCGCACTGCCCTTTCGGTGCAGGCAGCCTTTCTCGTCATCGGCCTGCTGCTGCTCGTGGTCGCGCCGTTCTTCTTCTACCCGATCTTCCTGATGAAGCTGCTCTGCTTCGCGCTCTTTGCCTGCGCCTTCAACCTGCTGCTCGGCTATACCGGACTGCTCTCCTTCGGCCATGCGACCTTCTTCGGTGGCGCGGCCTATTTCACGGCCTATACCGTGAAATCCTGGGGTTTCCCGCCCGAACTCGGCATCCTGACCGGCGTCGCCGGCGCGGCGCTTCTCGGGCTGGTGATGGGCTATCTGGCGATCCGGCGGCAGGGGATCTATTTCGCGATGGTGACGCTGGCGCTATCGCAGATGTTCTTCTTCTTCTGCCTGCAGGCGAAGTTCACCGAGGGGGAGGACGGCATCCAGTCCGTTCCGCGCGGCCATCTCTTCGGCCTCATCGATCTGAACGATTCCACCAACATGTATTTTTTCGTGCTGGCGGTGTTCCTGATCGGCATGCTGCTGATATGGCGCTTCATCAACTCCCCCTTCGGCATGATCCTGAAGTCGATCCGCGAAAACGAGCAGCGGGCGATCTCGCTCGGCTATTCCGTCGCCCGCTACAAGCTTGGCGCCTTCGTCATGTCGGCAGCGCTTGCCGGGCTCGCGGGCGCCGTCAAATCGCTGGTCTTCCAGTTCGCGACGCTGACCGATGTCGCCTGGCAGATGTCGGGCGAGGTGATCCTGATGACGCTGCTCGGCGGTATCGGTACGCTGATCGGGCCAATCTTCGGCGCCGGGCTTGTCGTCACCCTGCAGAACTATCTGGCGACCTCGGAATTTCCGGTGACAATCATCACCGGCATCGTTTTCATGGTCTGCGTCCTGATCTTCCGCCGTGGTATCGTCGGCGAGTTCTATGCGTCGCGGATCGGCCGCATGCTGGGCTTTGTCTATCGCCGCTGAGCGGCCGGTGCTGAAGATGGATCGCTACGACTATATCATCATCGGCGCAGGCAGCGCGGGCTGCGTGCTGGCCAACAGGCTGTCCGAAGACCGCAACAACCGGGTGCTTCTGCTGGAAGCCGGTGGCAGTGACAACTACCACTGGATCCACATTCCTGTCGGTTATCTCTATTGCATCAACAACCCGCGCACCGACTGGTGCTTCACCACGGCGCCGGAGGATGGCCTGAACGGCCGCGCGTTGAATTACCCCCGCGGAAAAGTGCTCGGCGGCTGCTCGTCGATCAACGGCATGATCTATATGCGCGGCCAGGCCCGCGACTACGATCTCTGGCGGCAGATGGGCTGCACCGGCTGGAGCTGGGACGATATTCTACCGTTCTTCCGCAAGTCCGAGGATCACTATCGCGGCAAGGACCAGATGCACGGCGCCGGTGGCGAATGGCGGGTGGAGAAGGCGCGCGTCAAATGGGCAGTGCTCGATGCCTTCCAGCAGGCGGCCAAGGAAGCCGGTATCCCCGTGACCGACGACTTCAACCGCGGCACCAACGAGGGCTCCGGGTATTTTGACGTAAACCAGCGCTCCGGTATTCGCTGGAACGCCACCAAGGCTTTTCTCCGCCCGGCGATGAAGCGCGGCAATCTCAAGGTTCTGACCAAGGCGCAGGTGCGGCGGCTGCTGATCGAGGAGGGCGCTGTTACAGGCGTCGAGTTCCAGCATGGCGGCGTTGCCAAGCGTGCCTATGCGTCGAAGGAAACAGTCCTTTCGGCGGGGGCGATCGGCTCGCCGCATATTCTGGAGCTCTCGGGCATCGGCCGCGGGGACGTGCTGCAAGATGCCGGGATCGATGTCGTCAGCGAGGTTAGGGGCGTCGGCGAGAACCTGCAGGATCATCTGCAGCTGCGCCTCGCCTACAAGGTGACGGGCGTTCCGACGCTGAACGAGAAGGCGACGAAGCTGATGGGCAAGGCGGCGATCGGGCTCGAATATCTGCTGCGCCGGTCGGGGCCGATGGCGATGGCGCCGAGCCAGCTTGGCATCTTCACCCGCTCGGGGCCGGACAAGGAAACGCCCGATCTGCAATATCACGTCCAGCCGGTATCGCTCGACAAGTTCGGCGACCCCGTGCATGCCTTTCCGGCGATCACGGCCAGCGTCTGCAATCTGAGGCCCGAGAGCCGTGGCTCGGTGCATGTCTCGAGCCCGGATTTTGCCGCGCAGCCCATCATCGCGCCGCGATACCTCTCGACGGAACGCGATCGCGACATAGCTGTCAGATCGATAAAGCTGACACGGCGGATCGTCGCCCAGCGGTCCTTCGCCCGTTTCAATCCCGAGGAGTTCAAGCCCGGTCCTGCCTATCGAAATGATGAGGAGCTCGCGCAGGCCGCAGGCGATATCGGCACGACGATCTTCCATCCCGTCGGCACCTGCCGGATGGGCGGTGACCGCGACAGTGTCGTCGATCCGCGGCTGCGATTCAGGGCGCTCGCCAGGCTCCGGATCGCCGATGCCTCGGTCATGCCGTCGATCACCTCGGGCAACACCAATTCGCCTGTCATCATGATTGCCGAGAAGGCAGCCAGCATGATCCTCGAAGACAACAGATAGGAGACGTCAATGGCACGGATCGCGTTTATCGGCCTCGGCAACATGGGTGGTCCGATGGCCGCCAATCTGGTGAAGGCGGGTCATGAGGTGAGCGGCTTCGATCTCGCTTCGACGGTGTTGAAGGCCGCGGAGGAGGGTGGCATAAAACCTGCCAGCCACGCGAGCCAAGCGGTCAAGGGTGCCGAGATCATCCTCACCATGCTGCCGCAGGGCAAGCATGTGCTGACGGCCTGGGCGGATATCCTGCAATCGGCCGAAAAGGGCTCGCTCGTCATCGACTGCTCGACCATCGATGTAGAGAGTTCGCGCAAGGCGCATGAGCTGGCGCATGGCGCCGGTTGCCTGTCACTCGACGCACCAGTCTCTGGCGGGACGGGCGGGGCGACGGCAGGAACGCTGACCTTCATGGCCGGTGGATCGGACGAGAGCTTTGCCAAGGCAAAGCCCATCCTCGAGGCGATGGGCAAGAAGATCGTCCATTGCGGCGAGGCGGGCGCCGGGCAGGCGGCGAAGATCTGCAACAACATGATCCTGGGCATTTCGATGATCGGTGTCTGCGAGGCCTTCGTGCTTGCGGAGAAGCTTGGTCTCGAACATCAAGCACTGTTCGACGTCGCCTCGACATCGTCGGGCCAATGCTGGTCGATCAACAGCTATTGCCCGGTTCCGGGGCCGGTTCCCGCGTCGCCCGCCAACAACGACTACAAGCCAGGCTTTGCGGCGGCATTGATGCTGAAAGATCTGCGGCTGTCGCAGGAGGCGGCGCTTGCCAGCGGCGCCTCGACACCGCTGGGTGCCGAAGCTGCACAGCTCTACGCTCTGTTCGAAAAGCTCGGCAATGGCGGAAAGGACTTTTCCGCCATCATCGAGATGTTTCGCAACAGGGAGTGATTACCGCACCAGCGCCAGCTGCATCCTCGCATCGCCGAGCGTCACATCGAGTTCGCCGGCTGTTGCGACCTCGATCGCACCGCAGAGCGAGCCTGTCGTGATCACTGCGCCTGCGCGCAGCGAGCTGTCCGGACGGAACGTGTCATTGGCATAATCGACCAGCCAGGTGAGAACGTCGACCTTCACATGCTTGGCGGCCGCATCGTAGATCGGCTGGCCGTTCAACATCACCTTCAAGGGCGTACCGGTGCAGGTATCAAGGATCGATCGCGGCATCACCGGGCCGAGCACGTAGCCGAGATTGGCAAGGCGGTCGGCGAGGAACAGCAGCGGGGAGATCTTGCTGCCTTCGGCAACGGCCGTCCAGGACATCTCGACGCCGAGATAGGCGTCAGCAATGGCGTCGGCGACTTCCGAGCGCGTGTACTTGCCGCTTGTGCGGATCGGCAGATCCTTGCCGAGGCGAACGGCGATCTCCGCTTCGAACTTCGTGCCGGCGACCCAGGGCAGCTTCGCGCCGGAGACGGCTTCGAAATAGGGATGCAGCGGGGCAGTGACCGGCTGATTGTCCATCGGCATCGAGACCTTCCAGGCGTTGCTGCGAATGCCTTCTTCAGCCGAGAGGAAGTTCTGCGCGTCCATGGCCTGGCGGTGGTCGCCGGGCAGCGGGAATTCCGCGGTGGAAGCCTGCTTGCCCGCGTGGCGAAGGCCTGCAAGCTTGGCCGCGAGGGCGCGCGGATCGAAGGTCGAATCTGTCATGGTTTATCCTCCACCTGATGTGTGCGCGCAAACTAGCCGCTCGGGTTAGATGGGGTAAAGGGCGAGCTTGGAAAGACTGTTATTCCGTCAGCGCATACCAGGCGGCGCGATAGGCCTCCAAACCGTCAACAGCAAAGGGCTCGAAGCGTGTTTCCTGTGTTGCAGCCGGCTTGACGCCAGTGAGAAGCGAGGCGCCCTGGCTGGTGCCGGTCGAGCCGGGAAGGGCGATCACTTTCCGCTGCGTCAGCGCTGCGAGAAGGATAAGATAGGTGCTGTTTGCGGCAAACGGTCCTTCGACGATCACTGGCCCCTTGGCGCCGATCAGGCCGAGGCACGCCTCGTTCATCAGCGCCAGATAGAGGCAGGCAGCAGTGTAGCGTTCGGCCGTGCTGGCATCGCCGGCGTTCAGCCATTGCTTTTCGCGTCCGGGGAAGGGGCCGGAGCCCGGCGCGACGTTCGGCAGTAGCATGATCTTGCGGGCGATCACGGCAGGCAGCGCTGCAAGCGCCTCGTTCGCAGGCACGGTGCCGATCTCGGCGGAGAGGGTTTCGAATTCCCGGCCGCCCATGAAGCGCGAGGAGGGGACGGCGCGGCCATAGGCATCGACATTGGCGAGCGCATCGCGCCGGGGGTCGAGATGTTCGAGATCGCCGCCGACGCCGAAATTGATCACCCAGGTGCCGGTCGAGACGACGGCGAAGGGGGCTTCCCGCGAAACCAGATGCGGCAACAGGGATGCATTGGAATCGTGAATGCCACAATAGACGGGGACGGAGGCGCCAATCTCCGCGGCTATCTCCCGCCGGACCGGGCCGAGTGCGTCGAAGGCGGAGCGGATCGGCGCCATGAGGCTGCGGATACCGAGCGTATCGACCAGAGAGGAGTATTCACCGTTCTCAGGGTTCCAGAGGTCGGTGTGGCAGCCGAGCGATGTCGCCTCGTTGGCGGCAACACCGGTCAGCCGCGCGGCCCAATATTGCGGATAGGTGACGATCGCAGCGGCCTTGGCGAACTCGTCAGGGAAGGCTGTCTGCTGGTAATGCAGCTGGGCACCGATATTCAGTCCCATGGTCTGGCGCGGCGAGTAGGTCTCGCTGAAGGGCGGGCGGAGCGCCGTGTAGGCGTCGCGGATCGGCTGCGGGTACTCGTGCTCGTAATCCAGCACAGGCATGGCCAGCGTGCCGTTGGCGTCGAGCAGAGCAGCAGAAGCGCCGTGCGTGGTGATCGAGATCGCGTCGAACCCTGGCGCCTTGGCGAAGCGCTGGAAGGCATCGAGCATAAAGGACCAGAGCGCCTCGATGTCATAATGCGGATAGAGGCCGTCCTTCAGGACCGTATTCGCCATCCTGGCGACGGCGATTTCCTCGCCGGTCGCCGCGTCGAGAACCACGACCTTGGCGTTGGTCTTGCCGATATCGAGAACGGCGATGCGGCTGTAGTCGGTCATGGCATATGGAAGACGGTGACGAGGTCACTCTGGACGGGGGAATTGTCAGGATTGGTTTCCATGATATCGCCCATATGCGCCCACCACTTTTTCATGACGGGATGTTCGGGAAGGCTCGCCATGGTGTGATCGGTTGGCCGCGTCAGCACTCCGAACAGCATGTTCGTCTCGCGGTCGAGATGGATCGAGTAGTCGCTGGCACCGGATTTGCGCAGGAGATCAACGAGTTCCGGCCAGATCTCGTCGTGACGCTTGCGGTATTCGGCTTCCATGCCCGGATTGAGCTTCATCTTGAAGGCGTGCTTTTCGAGAGTCATTTCGAGCTCATGGCTTTGATACGGCGGGCGACGATCGGGATGGCGATGGTGATGATCAGCAGCAGGCCGATGAAAATCGACATGACGATGCCGGGCACGTTGAGAAGGCCGAGTCCGAAGGTCACGAGACCCATGACGAAGGCGGCGATGACGACACCGCCGATCGTGCCGGAGCCACCGAGGATCGACACGCCGCCGAGCACCACCATGGTCACCACTTCGAGCTCCCAGCCCTGCGCGATCGAGGGACGCGTGGATCCCAAGCGCGAAGTCAGGCAGACGGCGGCAATGCCGCTCATCACGCCGGTCAGCATGAAGAGGATGAATTTGACGCGCTCGACCGGAATGCCGGAGAAGCGGGCGGCGAAATCGTTGTTACCGATCGTATAGACCTGACGGCCGAAATTCGTGGCGTGCAGCAGGATAGCAAAGAGGATCGCCAGCACGATGAACAGCACGAATTCGAAGGAGAAGACCCAGAAGACATAGCCCTGGCCGAAATAGGCGAAATCGGCCGGGTATTTTCCATAGGCCTGGTCGCCAAGCACGATATAGGAAATGCCCCGGAAAAGGCTCATCGTGCCGATCGTGACGACGATCGACGGCAGTTTCAGCGCCGAGACGAGGAAGCCGTTGAAGAGGCCGCAGGCGAGGCCCGTACCTATGCCGATGGCAACTAGACCGGGTGTTCCGACGCCGGCCTGGGCTGCTGCGCCCATCGCCGTCGAGGCAAGGGCGATGATGGCCGCCACCGACAGATCGATCTCACCGGCGATGACCAGCAGCGCCATGGCGAAGGCGATCATCGCCTTTTCGGTGAAGTTGAAGGTCGCGTCCGAGAGGTTCCAGGCATCGAGGAAATAGGGCGAGGCCACGGAATTGAAGATGAAGATCAGGACAGCGACGCCGAACAGCAGCACTTCCCAGCTCGACATGATGCGGCGGAATGGCGTGCCCAGACGATCGGGAATGACGCGTTTTTCAGGTGTGGCGGAAACGGTGCTCATGCTGCCACCTCGATTGGCGTTTCGGCTGCGGCCTTGTCACGCAGGATGATACGGCCGCGGTTGCGCTCGCGTCTGGCGTTGAAGACGACGGCGAGAATGATGACGGTTCCTGAAATCGCCATCTGCGTGAAGGGCGAGATGCCGATGACCGGCAGGGCGTTCTTGATGACACCGAGGAAAAGCGCGCCAAGCACCGTGCCGACAACCGAGCCGACGCCGCCGGCAATCGAGATGCCGCCGATGACGCAGGCCGCGACGCTGTCGAGCTCGAAGCCGTTGGCAATATCGACATAGGCGACCGCATAGCGCGACACCCAGAGATAGCTCGCAAGACCGGCCAGCGCGCCAGACAGCACGAAAGCCAGGAATTTCGTCCAGCCGGTGTCGATACCGGCATAGACGGCCGCCGTCGGATTGCCGCCGGTCGCATAGGCGGATCGGCCGAACTGAGTATATTTCAACACCACATACATGATCAGCACGATGACGATCCCGACCCAGCCGAGAACCGGAAGACCGAGGATCGGCGTGCGCGGAACGGAGAGGAAGGTCGGCGTCATCTGGTGGGCGTTGACCCAGGCACCGCCCGAGAGCACGAAAGCCATGCCGCGATAGATGGTGAGCGTGCCCAAGGTCACGACGATCGGCGGTATCTCCAGCGCCCAGACCAGGAAACCGTTGATGGCGCCAAGGCAGGCGCCGATGGCGATGGCGGCAATGATCAGCACGGCCAGCGGCAGATCGGGATAGGCGGCATTCATCATCGCAATCGCCATGCCGGTGAAGGCCAGATTGGCGGCGACCGACAGGTCGATCGACTTCGTCAGGATCACCGTCATCTGCGCCAGCGCCAGGATGATGAGGATCGAGGTGTCGTTGAAGATACCGGCGAGATTGTCGGGCGTTGCGAAATCGGCGGCGCGCGTCGAGAAGACGCCGATCATCACGACGATGATAAGGAAGAGCAGGGTTTCCCGTTTTCTGATCAGTCTTGCCATGCTTTTCCCTCACGCATTTCCGGTCGCCGCGCGCACCAGCGCCTCGGGCGAAAGCTTGTCGCGGTCGTAGAGGCCGGCCGAAAGGCCTTCCTTCATGACCAGCACGCGGTCTGACATGCCGATGATTTCAGGCAGTTCGGACGAGATCATGATGATCGACAGGCCCTCGGCGGCGAGCTCGCTGATGAAGCCGTGGACGGCGGCCTTGGAGCCGATGTCGATGCCCTTGGTCGGCTCGTCGAGGATGATGACCTTCGGCATGGTGGCGAGCCACTTGCCGATGACAACCTTCTGCTGGTTGCCGCCCGACAGCGTGCCGACGGGAACGGAGAGCGCCGCGGCGCGCAGATCCAGCCGCTCGGCATATTTGCGGGCGAGCGCGAATTCATTGGCGGCCTTCAAGAAGCCCTTGCGCGAGGTGCGCGTCAGCGATGGCAGCGTCATGTTCTGGTAGATCGGCATCGGCAGGGCCAGGCCATGGCGGCCGCGCTCCTCCGGCACGTAGACGATACCGGCGCGGATCGCATCGAGCGGCGAGCCGATCGAAATCTCCTGTCCCTCCAGCGTCAACGTGCCTGACAGAGGCTTGGTGATGCCGAAAAGCGACTGGCAGAGTTCGGAGCGCCCGGCGCCGATCAGGCCGTAGATGCCAAGGATTTCGCCCTTGCGGAGCGTGAAGGTGATATCGCGGAATTCCGTGCGATGACAGTATCTCTCGACGCTGAGAACCGGAGCGCCGATCGCCACGTCGATCTTCGGAAAGGCGTTCTCGACATCGCGGCCGACCATCAGCTTGATGATCGCATCCTGCGGCGTTTCCTTCAGGCGCCCGGCGCCGACGGCCTTGCCGTCGCGGAAGACCACGAAATTGTCGGCGATCTCATAGACCTCGTCGAACTTGTGGCTGATGAAGAGGATCGCCTTGCCCTTGGCCTTCAATCCCTGCACGATGCGGAAGAGATCGTCGATTTCCTTGCGGGAAAGCGCGGCCGTCGGTTCGTCCATGATGACGATGCGGGCCTCGATCGACAATGCGCGGGCGATCGCCACGAGATGGCGCTGCGCGATCGAGAGGTCCTTCAGGCGGATCGTCGGGTCGATATTGCTTTCCAGCGAGATCAGCAGCTCGCGCGAGCGCTCGTTCATCGCCTTCCAGTCGATGGTGCGGAAGCGGGTCTTCGGCGCATGGCCGAGGAAGATGTTTTCGGCGACCGTCAGCTCGTCGAAGAGCACAGTCTCCTGATGGATGGCGGTGACGCCAGCGTCGATCGCAGCCTGCGCGCTCGTGAAGCTGACGGCCTGCCCATCGACGATGATTTCGCCCTCGTTGGGGCGGTAGATGCCGGTGAGGATCTTGACCAGCGTCGACTTGCCGGCGCCGTTTTCGCCGATCAGGGCTGTGACCTTGCCGGGATAGAGCGCGATGCTGACATTATCGAGCGCTTTGACACCCGGAAAGATCTGCGAGATGCCGCGCATTTCCAGAATGGCGGGCGCGTCAGCGGGCACAGCGGCCTGTACGGATTCTTGAAGGGCAGCGGTCATCGGCAAAACCATGAAGAAAGAGAAGCCCGGCGGCACGAAGCCGCCGGGTGTTCATGCGGGTTTCGAAGATCAGAAGACCTTGGAGAACTGGTCGATGTTCGAAGCGTTGTAGACGAACGGATCGGACATGGCGGCTTCGCCCTTGTCGTCGATCTTGATCTTGCCCATGCGGCCGGCTTCAATTTCCGTGCCCGGCTTGCCATCGGCATCACCCTTGACGAGGTGATAGGCGATCTGCGTTGCCGAGTAACCGAGGTCGATCGGGTTCCAGATGGCGAATTCCTTCGTCGCGCCGGACTTGATCGCGCCCGCCATTTCGGACGGCAGGCCGAGGCCGGTTACGTAGACCTTGCCGACGAGACCCTTGTCTTCGACAACCTTGGAAGCGGCCAGTACGCCGACCGTCGTCGGAGCGACGATGACCTTGACGTTCGGGTTGGACTTCAGCAGGCCTTCGGCTTCGCGGTAGGACTTGTCCGAGAGGTCGTCGCCGTAAACGGTGGTGACGAGGTTCAGGCCGGCGAAGTCCTTGAGCTGCTTCTTCATCTGGTCGATCCAGATGTTCTGGTTCGTCGAGGTCGTCGTTGCCGACAGGATGGCGAAGTCGCCCTTGCCGCCTTCGAGGTGATCCTTGACGAGCGTCAGGCACATCTTGCCGATCAGCTCGTTGGAAGACGGGTTGAGCTGCAGGATACGGCCTTCAGGCGCAACACCCGAATCCCAGGAGATGACCTTGATGCCGCGCTGAGCAGCCTTCTTGAGTGCCGGAACGACGGCATCCGGATCGTTCGCCGAAATCGCGATGGCATCGACGCCCTGTGCGATCAGCGAGTTGATGACTTCGATCTGGCCTTCGGCCGTCGTCGAGGTCGGGCCGGTATAGATGACTTCTACGCCGCCGAGTTCCTTGGCTGCTTCCTGCGCGCCCTTGTTGGCAGCATCGAAGAAGCCGTTGCCCAGCGACTTCACGACGAGACCGATCTTGATGTCCTTGGCGCTGGCCGAGCCGGCCATCATGGCGACGGCAAATGCCACGCCGATTGCCAGTTTCTTTGCGAGTTTCATGCTTTCATCCTCCCACGTTGATTAAGTCTAACGACATCCGGCCGGCGCCCCTCAGGCGACCGACGAGGAATCCTCCCTTGCGGCCTGCGCCGCGGCGCTCGCAATCACGAGCTTGATACCTGCATCCTCGATCATTCGGACGGATTCCTCCGGAATTCCATCGTCGGTAATGATCGTCGAAACGCGCTCGAGCGGGCACAGAATGAGGCTCGAGCGGCGGCGGAACTTGCTGGAGTCGACCATGACGACAAGCTCGTCGGCCTGGTGCATCAGCTTCTGTTCGCTCTGAATGATCTGCGCATCGGCTTCCATGATGCCGTGCGGGCCGACGCCCTGGGCGCCGAAGAAGAAGCGGCGCGCATAGAAATGGCGGATCGCGTCGTTGTCGAACGGCGAAAGAATGAGGCTCTGCTCGCGATAGATGACGCCGCCGGGCACGGTGACGGTGTTCTTCGAATGCTTCACCAGATGCTCGGCAATCGCGAAGGAATTGGTCATCACCTGCATCCGATGGCCGGACATGAAGTGGACCATCTGGAATGTCGTGGTGCCGCCATTGATGATGATGGCATCGCCGGGATCGCAGAGATCAACGGCGGCGCGGGCGATTGCGCGCTTCTTATCGATATTGACTGATTCTGAAACCCGGAACGGGCGGCCCGCCAGATTTCCGAGCTGCGGCGGATGAACGGCTTCGGCGCCACCGCGAACGCGGCGGATCTTGCCCTGTACGTGAAGAGCCGCAATGTCACGACGGATCGTGGCCTCGGAAGCCTCGGTCAGTTCAGCGATATCCTGTATCGTGACGACCGACTTTTCCTGTACCGCGCTCATGATGATGCGATGGCGTTCGCGTTCGTGCATTGGTTCCTCCGTGTCACATTTATTTCGTATCGGTTAAAAGCTGTCAATCAAAAACGATCAAGAATTTTCATATTGCGCTGCACAATAATTGTTTTTGATCGTTTTCGATTGACAACGCGCATTTTCTTGAGCGATACCCGTCACGACAAGAGCGTGGATTGCTCCGCGCAAAAGAACTCATATGGGAGGATGACATGGCGGCCAACGTCCGGCTTCTTGATAACCGTTGGGATGACAGCTACGCGGCAAAGCTCGATGAGCCCGGCAAGCTGCTCTACCGCTCCAACCTCCTCGGCGCCGACAAGCGCATCACCAATTACGGCGGTGGCAACACCTCAGCGAAGGTGATGGAAACCGACCCGCTGAACGGCGAGAAGGTCAAGGTTCTCTGGGTCAAGGGCTCCGGCGGCGACGTCGGCACCATCAAGCTCGATGGCTTCGCGACCCTCTATCAGGACAAGCTGGACTCGCTGAAGAGCATCTACAAGGGCACCGCGGACGAAGACCGCATGGTTGGCTTCCTGCCGCATTGCACCTTCAACCTGAACTCGCGCGCCGCCTCGATCGATACGCCGCTGCATGGCTTCGTGCCGTTCACGCATGTCGATCACATGCATCCGGACGCGATTATCGCCATTGCCGCTTCCAAGAATTCCAAGGAATTGACGCAGCTGATCTTCGGCGCCGATATCGGCTGGCTGCCCTGGCGCCGCCCGGGCTTCCAGCTCGGCCTCGATCTCGAAGCCTTCGTCAAGGCCAACCCGAATGCCAAGGGTGTCGTGCTCGAAAGCCACGGTCTCTTTACCTGGGCGAACGACGCCAAGGCCTGCTACGAACTGACCCTCGATATCATCAACAAGGCGATCGTCTGGTTTGCCGAAAAGACCGAGGGAAAGACGATCTTCGGCGGCGCTGCGGCGCAGAGCCTGCCGGTCGCCGAACGCCGCGCGATTGCAGCGCGCCTGATGCCGGAAATTCGCGGCCGTATCGGTAAGCAGGAGCGCAAGCTCGGCCATTTCGACGATCAGGATGCCGTGCTCGAGTTTGTCAATTCGAAGAGCCTTCGCCCGCTCGGCGCGCTGGGCACCAGCTGCCCGGATCATTTCCTGCGCACCAAAATCCGCCCGCTGATCGTCGATTTCGATCCGGCAAAGCCCGATGTCGATGCGATCATTGCTGGCCTGGACGCAGCGCTGGAAGCATACCGCGCCGATTACGCCCGCTATTACAATGACTGCAAGCATGACAATTCGCCCGCCATGCGCGATGCGAACCCGGTGATCTTCCTGGTACCCGGCGTCGGCATGCTGTCCTTTGCTCGCGACAAGGCAACCGCCCGTATCGCCAGCGAGTTCTACGTCAACGCCATCAACGTCATGCGTGGCGCCTCGACGGTCTCGGAATATCAGGGGCTTCCGGAACAGGAAGCCTTCGACATCGAATACTGGCTGCTCGAGGAAGCCAAGCTGCAGCGCATGCCGAAGCCGAAGAGCCTGGCCGGCAAGGTCGCTTTCGTCACCGGCGGCGCCGGCGGTATCGGCCGCGCGACGGCGGCACGTCTGGTGGGCGAGGGCGCCTGCGTAGTGCTTGCCGATATCGATCAGGCCGCGCTCGAAGCGACGGAAGCCGATTTCAAGGCGAAGTTTGGTGCCGACGCCGTTCGCAGCGTCAAGCTCGATGTGACCAAGGAAGACGCCGTCATCTCGACCTTCGCCGAATCCTGCGTCGAGTTCGGCGGTGTCGATATCCTGGTTTCGAATGCCGGTATCGCCTCGTCGGCGCCGATCGAAAGCACCGAGCTGTCGATGTGGAACAAGAATATCGACATTCTGGCGACCGGCTATTTCCTGGTGTCACGCGAAGCCTTCCGGCTGTTCCGCAAGCAGAATCTCGGTGGCAACGTCGTCTTCGTCGCTTCGAAGAACGGCCTCGCCTCGTCGCCGAACGCGGCTGCCTATTGCACCGCCAAGGCTGCCGAAATCCATCTGGCCCGCTGCCTGGCGCTAGAAGGGGCAGAAGCCGGCATCCGCGTCAACACGGTCAATCCGGACGCGGTGCTGCGCGGCTCGAAGATCTGGAACGGCGAATGGCGCGAACAGCGTGCGGCCTCCTCGAAGATCGAGGTGGATGATCTCGAGGAGCATTACCGCAAGCGTTCGATGCTGAAGCTCAATGTCTTCCCTGAAGATATTGCCGAGGCAATCTACTTCCTGGCGTCGGATCTCTCGGCGAAGTCTACCGGCAACATCATCAATGTCGATGCCGGCAACGCCCAGAGCTTCCCGCGCTAAGCGCGAGGTTCCCTTCTCCCCAGCGGGGAGAAGATGCCCGTCAGGGCAGATGAGGGGGACGCCGAGTAAAGCGAGGCGTGCCTTAAGCGAATAGCGAAAGGCCAGGAGTGCCGGTGCGGGTAGCCCCCTCATCCGGCCCTTTGGGCCACCTTCTCCCCGAGGGGAGAAGGGAGGAACCAAGATCGGGAGGAAATCATGGCCGAGTTCAAGATCGCGCAGGATGTGATCGCGCAGGAAAACGACAAGCGTGCAGCGGCGCTCAAGGAAGACTATGACGCGCTGGGCGCGACGCTGTCCCGCCGCGGCATCGACATCGAAACCGTTACGCGCCGTGTTTCGGAATTCTTCGTCGCCGTTCCCTCTTGGGGCGTCGGCACCGGCGGCACGCGCTTTGCCCGCTTCCCGGGCACCGGCGAGCCGCGCGGCATCTTCGACAAACTCGAAGATTGCTCTGTGATCAACGAGCTGACGCGGGCGACGCCCAATGTTTCTCTGCATATTCCGTGGGACAAGATGGATGCCAGGGAGTTGAAGGCGAAGGGCGATTCGCTCGGTCTCGGCTTCGATGCGATGAATTCCAACACCTTTTCCGATGCGCCCGGCCAGAAGCATTCCTACAAGTATGGCTCGCTGAGCCACACCGATGCGGCAACGCGGGCGCAGGCCGTCGAGCACAATCTCGAATGTATCGAGATCGGCAAGGCGATCGGCTCGAAGGCGCTGACCGTCTGGATCGGCGACGGTTCGAACTTCCCCGGCCAGAGCAACTTTACCCGGGCCTTCGAGCGCTATCTCGCCTCCATGGCTGACATCTACAAGGCCCTGCCCGACGATTGGAAGCTGTTCTCCGAGCACAAGATGTACGAGCCGGCCTTCTATTCGACCATCGTGCAGGACTGGGGCACCAACTACCTGATCGCCCAGACGCTCGGTCCCAAGGCACAGTGCCTCGTTGATCTCGGCCACCACGCGCCGAACACCAATATCGAGATGATCGTCGCCCGCCTGGTGCAGTTCGGAAAGCTCGGCGGCTTCCATTTCAACGACTCGAAATATGGCGACGACGACCTCGACGCCGGTTCGATCGAGCCCTACCGCCTGTTCCTCGTGTTCAACGAACTCGTCGATGCCGAGCAGCGCGGCGTCAACGACTTCAACCCGGCACACATGATCGATCAGTCGCATAACGTGACGGATCCGATCGAAAGCCTGATCAACAGCGCCAACGAAATCCGCCGCGCCTACGCGCAGGCGCTGCTCGTCGATCGCAAGGCGCTGGCCGGTTATCAGGATGGAAACGATGCGCTGATGGCGACGGAAACGTTGAAGCGCGCCTACCGCGCCGATGTCGAACCGATCCTCGCCGAGGCCCGCCGCCGCGCCGGCGGCGCCATCGATCCGGTCGCGACCTATCGCGCCAGCGGCTACCGCAACAAGGTCTCGGCCGAGCGTCCGGCTTCGGCTGCCGGTGGCGGCGGGATAATTTAAGCTTTGCAAGGCTTCGGGCCGCCATTGGTCTCAACGGCGGCCCTTTGCGTTCAGGGCTTCCATTCACCGGCGATCTGCCGGGTGGCGACGTTCAGCCGGTTCCAGACATTGATATTGGCAATGGCGATGACGAGGGCCGCAACGCTCTTGCCGTCGAAATGACGGGTGGCCTCGTCCCAGATTTCGTCCGGCACCGGGTCTGCCCGGTCGCTGAGCCGTGTGACGGCTTCGGTGAGTGCCAGAGCTGCGCGCTCCTGATCGGAGAAATACGGCGCTTCGCGCCATGCCGCGACGGCGAAGAGCCTCTCCTCCGTTTCTCCGAGCTTCCGGGCGATGCGGGGATGGCCGTCTACGCAGACGCCGCAACCGTTGATCTGGCTGGCGCGCAGATTGACCAGTTCCAGCAGCTTCGGCGACAGCCCGACTTTTTGCGGGACGCTGCTCAGCGCCATCAGCGCCTGCATGGCTTCAGGAAGAACAACGGCCGGATTTCCCATTCTTGATTGCATGTTATGTCTCCTTGTCGGTTTCGTGGTTTGAGCGATGACGCTGCCATCCGTTGTCACATCGGCCGGCAGCCGTTCGTCATGGTGTTGACGGAACACGCGAGGAGGATGTGACCGATGGACGAGAAAAAATTTCTGGCAGATCAGTTCGAGACCAACCGGACGCATCTGAAGGCAGTAGCCTACCGTATGCTCGGCTCGCGCACCGAGGCGGATGACGCCGTTCAGGAGGCGTGGCTGAGGCTTTCCCGCTCGGATGCCGGGGAGGTGGCGAATATCGGCGGCTGGCTTCGCACCGTGGTTGCCCGCATCTGCCTGGACATGCTGCGCTCGAAGAAGACGCGGCGTGAAGAGCCGCTCGATCTTCCGGTCCACGAAACGATAGCAGACACCAAGGTATCCGCGAATCCGGAGCGCGAGGCGCTGGTTGCCGATTCGGTCGGCGTTGCCATGCTGGTTGTTCTCGATCAGCTCGGCCCGGCGGAACGCGTTGCTTTCGTGCTGCACGATATGTTCGACATTCCCTTCGACGATATCGCGGCAATCATCGGCCGGACATCCGAGGCGGCGCGGCAGCTTGCGAGCCGGGCGCGGCGGCGGATTCAGGGGAAGCCGGAGATACCCGCTGCGGATATCGAGCGGCGAAAGACGCTGGTGACGGCATTCTTGGCGGCGTCACGCAACGGTGACTTCCAGGCGCTGCTGTCGCTTCTGCATCCTGACGTCGCCTTCGTGCCGGATGCTGCGGCCTTGCGGCTCGGCGATACGGGTGAGCTACACGGCGCGCATGCCGTGGCAACCACCTTCAACGGGCGCGCGCGCGGCGCCCAGGGTGCCTTCATCGACGATGGGTTTGGCTTCATCGTTCATATCCAGGGCGAGCTGCGCATTGCGGCACTCATCGCCTTCGATGGAGACCGGATCTCGCGCATCGAGGCCATTGCCGATGCAAATCATCTTCAGCGCCTCGAATACACGCCGTTCCATCATTAGGCATATGGTCTTCCGCAGGCGATGGCGTGCGCAGTCTCTGCGCACGCCTTTTCATTTCTGCTCATAGAGCCACTTTACCGGTTGACAGGACCACTTCCGCCGATATTCTATTATTAAGCCTGATATAACATAATAGTGGAACAATTCACCGGGAGCATGCAAATGAAGACTCTAGTCGCATTCCTTCTTGGCACCGCGCTGGTCGCAATGCCGACGACATTGATGGCTCAGGAAAAGGGTGGTGTCATCAACGTCGCCACGATCGGCGAACCGCCGACGCTTGATCCGATGTCCTCCACCGCCGATCTCGTCGGCATCGTCACGCAGCACATTTTCGAAACGCTCTACACGTTCGATAAAAAGTGGAACGTCACGCCGCTTCTGGCCGAAAGCCTGCCGGAGATCAGCGCCGACGGTAAGACCTATACGATCAAGCTGCGCACCGGCATCAAGTTCCACGACAATACCGACATGACGTCCGAGGATGTGGTCGCCTCGCTCACTCGCTGGACGAAGATCGCTTCGCGCGGAAAGCAGGTCGTCGGCTTCATCGATTCGATCACCGCTGTCGATCCGGCGACCGTGAAGATCGTTCTGAAGCAGCCCTATGCGCCGCTGACCTCCCTGCTCGCCTTCAACAACTCGGCGGCGATCATCATTCCGTCCGAAAAGCAGGACGAGCCGATGAAGGAATTCATCGGCACCGGCCCCTATATGCTCAAGGAGCGCAAGGCCGACCAGTATATCCAGCTCGTGCGCTTCGACGGCTACAAGTCGCGCGATGGCGAGAGCGACGGTTATGGTGGTGCGCGCCACCAGTATCTCGACGAAATCCGCTTCGTGCCGGTCCCTGATGCCAATACCCGCGTCGAGGCTGCGGTCTCCGGCCAGTATGACTATGTCGATTCCATTCCGGTCGAATCCTTCGACAAGCTGAAGGCATCGAGCGCTTCTCAGCCGGTCATCCTGAAGCCCTTCGGCTACCCGGTCTTCGTCTTCAATACGAAGGAAGGTGTCGCCAAGAATGTCGAGGTCCGCAAGGCGATCCGTCAGGCGCTCAGCATGGAAGACATGCTGGCGGCCGCTTTCGGCAGCACGGATTTCTACACGCTCGACGGCGATATCTACCCGAAGCCGTTCGCCTGGAATACTGATGCCGGCGTCGAGGGCAACTATAACGTGGCGGATCCCGAAGGGGCCGCAACGGCTGCGAAAAAGGCCGGCTACAATGGTGAGCCGATTCGCATCCTCACCAGCCGCCAATACGAATTTCACTACAAGATGGCGCAGGTCGCCGCCGAGTATCTGAAGCTTGCCGGCTTTACCGTCGACCTGCAGGTCGTCGACTGGGCCACGCTGACGCAGCGCCGCACGGACTCCAAGCTCTGGGACATCTACATCACCCATAGCCCCTTCCTGCCGGAACCGGCGCTGATCGGTTCGCTGTCGCCGAGCTCGCCCGGCTGGTGGGATACGCCAGCGCGCAAGGCAACCGTCGATGCCTTCACCTCGGAAGTCGATCCGCAGAAGCGCATCGCGCTCTGGGCTGATGTCCAGAAGGCGATGTATGACGAGCTTCCCTACATGAAGATCGGCGACTTCAACGCCGTCTCGGCAAAATCGACCAAACTCGAAGGCGTCGATCCGGCTCCGTGGCCATACTTCTGGAACGCGTCTGTCAAGAAGTAAGTCGTAGGGCCTCTGATGATGGCGGTGGCAACCAATCTCTCGTCATTCCTGTACTTGTCACAGGAATCCAGCAGCGCCATGTCCATGGCGCGGAAGACTCCTCTCACGGCGCAGACGCGCCGTGGCTGGATCCCTGTGACAAGCACAGGGATGAGGGAGGGTGGGGCCGCAGCCTCGCTTCATCGAGATAAACCAACTGAGTACGGGATCTCGCTCCCATGATACGCTACATCCTCCAGCGCCTTGCGGGCATGATCGTCGTGATGTTTCTCGTCGTCACGATCGTCTTCGTCATCGTGCGCGTCACGCCGGGTGATCCGGCGGCCGTGATGCTCGGCCCCGATGCGACGCCGCAGGACATTGCCGATCTGCGCGCCAGCCTCGGCCTCGACCGGTCTCTCGTGGTGCAATACATCTATTATATCGGCCAGCTGCTGAAGGGTGATCTCGGCCAGTCGATCTTCCTCAACATGCCGGTCACATCGGCGCTGCTCGACCGTGCCGAACCGACTTTCTTCCTGACGATCTTCTCGCTCGCCATCGCCAGCCTGATCGCCCTGCCGATCGGCATCTACGCCGCCTACCGGCGCGGCTCGTTCGTCGACCAGGCGGCAACGACGCTGGCGATGTTCGCCGCCAGCATTCCGAGCTTCTGGCTGGGCCTCATCCTGATGCAGGTCTTCGCTGTCCGCTTCGGGATGTTCCCGGTATCGGGCTACGGCGGGCCCGGCTCGACATTTCTCGACCGCATGTATCACCTGACCCTGCCCGCCTTCGCGCTCGGCATCGTCTCGTCGGCGCTGATCCTTCGCTTCACCCGTGCTTCGATGCTCGACGTGCTGGGCGACGACTATATCCGCACGGCCCGTGCCAAGGGGCTGGTCGAGCGCAAGGTGATCCTCAAGCATGCGCTGAAGAATGCGCTGATCCCGATCCTGACGGTTCTCGGCCTGACCGCGGCAGTGCTGATCTCTGGCGCTGTCGTCACCGAAACCGTGTTCGGTCTTCCGGGTGTCGGCAATCTGGTGGTTTCGGCCGTTCTCCGGCGTGACTACCCGGTCATCCAGGGTGCGCTGCTGGTGATCGCGGCACTCTACGTCCTGATCAATTTTGCGATCGACATGCTCTATCTGCTCGTCGATCCGAGGGTGCGCTACTGATGACGGATATCGCAATCAAGCCCGCGGAAAGCGAAAACCGCAAGTTCATCCGCCATCTGCTGAGACGCAAGACGGTTGCCTTCGGCCTCGTCATCCTCGTCATCTTCGTGCTGCTGGCAGTCCTGGCCCCCTGGGTCGCGCCTTACTCGCCGTCGAAGCTGTCGATCGTCAACCGCCTGAAGCCGCCGAGCGGTACCTACTTCTTCGGCACCGACGAGTTCGGCCGCGATGTGCTGTCGCGCACGATCTATGCCGGCAGGCTGTCGCTGCTGGTCGGTGTGGCGGTCGTGGCGCTGTCATCGGTGATCGGCGTGACGCTCGGCCTGCTTGCCGGCTTCTTCAAGAAGCTCGATACGCCGATTGCCCGTCTGATCGATGCGATGATGGCCTTTCCGGATATCCTGCTGGCGATCGCGCTCGTCGCCGCGCTCGGCCCGTCGCTGACAACCGTGATCATCGCATTGTCGATCGTCTATGCGCCGCGTCTTGCCCGCATCGTTCGCGCCTCGACGCTGGTCATCCGCGAGCTGCCTTATGTCGAGGCCGCGCAGGCGCTCGGCATTTCGACCTTCCACATCATGACCCGCCATGTGCTGCGAAACCTGCTGTCGCCGATCATGGTGCAGGCCACCTTCCTGTTTGCCAGCGCCATGCTGGCCGAAGCCGGGCTCTCCTTCCTCGGCCTCGGCGTCAGCCCTGAAATTCCGACCTGGGGCACCATGATCGCCGCTGGCCGCCAGTATATCGGCCAGGCCGACTGGATGACGCTGTTTCCGGGTGTCGCCATCATTCTCTCCGTGCTTTCGCTCCAGATGGTCGGTGACGGCCTGCGCGACATGCTTGATCCAAAACTTCGAAAGGACCTGTAAATGACCGGTGAAAAAGCGGGCAAGCCGCTCCTCCTCACCAATGTGAAGCCGATGGCCTTCGGTGCCGGAACGCCTGCAGGCGCCGTCGATATCCTCGTCGATGCCGACGGCAAGATTGCCAAGATCGGCCCTCAGCTCGCTGTCTCCGAAGAGGTGACGCGCGTCGATGGCAAGGGCGCCTGGATCTCTCCCGGCTGGGTGGACCTGCACGTCCATATCTGGCACGGCGGCACCGATATCTCGATCCGCCCATCCGAATGCGGCGCCGAGCGTGGCGTCACGACGCTTGTCGATGCAGGATCCGCCGGTGAAGCCAACTTCCACGGCTTCCGTGAATATATCATCGAGCCGTCGAAAGAGCGGATCAAGGCCTTCCTGAATCTCGGCTCGATCGGTCTCGTCGCCTGTAACCGCGTTGCGGAGCTGCGTGACATCAGGGATATCGATCTCGACCGCATTCTCGAATGCTATGCCGAAAACAGCGAACACATCGTCGGCCTTAAGGTGCGTGCCAGCCACGTCATCACCGGCTCCTGGGGTGTGACCCCGGTCAAGCTCGGCAAGAAGATCTCCAAAATCCTGAAGATCCCGATGATGGTTCATGTCGGCGAGCCGCCGGCACTCTATGACGAAGTGCTAGAAATCCTCGGTCCTGGCGACGTCGTCACCCACTGCTTCAACGGCAAGGCGGGCTCCAGCATCATGGAAGACGAGGATCTCTTCAATCTCGCGGAACGTTGCGCAGGCGAGGGCATCCGCCTCGACATCGGCCATGGCGGCGCTTCCTTCTCCTTCAAGGTGGCGGAAGCGGCGATCAATCGCGGGCTGCTGCCGTTTTCGATCTCGACCGACCTGCATGGCCATTCGATGAACTTCCCGGTCTGGGATCTGGCGACGACGATGTCGAAGCTGCTGTCGGTCGGCATGCCGTTCGACAAGGTCGTCGAAGCCGTCACCCACGCGCCGGCTTCGGTCATCAAGCTGTCGATGGAAGATCGCTTGGCCGTCGGCCAGCGCGCCGACTTCACCATCTTCGACCTGATCGATTCCGATATCGAAGCGACCGATTCCAACGGCGACGTGTCGGTGCTCAACAAACTTTTCGAGCCTCGCTACGCCGTCATCGGCAGCGAGGCGATCACGGCGAGCCGCTATATCCCGCGTGCCCGCAAGCTCGTGCGTCACAGCCACGGCTATTCCTACCGGTAAGAAAGAAGATAGAAATCGCATGACAGGAGCCTACGTGAACACGTCTCCAACCACCGCCAAACTATCCGGCTCGCCTCAGGAGAGGCTGGCGGCGCTTGGCATCACCCTGCCGCCGGCACCGCCGCCGATCGCCAATTTCGTGACGCATGTCATCGAAGGCAACATTCTCTACCTGTCCGGCCAGGGACCGCGGGAGGCCGACGGCTTCCTGCATTCCGGCAAGGTCGGCGCCTCCGTCAGCGTCGAGGATGCCTACAAGCATGCGCGGCTGACCGGCATCAACCTGCTGTCCGTCATGCAGGATGCACTCGGCGATCTGTCGCGCGTCAAGCGCGTTGTCAAGCTGCTCGGTATGGTCAATGCGGTGCCTGATTTCCTCGATCACCCGAGTGTCATCAACGGCTGCTCCGATCTCTTCATCGATGTTTTCGGCGAAGAGTGTGGACAGCACGCCCGCTCGGCGGTGGGTTTCGGCTCGCTGCCGGGAAACATCACCGTCGAGATCGAAGCGATCGTCGCCTTGCGCGACTAGAGGAGAATGTCAGTGGTTGCGCCAGCCCATGATCTTTTCGATGCGTTCCGCCGACGCGCGCACATGCGCCGTGTAGCGGTTCTCGTCCGAAAAGGCCTTCTGCTCGGGAAGGACGATGGAGATGGTGGCAACGCACTGGCCGTCGCGATCGCAGATCGGCGAAGCGATGCAGGCGACCGCATAGTCGGATTCGCCAGCCTGGATCGAAAGGCGCGACTGGAAAGCCGCGCCTGCCGAACTCGACAGCACCTCGGCGTCCATTTCCGCCCGGCCGGTCGGCGAGGTCTTGGCGCAGCGCTTGAACAGATCGACGCGTTCCGGCTCCGGCAGGTGCCCGACAAGCAGGCGGCCGGAGGCCGTCCAGTTCAATGGCACGCGGGTGCCGACGCGGGACGCGACCTGGAAGTGGCTCGGACCATCGGCCATGGCGAGCACCAGCATATAGTCGCCGTCGCGGCCGCAGACCTGAACGGTCTCGTCCGCCTCGCGGCAGAGGTCGTGCATTTCGTGGGTGGCAACACTCATGAAATCCAGCGAGCGGGCATAGGCGAGACCATAGTGGTACAGCCGGGAACCGAGCCAGACCGAGCCGTCCGTATTGCGAGACAGCATGTTCTTTTCGACCAGATCGTCGACGATCACATAGACGGTCGAAAGCGGAGCCTTGACGGCCTTCGCGATCGCGTAGACGCCGGCTGGAGAGCCGGTTTCGTAAAGATAATCAATGACCTGCAGAGCACGGTCGATACCGCTCACGCGCGAACGGCGCGCAGTCTTGCCGCCGTCCGCCTCTTCCACAGAGACGCCGTCTTCGGAGTAAACTGCCGATGATGTCTTGCCGTCCAATTGCACGCTCCTCGTCTGAATATGCGAGTTTATTACATTACTATGGCATAGCCGTCGCTGAGGCAAATCGCAACACCCCTCACGCAGCGGCCACCGAAATTGGAGATACAAATGTCTGATGACATCCGCACGTCGATCGGCCTTCGCCCGGTCATCAATGTTTCCGGCACCATGACCAGCCTCGGCGCGTCGATCGTCGTTCCCGAGGCAATTGCCGCCATGTCGGCGATCCTGCCGCAGTTCGTCGAGGTCAACGACCTGCAGCGCAAGGCAAGCGCCGTCATCGCCCGGCTGACGGGCGGCGAGGCGGGTTTCGTCACCGCATCCTGCTCGGCAGGTATCTCGCTGGCCGTCGCAGGCACCATTACCGGCAACAATCTGCTGGCGATCGAGAAGCTGCCTGAGGTGACGACGGAAAAGAACGAAGTGCTCGTGCAGATGGGCCACGTCGTCAGCTATGGCGCGCCGGTCGATCAGGCGATCCGTCTTGCCGGCGGCAAGGTCGTGTTCGTGGGACAGGCGACCTCGACGCATCGCTTCCATATGGAAAATGCGATCACCGAGAAGACGGCCGCCGCCGTCTATGTCGTATCGCACCACGTCGTCGACTACGGTCTGCTGAACCTCAAGGAATTCGTCGAGATCGCCCACGCCAAGGGCGTGCCCGTCATCGTCGATGCGGCTTCGGAATATGATCTGAAGATCTTCCTGGAGCAGGGTGCCGATATCGCGCTCTATTCCGGCCACAAGTTCCTGGGCGGCCCGACCTCGGGCATCGTCGCCGGCAAGAAGGAGCTGGTCCGCAACGCCTTCCTGCAGAACATGGGTATCGGCCGCGGCATGAAGGTCGGCAAGGAAAGCATCTTCGGCGTCATGGCGGCGCTGGAAGCCTGGGAAAAGCGCGACCATGCCGGCATTCGCGAGCGTGAGACGAGCTATCTCAATCTCTGGAAGGAGAAGCTGGAGGGACGTCCGGGCGTGACCGCGCTGATCGAGCCTGACCCGACCAACAATCCGCTCGACCGCATGCGCGTGATCGTCAAAGCCGACGAGGCGCATATCACCGCCTGGGATCTGGCCGACGCGCTCGCCCGCGGCACGCCGCCGATCATCGTCCGCGACCATGAGGTCGAGCATCACTATTTCTATCTCGACCCGTGCAACCTGCATCCGGGCCAGGAGAAGATCGTCGCCAGCCGTCTTGGCGAAGAACTCGACAAGGCACGCGGCTCCAACGAGATCATCGCGACGCCGATTGAAAACCGCAGCAAGCACCGCTTCGACGGCGCGCTTCGCTGGCCGGATTGATCCGCGCGGTTCAGTAGCAATTTGAAGGAAGTGATCATGGCAGGCATCCAGGCACAGACCATCGCAGCGGCGGAACCGGTCCTCTCCGTCCGCAACCTGACGACATCGTTTCTGGTCGATGGCGCCTGGAAGCCTGTGGTTCGCGACGTTTCCTTCGATGTTGCGCCCGGCGAGACGGTGGCGATCGTTGGCGAAAGCGGTTCCGGCAAGAGCGTTACCTCGCTGTCGATCATGCGGTTGCTGCAGGCGGATTCGAGCCGCATCGAAGGCAAGATCATGCTCGGCGGGCGTGATCTCCTTGCTCTTCCTGAAGAGGAGATGCGCAAGGTTCGCGGCAATGACGTGGCGATGATCTTCCAGGAACCGATGACGAGCCTAAACCCGCTCTTCACCATCGGCGACCAGATTTCCGAGGCGCTGCTCTGCCACAGGCCGATGTCGAAGGCGGATGCCCGCGCCGAGACGATCCGTCTTCTGGAGAAAGTGCGCATTCCCTCCGCGGCCTCGCGTTTCGACGAATATCCGCACCGCTTCTCGGGCGGCATGCGCCAGCGCGTGATGATCGCCATGGCGCTCGCCTCGCGTCCGAAGCTTTTGATTGCTGACGAGCCGACGACGGCACTCGATGTGACGATCCAGGGCCAGATCCTCGATCTCATCAAGATGCTGCAGGAAGAGCAGGGGACGTCGGTCCTCTTCATCACCCACGACATGGGCGTCGTCGCCGAAATCGCCGACCGGACCGTCGTCATGTATCGGGGCGAGCAGGTGGAAACCGGCGAGACCGCCGATATTTTCCACCGCGGCAAGCATCCCTATACGCGGGCGCTGCTATCGGCCGTGCCGGTGCTTGGCTCGATGCAGAACTACGAGCGGCCGCTGCGCTTTCCCGTCGTCAACACGGCGACCGGCGAGTCCGATATCCCGGTTCAGACATCAGATACGGTCGCAGCCACGGCGCGCCCGGTGCTGGAGGTCAAGAACCTCACCAAGCGCTTCGACATTCATTCCGGTCTTTTCGGCAAGCTGACTGGCCGTGTCCACGCCGTCGAAAACGTCTCCTTCGATCTTCATGCCGGCGAGACGCTGTCGCTGGTCGGCGAATCCGGTTGCGGAAAATCGACCACTGGCCGCGCGATCATGCGGTTGATAGAGGCGCAGAGCGGTTCCGTCATCGCCGACGGCAAGGATGTGCTGGCGCTCGACAAGTCGGGCATGCGCGAGATGCGCAAGATCGTTCAGATGATCTTCCAGGACCCCTTCGCCAGCCTCAACCCGCGCATCCGTGTCGGCGATGCGATTGCCGAGCCATATCTCGAACACAAGATGGGAACGGCAAAGCAGGCAAAGGAACGCGTCGCCGATCTCCTGACCAAGGTCGGCCTCACGCCAGATATGGCCTCGCGTTTCCCGCATGAATTCTCTGGCGGCCAGCGTCAGCGCATCTGCATTGCCCGGGCGCTTGCGCTGGAGCCGAAGGTGATCGTTGCCGACGAAAGCGTCTCGGCCCTCGACGTCTCGATCAAGGCGCAGGTCATTAACCTGATGCTCGATCTGCAGCAGAGCCTGAACCTCGCCTTCCTGTTCATCTCCCACGACATGGCCGTCGTCGAGCGCGTCAGCCATCGCGTCGCGGTCATGTATCTCGGTGAAATTGTCGAGATCGGCCCGCGCGCGGCGGTCTTCGGAAATCCGCAGCACGACTACACGAGAAAGCTGACGGCGGCAGTCCCCGTGCCCGATCCCGACCGCAGGAGCGAGAAGCGTGCGGTGGCAAACGACGAGATCAAGAGCCCGATCCGGCCCGTCGATTACGCGATCAAGCCGCTGGAATACCGGGAAGTGTCAGCGGGGCATCTGGTGGCGGTCTAGATCAGCCGCGCAGGGATTTCGAGTGCGGCGCCTGCATCCGCCAGGCGGCGGTCGAGCGTTACGAGTTGCGCGCGCGTCTCCTCGGCCAAAGCCAGGTGGAGCGCATCACCGGCCCCCAGGTCGACGTTTCGCTGGGCGGCAAGTTTCGCCGCAAGGGCAAAGTGGCGTCTTTCGACGGCAACCAGCTCGAAGGTTTCGTGGACCAAACCCTCGAAAACCTGCTGGATCTCGGCCTGATATTGGCTGTTCAGCTGCCCGGCGCGAATTTTCAGCGCGATCGCCGACGAAAACTCGGTCAGCGTCCAATCGCTGACAACCACGCGGCTCGTGTTCACCGCGCCCCACAGAAAGGCGCTGGCCCGTTCGCTTGAATCGTCGTTGACCAGCGCGGCAATAATGACGGACGTATCGAGATAGAACATTCAGTACCGTTCGCTGTTACGCATGCTGCGGATGAAAGTGCCGGAATCGACGCTCTGTTTCGGCTGCGCCTGGCGCAATGCCCGCAACGCTTCGAGGTCGATCGGTGTTTTGGTTTTCCTGATCGGCACGATTTCGGCCACCGGCTTGCCGTGTTTCAGAATTTGCACGGTCTCGCCTGCCTCGGCGCGCTCGACAAGTTCGCTGAAATGCGCCTTCACGTCTTCAAGATTAACCTGCGTCATCGCCGCACCTTCATGACTCTCGAGAGGGTCATATTACCGGAGTAAGGTGACGGGCAAGCGCATAAAACAGCAAAAGCCGCCGCGTGGGGGATAGCGGCGGCTTTTGCACGGGGGCAGGGAAGGTCCCCGGATGTCAACCGAAGCAGCAAACCGAAGACGGATTTGCGGACGCCCGGTTGGCGATGGCGTTGATGAAATTGCCGACCTTGGAGGTGTTCGGCTCGCGTTTGCGAGCGGCCGTCTCCAGGAGTTGCTTGAAGTCTTCAAGCTTCACGCCGTCGGCGCGCATCACCATGGCGATCAGCGGGTCGCGAAGAGCTTCGGAAATGGTCAAATCTTTGGCCTTTGTCATGGTAGTCCTCCTTTCGTGGGCGGTCGCCCGTGTTCCGCTGCCGCAGTCTGCCCTCTCGGCATTGACTTTCGCGATCGGCGGTGTTACCGGTAAGTAACAATGCATTTGTTACCGATCGGTCACATCGATGTCAAGGACTTCGTCCTCAAAAAAATCAGAAACTTCGAATGAAATCTCCCAAGGCATGACGGACGAAAAGATCCCCCCGCGGGAGCGTATCGTCTCGACAGCCTCTGAGCTTTTCCGCGAGCATGGCATCCGCGGCATCGGCGTCGATGCCATTGCGGATGCGGCTCTTACCAACAAGATGACGCTCTACAGGCATTTCGGCTCCAAGGACGAGCTGATCTGCGAAACGCTGCGGCGCGCCTCTGAAAAGGCGGAGCAGATCTGGCGTGATCTCGAAGCCGCTCACCCGGGTAATCCGCGTGCCCAGCTCGATGCCTGGGTCGAAGGACGGGCGCACTGTCTGAACGGCGAGCCGGCGGGCTGCGATCTTGCCAATGCGGCGATCGAGCTGAAGGGCGAGGGCCATCCGGCCTATGGCGTCATCGAGCGGCACAAGGCCGATCAGCGTCAGCGCCTCGTTGCGCTTTGCGCCGCAGCCGGCGCCAGCGAGCCGCAGCTTCTGGCCGATACGCTCACTCTGCTTCTCGAAGGTGCGCGCGTGACGCGCCAGTCGATGGGCAGCGATGGTTGCTGCAGCCATTTCGCCAAAGCGGCAAGTGCTGCCGTCGCCTCCTATTGCTGAAGCACACCGCCGTGGAACCTCCGCGGCGGCGAGGCGTTACCTTCTTGGTCAGGAAGAACCCGTGGCAGTGATATGAACTACACCTATCTCCATCGTCTCTATGCCAAGCGCGCCGAGCTGGAAGCCAAGCTCGAGCTTGCATGAGGCGCGCGACTGCTTCGGCGACGAGGAGATAGAAGACGGTACCGAAGCGGATCTGCGGCAGCGCCTCAGCGAAGTCACCCAGGAAATCGACAATCTGGAGCATTCGCCGGGCGGCTAACTTGAAGCGTCCAGAAGCTCGACAGTCCGCTTGTCGAACTCGCCCTCGTAATATTTGTCGATCGCCCGGTGAAAGGCCGAGCCGTGGTCGCTGATCGCGGCAAACAGGGTGAGCGACGAGCGGAACTTCAGATCATCCGGCGACCCGAGAATGTCATGAGCGCTCCGGCCATCCGCCGCCAGCATCGCATCGACGCAGCGAAGCAACCTGGTTCCAAGGATCGGATCGGCGAGATAGGCGGCAGCTTCCGCGGCAGAGCGGATGGCGTATTTCTCCGCCATCGATGAAGTTCCAAGTCCTGCGATCTGCGGAAAGATGAACCACATCCAGTGCGATCGCTTGCGGCCCGCCTTCAGCTCGGACAGAGCCTGGCCATAAATGCCGTTTTGTGCGTCGATGAAACGATCGAGATCGTAATTCAGGTCACTGGACATGGGGCGCCTCCCTTTGCGGGGAACATATGGGAGACGGCGTGGATTTCCATCGTGCTGCCGTCAGCAGCCTCTTTCGGCGTAGGGGCTATATTCGCGGCACGCATCCAGATGGTGGTGGGAGTGCGGAACAGCGGCAATTGCCGAGGTCGTCACCGGATCGGTTATGACAGGCGTGGCGAAGTGGCCGGTGAGGCCGACGATCGCAAGAAGCGCGATCGCTGATACTACGACGAGCCGCTCGATGCCTGAAAGCCTCTGGGCCTTCACATGTTCGGCATAATCCTGCTCGCCGTCGCCGGCGCTAAAACTGTCAAAATTGGTCATGGCATGAAACTCCGAGTATCGCCGCGAGACCTGCCATGAGCTAACCGCTCACAGCGGGTGGGAGCCCGCGTGCGCCACACATTTATGTAGCCGCCTCATCGAATTTAAGCCGTCGCTCAGCAAACGCTGTGTTCAGAAAATGGTATCAATAGACGTTATTGCCCAATCCGGTACTGGCGATGAGCGGCGATCCGCGATAGTTCTTTGACCCAGCAGAGATTGCGGATTTTTTCCATGACCAAATCATATGGCGCAATGTCCATTGCGCAGCTTTCTGTCCTTATTCAAAGCGGTGAAGCGGATCCTGTCGCAGTGACGGAATCGATCCTCGACGGTATCAAATCCTATCCGGATCAGACGATTTTCCTCGAACTGACCGAGGATCGCGCCCTTTCGGAAGCCAAGGCATCGGCCGAGCGCCTGAGGCAGGGCCGGTCGCTCGGCGTGCTCGATGGCATACCGATTGCCTGGAAGGATCTCTTCGATATCGAGGGCATCCCGACGACGGCGGGCTCGACCGTTCTGTCCGATGCGCCGGCGGCAAAGAGTGATGCGGCTATCGTCACGGCGCTGAAGCAGGCCGGGATGATCGCCGTCGGCCGCACCAATATGAGCGAATTCGCTTTCTCTGGCCTCGGCATCAATCCGCACTACGGCACGCCGCACAACCCGCACGGCAAGGACCAGCCGCGCATTCCGGGCGGCTCGTCTTCGGGTGCGGGCGCTGCCGTCGCCGCGGGCCTCGTGCCGGTTGCCATGGGCACCGATACCGGTGGATCGGTGCGTATTCCGGCGGCGTTGAACGGCATCACCGGCTACAAGGCAACCCACGGCCGTCACGCCATGGGCGGGGTCTTCCCATTGTCCGGAAATCTGGATTCGCTTGGTCCGCTCTGTCGCACAGTGCAGGATGCCGTGTGGGTGGACGCGGCAATGCGCGGCCGGACTTCGTCCGAGATCACCCGGCGCCCGATCGAAGGTCTTGAAGTCGTCATTCCCGAGAATGTTGTATTCGACGGTGCCGAGCCCGGTGTTGTCGCCACCTTCGAAGCCACAGTCGAGCGGCTGAGCCGCAAGGGCGTCCGCTTTACGCGCATCAAGATGCCAGTCTTCGACGAGATTTTCGCGTTGATGGCAAGATACGGTGCGCTTGTCACCGCAGAAGCCTTTGCCCTGCACCGCGAGCGTCTGGCGGGGCCGGAAGCGGCGCGGATGGACCATCGCGTCGTCATGCGCACCCGGCTCGGCGAGCGCACGACCACTGCCGATTATATCGCCATTCTGGCTGAACGCCGCCGGATGATCGCCGAGAGCGAGGCGCTGATCGCTGGCCGGTTGCTCGCCTTCCCGGCAGTCGCCCATGTCGCGCCGCCGATCGCGCCGCTGGAAGCCGATGACGAGCTCTTCATTGCCGTCAACGGCAAGACCCTGCGCAACACGCTCATCGGCAATTTCCTCGACTGGTGCGGCGTCTCGATGCCCTGCGGTCGCGGCGATGCGGATATGCCGGTCGGCTTCCTGCTGTCGGCGCCTGCCAATTGCGACGAAGCGCTGCTTTCGGCGGCGCTCGCGATCGAGCCGGCGGTGCAGGAGGGGTTCTGACCGGCCCGAAAATTATCTGAAATCGGAGGAATAAGATAATGACGTCATTGCCGAACGGCCGCTTTGCGGTCTCCACCTGGTCGCTGCACCGCCTGTTGGGGCCGACCTATCCCTACAGCCCAGATCCGGCAAAGAGCGCTGCGCGCCAGGAGCCGTACGGGGCAGGTGGGGCATCGCTGATAGAACTGCCGAAGCAGCTTGCCGAGCGCGGCATCCATCGCCTCGAAGTCTGCTCCTTCCATCTGCCGAGCCTCGATCCGGCCTACCTCGCCGAGTTTCGCGCCGCGATGAAGGCGTCGGGTATCCTGTTCCAGACGCTGCTCGTCGAAGACGGCGATCCGAGCCATCCTGAAAACGGCGAGCGCGATATCCGCTGGATGGCCGGCTGGATAGAGATCGCCAAGGCGCTCGGCGCCGAGAACATGCGGGTGATCGCAGGCAAGCAGAAACCGTCGGAGGACAACCTGCAGCGGGCGCTGACGAACCTGAAATGGCTGGCCGCGCAGGCCGAGGGAAGCGGTGTCCGCGTCGTCGTCGAGAACTGGTTCGACCTGCTGCCGGCACCCAAGGAGATGAACTGGCTGCTCGACGGTCTCGACGGCAAGATCGGCCTCAATGGCGATCTCGGCAACTGGGCGGCGCCGGCGAAATATGCCGGTCTCGCCGATATCATGGGCCGCGCCGAGCTCTGCCACGCCAAGGCTGACTACAGCGCCTCCGGCCTCGGCTCGGACGACTACGGCAAATGCCTGGAGACCAGCCGATCGGCGGGTTATGCCGGACCATTCACGCTGATCTACGACTCGCCCTTCTTCGCGGACGAGTGGGACGGCATCCTGTTGCAGAAGGCCTTCGTCGAGGACTTCTTGGACACGCGCCAACGCGCAATCGCTTGAAATGCAAGGAGACATGACATGAGCGCCCCATCGGCTATCGACGGCTTCGCAGCAAGGATCAAAAAGGGCGGCCACGGCGGTCTGGTTTCCGCCTGGATCGGCATTCCCTCGCCGCTGATGGTCAATCATCTGGCGCAGGAGGATTTCGATACGCTCGTCCTCGACATGCAGCATGGCATGTGGGACCTCGGCACAGCGGCGGCGACCGTCTCGCAGATCAGGGCGGCGGGGAAGCCGGCGCTGGCGCGCATTCCGGTCGGTGATTTTGCGGCTGCCTCGCGCCTGCTCGATGCCGGTTTTTCCGGGATCATCGCGCCGATGGTCAATTCCAAGGCAGATGCCGAAGCACTGGTCAGCTTCACCAAATATCCGCCGCTCGGTGAGCGCAGCTGGGGACCGACTCTGGCCCTGAACCACACGGGCATTTCGGCCAGCGATTATCTGAAGACCGCAAACGATCTGACCGTGACGATCGCCATGGTCGAGACCCGCGCCGCACTCGCTGCCGTTGATGACATTCTTGGCGTTGAGGGTATCGACGGCATTTTCGTTGGCCCTTCGGATCTCTCGATCGCGCTGTCCAACGGCGCCAAGGTTGCCCCTGATACGCCGGAGATCGACAAGGAGCTGTCGCATGTGATCGCCCGCTGCCGGGCGCACAAGAAGTTCGTTTGTGCCTTCGGCAGTGATGGGGCGCGGGCCGGCGAAATGCTGACGCTCGGCTGCGATCTGGTGATCGCGGCTGGCGATTCCACGCAGTTGCGCAATGGCGCGGCCCGCGAGATCGCCAGCGCCCGCAAAGGCTTCAAGGCTTAACGGTTTGGCTTCACGGCCAGCCAGATAACATGACGCGCGCCGCGGCCCTTGCCGGCGCGCGTACTGACCGCTTCGGTGGAAAAGCCGCCATCCTTGAGACGGCGCGTAAAGCTGGTGTCCGGCCCTGACGACCAGACAGCCAGAACGCCGCCGCCGCGCAAAGCCGCCTTGGCCGCACTGATGCCGCCGAAATCGTAGAGCCTGTCGTTGGACTTGCGGGTCAGCCCGTCCGGGCCATTATCGACGTCGAGCAGGATCGCATCGAAACCGGCCTTCGCGGCGCGTATCGCCTCACCGACATCGCCTTCGAAGATCGTCACCCTGGGATCGTCGAGGCATCCCTTGAACACCTCGGCCATCGGCCCGCGCGCCCAGGTGACGACGGCCGGAACCAGCTCGGCGACGACAACCTCGGCGTCACCGGGGACGACGGCGAGCGCCGCCCGCAGCGTGAAACCCATGCCGAGGCCGCCGATCAGCACCTTCGGCCGCTTGCAGGTCTTGATGCGCTCGTAGGAGAGGGTGGCGAGGGCTTCTTCGGAGCCGCTGAGGCGGCTGTTCATCAGCTCGTTGGCGCCGAGCATGATGGAAAATTCCGAACCGCGCTGCTTGAGCCGCAGGTCGCCGCCGTCGCCGGGGATGGTTGCCTTGTCGAGTTCGATCCAGGGGAGCATGCCGTTTCGCCTTCCGTTCGGCCGCTCCCCTAGCACAAGCGATAAATGAAGTCACAGGCTGCGGGCAAAATGTCCCGGTGATGCTTCGATGATGGTGTCCTGGGTGGCGGCAGCTGCCTTGCGGATGCCATCGACCTCTTCCGGCTTCAGCCGCGTCTTCGGATCGTCGAAGCGGACATCCGGATCCGGTACCGCCGACAGCAGCAGCCGCGTATAGGGATGGATCGGATTGTCGATCACCTCTGAAGTCGGTCCCCATTCGACGATCTGGCCGGAATACATGACAGCGATATCCTCGGCGACATAGCGCGCCGTGGCAATATCATGAGTGATGTAGAGAAGGCCGAGATTCATCTGCTGCTTCATCTCGTTCAGCAGATTGAGGACGCCGAGGCGCACCGAGACGTCGAGCATCGAGGTCGGCTCGTCCGCCACGATGATTTCGGGCTTTGCAGCAAGCGCACGCGCGATGTTGACGCGCTGGCGCTGGCCGCCGGAGAGCTCGTGCGGATATTTCGGGGCGACGAGATCGGGGTCAAGGCGCACGCGCTCGAGCAGCTCGCGCACCGTTGCCTCGAGCGCCGACGCCTTGATGTCGGGGCGGTGCAGCTTGAGCGGCCGTGTCAGGTGATAGGCGATCGTATGCGCCGGGTTCAGCGAGGCGAACGGATCCTGAAAGATCATCTGTACCGAACGCCGGTAGTCGGCGAGTTCGGCACGGCCTGCGGCCTCGACAGGCTTGCCCTTGTAGAGGATTTGGCCCGAGGTCGGCGCATATTCGCGCATGGCCATGCGGGCGCATGTCGTCTTGCCGCTGCCGGATTCGCCGACCAGGGCCAGGGCGCGGCCGGGGTGGAGTGCGAAGGAGATCGACCGTGCGGCATGCACCGTCGAGCTGCCGTGTCCGAACGTCTTATCGACCTTGTCGAGAGAGAGGATCGCTTCGCTCATGCGAGCACGCCTCCATGCAATGAGGGGAAGGAGGCCCAGAGCTTTTTCGTATAGTCGTGCTGCGGGTTCTTGTAGATGTCTTCGGCACTGTTCTGCTCGACGAGCTTGCCCGCCAGCATGATGCCGATGCGGTCGCAGAACTGCACCATCAGTCCGAGATCATGGGTGATGAACAGCACCGAGAAGCCAAACTGGCGGCGCAGCTCGTTGATGCGCTGCAGGATCTCGCGCTGGACGACGACGTCGAGCGCTGTCGTCGGCTCGTCCATGACGACGAGCTTCGGA
Organism: Rhizobium sp. 01N424; assembly: GCF_056399485.1. NCBI lineage: Bacteria > Pseudomonadati > Pseudomonadota > Alphaproteobacteria > Hyphomicrobiales > Rhizobiaceae > Rhizobium > Rhizobium sp. 01N424. The sequence goes on from NZ_JBFTRK010000009.1 coordinate 124,073, forward strand.
TCGAGCGCCATGCAGATGGCAATGACGATGCGCTGGCGCATGCCGCCGGAAAACTGATGCGGATAGTTGCGCATCCGGTCCGGGGCGATATCGACGAGCTTCAGCATCTCGGCGGCCCGTTCGCGGGCCTCAGCCCTGGTCATTCCCTTGTGCTTCTTCAGAACGTCATAGAACTGGTCCTCGATGCGCAGAACCGGGTTGAGCGAATTCATGGCACTCTGGAAGACCATGGCGACTTCGCGCCAGCGGAAGGCTGCCAGTGCCTGCGGGTCGAGGTCGAGGACCTCGCGGCCGGCAAGCAGGATTTCGCTGCCCTTGCGGATCAGCGCCGGTGGCTTGTGCAGGCGGCTGATGGCAAAGGCGATCGTGCTCTTGCCGCAGCCGGATTCGCCGGCAAGGCCGAAGACTTCGCCGGGGGCGACGTGGAAGCTCACGTTGTCGACGGCGCGGAAATCCTTTTCCTCGCCGATATAATCGATGGTCAGGTTCTTGACCGACAGCAGGGGCTGGCTCACAGGCGGCCCTCCCCGGTGCGGATCAATGTCTTCCAGCGGCCGAGCTGACCACCGGTGCGAAGCCGCGGATTGGCGACCTCGTCGACGGCGAAATTCAGCAGCGACATGCCGATGCCGAGCAGCGCCAGTGCGAAGCAGGGCGTCAGGATGTCCCACCAGGCGCCGACCGAGAGAGCGGATGCCTTTTGTGCGTTATAGAGCATGGCTCCCCATGAAACGGCTCGGGGATCGCCGAGACCGAGGAATTCCAGCGTCGCTTCGGTGATGATCGCGAAGATGACGCTGCCGATGAAATTGATGCCGACGATCGAGATGACGTTCGGGAAGATCTCGAACAGCATGATGCGCCATTGCGGCTCGCCCATCGTTTCTGCCGATTTGACGAAATCCTTCTGCTTGACCGACAGCGTCTCGGCGCGGGTGACGCGTGCGCCCCAAGCCCAGGAGGTTCCGCCAAGGATGAGCGCGATGACGAGCGGGCTTGCTTGGCCGATGAAGGCGGCAAGCACGAGCAGCAGCGGCAGGTTCGGAACGACGAGCACCATGTTGGTGAAGAAGCTGATGACCTCGTCGGTCTTGCCGCCGCGGTAGCCTGAGATGATCCCCAGCGCCGTGCCGACGATGGTGATCAGCAGACCGGCTCCGAAGCCGACGGCAAGCGAGGTTCGGGCGCCGTAGATCAGCCGCGAAAACACGTCCTGGCCGATGCGCGTCGTGCCGAGAAGATGATCGAGCGACGGCGCCTGATGCGGACGGCCAGTGCGCGCCGTCGGATCATATTGCGTGATCAAAGGCGCGGCGATCGCCACGATGATTATGAAGAGAATGATGGCGACGCCAATAAGTGCCTTGCGGTTGCGCAGCAGGCCGGAAATGAGGGTCTTCATGTCACGCTCCCTTCAATCGCGGATCAAGCAGCACGTAGCTGACATCGACGATGAAATTGGCGACCAGCATGGTGGTGGTCATGATCAGGAGCTGTCCCTGGATAACGGGGTAATCGCGGGCCAGGATTGCCTGGTAGAGAATGTTGCCGAGGCCGGGATAATTATAGACCACCTCCGTGACCAACGATCCGCCGAGGATGGTGCCGATGGCGATGGCGAGCGACGAGACGGTCGGCAGCAGCGCGTTGCGCGCGGCATACCAGATCATCACGTGCCGGTCCGAGAGCCCCTTGGCGCGCGCCATGACGATATAGTCCTCGCCGAGCAGGTTGATCATGTTGTTGCGCATGGTGACGGCAAAGCCGCCGGTCATGACGGCGCAGAGCGTGATCATCGGCAAGACGGCGTGGTAGAGTACGCTGCCAATATATTGCAGCGTGAAGGCCGGATCGAGCGACGGATCGGCGGCATAGCCGTTCGGAAACCAGCCGAGCGTGAAACCGAAGATGAAGACGACGATCAGCGAGGTGACGACGGCCGGAACCGAAGTGGCGAAGATTGCGACGACCGAGACGATGACGTCGAAAGCGCTGCCACGGCGCCAGGCGGCGAGGATGCCGAGGAAGCTGCCGGTGGTGAAGCTGATGACCGTTGCGGTGCCCATCAGGCCGACGGTCCAGACGAGGGCATGACCGAGAACCGAGGTGACCGGCAACGGGAAATACTTGACCGAGCGGCCGAGATCACCGGTGAAGATACTGCCGAGATACGTCAGATATTGCTGCCACAGCGGCCCGTCCACGAAACCGAAGGTCAGCTTCAATGCCTGCAGGCTCTCCGGCGGCAGTTCGGCGCCGGCGCTCGAGAACATGATCTGCACCGGGTCACCCGGCATCAGGCGCGGCAGGAAGAAATTGATCGTTGCCGCCGCGATGAAGGCTGCCAAGTAGAAAGCCAGGCGGCGTAGCAGGAAAGCCATGGAAACTCCGTGAAACCGGGAGCGGCTGAGGGGAGCCGCTCCCGAGGGTCCGTGCTTACTTTACCGGCTCGAGAGCGAGCAGGTTCAGAAGGCGAGCGGGGTTGGTGCGCGAGATGGACGGATTGACGAAGGGGTTCTCCTTGGTCGACCAGCCGGTGAAGCGCTTGGTGTTGTACTGATACCAGTTCGGGTTGTTGAAGACCGGGATCATCGGCAGATTTTCAGCAACGATACGCTGAGCCTTGTTCATCGCTTCCTTCTGCTTGCCGAGATCGGCGGTCTGCGTGAACTGGGTGACGAGAGCCTCTACTTCAGGATTGAACCAGCGCTGCGCCGTGAAGCGTGTCTTGCCCTTGTCCGAAGCGCTGAAGGCGCGCTTGTAGGGATAGTAGGGCGACGACGAGGCTGGCAGGCTGTTGATCGCGGCGTCGAACTTGCCTTCGATCAGATCCGAGGTCCAGACGGCTTCTTCCGGGGTCTCGATCTTGGCGTCGATGCCGACGGCCTGCATGCCTTCGATGGCGATGTTGACGGTGTCGATCCAGTCGGTCCAGGAGTTCGGAACGATGATCGTGAAGGAAATCTTCGAACCGTCAGGATTGTCGCGGAAACCGTCGCCATCCTTGTCTTTGTAGCCGGCTTCGTCGAGAAGCGCCTTGGCGGCATCGGCGTCATAGGCTGCCGACTTGCCGAAATCGGCCTTCACGGACGGGTCCGCCCAGCTCTTGTAGAGCTCGCCCATCAGGCCGGGATCTTCGTTCAGCGTCGGATAGCCGTAGCCTGCGACGTCGATCATCGTCTTGCGGTCCAGCGACATGGAGACCGCGCGGCGGAACTTGACGTCGTTGAAGGCCTTCTTGTTGCTCTCGTTGGCGGTTTCCTGGTTGAACAGGAAGGCCACCATGCTGCTCGGCGAGTACCAGTAGTGATAGTGATCAGGGTCCTTCGAGACATAGACATTGTCGATATCGGGAATGAAGGAGACGCCCCAATCGAGCGTGCCGTCGGCGGTCGCCGTCAGGATCTGGTTGTTGTCGGCGAGCTGCGGGAAGCGCATGCAATCGACCTTCAGGTGCTCGGCATCCCAATAGTTCGGGTTGCGGCACTGGTCATAGGTCTGGCCGGTGAAGCGCGGAACTTCGGTCAGCGGGCCGCTGCCGACAGGGGTTTCGTTGGCGAAGGTGACCGGATCGGCAACGTCCTTCCAGACGTGCTCGGGAACGATCGGCAGCTGCGACAGCTGTTCGGCGGCGAGCGAGCTCGGGTCCTTCAGCGTGAAGCGGACGGTCTGGCCATCGACGGCTTCGACGCCGGCGATGAAGCTCCAGATGCTGACGAAGTCGAGAGCCGGGAACTTCTTGAGATATTCGTAGGTGAACTTGACGTCGGCAGCCGTCAGCGGCTTGCCGTCCGACCACTTGAGGCCCGAGCGCAGCTTGAACTCGATCGTCTTCAGATCGTCGGACTGCTTGAAGCTTTCGGCCAGGCGGAAGACCGGCTTGTTGCTGTCGAAGCGGTTGAAGATCACCAGCGGCTCATAGATGAAGTCGAGCGTGGACTGGCGCGATGACGTCTGGTTGAACGGGTTGAAGTTGCGAACCCAGGTCGTCGCCGGTTCGATGTTGGCGGTCAAAACGGTTTGCGCCATTGCGGTGCCGGACAGCAGTGACAGAGCTGTTGCGGCGGCGAATATGTATTTTTTCACTTTATTCCCCTTGGTTGGTTGCTTCGCGAACCGGGCTGGTCAGGCGGCCAGCACGGTCTTGAACATGTCCTCGACTTCCGCATGTGCAGCGCGGACGTCGATCTTGAGATTGCCGAGGCGGGCTTTGCCGGCCTCGATACGGGCAAGTGCTGCAGCTGTGAGCGGGCGGGCGGCCTTGGCGGCTGCTTCGCTTTCCGGAATGTCACCGTGGCTGTGAAGCGCGATGTCGAAACCGGCGTCGAGCACCTGCTTGACGCGTTCCGGCATGGTGCCCTGCAGCGATTCCATGAAGATGCAGTCCGAGATCAGCACGCCCTCGTAGCCCACGTCCTTGCGGATCACGTCATGCATGACCGGCGAGATGGAGGCGGGCAGTTCCTTGTCGTAGGCGGTATAGACGACGTGGGCGACCATGGCCCAAGGCGTGTCCTTCAGCGCCACGAAGGGCTTGAAATCGGTGGCTTCGAGTGTCTCGCGCGATGCATCGACGACTGGGCGCTCCTTGTGGGAATCGAGCGTTGCGCGGCCGTGGCCCGGAATGTGCTTCATGACAGGCATGTTGCCGGTTTCGAGCAGGCCATCGACGACCTCGCGGCCGAGGGCGGCGATGATGTCGGGATCGGCACCGAACGAGCGGGCGCCGATGACGGCGCTCGTGGTCGGGAAGACCAGGTCGAGAACCGGCGAGCAGCCGCTCGTGAGACCGAGCTCGGTCATCATCGCGCCCATGGCCTGGGAGGAAAGACGAAGAGCACGCTTGGCGAGTTCGAGATCACGCTGAGCGAGCTCGGCAAAGGCGCCGAAGCTGCGGAAGAGCGGCCATGGACCGGCATCCAGATGCTGGACGCGTCCGCCTTCCTGGTCGGTGAAAACCGGCGCATCCTCACGGCCAACAGCCTCGCGGAAGCGTTCGATCAGCACCTTGACCTCGCTCGGGGTCTTCAGGTTGCGGCGGCCGACGAAGAGACCAAGCGGATTGGTTTCGCGAAACAGCGCGAACTCATCGTCCGACAGGGTCGGGTTGGGCATGCCGACGAAAAGGGCGAGGGGGGTCTTGGACACTCTTTATGCTCCGGTATCAGTTCAGGTCTTCGGCTTGCTTCTGAGCATGCCTTCGTAGATGCCCTTGTCGGGCGCGGGGATGGGTACGGCGCCAGCGGTCTTGGCGTAGAAATCGACCGGGCCCGCATCGCCGATGAAGGCATAGGCGTGGCCAAGCGTCTTCATCGTCTGAAGGCAGGCGGAAAAGAGGGCGAGGCCGATGCCCTTGCCGCGGGCTTCAGGTGCCACGCCGGTCGGGCCGAAGAAGCCGCGTGCCGTGGTGTCGTAGCAAGCAAAGCCGAGAAGCTTGCCGCCATCGACGGCGATCAGGCACGCATTGGGCTGGCGGGAAAACGCCACGGTGACTTCGCTTGCCCAGTTCTCGCTGAAATGCTCGCGAACCCAGGCGGTAACGACATGCATTTCCGGCGGCAGGGCCGGACGGATGGTGACACCGGTTTCATCGGCCTTTAATCTCAGTCCGTCGAGCGTCTTCGAATATAGGTTTACCAGCAGGTCGGGCACCTGTCGTCCTCCAATATTCCGTTATTACGGAATGTATACCCTTTTAATGACATAGACTTCGTCGTTTCGATCCTGGATGTCAACAGGGAATCTGGTGGAGGACAGAACGCCGCGCAGGGGGCGGCAAAACGCAAATAGCCCGGCGCTGCGCCGGGCTATCCAAGGCTCTTGCAAGATCAGTGATTTAGCGCGCTGCCCAATTGGCTCCGCGGCTGAAAATGGTCTTCATTTCAGGTACACTGAATTCCTTGGCCTGATGGCCGAGCGAGGAATAGAAGACGCGGCCCTTGCCATATTTGCGCTTCCAGACCACGGGCATCACAACGCCGTCGATCCAATAGGCATGGTCGCCGGTGAAAGTGGTGGTAGCCAGCACTTCGTTCGACGGATCGACATGCATGTAATATTGCTCCGACGTGTAGGGGAAATCGACGATCCCCTCCATGACAGGGTCATCGGGCCTGGTGATGTTGACCTTATAGTCGATGATATTGCCGGGGTGGGCCACCCACTGGCCGCCGATCATGAACTGGTATTCGACGCACTCGCGAAAGCTGTCGCCGGCGCCGCCGTGGTAACCGGCAATGCCGACGCCGTTTTCCACAGCCGCGGCCAGGTTCTTGATCTCTTCCTTTTCGATCTTCGACATGGTGACGATCGGCACGACGAGGCTGAGATCGTGCACGGAAGGGTCGGCGAAGGCTTCGGTACTATGCTCGACATAGACCTTGAAGCCGTCCTCCTCCAGCATGTCCTTGATGATGACGGCGCATTCCTGCGGCTCGTGGCCGCTCCATCCGCCCCAGACGATCAGTGCTTCACGCATGCATATTCCTCCTGAAAATTACTTGGCGAGCCGCCCGTCAACGAGCGATTCCGAGAGCGGCGCGGGCCGCTCCGTGGCCGTGGTGATGGTGACCGTGCGGCCGCTTTCCGAGGCCGTGTGGAAGGCTTCCATGACCTCGAGCACATGCAGCGCCAGGCTGCCATTGGCGCGATGCGGTCGGTTCGAGCGGATGGCATGGGCAAGATCGGCTACGCCGATCGAGCGGTAGTTGCCATCGGCATAGGGTAAGGTCAGTTCCTGCGGCTCGAAGCTGCCGCCCTTCTTGAGAAACTGCACTTCTCCGCCGAAATGGTTCGGATCGGGGACGATCAATGTGCCCTCGGTACCGTAGAGTTCCAGCGGCACATGCTTGTGGCCCGCAACATCGAAGCTCATGCCGATCTGCACGACCGCGCCATTGGCAAACGCCATGACACCGGCCACATGCGTCGGCACGTGAACCGGGATCTTCTCGCCGTTGCGCGGTTCGCTGGTGATGACGCGCTCCTTGCGCGGTGCCACGGCAAAACCGGCAACCTGCGCGACCGGGCCGAAGAGATTGACGAGATCGGTGATATAATAAGGCCCCATATCGAGCATCGGTCCGCCGCCGACTTCATAATAGAAGGCCGGATTCGGGTGCCAGCGCTCATGGCCCGGGCACATGAAGGTCGCGGTGCCGCCAACCGGCTGGCCGATGACGCCGTTATCGACGAGAGTCCGCGCCGTCTGATGGCCGCCACCGAGGAATGTATCGGGCGCTGCGCCAATGCGAAGATTCTTCGCCTTGGCGGCTTCCGCCAATTTTTTCCCTTCCGCGAAATTAATGCCGAGCGGCTTTTCGGAATAGGTGTGCTTGCCTGCGTCCAGCGCCTGCAGGCCAACGGCGACATGGGCCTTCGGCACCGTCAGGTTGACGATGATCTCGATCTTGGGATCGGCGAAAAGCTCGTCGATATTCTTTGCCGGGACGTTGAATTCCGCGGCTTTCGCATCCGCCAGATCGCGGTTCAGGTCGGCCACGCCCCGGATGTCGAGGATCGGGAAGGAAGCCATCGCCTTCAGGTAGGCGCCCGAAATATTGCCGCATCCGATGATGCCGATACCGACTTTTTCCATAAATTCCTCCCAGGATATGTATCTGTCTCAGCGCTACAGCGCCGGCCCCGTGGTGCTCCAGGGCGATTCATAGAGTTCGTAAAGCGCGACGGCGGCAGCACCCTGCGCCCAGAAATCGTCGCTGGAATCGTCGAAGATGAGTTCGGTCACGCCCTTCAGCGACGGCGGGATCGCCACCGCATAGGCATCGCGAAGGCTGTTCAGGAACGGCTCGCCGAGCGCCAAGCTGGAGCCGACGAGGATGACGCGGGGCGGCGCGAACAGGGTCACAATATTGGCGATCGTCAGCCCAACGGCCTCACCGGCGCGAATGGCCGAGGCGATCAGCGTATTGTCTTCAGCCTTGATCAGCGCCTGGGCATGGGTCATGCCGCGGCCAAGGCGGATCGCCTCGGCGAAACGGCCGTCGGCCTGCTGATCGCCGAGGATGGCGCTTTCGCCCGCCTGAGTGCAGAGGCGTACCGTGCCCTGCGGCCCCATGCCGAGCACGAGGTCGCCGAGATTGTGGCTGAGGCCGCCCGCGCCGCGGAACAGCTGGTTGCCGTGCAGCACCCCGAGCCCCAGCGTTTGTTCGAGCGAAATCAGCACCATGTCTTCCAGGTCGCGCGCCTTGCCGAACCAGTGATGGGCAAGCGTGATGGCGTGGGCGTCGCTCTCGACGATCGTTGATGTGCCGAGCCGCGCCGTCATCTCGGCGGCGAAATCGACATTCACTTCGCGGAAGATCGGACTGCTGCGCACATGGCCGGTGCGATGCTCGATGACACCGGGAAGGCCTAGGCAGACGGTATCGACATCCTCGAGCGAGAGCCCGGCATCGACCACGCAGCGGCGCACGCCGTCTTCCACGAGATCGGCGATGACGGCAATCGGCTGCCGATCGATCCGGATCGGAAGCGTCAGCTTCGACAGTACGTCGCCGCGAAAATCGGTGACGACGAAAATCATGCGGTTGGCGGCGATCTTGGCGCCGACGACGCGGGCGGCATCCGGGTTCAGCTCCAGCATCACCCGCGGTCTGCCGCGCGCCGCCTCGTTGCGGATGTCGCCTTCGTGCCGCGGCAGGATGAGGCCGTCGTCAAGCAGCGAAGCGGTGATCGCGGAAACAGTCGTCGTCGACAGCTGGGTGCGTTCGCTGATCTCCACACGCGAGATCGGCCCGTGGCGGCGGATCGTATCCAGCACGTTCAAGCGATTGATCGCGCGCATCAATTCGGGATCTGCGGTCTTCATGAAATCTAGCCGGGCAATCGCTTGAATGGGGCCGTGACCCAAATATTTTCGACGGGTTACGAATTAAATAACAGGCAGTAACAGGCCTCTGTCAAGCCGGAACGGCAAAAAATTGGGCGGTTGGGTTGACATTGTGCCAAAGCTCCGTTGAATTAATCCGCATAGGGGAAAAATTGTGAGGATGGAGCCCCTGGGAGGAAAAATCATGACGTATATGCACAAGGGCCTAGCCCTTCGCGGCAAGCGTATTGCATTTCTGGCAGCCGCTGCAGGGGTTTCGCTGATACTCGGCGCTGGTGCGGCTTCGGCGAAGACTGTCGTTAAATGGCTGCATCTGGAGCTTGATCCGAAATTCGTGGCGAAATGGGAAGAGATCGTCAAGAAATACGAAGAGCTGCATCCCGATGTCGATATCCAGATGCAGTTCCTGGAAAACGAGGCCTTCAAGGCCAAGCTGCCGACGCTTCTGCAATCCGACGACGTGCCCGATTTCTTCTACAGCTGGGGCGGCGGCGTCCTGAAGCAGCAGTCCGAAACCGGCGCGCTGCAGGAAGTCACGGCCGCGCTCGACGCTGATGGCGGCAAGCTGCGCAAGCAGTTCACGCCCGCTTCCGTGAACGGCATGTCCTTCGACGGCAAGGTCTGGGCCGTGCCTTACAAGGTCGGCCTCGTCAGCTTCTTCTACAACAAGGAGCTGTTTGCCAAGGCCGGCGTGAAGGCTGAAGACATCAAGAGCTGGGCCAATTTCCTCGATGCCGTGAAGAAGCTCAAGGACGGCGGCGTCGTGCCGATCGCTGGTGGCGGCGGTGAGAAGTGGCCGATCCATTTCTACTGGAGCTACCTCGTGATGCGCGAAGGCGGCCAGAAGGTGTTCGATGCCGCTAAGAAGGGTGAGGGCGAAGGCTTCCTCGATCCGGCGATCATCAAGGCCGGTGACGATCTCGCCGCGCTCGGCAAGCTTGAACCCTTCCAGCCTGGCTACCTTGGCGTGACCTGGCCGCAGGCGCTCGGTGTCTTCGGCGACGGCAAGGCGGCGATGATCCTCGGCTTCGAGAACACCGAAGCCAACCAGCGCAAGAATGCCGGTGACGGCAAGGGTCTGGCGCCCGAGAATATCGGCCGCTTTGCCTTCCCGGCGGTCGATGGCGGCGCGGGTAAAGCTACTGATACGCTCGGCGGTCTGAACGGCTGGGTGGTCACCAAGAAGGCGTCCAAGGAGGCGATCGACTTCCTCGCCTATCTGACGAATGCCGATAACGAGCGGGAAATGGCGAAGAACGCCATGCTGCTGCCGGTCGCCGTCGGCGCCGATGACGGGGTCGTCAACCCGCTGCTCGCCGAATCCGCCAAGCAGCTCGCCGGATCCACATGGCATCAGAACTTCTTCGACCAGGATCTCGGCGCCGCCGTCGGCCGCGTCGTCAATGATGTCTCGGTGGAAATCGTCTCGGGCCAGATGAGTTCGAAGGATGGCGCCCAGCAGATCCAGGACGCGTTCGAACTGGAGCAGTGATCCACTCCGCATTCTCTTCCCGGCGCCCGCAAGGCGCCGGGACCTGATCAGGCGCATGCGAAAGCAGGACACATGGCTGACATTTCCGTTTCAACTGGCATCGGCGCGAAAGGCCTTTCCAAGAGTGCGCGAAAGAACCGCAGTTCGATCGCGCATGACCGCTGGGCCATCCTGCTGCTCTTCCTGCCGCCGGCGCTGATCCTCTTCACGCTCTTCGTCATCATGCCGATGGGCGAGGCGGCCTGGTACAGTTTCTACAAGTGGAACGGCTACGGCACGCCAACCGAATTCATCGCCTTCAAGAACTTCCAGGTGCTGTTCCGCAATGCCGCCTTCAGCCAGGCGCTCATCAACAACGGCCTGATCATCATCATCTCGATCGCCATCCAAGTGCCGCTGGCAATCTGGCTTTCGACCATGCTGGCGCACCGCATTCCAGGTGTCGTCACTTACAGGCTGATCTTCTTCCTGCCCTACGTCCTGGCAGATGTCGCGGCCGGTCTCATCTGGCGCTTCGTCTATGACGGCGACTATGGCCTGTTTGCCGCGACGGCCAATTTCTTCGGCTTTGCCAATCCCTATGTGCTGGCCGACAAAGACGTGGCGATCTACGCCGTGCTCGGCGTCGTCGTCTGGAAGTACTTCGGCTTCCACATGATGCTGTTCATCGCCGGCCTTCAATCCGTGGACAAGAACGTGCTCGAAGCAGCCGATATCGACGGCGCTTCCGGCTGGCAGAAATTCCGCTACATCACCTTGCCATTGCTCGGCTCGACGCTCCGCCTGTCTATCTTCTTTGCGGTCATCGGCTCCCTACAGCTCTTCGACATGATCATGCCGCTCACCGGCGGCGGACCATCGAACTCGACGCAGACGATGGTCACCTTCCTCTACACCTACGGCGTCATGCGCATGCAGGTCGGCCTTGGCAGCGCCGTCGGCGTCGTGCTGTTCATCATCTGCGTGACGCTCGCCTTCGGCTACAAAAGGATTTTCATGCGCAATGACTGAAACGACTGACACCATTCGCATGCAAACGGGGACGAAAGTCTATCTCTACGTCTCGCTGACACTGATCGCCGCCCTCGTGCTGATCCCGCTGCTGACAACGGCGCTTGGCGGCTTCAAGACGCTGGGCGATCTCCGCGTCAATCCGTTCGGCCTGCCGGCCGAATGGCAATGGTCGAACTATACCGATATCCTCTTCGGCGAGCGTTACTGGCTGCAGATCTTCAATTCGCTGGTCATTGCGGTGCTGACCGTGTCGCTGACACTGATCGTYTCGTCGATGGCGGCCTTCACCTTCGCGCATGTGCGCTTCTTCGGCTCGTCGTTCCTGCTGAATTATTTCCTGCTCGGGCTGATGTTTCCGGCTGCCACCGCCATCCTGCCGCTCTTCATCCGCATCCGCGATCTCGGATTGCTGGATACCTATTGGGGCGTGGTGCTGCCGCAGGTGGCCTTTGGCCTTGGTATGAGCATTCTCTTGTTCAGGAACTATTTTCGCAACCTTCCGGAAGAATTGTTCCAGGCCGCCTTCGTCGATGGCTGCGGCTATCTGCGCTTCTTCTGGTACATCTCGCTGCCGCTATCTCGGCCGATCATCGCCACGGTCAGCATCATCTCCTTCGTCGGCAGCTGGAACAGCTATATCCTGCCGCTGATCATGCTGAATTCGGAATCGAAATATCCCTGGCCGCTCGGCATCATGGTCTATCGCGGCGAATTCGGCACCGAATGGCAGCTGGTGCTGGCCTTCATCACGCTGACGATCATGCCGACCATCATCGTCTTCTTCCTTGCCCAGAAGCACATCATTGCCGGTTTGACGGCGGGTGCGGTCAAGTCCTGAGCGAGTTGAAGTTTGCGCCGCGGCCGCTACCATGGCCGGGCGCAGGCTTCACGGGGGATAAAGCGAATGGCTCCGATCGTCGTCGATCCGGACAGGGTGCATGAATTCAGCAATGCCGGGGAATTCTACGACTGGCTTTCGAAGCATCACGATCAAGAAAGCGAAGTCTGGATCCGCATCTTCAAGGTGGCCTCGGGCCTGCCATCGATCACGCCCGTCGAGGCGATCGATGCCGTGCTCTGCTGGGGCTGGATCGATGCGGTGCGCAAAAGCCTCGATGAGAAGAGCTATTTGCAGCGCTACACCCGGCGTACGAAGAACGGCACATGGAGCCAGATCAACGTCGACAATGTCGCACGACTGATCAGTGAAGGCCGGATGACCGGTCACGGTCTGCGCGAGGTCGAGGCCGCCAAGGCCGACGGCCGCTGGGACCGTGCCTATGGCAGCGGCAAGAACATGAAGATCCCCGACGATCTGCAGGCGGCGATCGATGCCGAGCCGAAGGCAAGCGAGATGCTTGCTGTCCTTAGCGAGCAGAACCGTTTCGCGCTCGCCTTCCGCATACACAATATGAAGACGCCTGCGGGCCGGGAGCGAAAGATCGCCGCTTTCGTCGAGATGCTGGCGAAAGGCGAAACGATCTATCCGCAGAACATGAAGCCTAAGGGCTGAGTCTCAGAACTTGGCCCCGTCCCAGAGCGCATGAAAGTGCTGCACAGGGCCGTGGCCGGAACCGACGGTCAGTTCACCGGCTGCCGCGACCGCATCAGCGAGGTATCGTTTGGCAATGCCGACCGCAGCCTCGGGCGACTCGCCTTTGGCGAGCTCTGCGGCAAGTGCGCTCGACAGCGTGCAGCCTGTGCCATGGGTATTCCTCGTCGCAATCCGCGGCGCCTCGAACCAGGTGATGTGGTCAGCGCTCGCCAGGACATCGGGGCTGTCGGCGCCACCGAGATGCCCGCCCTTGAGCAGCACCATCTTGGCACCCAGCGCCAGCAGTCTGCGCGCCTGATCCTGCATCTCATTCCGGGTTTCCGCATGTTGCTCGCCCAGCAGCGCGGCCGCCTCCGGTAAGTTCGGGGTCAGCATCGTTGCGAGCGGCAGGAGACGCGTGGTTAGCGCGCCGATCGCAGCAATGTCGAGGAGGGTGGCGCCGCCCTTGGCGATCATGACGGGATCGAGCACGATGGGGATGCCGCGATGCGGCTTCAGGGCATCGGCGACCGCCTCGGCAATCGCGGCATTGGCGATCATGCCGATCTTCACCGCATCGACGCGCACATCGGCGAAAACCATGCGGATCTGCTCGGCGACAAAGTCCGGAGAGACCGTCTGCACGGCGGAAACGCCGGTCGTGTTCTGCGCCGTCAGCGCCGTCAGGACGGCCATGCCGTAGGTTCCGCGTGCAGAGAAAGCTTTAAGGTCGGCCTGGATACCGGCGCCGCCCGAAGGGTCGGACCCGGCAATCGAGAGGACGTTACGGATCATGAGCGTGCCTTTCTGATGCTGGCTGCGATGGCTGCGGTCGCCGCCTTCGGATCGGGCTGGCCGCAGATCGCCGAGACGATCGCAAGGCCCTCGGCGCCGGTGGCAAGCACCGGACCGACATGCTCGGCCTTCAGGCCGCCGATCGCTACGGAGCGAACCGGGCAGGCGCGAACGAGATCGGCCAGACCTGCAAGGCCGATCGGTTGCTTATGGTCAGGCTTCGTCGCGGTGGCAAAGACCGGGCCGATTCCGGCATAATCGACGATGGCGGGATCCACCGCGGCGGCAAGCGCCGCCGTCTCGACCGACAAGCCGAGGATCATGCCCGGCCCGATCTTCCGGCGAGCTTCAATCGCGCCGAGATCATCTTGGCCGATATGCAATCCGTCGGCACCGAGCGCGATCGCCGCCTCGACATCGTCGTTGACAATGAGCAGCGCGTTGCTGCCCGTGAGCACATGCTGCAAAGCCCGGCCGGTTTCGATCATTTGCCGGGTGTCCGCCGTCTTGTCGCGCAGTTGCACGATGGTCGCCCCGCCGGCAACGGCGGCACGCGCGGTTTCGACAAGCCCGTATCCGGCACAGAGATCCGGATCGAGGACGAGATAGAGGGAGAGGTCGAAGGTCTTCACGCCACGCTGATCCTTGCCGCCTGATCGAGGCCCGGACCGTCGATTGCCGCGAGCGCATCAAGGAAACGCCAGGAGAAGGAGCCGGGGCCTTTCGCTTCCAGCGCCGCCTGTTCGCCGGCGACGGCAAACATTGCCAGCGCTGCGACCGTCGCATCGAAAGTCTCCTCGGGCGCAATCGCGGCAAAGGCGCCGGTCAGGCAGGTCAGCGAGCAGCCGAGCGCGGTGATCTGCGGCATGAGGGCCGAGCCGCCGGCGATCCTGACAGCACGCGTCCCATCGGTAACGAAATCGACCGAACCGGTGACCGCAACGACTGCGCCATACTGCGCGGCAATGCTGCGCGCCGCACCTTCGGCCTGCTCGACGGGGTCGCGGCTGTCGACGCCCTGGCCACGGCTTTCGCTGCCGGCAAGCGCGATGATCTCCGAAGCGTTGCCGCGGATGATCGTTGGGTTGAGGTCCAGGAGTGCGGCCGTCGTTTCGCGGCGGAAACCAGTGGCGTAGTGGGCGACCGGATCAAGAACCCAGGGCTTGCCGTTGCGGGCAGCCGCCTTCGCTGCCTGCTTCATGCCACTGACCCAGGCGGGCGACAGCGTGCCGATGTTGATCGTCAGCGCCCCTGATATCGCCGCGAACTCACCGGCTTCCTCCTCTGCATGCACCATGGCAGGCGAGGCGCCCGCCGCCAGCACGACATTGGCAGCAATGTTCATCGCGACGTAGTTGGTGATGCAGTGGACGAGTGGCGGCGCGGCGCGCAGCGCGGTCAGCAATTGTCCGGGTGATCTCGAAGTCGTCATCTTGCGTCCCTTTTGGAGCGGGGCAAGACGCGGGAGGCCGGGCAATCGCTGCGGAGGGCCTCGAGCGACTCCCTCCGCCAGCATTATCTGGTTCAGGTTCGAAGGGTACTTCTCAGCCCGCCTTTCGGCGAACGCCCCTGTCTCTCAACACAGCCGTCTTCGCAAATTATCGTCGGCTTGTCACTCCCTATCAGTTGAGCCGGGCCTCGCCGCTGACGATACGCTGCTCGCCTTCATCGAAAAGATGAACGGCATCATGAATGGGCGCAACCTTCAAGATGTCGCCGGGCGCCGCCCTGATCCGCTCGCGGAAGACGCAGCTGATCGTCTGTGTACCCAGTCTGGCGATGACGAGCGTTTCCGATCCCGTCGGCTCAACGACGACAGTGGTGATCTCGATGCCACCGGGGTCGAGCCGGAGATGTTCGGGGCGGATGCCGTAGGTTACCGCATCGCCCGGACGGCGGTCGCTTGGGAGGATGATGCCGTCTTCGGTGCGGAAACCCACATCCGTCATGCTGCCCTTGATGAAGTTCATGGCGGGCGAGCCGATGAAGCCCGCGACGAACAGATTATTGGGCCGGTCGTAGAGATCGAGCGGAGAACCGGACTGCTCGATCCGGCCGTCCTTCATGACGACGATCTTGTCGGCCATCGTCATGGCCTCGATCTGGTCGTGGGTGACGTAGATCGTCGTCGTCTGCAGCCGCTGGTGCAGCTCCTTGATCTCCGAGCGCATCTGGACGCGCAGCTTGGCGTCGAGATTGGAGAGCGGTTCGTCGAACAGGAAGACGGCCGGGTCGCGGACGATTGCCCGGCCCATGGCAACGCGCTGGCGCTGGCCGCCGGAGAGCTGTTTCGGGTAGCGCTCCAGCAGGCTCTCCAGCCCGAGGATCTTGGCGGCATTGCCGACACGCTTGTCGATCTCTTCGCGCGGCATGCGCTTCAGCCGCAGCGAGAAGCCCATGTTTTTGGCGACGGTCATATGTGGATAAAGCGCATAGTTCTGGAACACCATGGCGATGTCCCGGTCCTTTGGTGCAAGCTCGTTGACGATGTGCTTGCCGATCTGGATTTCACCCCCGGTGATGCCTTCGAGCCCGGCGATCATCCTGAGCAGCGTCGACTTCCCGCAGCCGGACGGGCCGACGAGGACGACGAATTCGCCGTCGCGGATATCGACGGAGACGCCCTTGATGGCCTTGAACGCGCCGTAGTCCTTGCGTGCATTATTGACTGAAACATGAGCCATTATCGTCCTCCCCAGGCTGCGATCAGAGCTTGTTCAAGGTGTTTCTGAGATAGCTGAGCCCAACGCGCTCGCCCTCCTTGCGGGCCTCCAGGTCCTTGCCCGGCCAGCCGTAGGCGGCATCCTCATGCTCGATCGAGATCGTGCCGTCGAAACCGTAGCTCACGGCCTGGCGCAGGAATTTCGTCCAGTCGAGAAGGCCGAGGCCGGGCAGCTTGTATTGCCACCAGCCCTTGCCGTGATAGCCGACGGCCTGCTGTACGGCGGGATCGATCGCGGTGTCCTTGGCATGGAGGATGGCAATGCGGTCCTTGACGTCCTCGAGCGCCTGATAGGGATCTACGCCGATGCGCAGGAAGTGCGAGGGGTCGAATTCCAGCCCGAAGCGGCGGTCTGGAATGCGCTTGAACAGCTCCTCGTAGCCCTTCGGCGTCGTGCCGACGAAATTGTCCTTCGGTCCCGGCCAGTTTTCGATCGCAAAGATGAGTCCGCTTGCCGCCGTCTCGGCGATCAGGCCGTTGGTATAGGCTGCGAAGTCGTCGTAATTGGCCTCGTCGCTGGCTTCATCGTTTCGTCCCGGGAAGATCACAAAGATCGGTACGCCCACCTCGCCGATCGCCTGGGCGAACTCCGAGGTGCGCGAGCGCAGATCCTTGCGCTTGGCATTGTCGGCGTCGAGCTGGTTGCCGAAATAGGTGATGGAGGAGACGAAGAGGCCGCGCTCGCGGGCCAGCACCACGGCAGAGCGGACCTTGTCGGGCGTCTTTATATGCCCGCCGACATCGATCTCGATGGCATCGAAACCGGCGGAGGCCGCGAAATCGACCACTTCTTCCAGCGGCCGGTCGTTGAACGTCGACGTATAGAAACCGATCTTCATCAAAATCCTCCCAGGCGCCGCCGCGGCGGCTGTTCTAGTTGTTCAGGCGATCCATGTATTTCAGGGGTGAACGGGTGCGTTGAACCTCATCTGACGACGCCAGCATCAGCGCTGCCGCCATTGGCATGGCCGCAGCACCGATCGCCGAAGCATCGTCGCCGAGCGAGGCGCGGTGAAGCGACGGCAGGGCGGCGTCGGCCGCATCGAGATGCTCGTGCACATAGCGCAGCAGCTCGTCGATCATGCGGATCGGCAGCCGCCCGCCGACCAGGATGGCGTCGGGATCGATGATCATGCCGATATGCCGGACAGCGACGGCCAAATGGGCGCTCATCTCCCGCAGCCATTGCGAGACCAGCCGCTTGCCGCGCGTATCGAGCGTCAGCAGATCCTGCGGTACGCTGACCTTGATGCCGTGTTCCGCGAGGAACTCGTAGAGGCAGAACAGCGAAAAGATCTCGCCGAGCAGTCGCACCTTCTGCGCCCGCTCGTCCTTGCCGTCGGCAATCGGCAGCCAGCCGATTTCGCCGCTGAGGCCCATGGCGCCGCGGTGGCCATTGCCATCCAGCACCAGGCCGCCGCCGGGGCAGGCATTGATGGCGATGTAGAGGAAGCTGCGGCTTTCAGCGCCGAGCCCATAGTCGAGTTCGGCCAGTGCCGCGGCATTGGTTTCGTTCTCGATGAAGACGGGGTGCTGCGTCAGCCCTTCGATCGCCGCGCGCACGTCGAATTCCAGCCATTCCGAATAGTCGGCCGGCTTGCCTGGAAACGAAATCTCACCGAGCCAATCGGGCATGGCGAGCCCGATACCGGCGAGATGAGCGTCGTCGATCAGGCGGCTGCGCTGAAAATGCGAGATGGCGTCGGCCGACAGCTGCATGAATTCGGCGGGCAGGATGTAGCGCTTTTCGTGATGCACGCGGGCACGCACATTGCCAACCGCGTCGACGGCAAGGATGGTGAGATGATCGCGGTCGATATTGATGCCGATGGCGAAGAACGCGTCCGGATTGATCTCGAGCTCGATGGCGGGCTGTCCGCGCAAACCGTGGCGGCGCCGCGCCTCGATGATCAGTCCTTCATCGAGAAGCCGGTCGACGATGCGGGCGATGGCCGGCTTGGTGAAGCCGGTCTGCCTGGCGATCTCGGCGCGGGAAATCGGCGCCTGCCGGTGGATGCAGCGCAGCACGACGGCGCGGTTATGCTCGCCTGCATCTTCGACATTGGCCCCGCTGAGATCGGGGGAGAGCTTGACGCCCGCGGTCTGGTTCATGGTCGCGATCCTTCATCTTCCATCGGCATCAGACCGGCCTCATCCCTTGACTGCGCCGCTGGTCATCGCGCCGAGGATCAGTCTCTGGAGCGACAGGAAGGCCACGATCGCCGGTACGACGGAAATCAGGCAGGCGGCGGCAAGTAGCTGGATCGACGAGTCGGTCTGCATGCCGCGGAAGTTAAAGATACCGACGCCGATCGGCATCAGATTGTTTTGGGTCAGGAGCAGAAAAGGCACCAGGAATTGCGACCATCCGGCAATGACGGTGATAATGAAGACCGAGGCGATGCCCGGCGCCGAGAGCGGTAGGACGATCCGCCAGAACACCGAGAAGCGATTGCAGCCGTCGATCATCGCGGCCTCGTCGAGACTGCGCGGGATGCTATCGACTGTGCTCTTCAACAGCCAGGTCGCCAGCGGCACCCCGAGGGCGATATAGACCATGACGACGGCAAAATGCGTGTCGAGCAGGCCGAGCTTGTTCATGTAGCGATAGAGCGGCACCATGATCACAAGCGGCGAGATCATCTGGAAGAGCAGCAGTCCCATCATCGACAGGCCCTTGCCGCGAAAGTGGAAGCGCGAGAAGGCATAGGCCGCGGGCAGCGCCACGATCAGCACCCCGAGGCCGCTGAGGGCCGCCAGCTTCAGCCCGTTCCACAGATAAAGCGGGAAATAGCTGTTGTTGAGAACGGCGACGAAGTTTTCCATCGTCGGATTGTGCGGGATGTAGCGGGCGACGCCGCGATAGATCTCGCGCCGGTCGCGCATCGCCATCGACAGCAGATAGGAGAGGGGGCCGGCGAAGAAAACGAACATCGCCAGCATGAACAGATAGCTCAGAAAATCGCCGAACCGCGTGCCGGTGCGCCCGCTCATTGCTCTTCCTCCTTGGGCAGGAACGACGCATAGACGAAGGCGAGCCCGAGACTGATGATCAGCATCAGCACGGAGAGAACGCTGCCGCCCGACAGGTCGTAATTTCTGAAGACGATGTTGAAGACGTAAAGCGAGATCACTTCCGTCGCACGGCCGGGACCGCCACCTGTCAGCGTGATGATCGCGTCGAAGGTGTTCAGCGTCATGATGGTGATCAGGATCATGTTGACCAGGATCGCGGCGCGCAGCTGGGGAATGGTGACGAAGAAAAACTGCTGCGATCCCGTTGCGCCATCCACTTCCGCCGCCTCGTAGAGCGAGGGGTCGATTGCCTTCAGTGCCGCGTACATGACGACCATCGAGAAAGCCGCACCGCGCCAGATGTTGGATATCAGCGCCGACCAGGGCGCGATCGACGGATCCGAGAGCCAGGCGACGGCGGGCAGGTGCATCATTCTGAGGATGCTGTTCAGCGCGCCATAAGGCGCTTCGGAAAACAGCATCTGCCAGATGATGCCGCCGGCGATACCCGGGACCACCCAGGCGACAAGCGCCGTGGTGTGCAGGATCGTCGTGCCGAACAGGCCGCGCTTCTCGCCTCGAACGACGACGACCGCGACGGCAAGTCCGAGGATCTGCTGGCCGATAACGCTGCCGCCGACGAAGATCAGCGTTGCCCACAGGATATCAGGCAGCTGCGGCGAGCTCAGCGCATTGGAGATCGAGCCGAGCGTATAATCCTGATTGTCGCCGATCAGCGTCGCATTGGTGAACGACAGGCGGAATACGTCGATAACGGGGTAGAGATAGAAGATGCCGATGACGATGATCACGGGCATGATCCAGGGCAAGGGTGCCCCGGCGAAACGGCGCATGAACGATCTGCTGTGAGGCGGGCTGACGGCCTCGATGGCGATAGGGCTCATTGGGCTTCTCTGTCCGGGTTTGGGAATGCCGGCGGCGCCCATTTCCGGGCGCCGCCACGATCACAATCTCTAGAGACGCTTGTAAGCCTCCATCGTCGCATTGAACGCGCCGTCCAGTGCTTCTTCCGGCTTCTTGGTGCCGGAGAGGACGTCACCCATCATGATCTGGATCTGGTTGGAGATCTCAGGATAGATCGGTGCACCGGGCCGCGCCTGACCGTTCACCAGGGCGTCGGCGAAGGTCTTGTTGGCTTCGGTCGAGAAGACGTCATACTTCGTGAACAGCGACTTGCGCGTAGGAAGCTGCTGCTGCAGAGCGTTTGCCGGCCCCATATAGACCTCGCGGGCAAGGTTGGCGCACATCTCGACCTTGTCCTTGTCCTTGGCGAAGGAGGCGATCGTCCAGCCACCGGTGCCGGTCGAGCGCTGGTCGGCGGTCGGGCCGGGGATCGGCGAGAAGGTCCAGTTCTTGAACTCGTCGTCGTCGAGCGTGGCCTTCAGCTGCGCGTATTGCCAGTTGCCGCCGATGAAGAGGGCGGTGGTTCCGGCCGCAGCCGCGGCGTTCAGGTCGTCATAGTTACCGATCGTCGTCACGCGCTTCGGTGCGGCACCTGAATCGACGAGGTCCTTGTAATAGTTGAGCGCCTTGAGGAACTTCTCCTTGTTTTCACCTTCGCCGAAGATCGGCTTGCCTGAATCGTCGACCAGCTTGCCGCCGAGTGCCCAGTAGTTGGCGAGCCAGTCGAAGGTCGAGCCCTCATAACGGCCGGCGTTGAAGAGGATGCCTTCCATTCCTTCGCCAACCGATGCGATCCCGGCCTTCTTCAGGTCGTCCCATGTCTGGGGCGCGTCGGCGACGATCGACTTGTTGCGATAGAGCACGCGCAAGTCGGTATCCCACCACCAGGCGCGGACGCTCTTGTCCTTGTCGGTGATGCCCTCGCGGATGAAGGGGAAGAGGTCGTCCACTTCTTCCTTCGAGAAGTATGGCGTGAAGTCGGCCAGCACATGGTTGACCATGAATTGCGAGAGCACGAAGGAATCGACCGCGGCGCAATCCGGCGCGTTTCCGGCCTTGGCCTGCTCGAGCATCTTGGCCTGTTCGGTGCCGATATCGGCCGACATGAACTGCATCTGCAGCTTCCAGTCGGGATGCTTCTTGATGAAATCGACGAAGAGCTTCTGGTAGCCTTCGGCGATCTTTGCGTCGGCATTGTTGGGACTGTCGTTTGTCAGGCGAACGACGAGGGACTTCGGTGCATCGGCAAGGCCGATCCTGTCCTTCGTCGCCAGTTCTTCGGCAAATGCGGCAGGCACTGAAAATAACATTGTGCTCAGCGCCAATGCGCCGACGAACGCTCTCTTCATGATGGGTCTCCTCCCCATTTTCAACGGATACAGCCTGGTGGTCAGTTGACCTCTCCTCAATTCCATGCTGCATTAATTAGATTAAGTTACTTTGATTTGATGTCAAGCCGCACTTGGGAGGAATGAGATGCTGGCGACATTCAACACAAGCTAGGCGGGTTAAAACCGCTATTTCCATGAGATCAAGCGGGCGTCTTGCGGCATCGCAACACGCAAAGGATGTGTTTTGCCCGGCTGCCGCTGCGGTGGCCGAACCTGAAATCTATGGAGGATACGATGCGATTACTCATTCTCGGCACTGGCGGAATGGCGAACCAGCACGCTGCGCGGTTCAAGGAGATCGAAGGGGTCAGCGTTGTCGGCGGCGTCGATGTCGTTCCCGAGCGGCTGGCGGCTTTTTGCGCCGAACACGGCATCGCCAAGCAGTTCAGCACGCTTGAGGAGGCGCTGGCTTGGGGCGAATTCGATGCTGTCGCCAATGTCACCCCTGACCGGATCCATCATCCGACGACGCTGCAGGCGATCGCAGCCGGCAAGCATGTGTTCTGCGAAAAGCCGCTGGCAACGGATGCCACCAAGGCGATGGAAATGACCGAAGCGATCGAGAAATCGGGCAAGGTCGGTATGGTGAATTTCACCTACCGCAATTCTCCGGCCCTCCAGAAGGGAAGGCAGATGGTGCTGGCTGGCGAGATCGGCGCTGTCAGGCATGTTGAGGCCTCGCATCTGCAGAGCTGGCTGGTCGGCCGCCACTGGGGCGACTGGAAGAGCGAGAGCAAATGGCTGTGGCGGCTTAGCAAGAAGCACGGCTCGAACGGCGCGCTCGGCGATATCGGCATCCACATCGTCGATTTCGCCTCTTACGGTTCGGGGCTCGACGTCGCCCATGTCTTCGCCAGGCTGAAGACCTTCAACAAGGCGCCGGGTGACAAGATCGGCGAATATGATCTCGACGCCAATGACAGCTTCACGATGAATGTCGATTTCACCTCAGGGGCGATCGGCACCATCCAGGCGACGCGAACGGCGGCGGGGCAGATGGACCAGCTTCGTCTGCGGGTTTATGGCGAGACCGGTTCGATTGAGATGGTCTATGACACCGGAAAATCGACGCTGCGCGCCTGCCTTGGCGAGGACGTGCACACCGCGACCTGGCGCGATATCGGTTTCGATCCCGTCGAGACCAACTACCAGCGCTTCGTGCAGGCGGTGCGTGCCGGGAAGACGCAGGAGCCGTCGTTCCGGCGAGCGGCCAGTATCCAGAAGGTTCTGGACAAGGCGCTCGCTTCCGATCTCAGCCATACGGACGAGGCGCTGGCATAGATCAGGCCGAAACCGGCGGCAGCAGGGTGTTGAGGAACGGCAGCAATGCCGCTCCGAGCGCAATGCCGCCGCCGCTGAAGCTGGCCGGTTTCATCGGCGAGATCCACGGCGTTAGAAACGGGCGCTTCGAGGTATCGCGGCGCTCCACCGACAATTGGTGGATCAGCGCCTCGATGGTAGCGCGCGGCAGATCGCTGCCGATCATGATGACGCTCGGGGCGACGAATCCGGCGATCGCGATGATCGGGTCGAGCAGATGGCTTGCGGCATCGCGGATCCACTGAGCGAGTTCGGGCGGGGAGGTCTCGCCATCCTCAAGAACGCGTGCAAATGTCTCGCTGCCAACAGCGGCGCGCAGTGCGCCGAACCCGGCCACGCTGTTCAGCCTGACATTGTCGGGACCGGTCAGCATTTCGCCAATGCCGCCCGCCCTGCCATGAACGCCGGAATAGGGCGCGCCGCGGACGAGGAAGCCGGCCTGGACGTCCTCATCGAGAATGATCATCGCGAGGCCGCCCACGGTTGCCGGGCTACCGATCGTGCGCTCGGCCAGCAGGCTGGCGGTGCATTCGTTTTCGACTTCGGGTTTCGGAAGGCCGGAAAGCGCGGCAAGCTGCTCGTTTTGCTCGTCCGTCCAGATATTCGAGCCGATGCCTGCACCGATGATCGGCAAAGCCGCGTGGCGGTCCATCATTTCCTTGATGGCGCTATGGACGGACGTCACCATGGCAGCCGGATCAGGCTGGAAATAGGCGCGGTCATGCACCTGGCCGCTGAGATCGATCAGCACCGCTTCGCAGCGGCGTTCACGGATCCTGATGCCGATCGAGAAGGCGCCTCCGGGGCGCAATGCGAATTCGGCAGCGGCCGCCCCGCCGCCCGCGCCATTGCGCCGGTTCGAGGTCACGAGGCCCTCCTCGCCGAGGCGGCGAAGGATGTTGGTGATCCCCGGGCCGGTCAGTCCGGAGTGCTGGCCAAGCTCCATCCGCGTTAGCGGCCCATGTCGGCGGATCGCCTCCAGGATGACGCGGATATTCCGGTCGGCGATTTCTCCGGATCGCAAACCAACCGTTTTGCCGCGCGCAACGCCCGGTTCCT
Organism: Rhizobium sp. 01N424; assembly: GCF_056399485.1. NCBI lineage: Bacteria > Pseudomonadati > Pseudomonadota > Alphaproteobacteria > Hyphomicrobiales > Rhizobiaceae > Rhizobium > Rhizobium sp. 01N424. Next base: position 148,190 of record NZ_JBFTRK010000009.1, read on the forward strand.
GGGTCTGACGCCGCGGCCCTGATCGAAGATACCGCATGACCGTCTTTCTTGAGCACTGTCTTGCTTGTGTATCTGAGAAAAGCACGGAAGTCCTGTCCTAAACACCCGTAACCTATTGATTTTAGCCTATGGAATTCGCAAAACGCAATCACCATTGGCCTGTTTCCAAGCCAAAAGTGGCCATAGATATCCAGCAAAAGAAAAGCCGGGTCGTAAACCCGGCTGTTCGAGAGAAAGATTGGGACCTCAGCCCTTGGATTTGGCGGCAGGAGATAGGCATTCACTGACTTCCCTTGGCCGGAGCCTTACTGCTGCAAGTCCGATTTCATCAGCTGCTAAAGCGACAGTCTTCAGCGATCCCGCCAAGAGTACCTCTACAATGTTTCCGAGTGTTTCGCCTGTGAGCCGGGCGCATTCCGAGAAACATTCAAGGCCAGGTTCATCATCGGCGGTAACCACATTTTTGATGCGGTCCATGAAGGCGTCCAGGTTATGCTGACGATGCCTGCGATCGGTTGACGGCTGATCCGGATCCCTTGCGATAAATCCATAGCGCACGAGGACTAGGAACTGGTAAGGCTCGGCGCCCACGTACGTCGCGGCCTTGTCCCCGCTAAAGCCCGTGAGGGACTTTTTTGTCGCGGGCGCTTTCTCTGTTTTCGTGATCCCGAGAGCTTGAAGGACGGAAGGAGCGATCAGTGTCTTCCTCAGCGTCGTCTCCATTGAACCTGGCCGAATGAGTCCGGCGGAGATAAGCTTCCGCCGCAACCTGGTTCCGTTGATGCCGAGCTCTTGGGAAGCAGTCTCAATTGAATGGAAACGACGTTCGGTCACAGGCCCGAGGAGATCGTCGCCCGGGCCTACTGGGATCAGATTCAGCGCAACCTCTCTGATGACATTTCGGATGGGAACGTAGGCCTCATCGAAAGTACGAGGCGCCAGCTTCGTGTCGAGGAAGTCGAACACTGCCCGACCCTGTGTATTCCTTTTCTCGACGAGGGTCCTGTCGAAGATTTCAATCAGAAACGCTCGCAAGCCGCTCTCGCCGCCGAGCAGGATCTCGTACCCGGCATCGGTGCAAGACGACCACTCGCGGTCATCGAACCCCTTGCTGTTGTACCCCGTTCCGTGCCGCTCGCACGCGCCGATCACTTCGCAGGCCTTGATCGCCATGTAAACTGGCATGGTGTCCAGCCAAGGCGACCCGGTCGTCTGGCCCGTAAGACGCGCGCCAATATATCGCTGCAATCGGTCCGGCAGTGCTTTCTCTGCATCAGCCATTTTCCTGTCGAGGAGGCTGATTTCCCTGCGGAGGTTTGCAGCGAAGTCTCTATAAAACTTGTGGTTCTCAACTGGAGCTCCAGTGATGAGCCTGACATCATGCCGCGGACATGCTCTGAAAGGCAGGATCTGCCAGGCCATGCGCCCGAAGGACCGAAACCCTCTACGACCCCCGGCCTCGTGCTCATCCTCTCGAACGCAGAACGGGCAGAAGCGGATCCGGGACTGTTCCATCTGTGTATACCAGAGCCTGTTACCTCCCGGCAGTTCGACCACTGTCCCATCTCGCGAAATACCGCCTGGAGAGAGCGATTTCAGCGAGACGTCCAAAAGATCAGAGTATACCGCCAGATCATCAGGGTTGCCGTTCGCCAGTCCCTGGAAGGTGAAGCGGTGATCCGTCGCGAACGACCTTGCTTCCGAGTATCCGCATGCGGCGGCGAGGCGGGAGGAATGGCTGGCGAGAGACTCGCCAGCGTTGAATGGTAGAAGTTCTGCAAGACGGTTCACTGAGGGCGGACTCCGAACTTGGTGCCGCGCTTGCCTTTGGAATTGAGACGTTCGGCTTCCCACGCCCTGTCTTCATCTCTGAACAGAGCCGTCACCGGATCGAGCTCCTCCCAGTTGGCGGCCTTGAACACATTCTTCGAAGGGCGGCAACCGGAGAAGGATGCATAGGTTTTCACGAAGTCTTCTTCGGTGACGAAATCACGTCCCGCCTGGATAGCAACTTCCACTGCCGCGCGGATCATCTGAACGACAGATCCAAACTCTCCCTCGCAGGCATGCACGAGGCGGGCGATGAAGCGCTTCTTCTTATTCGTCGCGACAGGGGTTTCGTCGTCCTCGTCCGTAGCATCGTCGTCGGTTTCGCTTGTCGCCGATGCGTTCGGATCCAATTCGAGGTCGACGCGAAGCTCCATCTTGGCGTGCTTCTCGACGATGATCCTCAGCACGTCGACGGTCACCATCTCGTTTCCTTCCGCATCGAGAGTATCGAACGGGATCACGGTACGTCGATTATAGAGCTGCCGGCGAGCGAGAAAGCTAGCGAGGGGAGGGACACCCGCCAGGATCAGCCTCACTGGCCAGTCAGGCATCTGGGTCAGCGACTTGAAGGCGTCTCCGATCACCGTGGCCTCACGTACCGATGCGGTCTCGATCGCATTCTGGGCTTCGTCAATGAACACCCACATGACTTTGTGGACCTTCAGCAGTCTGCGGAAGAGAAGCCAAGCCTCGTTTTCACGGATGGTTTCACGCGGCGGGTGGCCGAGTGCTTCAAGCCCTGCGATCGCCAGAAGACGGGGCGTGCAGGGCGACGGTGCCTCCATGCAGATAACGGGGTGGATCATCACGCCGTCGTCGTCGAGGTAGGAGCGCATCGCCTTCGTGTTAGCGATATGCTTCATGATCGCAGTGGTCTTACCGGCGCCGGAGCGCCCCGTCACGGCCACGATGCGCCGCTTGTCCGGCTTGCCCGTGATGGGGGTCGTCACGCTTGCCACCGAGGCCATGAACGCTTCTCGCAGGAGAGGGTCGCGGTCGAGCGTGATGTACTCGTCATAAAGTACTGCAACACGGTCTGCGATTGCGAGGCGCTTTTCTGCCACCTGTCGGCGGACGCGTTCGATGGCTGCCTGGCTGCGCTTGGCGTCGATATCTTTTTCAAGCTGGGTCATGTTGCTTATTCCTCGTTGAAGATGTCATTGGAGATGCGGCTGACGACGGTCAGTTCATCGTTGTTGGTCACTTCGGCCGCCGGCGTGGGGGCCGGCTGCTGCGTCGGCATGGTGCCGATCTGCGGACGGCCGCCGGCCTCGGCTTCCTCCTGCATTTCCTTCACGGACTTCTTGGTCTTCGCGTAGACGACGGGCTGAATGCCAAGAGCGGTGAACAGCTGGTCGGAGGGGTGCCATTCGCCTTCCGGACGGAGCTCTCCCTCGAGCGGCTTGTCGACGATGTCGAAAAGGTGATCCATGCTCTTTTCAAACCGGACATAGTCTTCGTCGGTCAGGATCGGGCTCACCAAGCCTGACTCGAGCCATGCCATTTCCGCCTGCTGCTTGAGCCAGACGAATGTTGCCATCATGGTCTCGCGAGACACCTTGGCGTTCTCGGTGTTGAAGAGACGAAGGCGTTCGACTGTCGCAAGCCACTGCCAGATGGTCACGCCGTCGAGCTCCTTGTGCATGCAAGGGACCTCGATCCAGCCGCCATCGGTCCAAACGGATGCCGCACCCAGGTTGTGGTTGTTGACCCGGCCCACGACTGGTGTCGACTTGAGCTTGCGTCGGATCTTCTGCAGTTCTTTGCTCTGGTAGTACAAGCCCGCGATGCGGATGCCCTTCTTTGAGATCGTGCGTTTGATGTAGGTCCCGAACAGATGCGTTCGAAGCGCACCTGTCGGACCCGGCATTACGCCGTAGTCGCGGCTAAGCTCCAGCCAGCGATCGCACGGCGTGGCTTCGTTGAGCTCGGTGTGCGGAGCGTTGTGGTAAGCATCGACAGCCCAGCGAATGCTGCATTCCGCCACCTGGTCGGCGACTGCAGCAGCGAATGCCTCGGCGTCGTAATCGCCCTTTTCTTCCGGCGAACTCCATGTCCGCCCGCTGTAGTAGTTGAACATCTGATGCGAGTAGGTCCCGAAAAGACGTTCTACGAACCCGCGCCAGTTGGCTTCGCCGGCAGGTGGCAGAAAAAGGTCGGTGCCCATATCGTTGACTGCGACCCGGAACTGCCTGTTGGTGAAATACGTCGCGCTGTCGACGGCGACGGTTTCGATCGTGCAGTTCTGCTCCCATCTCGACTTGCAGCCAAGGCGACGAGCAATGTCGGACTTGTCACGGGTCGCCATTTCAAGGACCGTCATCGCCGACTTGATCGAAGGAGGCTGCGAACTAACGTGAAGTGCAAGCAGGCTCCGCGAAGCAACGTCGATTGCTGCCGAAATCCATAGGCGGACACGTTTCACCTTGGCCCGCTCCGACTTCGACATCATTTTCCAGACACCGATCTTAGCGAGGAGCGTCTGGAGGTCGGTTTCGTGGTCGTCGATCTCGACGCGCTCACCAGCACGTACAACGTCAATGCCCCCGAACTCCGGCTGCCACTTGCGCTTCGCGGTGTTCTTCCCGTCACGCGCCAGATCGCGCTTCATTTCGGGAAGGTCGCTGTAGCGAGCTCGAAGAGTATTCTCGCACGGGATGCGGAGCTGCTCGTCGGCGTTGCGCATGGTGTTCTCAGCTTCCATGGCCTTGACCATCACCCGATGAATGTCGGCAAGATCGGGGTCCGTCTGCGAGCAGGCGCTCGCGACCGCAGTGTTCAAATGAATGAGTTCGTCCGGCGTGAAGTGCTCCGGCCGCTCGCCGCGATACTTGTTTCGCAGGGAAAGCGCGTTGAATTCGTGCTCTTCCATGGTCCGGATCCACCGCTTGAGAGTGGAGGGACTCGGCTCTTCGAGCCGCACGGCGCGGGTCATCCGGTAGGTGGCCTTGGAGTTGCCGACCTGCAGGTCCCTCCACCGTCTCGCAATGACCGGGATGATCCGGAGAAGTGATTCCCGCGTTTTGCTCACGGCCAGCGGCAGCGGCATGCCATCGATCCGCGCGAGCCTGCATTGCTCCCTGTACTCGGCCTTCATTCGGAAGAAGTCGCGCACGAAGAATTCCTTCATGATGACGTCTTCCTGCTCGCGCGGATTCAAGGCGCTGAGAGTGTCGGCTCCCGCGATACGCGACTTCGCCCTGGTCTCGTCGTAGTAGCCCTTCTCGACGGTCATCGGGTTGTCGGGACGATTGAGGGCTTCGGCGATGTCGACCTGACTGTAGGTGACAGTGGCGTCGGTCTCGTCCATGCGATGCAGTGCGGCGCCGTTGCGATCGCAATGGTGGACGCAGTAGTCGATGCCACGGTCGCGGACCCGGGCCTTCACCGGCAGACGATGATAGGGAGTCTGGATGGAGCCGTGCTGCATGGCGAGAATGGAGGCAAGGTTGGTCTGCATGGTATTTCCTTTCACTTGTTGTGGTTGAAGCGTACGAAGGGGGCGTCCACGAGCTTGAGGTCTGGACGGGCAGGCAAGAGGATCTCGTCGTGGATCAGGCACCAGACGGCATTCCATGCCGCTGCAGTGCAGTCGAAGACGGTCATCAGCGTCCGGATCGGTACGGTGCCGTGAAACTTCGATGCGTAGTCGGCGAGCCGAGCGTTATCGTCGGCTGCCGACCCTTTGAGCCCGTGGAGCACACTTTTGGCGTTCCAGCCGCGTTCGCCGGTGATCTCGCGTTCGGTCAAGATGATCGCTTCGTCGGCGAAGCCGGAGAGCGCCCCTGCATTGATCCGCTCGATCGTGTGGCGGAGGTCATCCTTGTCGAGCTGCCAGGAGGGTCTGACGCCAATTACGATGCGGTAGCCGCTCGCCAGCGTGGCCCGGAAGTCGACCGTGTGCTTCTTGTCACCGTCGTTGCGGGGAACGATGATGGCTTCCGGCTGGTCTTCGACCTTGGTGACATGCCTCGATGCGCAAAGCATGTACGCGAGATTCATCTCGTAGGTACTTGCGTAGGTAATTGCCGAGCGCGTCTTCGGGTTCGTGATGGTGCCGCGAGAATGTCCCTTCGTTCTCGCCGGGTACCAGCGGCTGGGGGTGGCTTCCTCGGTCGGCTTCCAGACCCATGGCACCGTGGCGAGTTCTGAATATTGCTCATCCTCATCGTGAGCATTGGCGGGGAAGGGTTCTGTTTTACCTGACAAAAGCTGGTTGTCGGGTTTCAGGAAAACCGTCTCGCGCGGGAGAGGTACCGTGGTCCGGTCAAAACCGGATTCCAATTCCTTCAAGTATCGGACGAGCTGTCGGATGCGTGTCATGCTTGTCTCCGGTTTGCGCAGTTCTCCCTTCCCGATCCACGTGTGGAGCAGGCTGGGCATCGGCGGGGTTGGTGTTGGCTTTGCTGGTTGGCTAGCGGCGGCGCCGCTTTGCCGGATTGGATGTCGCCCCGGATTCACCAAAACCGTGAGGTGGCTGGGGGCGCCGTTTCTTTTCGGATCCGGGGTTCGACGGCGCGTCCCAGATGCCGCTCCTGACAAGCAGGCTCTGCAGGTCGGTCATGTATTCGTCGACCTCGATGCGTCCGGCTTCGCCGTCGGCGAGGTCAGCCCTGATGACCGAATTCTTCAGCACGGCCTTGGAAAGATGGAGGATGGCCGACTGCTCGGGGTCCCGTCGCATCTTCTGCATGTATTTTTTGAACAGAGAGGTTTCAGTCATGAGAACTCCATCGGGTGTTGGGGCGGCGTGTGTCAGAGAAGGGACCGGTCAAGGCTTACTTGCCGAGGCGGGGAAGATCGCGACGAACCTGATGCCACTTCTTTTCCTTCGCGCTCTCCCTTTTGCGGAACGCTCTCAATTCGGCCGCGCTCTCGAAATGGTGGATAGTCCCCGTCGCACGATCGATCGATGCGAACGTCGATGCGTTTCGGAAGCGGGCAGGAACGTTGAATTGGAGCTGCGGGGTCGTTTCACGCATTGGCGGCCTCCGATCGTGCGATGGCATAGGCGAGCCGATTGAACGTGGCAAAAGGAATGAGCCGAAGCTCAGGCTCGCCCTTGTAACGGAACTGCGAATTGAGTTCCTTATAGTGGACAGCCATCGTGCCCCAGATCGTCCAAGCTCGATGGGGAAGTTTGCTCGCTGATGCCAATGCCGTAGTGACTGTCTCGGCTTCGAACATGACGTAATTTTCCGGCCTGGTATCCGGCTTCGTTACGGAAAGGATCTCGCCGACGATGTCGGCAATGACGTTCGGGGGGCATGCACGGTTCATGGAAAACTCCTTCAAACAAGAAACTGAACAGTGGGAGGGGTCTGAAACCGGGGGACCTCGAACGAGGCGCCAATCCCGGCTTAAACAAGGTTCGAGAGCGCAAACGTTCGATTGGTGAACCTGGGTCGGTCCGCGCTGGGGATGCGGTGCATCCGACATATAATTCTCCTTCGCTAAATTGGCCGAGGTGGATTTCGCTGTCATTGCAGCAGGTCGGTCCAACTCCGTCGCGGGTTCCGGAAATGCGTGAGCGCGTCGTGCTCATGGGAAAGGTCGATAGCGTTGGTCGCGTACTCGTGTGCCGGCGTCCAATCTCGCGAGAGAACTGGCTGTCCGCGAAAACTGGAGTTTCGGGATCGGACGAGCCTCCGGAATTCGTCGGATGAGCATGGGCGGCAACCCTCGCTCTGACACCGGGCCCTCATTGCCATGTATGCCGACGCCAGTTCGTCGTAGCCGTTTCGACCGCACTGCAGGGCATATTCGCGGTGTACTTCGACTTCGCTTCTTGAGTACTTTTCCAGGTGCCTTCCGATGCCGAATGCGAGAGTCATTGCCTTCTCCTCAGTCTGAGGACGCGCGTCGGCGATCCCCGGTGAGACCGAGGCGACGCTGCGCCGATTGTGATGGGGTTGGGTTGCCGCCGCGCCGGATTCGAGTTCCGGTGGCTGGCGCTACTTACTGGCGGTTACGTTCTGCTTCCTCGATCTTCCGAAGGAACCCATCGAAAGATATGAGGCGAAACTCATGGGCGCCGTCTCTGCGCTGGATGGCGTTGAACTTGATGATCTCATCAGCCATCACCTTCCAGACATTCCACTTGCTGTTGGGGAAATCCAAGGCGTCGCCGATGAAGATCTTGAGAGCGTCGCGCTCGAATTCAGCATAACCCGGCGGGCGGTCGTCCGGTGCATCGAACGGGATCGCGCTGGCAAGAAGCAGATCGCGAACTTCGTTCAGCGCGGCGGTGAGTTTTTCACGGTCCATCATTTTAGTTTCCTTTCTGACAGATTCAGTTGGCAAAGTGTCGACGCAGGTTGTCGAAGGCAGAAGGGCGGTTTCCCCAGGGCCTATAGGTCATGATCACCGTCTTGCGCATGAGCTCCCCGATCTCCGAGGGAGTCACAATCGTTGCTTTCAGATCCCAACCGTGTCTGGGTGCGGAGATCTCGGCCAATGCCGCATCGAATGCGCGGCTAAGTTCGTCGTTACGAAAAACACTCATCGGAGTTCCTTTCCAAGTTTGATTTCGCCATTCAGGCGTCGAAGGCGTGGGCGCGGCCATGCTGAGGTTTGACCCAGGTTTTGAAGGCCTCGTAGGTGACGAAGTTCAGGAGCGGTGCTTCCAATGCAGCGAGGTGATCGTTGAGCTCGCAGACGATGGAGAAGATTGCGCTCCAGATTTCGTAGGCGCGGTCCGGATACTCTTCCACTGATGAGACCGCATCGCTCAGAAGCGCGAGTTCGCAGCGCGCATATTCTCCCGGTCGCGATACCGCCGGATCGTGGTCGGTCGCGTTGGCGGCGGTCGCGAAAGCAGCGCGTGCCAGTGAGAATGCAAGATCTTCGATGTCCATTTTCATGCTCCTTATGTTGATGTGATCAGGCTGCAAGTTTGTCGCCGACGGCGGTCTGGCGGGACCGGCGGATACGCGCTGTTTCCTTTCCGACCATCTCTCGGAAGGCGCGGTGGGATACGAGTTTCCACTCGGCCAAGCCGAGTGCGCGAAGGCGCGCGTTCACCGTTTCAGCCGCCTGCCGGAGTTGGCGCCAGGCTTCGAACTCGAACTCGCCGTCGTATTCGAACGTGAACGATGTTCCCGTCATCAGTACGCGAGGTGTCGCTCCGTTGACCCAGATGCGACGTTCCTGAGCGGAACGCATCGCTACGCCGAACAGTGAGGCCATGAGTGTGTCGGCCTGCTTGATCTTCATTCGGAACAGATTCGAGTTCACCGGACCGAATTTCAGCTGGTGGGCTTCGTTGAGCAGGCGATCAAATTCATTGGCGAGCAGGCGTGCGTGTTCGTGGCGCGGCATTGCGCAATTCCTTTTCTTTGTTTCGTCGAACTTGGAGTGAGGGGAGTTGGGGCTTGCCGACTAGCTGGCGTGCCCAACCCGAGGCGACATTTCCTGATGGCTGACAGAAGCTGCGGCGCGATAGTCCGCCGCTGCCGCCTGGTGCTCCAGGTGGGTGTCGTTCGCGTGCTTGGCTTCGTTCTTGCTCGTCATTCGTTCAGCTCCGTTTGGCTGAAACTCCACTAGCAATTCGGGTGAGCCCCCGCAGCACTTTGCGGGAATCTATCTGGCGGGATGTTTTTTGCAGAAGCCGTTCTACCGGCAAGGCGCGATGCGATGGCATGTATCGATCTCCGACCAAATGGCGTACCAGCGGAGATCGGAAGCGGGGTGCCGCTACTCCGATGCTCCACGATGGAGGTCTGTCGGTATTATGGTCATGCGCATGATCGATCTCCGTGAGAGATGACGCTCGGCTCTGCACCTAGAGAAGCCGGTCGGTGAAAAAATGTCCACGAATTTATTTTCACCGCGTTCCGTTGACGTTGGTCGAGGCGGTGTCGTCCAATCGCGCGTATACGCGCGCATGTACCGGCGCGCGGCTTGAGGACGGTTCAACATTGTTCCTTGCGTGGTCGCGGCCGAGCCTCTTCTCCAGAAGCTGGAGGAGCAGAATGCCCAACGAAATCCCGAAATACATGCGCAACAGATTTGATGAGATACGCGAAGGACTCGATCCCGTGTTGAAAGACCTCGGGCTGACGGATGTTTTCGTCGGGCGGTCGATCAGGCACACCGGCTACGAGGTGTTTTTCGAGACAAAGCGGCCGCACCGTCCCGATGATGCCTTTTCCTTCTCGCCGCTCACGATCATATTCGACGGCGAGAGAGAGACCCGCAAGTCCGAGGCCGACTGGAGCACGAGTGTGCTCGGTGTCGAGGACTGGCGCACGAAACCGCTTGGCAAGACGGGGTGGCGTCACCGGCGGAAGTGGGACGACAGCGTCGAGAAGATCGAAGGTGAAGGAGATGCGCGCTTTGCCTGGCTGCGGAAAAAGATCCGAGCAAGGGGCGCTATCGAGATCAATCCTCTTTCACCAGACGTCGTATATTCCGAGATGCTCGCGGATGTCTTCTGGCAGATTGGCCGAAAGATTCCTGATCTCGCTGTAGTGCGATACCCAAATCAATTTGATGAGCCGATGGAGTCGCTCACCTTCCTTGGTCATGACGGTGCAAGGATTCACCTGCAGTTCGCCCTAGGTCATTCGATTGGCGGCTCTCTTTATAAAGATGGTGAGGAAATCAGCCGCTTCCACATTCATTCCGCTTCACAGGTCGCGCAGCTAGCTTTAATCCTGAGTACCGGTGGTGATGGGATACAGAGACATCTGTACCAGCGCAGAGGATAGGAATTAGCTATGGCGGGCCGGACATTCCGGCCCGCCATAGCCAGCTTATTCTGGATCGTCATAGCCAGCTTCGTCTTCTCTTTGACGACTGACCAAGGACTCGACGAATTGCCGAAGAACAGCAACCTCGCGAGCAGTCACACGATCCGTCGGCTTCGACTTCAGCTGGTCCTTGAGAATTGCGATTTCGCTCTCTTCCGAGTCCGGATGATGAATTATCTGTTGAACTGCGCTATTGATGCTGGATTGGAGAGATCCCACTCGCTGGTAAGTCCCCATCTTTCTACGCAACGCGGGCGGCAGTGCGGGCGAGTTCAACGACAAAGGCCAGCGACCAATCCGGTAAGTTTCGACAAGGGGAGCGGCAAGCGCACGATCGAGGTCTACAGGATTCCCGGTAAGGACCGAGTAGAGCCTCAGCCCGAGGGCTTTGGCGAGGATCGGCGGAAATGCTTCCGCAATCATGTCCATGTTCCCACCACTGATCGCCTGATAGGTCCACTCGTCAGGGAATCCCTGAGCGCGCGCAGCCATCGCCACCGTCAGCTTCGGTTTGTAGTGCTTGTCCTCTTTGATATCGTCGACTCCGGGCGCTGCGTCGCCAATTTCAGAAGAATCGAATCCTTCCCGGTCGAGACCCCACCTTTCCCCGCGGACTTCGGTAGAAACAGGAATGGTCGGAAGAAACTTGTCGGCATAGGCGGCGCGCCAGTAAATGGCCCATGTGTCGTACCAATACTGCGGGCTCTTGTGCGCGACTGAATCCTTCAGGTTGGCAGGGGTCTCGTGCAGGATCACGAGATCACCCAGGGCCTGCGGTATGTCCCGCGCTACCGGCGCCGCGAGGGCAGGCGGCACGAAAGCGTCGCGCTGGTCCTTCCGAACACCCACGATCGCTATGCGTTCTCCGGATTGCGGCAGGCCGAAGTGCTTCAGTTCAAGACGCACCACCTCTATCGTGTAGTCGAAGCAGGAGAGCTCTTCCACCAAGGCGGCTATGCTCCGGAGATGCGGCTTATAGACGGCACTGGCGGGAAAACCGAACAGAAAGGCGCGCGGTCGCGCATTGCCGACTGCAAGGCGCAGTTGTTGCAAGAGCAGCTTCATCTTAGCCTGACTTGCTTCGTTCTCTTTGCGAGGGAATGCCTCGCGCGGCAATGTTCCGGCAAAAAGATCGATATTTCCGCGCGAGAAGCGCTCCGCTACTTCAGACAACTCCTTCTTGACGACGTTCCATTCGGGCCAGTTTGCGCGGAGAGTCTTCACTCTCTTGCCAACGTCCTCATAGAGGACCCGGTGGTCGAACCCGGCAGACATCAAGCCCAGTGCCATACCGCCGCAACCCGCACCGAATTCCACAACGTTCGGTTTTTTCTTCTTCGATGTTTCATGCGCCTCGACGTTTGTTTCTTCGAAATACGTCGGGCATATATAGCCAAGCGCTTCGTACAGATCGAAAGCGAACAGGTCGCTATTGCTTTCGTCCAAGGCGAAGCCGAAGGGGTGGCCGAAGCGACCACTTGCAAACCGGTCCAACGCGGCGCGTGCGTTCTCGAGCCGCAGCTGGTGAGAGTCTAATGGTTGATCACTGGATGAATCGATCTCGCCCATAATCCGATCGAAATTCAGAAGAACTGACTGAGCGACATTTACAATATCAGCATGGGCTTCCAGATAACCCGGACGAGCCGCCATGTCCGCCCTTTCATCTGGTTCTTCCGGCACGAAGTAGCGAATGAAGTTCCAAACGCCGTCGAGCAAATCTTCAGCGGCAGCTTCCAACTTTTCGATTTCGGACAATGAGACGCGAACAGCGTGTGCTTGCAGATGGTCACGACGCGCCTGTGCTTCGATTGCGGAGACGTCGAGCGGGCTGTGAAGCCGATCAAGTCGCTCGGAGCCAGATTTGCCAACGACGTGACCGGCAGTTTGCAGGCGTATAAGTTCGTCGCGTCTCTCGGAATTCGACAATGCAATCGCGCGTAGCCCCTCTGGCGAAGCGAAACAGGCGACCTTATTGTAAGTGTCTCTCGGAAGACTCGATGCGGCCTCCAAGATTCTGATATCGTCAGGTCCAAGGCCGCAGTGTATCGACAAGAGTGAACTGACGCTCTGAAGGTCATTGTTCGACAGCATGCCCCTTATAAGGTCGCCGGCTGCAGCCATATGGTTCATGGCGTTCGAGACCTTGGTCTTCACAACCGAAACTTCAGCAACAAGGTCGTGCTCAGGATTTTGATTTCCAATTGTCATAATATGGTGCCCTCTATTCAGAGGCACCGGTACCAGTGAAATACTGATGTCCCGGAAAGGGGTTGAGTTCAATTTTATGCAACCGCTCGTCACGGCGGTTTTTCTAATGCAACGCATGCCAGGAGTTACATTGACGGCGGCATTGGGGCGTGAAGTTCAGGTCGCCGGACCAACCTTGGCAGCGTGACAACATCCTGCTCGGCGGCTCCCGGATCGAATGTCGGCAAGGCGACCTTAAACGGGGGCTCGATGAACCACCGTGCCTTGAGAGGATGGTAAAGACCAGGGAGAGGGAACATCTGGTGAATTGCCAGGTAGTCTTCGACATTTCCGCTCATAATCGGGAGCCGATGAACGATCGCTACCGCGGCTATAGACAGGTCGTGCCCGAGCCTGTTGCTTTTCTGATTGCTGTGAACTGTCCACATATGCCGAAGTTCCGGCACAGCGGTCATTTCCGCGTATTTCATGGCAACCGCCATGTTCATTTCAGGAAAGTGGAAGGGCGTTGCGATCAATGCCTTCGTCCAGTCGGCGATCGCCAGCGCCTTCCCGGGATTATCCCTGAGCTTGAGGTTCGCTCCCCGCATAAGCTCCGCTACTACGGGGTAACAAAGAGCGAGCTGGTGGACGCCTACCTTAAGCAGCCACGGTCGCAGGCCGGGCGGAGCCTTAGGATTCCCCATGAAGCTGACAATGTCTGTGTCCATCAAGAGCATCGACGAGTCTTTCGCGAGATTCCTGTGCGGTCGGGCGGCGGATCTTTAAAAACAGTAGGCCAATTCCATTTCAGTGTTACAGTGAACAAACTCTAGTCGCCAACGGAGAGGCTGACCGATGTCGTCACAAAGTTCTGACTGGCAGAGAGATGATGCCGAAGCACGCATCCGCGAAGTGCTCGACGCTGCGAAGGCGCTAGGCGCTCAAAGAGTTGCCGACACTGACGGCCGATTTCTCATCACCTTCGAACCTGTGAAGCAAACGCTGGAGGAGCTGTTCGCCAAACCGGGTCCGTTTGCCGACGGCGACCTCGATCCCTGATCATTTCTCTGCACTTTCGATAGCGGAGCGTAACCGGCGATCGCATTCGCAACAAGAACACCCGGAAAGGTTTCGATCGACATCGATCTAGCCTTTTGTTTCTGCAGCCGAATTTCGTAACGGCGCTACCGAATTGAACCGTTACAGGACACTTTTTTAAGGTCTGGTGCGCCTCTGGCCTTTCCCGGGAGGCGTGCAATCGGTAAATCGTGGTAAATTTTCGGTTGACTATGCCCGGCGCGTTCTCTATCTGTTCCCTCATGAGCGCCGAGCACCTCTCCACCCGCCGAATACGTTGACCGATCACGGGACGGGTCCCGTTGCCACCGATATCGTATTCAGATGGAGTTGAAGGGCATGACGACCTTGCGTGCTCATTCTGCGAGCCGTGACGCTTGCGATCTGCCGATCTACCAACCATACTTTCCGACACATACTCTCAAGTGCCGGGGCCAACCGCTTTTCCGATCGCGGGCGGCACGGGATTACGCGTGCCTCCTCGATCTCGAAGCAGACGTCGTCTCATGGCGCTGCGTCACCGAGCCAATCATCGGGGGAGTTGGGCCGGAGGACCCGCATCAGCACAACGTTGATTTCGAGGTGTGCCTGGACAACGCCACCGTGCTTGTCGATGTCGGGGCAGTCCCGGAAACTCCGACTTGGATCCACGACGCCGCCCGGCGGCTCGGCTGCCGATACCAGTTCGTCTCGACGTCGGAGTTCGCTTCACTACCAAGATTGCAGAATGCACGCGACCTGCTTCGCTACGCGGGATGGGAGGCGGCGCTGGGCGACAGGATCCGTATCCAGATGGCGTTGGAAGAATACGGTTCGCTGACGCTCGCCGAAAGCCTGTCGGCTATCCGGGACGGCAAGCCGATGCAGTCTATCGCTGCGATGATCCTTAAGGGCTTCATCATAGTCGATCTCGATGAGGCCCCGCTTGGGCCAGACACGATCGTCCGCCGCGCCACCGTCTGAGGTTTTCCCATGAGAAGCATTTCCCTGGCCGAGCGTGCCTCGACGCTCGAAGTCCATACCTATGCCTGCGCTATCCGAACCGCGCTGCGTCGCGGCAAGCTGTTCCTGTCGGTTGATCGCCTTCTCGGACTGCGGCTTCCGCCCGCCGCGCGGATCGATGCTTACAAGGATGCGACTGAGACAATCCTGCAGTCCGTCGGACGGAACCGATATGCTATTTCCATTCTTGCAGCCGCTTCGAAGCCAGGGGACATCGACGCGTCCGATGCGATCTACAATACCCGGCATAAGCCCGCCGTCGTCGTGCTCATTGAGGACGGGGCCGAGATCCCGATCGAACTCACTGTCGGTCTGGATGAAATCGTTGATGTCGCACCGATCAATCCACGGCACCTCGTTGCGGCCGCAAAGTCTTCGGTTGCGATGCAGATGCCGCTGGAAACAGCTCGGCAGCTTGCGACCTATGCGCCAAACACGCTCTTCCTGGCACTTCGGCCGGGACGATCTCTGGACGTCGTGTTGGAGAAGCTGTCGATGACAAAGGAGCCCACTCGGTTTTCAAAGCCGAAACCCTGGGAGCCACGGATCGAGGACCTCGAGGGTTACGGCGACGCAAAGCAGTGGGCGCTCGATCTCATCGTCGATCTGAAAGACTGGCGCAAAGACCGAATTTCATGGGATGACGTGTCCTCCGGCCTGCTGCTCAGTGGGCCGCCCGGTACCGGGAAGACCATGTTTGCCGCGGCACTGGCCCGCTCGTGCGGTGCGAACTTCATCGCCACTTCGTCAGCTCAATGGCAGAGTAAGGGACATCTTGGAGACATGCTGCGAGCGATGCGGAGATCGTTTCACGAAGCCGAGTTAGACGGCCCGACCATTCTGCTTATCGACGAGATCGACTCGATTGGGGACAGAGGGGCGTTCGTCGGCCAGAACGTGGATTACAACATCGAAGTCGTGAACGCTCTGCTCGAGCTGCTCGATGGGTCCGGCGGTCGACCCGGCGTGGTCGTTGTCGGCGCCACGAACTACCCCGACAAGGTCGACCCCGCGCTCCGTAGGCCGGGCCGCCTGGATCGGCACTTCGCGTTGCAGCTTCCCGATCTCGAAACGAGAGCGCAGATTGTCGAACTTCATCTCGGCAACGCGACAATTGGGCCTGACGATCTCCGGACCGTCGCAACTGCGACCGTCGGGCGTTCCGGCGCCGACCTCAAACAGTATGTTGCGGATGCGAAGCGGCAGGCCAGGCGCCAGAAGCGGCCCGTCGGGGCAGCGGACATCCTGGGTCTCGTGCCGCCATTGAAGGCGCTTGAGGGCGAGGAGCGACGGATCGCCAGTGTTCATGAATCAGGTCATGCGGCGGTCGGCCTCGCGCTCTCGGTTGCTGAAGTCAGATTCCTTGTCGTAGTCAGGCAGAAAGTGACCGGGCAACCGGGGCAGGGATATGTTGAATGGGAAGTTCCGCCTGCTTCCTTCCGAGGTCGGCAGTCGTACCTGAATAAGATCGCCATGCTCCTGGGTGGCATCGCTGCCGAAAAGGTCTTCTACGGTGATCATTTCGATGGAGCCGGAGGCTTCGTGGGATCGGACCTGCAGCTCGCAACCGATCTGGCCACCCTCATGATCGCCGTGTTCGGTATGGGGGAGACGATGGTCTACACGCACGCACCGACACCCGATCTACTTCAGAGATTGCGCGAGAACGATGTCGATGTCCGGCGGCAGGTGGAGCACGTGCTCTCTGAGCAGCTCGCCAGAGCTTGCGAGATCGTCACGCAGAACCGGGACGGGATCGAACGGCTCGTCGCCGAACTGGAGCGTCGCGACGTAATTCTCGGCAGTGATGTGCGAGGTATCGTGTTTCGGCACGGGGGCCGGCGCCCGAGTGACAATCGATCCCGGCTAGCCGGAGGCAAAGCCCAAACAACGCTTTGAGATCTGCAAGTACGAATCCTTGCGCTGGCAGCGGCACAAGGATTCGTTGCGCCTGTTAACGCCGGGAACAACTCAAAGCTATCAAGCGCGACGTCTGTTTCGGGCCTGGCCGCTGGTCTACCTGCCCGCTGTAAAAGGAACTCGGATTTGGAAACGCAAGACGACCTGCTACTGGACGGCGCCATCATCATCCTGATGCTCGAAAAGTCTGCGGCGTCGAAGCTCGAATTCGAGCTGCAGCAGCTCGGGGCCGACGTTCGCGCGGGAACAGCTAAAGGACACGCTGCCCGACTGACCAGGTTGCTGGCGCCGTACGCAGTGGTCGTGGATCCCGAGGACCGAACCGTTGTCAGCAGTGACTGAGACGATCCTTGGTCTCGCATCGGCGTAGCGCAATTTGTATTCCGGAGACCTTCAAGAAACCTGTCCGGCGCCCAACTTCCTCGCTAAGTCGGGCGGCGGACTGCAGTGCGAGGATTCTGTCACTGATTGTCACTGCTTGACGTTAGACTGCCCAAATGTCCCTTGGCAGTCTTTCGCCAGGCTCCGCTGTGGGCAAGACGTGCCTGATCCGTCGGATTTCTGCGCACTCGTGGTGATAGGGTTGCTAAACACGCCTTGCTTGCCCACGTCCGGACTGCTCCCCCGGCTTCCTCGCTGCCGGACGTTTCCGACTTCGGCCGCGGTGAAGACGTGCGGCTCGAACGCTACCGTCAGCGTATTTCCAGTTGTGCTCTTGGTTTCACCGGAAGCGGTCAGCGCAAGCGGTGCAAGCCCCAGTTCGATCTTGCCGTTGGCGCTGTCCTCGATGCTGATGGCGATTTTGTAGGTGTTGCCGTCCTTCGCGTTGGGCGTCGTCTTGAAGCACACCCTGTTCTTGACCTCACCGGCCTTAATTAGTGCGTTTCGAAGATTGATCAGGCTCCCCGCAATCGGTGCGCTCTGGACCGTTTCCGTTCCGGGATAGGCGAATGCCCGGTTGGGAAGCAAATCCGTTGCGAGAACGAGTTCCTGGGTGTTGGAGATCGATCGGCCAGCACCAACGCCGCCCGATAGTGTCGGACCGCCGCTCGTCACGATCGGGCCAACATCGATGCCGCCTGTCGCACTGGATTCCAGGGTCGTCAGAATTTCGAGCTTCGCCGATGTGATGTCGAAGTCGATGAGCCCGTTCCCGCAGGGCGTGGTCGCGGAGGCGTTGACCACGCTCCGGGTTCCCTGCTCCGAGTTCTGGTAGGCGACATAGACGCTCACCTGGCGCTTCATGTCGTCGACGACACTCTGAATCCGGTCACTCTTGATAGCCTGTATTTTTGATGGCTGGGTTGTAGCGCACCCTGCGAGCGTCGCGGCGGCCACGATGGCCGCGGTTGCCATTTTGAACTTCATGTTCGTTCCCCTCGACAGCGATTTCGAAGAAGCCATGCTGCGAAGGGGATGCTCTCATAAGTTGCCTCAAAAGGCGAGATCTTGGTGCGCTCACCTTTGCGCCTTTCAGCGCTCCTATTCGGGGAAAGTTGGAAGCTAGTGGACCATTTCGTGCCTAGGATCTGACGGCTCGAAGTTCAAATTTCGCTGTTGGATTATCTCGCTTCGCAGAAGGCATAGCCAAAATTCACTTCGGCAGTGCTTCAAATCTGTTCCTGTTGCCGCAGTTCGGCGCCGATCGTAGCGTCGACGACGGCGACGGCTTCCTCCGACGACAAGCCGGATGCAATCAGCTCATCGAAGCGCTCGCCCATCCGGATAAAAAATTCCGGGTGTTTGCGCAGTGTGT
Source organism: Rhizobium sp. 01N424 (assembly GCF_056399485.1). Taxonomy (NCBI): domain Bacteria; kingdom Pseudomonadati; phylum Pseudomonadota; class Alphaproteobacteria; order Hyphomicrobiales; family Rhizobiaceae; genus Rhizobium; species Rhizobium sp. 01N424. The sequence goes on from NZ_JBFTRK010000009.1 coordinate 166,721, forward strand.
TGGAAACCGGATGTCCATTGCGGAACGGATCGCGGGTACTGCCGTCCGGTGCATCGCGCCATTCAATAAAGGGGTCGGGAATGAACTGGAATTGCGAAGCGGCTGGCTGCAGCTGCGGTGTCAGACAAAACCATTCGCCTTGCATTTCGACCACGGAATGCAAAATGAGACTGTGGCCAAGAACCAGCCAACCTGAGACATGACGACTGGTTTTGTCCTCGTCCAGTTCCTCTTGCCTCGCGCAGTTTACATGGCAGTTGTAGGGCTCGAAGCCAAGTTCCAGCAATTGCTGTCGCGGTGGTCGCGCCACGGTGACACGACGGAGTTCGAGAATTTCCGCGACCGTGTCAGCTTCCCAGCGCGACGCAGGCTGGGCGTAGGCCCGCATGTTTTCGGCTGCGAGCTTCGACAGTATTCTCCGGCGCTCTTCTTCTTCATTGATTGTGTTGGTCATTTTCCCTATCGCATGAAAATCGATCGAGCCATTTCGACCAGATTCTGTGACTCATGGGAATTGCCCGCAACCGGAATAAGCGGTGATTCAGTCGGTCAGGGATGCGTAGCGATCCAGGCGGACGATTTCCTTGAGCAGCTAAGTCGTGGTGCCTGTCCCAATCCATTGCCGCCGTTTTCCCATTGATTTTCGAAAGCTATGAAACCTGGGCAAGCGAGCTCTCCCATATTCTAGGGAACCAAATTGACCGAATGGCCGTTCGAAGGAAATCTTCTAATGGCGAGCGATCATGACCCGAAAAAAGATAGTCACCTACCTGATGCTTGTCGTGGGTTTCGGCGTCGCTGGATACCTTCTCTATCATACGTTTCGGGAATATTCGCTCAGCGACATCTCCGCGTCAGTCAGCGAGATCCCAGCGTACAATCTCGCGATGGCGCTGCTCTTTGCTCTCGGCTCGTATCTCTGCCTTACAGGGTTCGATTGCGCGGGTGTTCGATACGTCAAGAACGATCTCGCCTATCCAAAGATCGGCCTCGCTTCATTCATCGCTCTGTCGATAGGTCAAAGTGTTGGGATGTCGGGATTGAGTAGCGGAGCTCTTAGATACCGCTACTACGCGCACTGGGGGATGAGCACGGAAGATGTCGCCAGGATTGTCCTGTTGTCGGGCGTGACGGTCGGCATTGGCATGGCTATTTTGTCCGGCATCGTCATGATCCTAAATCCGGGAGACGCTGCCGGGGTCCTACGATTAGGTGAGCGCACTGTCAGGATGATCGGGATCGGGTGCATAGTGACTGTCCCGGGATACTTGGTGCTGGCAGCCCTTTTGAGAGCACCGCTCAGAATCCGCTCGTGGACGTTCCAGATGCCGACATTGAAAATCGCACTGGCGCAGGTCGTTATTGGCACCGTCAATTTTGCGTTGGTTTCGGCATGCCTTCGCGAAGTCATGGCAGCAAACGCAGATGTCAGCTACCTGAAAGCGGCGACCGCGTTCGCGCTGGCAAATGTCGCAATCCTGGTAACGCACGCGCCGGGCGGCCTGGGTGTTCTTGAAGCGACCGTACGTCATGTCATGGGTGATCAGGCGTCCATCGGCTCCCTGGTCGCATTCCGGGTGATTTACTTCTTCATCCCCTTCTTCATCGGTTTCCCGCTTTCGTTAATCGTGGAGACGATATTTCGGGCACAGAAGGCAAGAATGGGCTCTGCGTCGGCGCCCGAACCTGCTTCGGCATGATCATCTTACGCCGTTGCCTTTGCCTGGGCAAAGCGCTATCAATCAAGCACAATCACGATCACCGGGTCAGCAAGAAATTGCCGGACGGCCGTGACACGGACAGGCCCTGGAGATAGCGTTGAAAGACACGTACCCTCCAGGGGCCGCTCTAAGGCACCGTCAAAGCCCCCCTACACACATCGCATATTTTTCAGGGATTAACAGCGCGACAATGCGCTAGCTTTCCATCTGGACTGTAATGAAATGTTGCCCGTCGCGGCTTCAGGTGAGTGTATGGGCGACGAGCGCCAAAGAGGCCGCCAAGGAAGCGATATCTGAACTCGATTTCAGAGTTGCGAATGCCGGAAGGAAGCCACCCGCAAGTGGGTGGAGGCTGGTGCCACTTCGCGACGATGAATAAGATTGAGCAGGGCGCATGCCAAATTGAGCTTCGACTTTCGTTCTGAAGGCCTCGTATTCGAGATTGAATTCGACGCTGACAGCCCTGAGAGCCCAACATTTTCGACCCTCGCAGTGGACGCGTGATTGAGCCGCGGAGAAATCGGGTTTTCGTCACGAGTGGTTGGAAGCGCTTTCGCAAGCCACTGAAGATTTTCCTAACTAGGGCTTGGTCACCAGGATTGCCGAGCGGGCTGCCCGCCTGTAGACGAGTTTCAGTGGATATCGTCAGCGGCCGAGAAACGATTAACAGCAAGGCAATGATTCCGAGCCGTATATTCGCTATAGAGGGACGATTTCGCAGATCCTATGGTGAGAAGACTTGTCGTACCTTTCAGACGGTTATGAGGATTACCTAGCGACGACCGCTGAACTTCTTTCGGCGGAAGACATGAACGACGCCGCAGATATACTTCGTCGGTCTTCGCCACGGGTTGAAGAAACGGGATATGATAACTGGAACGGCGGCACCAGGATTTGGACGATCTTTCTGGGAGTTGAGCCCGCATTTTTCGCGCGTCTGGCATCAAGTCGGGAATCACTCGAAGAGCAAATCTATAATCGGTTGAAACAAGTCCTAGAGCAATTTACAGAAGATTGGTTCGCGGTGAAAATCGTACCCAATGTGCGAAAACGTCCGGAGTGGCGACAAAGCAAAAGCGATGTCTCCCGAGCAACACGGCAGGACATTTTCGATGGCCTTAGGATCGATCAGGTGGCATGGAGTGGGCGCCTGGGCGAGGTCGAATTCCTAGAACGGCTGTATGATCTCAAGAAATTGCCCTCGGGTGACGGTCGTTTTGCGGACGCTGCCGGAGATATCTGGCAACACCGGGTTAACAACCCCGAAGACTGGAACGACGATTGGATCTACGCCGATGAAAGGTTCAGTCTGCTCGATGGCAGCTCGGATGCATTTCTAAAGTTTCTGTGCGAAATGGTGCACCCTGTCGTGAGGCCCGACCGCAATCTGGCACTTCGCCTCGTTCAGCATTTCAACGATCAACTTCGTAAAGAGGGCTGGCAGCTGGTCGAGGAGGAAAGGATAGCTGGACGTCCGCGTTTCGTCGCACAACATATCCGCAATTCCGGCAGCAGATCTGTTTCTCGCGCTAGATCGGTTGCCGATGCTCTGGACGCAGGTTGGATGCAGAAGGAGATCGCGAGGCTGGAAAATGCAGTTGACCGCGACCCGGCACTTGCCATCGGGACTGCGAAAGAGCTCGTGGAGACGTGCTGCAAGACTATTCTGGCTAAGAAAGGCATTGCCGTTGCAAAAAATGACGACCTGCCAAAGCTCACCAAAACGCTCGCCAAGGAGTTAAAGCTCGTCCCTGAAGGAGTTTCCGATGGAATGAAGGGCGCGAACACAATACGGCTTATCCTCCAGAACCTATCGGTTTTGACGCAGCATATCGCTGAACTGCGCGGATTATACGGGTCTGGGCACGGCCGAGATGGCAAACACCGAGGGTTGGAGCCGAGACATGCACGGCTCGCCGTTGGAGCGGCCGTCGCTTTCATCGACTTCGTGACCGAAACCTATCACGAGCGTCACGTCGAGAAACAGCCAGCGGACGCCTAGCTCATCAGCTATGCGACAGCGTGAAGACGGCAAGTCAGCTAGGTTCAGCGCTACGCGGGCATGTACTCCTGACGCACCGGGTCGAACGAAGCATATATAACATCACGGATAGTGTCTGCCGCCGGATGAACCACTAACTCTTCGCGGCGGCGAGTCGCGGCGATGACTTGACCATTTTCATCGATCCCGACCCAACAAAGTAGACGGCCAGCGTTCAAGGAATCAACGGTCGCAAACGTCGCAGCGGCAGCACTGGAGCCCGAAAACACTACTGCCGACGATAGCACCTCACCTTGGAATCCCATACTCACCAGTCCGACGACATTTCCACCCTCGTTGAACACAGGGCCACCACTCATGCCCCCGGGCCAGTTTGCAGCGACCCGAACAATTGGCCATGGCCGCGTGCTTTCAAAATTCGAGGGCACGATTTCGGTAATGACGCCCTCTGACCCATACAGGTCCAACGTCATCGAACGATCCTCGCCCCGGGAGTAATGATCTTCATCGAGTTCAGCGTATCCAATGGCCATTAGCCTCTCGCCAACTTGCGGTCGCCAACGGCAATCGACGGGGAAAAATAGATCGTGTGACTCCGTCGAATGCTCGAGCCATGTTACAGCGAGTTCAGTGACGTTCCGAACTCGCGGCGGCTGGAACGGCTGACGATCCAGCGAGTTGATTGAGTATAGACCTCGAAATGGCGTCCAAGCATCCGAAGCTAGTTGCATTTGACCATACGGCAAAATCGGAACGTCAAGTGCATTCAGACGAACATCATCGCGCAAAACTGATCTTCCATCCGCATCGGCCACAACCATGTCCTCGATAACATGAAACGCAGTTGCACAGCAGCCCCACGGATCGATGCGGAAGGCGGTTCCCTGTCCCACAGGTCTGTCTTCTGGATAGCGGGGGTCAAACTTGAACAGGGGAAGAATCCGTGCTCGGATTCCAGGCTCCTGCACAATAAACAGACCCCGATCATCAAGAAATTCTGGGACGACAGGAAAGGGCATCATTACTCTCGATGGCGCGTTGAAGGGTAAGCTCCCATGCCATCGTCGGTGAGCTTGTGCAAGCTCGCCGACGATCCGGGGTCAGTCGGGGTGGGGAGAGCAATCTCACCCTGGTTGCCAGCCGTCTCAATGCAGCTTCGACCGCGAGTGCGGCGTCTTGGGTTGCCTTGTCCGTCTTATCGTCAAAGGTTGCGGCCGATATGATCGGTACTCGTGCCATTACAGGGGAAGCGCACAAAGCATCCGTGAAACATTCGTGAGATAGCGGAGTTATCTGTGTTGGAGGACTCCGAAATGGTTATTCGCTTCGACGGTTCAGCACACGATAATTCCTGTGCAGCCGGGTCAAATTCATTTTCGATGAAAGCTTCGATCACCGCGTCGTGGGCCGCTGATCCAGAGCTGGATAGCAGCGGCATCGTCATATCCATTCTTGGGCCCATCGTCGTTCTTGAAGGATATCTTTCAGTCAAAGACCACCGCACCGTTGCAGTTCGAATAGCGGAAGCAGTGGTCGGAGTAGGGAACGTTCGCGATCGGATGCTTTACCGATACAGCGCACATCATTGAGGAGTTTGCAGATGAAGAACATCACCGACTGGCTGGAAGACAAGTTAGACGACCAGAGCTTGACAAGCGGCTCGGGTGAGCAGTCTGGAGCCTATGAGCAACAAGCGGAAGCACTTCGCGCGGAGGCCGAAGCAGATGGCTTTAGCGCTCAACAACTCACGGAAGCGTGCGGCGGTGACATAGCTGCCTTTCTGCGCGACCGAGTCCTACCGAGAGCATCAAATGACGATGGCGACATCGTCGGCAATGCCATTCCAGTGCCTCCACTCGGCTTCAAGCAGGAATAGCTGGATGCGAGAATGTGGACCGTCTTCGAGACCCTCGTCGGTGCACATGACCCGAGAAACCGCGAGGCGTTACGTGGGCGCGTTGATTGCTGTAGGTAGTGACATCAGCGCCGTCGGGACGGATTATTATGTCATCGTCGATCAATGTGATCCTTCCGACAAGCACGCACAGCGCCGAATTGAAAAGGTCACGAACACCTTCGGCGACATGACTCATCTCAAGAGCGAAATTATCGCGTATCTTCACGCCATTGGGCGCTTCACTTGATTGCAAGAACTGCTCGATGACGGAGTTGCAGGAGCGCTATGACAGCGCCGCTCGCGACAAAAGAAAACCCCGGTCAAGTCCCGGGGTAGAAGTTGGATAACGCGCTGCGGGGAGGGAGTTCGCAGCGTACAACGATCGAGCAGACCACATCTTGGTTCCGTCAATGCGGTGAATATCATTAGCTTGCGTCGTGGAAAATGATGCCGACCGTATGGCGTTGTCCGGAGCGAATGCGGCTTACACCGTGGCGCATGTTGACCCTGTAATTGCCTTTCGTTCCTTGGACCGGCCGATTATGAACTGCGAAAGCGACGGCATCGCCCTTGCGGAGCGGGACAACTTCGGCGCGGCACTGCATCCTCGGTCGTTGCTCGGTCAGGACGAATTCGCCGCCAGTGAAGTCTTTCTCTGGTTCCGAAAGCAGAATCGCCACCTGGATAGGGAACGCGAGATCGCCATAAAGATCCTGGTGCAGACAGTTGAAGTCGCCTGGGCCGTATTGCAGCAGCAGGGGCGTAGGCCGTAATTGTCCGACCAGACGGCACTGTTGAAGAAATGCTGCGTGCGTATCAGGGTAACGCTTGTCGATGTGCATCCGCTCGTTCCATTGATTGGCCAGTCCTGCCAGCTGCGGATAGAGCGCTGTACGCAATCCCTGAAGAAGATCCGGAAGTGGATACCGAAAATAGCGGTATTCGCCTTTTCCAAATCCATGCCGGGCCATGTGGACGTGGCTGCGAAAATGGCTTTCATCGGCGTAAAGCGATGCGAATTTGGCGCTGCATCCGGCGGCGGACGGCTTCGGTTGCTTGCGAGTTTGACGGCATGCCGACAGCAGTATCAGCTGGTCAAGGCAGGAGCATGGCATTGGCTGCTCACGCCTTCTTCAAGCGAACCAACATGGTCTTCGGGTTGTCGAGAGAGCGTTCGACGTCGGCTATTCCTGATGCTTTAACGAGGTCACTCAGTCGCGGGAAACCATAGTTTCGGGCGTCAAAGTCAGGCGCCTGCTTTGCGAGGTGCCCGCCGACTTGAGCTAGGTTCGCACGGCCGTCCTCATCGGCAGTGGCAACGATCGCTTTGGTCAGCATCTGCTTAGCTGCCTTGGTGAGCCCTGGCTTTTTCGTCTGCTGCTTGTTCTGGGATGGGATTGCATCAGCTTTTTGCTGTATTGGGGTAGCCCCTTGGTCGGCTTCTGCAGCCTGCGTGTTGAGAACGTCAAAATATACGAACTTGTCACATGCGGTGATAAATGGACGTGGTGTCTTGCGCTCTCCGAAGCCATAGACCGTCACGCCCTGTTCGCGGATCCTCGCCGCGAGCCGAGCGAAATCGCTATCGCTTGACACAATGCAGAAGCCGGAGAACCGCCCGGTGTAAAGCAGGTCCATCGCATCGATGATCATCGCGCCGTCCGTTGCGTTTTTGCCCGTCGTATAAGCGAATTGCTGAATCGGTTGGATGGAGTGCTCAAGAAGGCAGTCCTTCCATCCCTTGAGATTTGGCCCGGTCCAATCCCCGTAAACACGTTTTACGCTTGCCGTCCCGTAATTCGCGATCTCGGCCATCAGCCCGACCACAATCTTGGGCGAGGCATTGTCGCCGTCGATCAGCAGCGCCAATGTTCCAGAGTTTTCCGCTGCCATCTCGTTTCCCACCCTTTGGAACAAGCATAGCGCACGAAAAAGTCTAACGTAAACCAGAATGCTACCGTGGTAACGCCCGTCCCCAGTGAACGCTCGCTGAGTGCGATCAGTCGTCGGGTTCAGAATTCGGTGGAATTGTCGGTATTCGTCACGAGCGGTTGAAATGGGCTTGCGGCCGACAGCTTTTCGCCCGAGCATATTTCAGAGAGAGCATCAAAACTCGCTCTGCCGTTCCGAAGATGTCACCCCTTCGCACCTATAAGGATGTTGCTGGGCATGTATCGCGGAGACTGAAGCGGCAGAACGTGGCTCGATCAAAAGCGGCGCTCGCAGCGCCTGTGCCGTCGGAGCGAGTAACGCTCCGATCCCGCCTCACCAGGCCGGGACGGCGACGGGAAACCGGGACACTGGCCGCAGCATGTATCAGGCCCTGGGACAGGCGTGAAGTACCGCTCCTCCAAAATGTCCGGCACTGTCCTCAAACTTCGGCCTTACACAGACGGATGTCGATCTCGCGATCGATGAACGTCCACTCCTTTGTAGCCCTTAGGTGACCGAGCATTTCGTCGAAAGCTGGCTCGTCCTTGGGCGCATAGTCAAGAAAGCCGAGGAAGTCGAAAGGCTCGCTCGTTTCCATGTCCCTGCAGTGCAGTAGCTTGCGAGCGATCGCCGGAAGGTAGCGAAGCCCGATCCCAATGTGATGGGACTGTTCTTCAAGGATATGTCTACGTTCGTCCTGCGGCAGAGCCCACCATTCCGCGCTCTTGCGCAACAGGATGAGAGCTGCCCGCGTCGCTTCCGGACGGCCAACTGGAACCTGCCTACTAAGCAATTCGTGCTTCTCTGAGGTAGTCGTGTAGCGGTCGTTTGTCGTCACCCCACGCAGCACCCAAACTGCATCCCCTTGTGCAGCGTGACTACCTGTTTTCATCGCGATCCGGGACGCCGCCTCTAGGGAGTGGCCAGCCAACGTCCTTTGCGAGAGGACAGACCACTCGCCCCCTTGGCCGCCGATTAAAGTTGTGACTCTTGAGGTCGTGTTCGAATCCATCAGGCTGTCTCCAAAACATTTGCAAACCATAACGAGCTCTGTCTCGCTTCCGTCAGGCCTCCCATGGGGGCCACGAAACCTCATCTTCGTTGTATCTGGACGACTTCGCCTGGCTGGCCGCCTAGCGACCTAGCGACCACCAGATAGCGCTGCTCGTCCTTGTGCCTGGCCTGGACGATCTGCCGAATGGGACCGACTGCATTGACGATCGCCGCACCTGCCGGGTTGGTCACGAAGCTCGACAGGCTCTGCAAAGGGCCGCTGCCGTCAGGCTTTTCCGAAAGAGCAAGGACATAGGGTGTCTTTGGATCCAGTCCGGTTACCGATGCCTGCAGCACCTGTGTCAGTCCCTGGTCGAACAGCGAGACCGATGTCGGCGTCTTGTCCTTTGAGCCCTCTGGGCCGAGATTGAAATGGGCTGCTCCACCCGCGGTAACGAGAGGCACGAGGTTCTGCATGCCATCCCCCATGGGCACGGCATTCGGCACATAGTTGACGGCCTGTGCCGCTTGGCCGATCGGGATCGTCGCGATGACCTTGTTGGTCAGCGTATCGATCGCGGCCATTGCATCGGCGTTTTCAAGGCCGACATAGACGCGCGTGCCGTCGCCGGAGGGCCAGACACCGTGTGGCAGTTTGCCAACGGGGATGGTCGCGACTTGCTCGAAATTGTCGGTGCGGAATACTTTGACCTCGTTGAGGCCGCCTACGGTGATGTAAGCGAAGCTGCCGTTCTTGTTGGTGAGGAGGTTGACATGGTTGGTGATTGGTCCGGTGTCGATCGTCTTGATCAATTCGAAGGGCGCCTGGGCGTTGAAGACCTGCACCTTGCCAGTGTCCTTCAATGTGAGCCAGACCTGCTTTCCATCAGGCGAGGCCGCGATATTGGGGCAGAAGGGGCTCGCCTGCTTCACATGGCCGACGATCTGGTGATCGGCGACGCTGATGACGACGGTCTCCGGATTGAAGGACGAGCAGATATAGCCGTATTTGCCCTCAGGAGAGAAGATTTGCATGCCAGGCCCGGCAGGCACTTTGATCTGCGCCTTCTCTTCGAAGGTGGCGGCGTCGATGACGGAGACATAGTCCTCGCCACGAACCGTTACCCAGACTTCCTTGCCATCGGGCGTGTAGAAAGCCTCATGCGGCGAGCGGCCGACATATGTGGTTTGCTTCACCGCGTTTGTTGCAGTATCGATGAAGGTCACCGAGTTCGAGCCGATCGAGACCACGGCAATGGTCTTCTTGTCGGGCGAGAAGCCCATTCCGTGGACGAGAACCTGCCCCTTGTAGAGCGGGCTCAAATTGCCAGGCTGGGGATCGCCGAGTTTGATGACCCCAAGTAGCTTGTTGGTTGAAGGGTCGATCACCGACACGGTGTTCGAGAACTGTTCCGCGGCGTAGACGCGGTCCTTGCTGCTGACCGGGATATCGGCGTCGGAGGCGGCGAAGGGTACCTGACCCGCCAAGGCGGAAGGAGGACTGAGGGTGCTCGCGATGACGGCGGCTATCCGGGTGATGTAGTTCACTGTAGGACGCCCCCGTGATCGTGATGGGTGGCGTCCGGGTACAACGGCACTTCGGTGGGGGTTGAAGACTTGGCTGCGGACGAGGGGGGCAGTGGGACACCGATTGCCAACTTCATGGCGGCGATTTCCTGCTGCTGTTCTACGATGATCTCCTGGGCAATTCGCCTGAGCTGTTCGTTCTTGCCGTATTTCAACACGGCGATCGCCATGTCGATGGCGCCTTGATGATGGGGCGTCATCAGGGCAACGAAGTCCTTGTCTACGTCTCCGCTCGACGGGTAGTCCATAGCACCCATCATTGCTCCCATCGCCGCGCCTGTTTCCGCGAGGAAAGCGGCTTCGGGCCCTTCGCCCTGCACAGGTTGGGCGATCAAGAGAAGCAATCTGAAGAGCGCGCAACTCAATCCTAACAAGCATCCTGGAAGTCGCTGCATCGAAGTGCCTATCGGTTCGCAGCCTATTTGAGTTCTGGTCTACACCTCGGTGCTGGTTCGCTATTCCGAGTTCGTCCGAAATCGAGTTTGTCGGAATGGAGGTGCTGTGGAGCTTGTTGGAAACCGTATTTGCGCGGCAATTCCACTAAGCCTTCGGCAGAACCCTTAGTGAAGTATGGTCGAAAGTTAGGGAATTTAGATCCGGACAGGCCCAGGCCGGATTGTTTGATGACGGCGAGAAGGGTCCCCGGTTCGTCCAACGACAAATCGGCACGACGTTTCTTGTATCGCGGTAGGCCAACATATGGGGAACCCATGGAGACCGATATGTCGGAGACTATCCGAACCATTCAATCGACCGACGTCGAGCCCTGCTATCGCCCATTTATCGCCAGCCTAAAGAAGGAATTGGCACCAGTCTTGCGGCAGCTAAATATTGTCCCAAGCCTCAACAGCTTCGATGAGGAAGAGGGCCTGGTTATCGAATTATGCGTTCGACGTGACACGGCGACCCTGAACGCACGCTGTGCTAGATGCAAGAGCGCCTTCGGTAGCCGCAACTCCATGTCGAACAGCCCGTCGTCGCGCAGACGCAAACGGGCGAACTGGTTGCCGCTCTCCCTGGAGCTGTTGCCATCGAGCGTGAACTGAGCGGAGCGAACCGCTGTCCATTGATCACGCCATTTCTTGTGGCTCGGAAATCCGTTGGCTTGAAGCCTGTAGCGGGCACGCAAAAGCTTCCGCGACCCGAAGCACACGCTAGGGTCGGCCGCCTGCTTTCTCGCCTCGTCCAGCTTGACTTCCAGCACGGCAAGCCTTCGCTTGTGCTGGTGAAGTGCCGCTCTGATGGTGCGGATCCGGGCGCGGATTGAATTTTGCGCACCGCGTTTCGCATGGAGTTGATCGATATAGACTTTCAGCGCAAACAGCTGCTTCTCACGTATCAAATCCTCGGCTGCCGCCAACATAGCCCGGCGCTTCATGATCTTCGCGACAACTGCGTCAATCTCAGCCGGAAGCTTCGCCCGCTCAACAATTGCCTTGGCGATCACCTTTTCCTTGCGCGCGATATCAGTGCGTTGCTGGCGATCTTGGACGTCAGATCCTTCACCCGGCCAGCAGCCAACTCGGAGACCGACTTCAGCTTTCCCTTTAGCTGTCGATAAGCCATGTCGAGGTGCATCGATGAAAGGCCGAGGTGCTGATAGAAGGACACCTTGAGGTCTCCGGTCCAAGTCCGTCTGGCCTTGAGCTTTGCGAGCAAGAGACGTTCCGCCCAACTCATCAGTGTCGCGTACTCATCGAGAACGGCGAATAGCGATGGGCCTTTGGCCGCCCGCAAATCCAGTCGTGTCTCGAACGTTCTGATCAACGCGCCGTCACCCTTTAAACCGCTTCCTAAGAAAATGGTCCGGGCAAAACCAATCGGCAGCAAGAGGGCGGACAGGAAAATCTTTAGCGCCTTGGGAAAATGGCATCAGTCGCAGGTCAAGTCATCCGTAACGAATATCCGTTTTCGCTGATGTCATGCTCCGAAAGCGGTTGGATCGGAACGAAGCTTCCATCGAGACCAGCTAAATATCGTTGTAGGACCGACCGGTTGACCCCATGCTCGAACGAACGTTTTCGAGTATAATAGACAGGTCCGGCGAGCGAAATATGGTAGCAGACGGTTGCGCCACCTCAACGCGACAAAAGCTCCTTGTCTAAATGTGTTCGACCGCGAACCTGAGATCGAACACAAGAAAGCAATCCGCCCGAAATCTCGAACAACCGTCCAAAGAATGTTCGTAATCGACCTACAGCGCTATTGAATCGATTTAAATTAGGGGACTATGAATCGAATCTTAGGGGACTTCGGATTCGAGCCATTGCGATTCACCAGCAGATTCATGTGCTTGACCCCCCTCTCGAAATTCCCGAATCTACAGGAATCCTTTTTGGAGAAAGCGCCCGTCGCGACTGGCCTTGTCGACTTGGTGCGCTGCACGTCGACACTGCTCGCCGGACTCGAAAACATTCCGCCCGTCAACCAGCCGACAGGGAATCTTTGCTGTTGCTGAGTCGCTCAGCGGCCCGGTACGCTCGAATCATGAACCTTCCAAAACCCGAGAAACAGCCTCTTGCGAATGCACCAAATCCATGTCCAGCGACGGCGGTTCAACGACCTGACGACGCACCGCATCCTCCGGCCAGAGCATTGCCTCCCAGTCGATACGCATGTTTCGCATCGCTCCGAACAGCGCCAGCCCGGCAGCCTGAGCCAATCGCGGAGGAACCGCGTTACCGATTTGCCTGGAAACGGCGCCCTTGCCCCCCGAGAACACCCAGTCGTCCGGGAAATTCTGCAGGCGCGCTTTCATCCGCAACGTCAGTTCCGGCTTGAATCCTTCGACCGCAGCGTCTTCGTTGGTAGGCGCCTCGTTCGAAAGCTTGGACATGTCGAAGCCCAGACCATCCCATTTCGTCTCGGCGTTGTTCCGGCGCTTGCCCCGGCTGGTCACCAACGTCGACGCTTGCGCACCATACGCGACGAGGTTTCCTTGTCTATCGGTGACCGGGTATTCACGCATCTCGCGCGCCCAATTTTCGGCCCCGCTCCAGCCGTTCTCGGCCATCAGGTCGATGAGTGCATCCCCGAGTGTGGCTCGCCGGGAAGGGAAGGCGGGCGGCAGCCGGAAGGCACCAGCGTAGTCCTTATTCATACCGACGATCAGGATGCGTGTGCGAGACTGAGCAATGCCGAAGTCGCTCACTTCCAGACGGTGGATCTCGGTCTCGTATCCGGCCTTCCGGAAGCCGCGCAGCATGTCTGCAAGATGGGCCGAATGGCGCGCGTGCAGTAGCCCGACGACGTTTTCGAACATAAAGGCGCGAGGGCGCACTTCCCGCACGATCCGGACCGCCTCGGGAAGGAGATCGCGAGGATCGTCTTTGCCGAGCTTCTTGCCTTCCTGCGAGTACGGCTGGCAGGGAAGACCTCCGGCGATGAGAGCGATGTTCTGGTCGCGATAGGGCCGGAAATCGACTGTTCGGATGTCGTCCGTGAATACCTCCCAGTCGGGTCGATTGCGGCGTAGCGTGGCGGCCGCCTGCTTGTCGAACTCGTAGAGGGCGGCATGGGCGAAGCCTGCTCGCTCAAGCCCGATGGACATGCCTCCGGCTCCCGCACACAGCTCCAACGCCCTCAGCTTCACCCGGTGCGGCGGCTGCTCGTCAAGGATACGGTTGCGACCGTCCCAGCCGCCGGGTGGCGTCAGCATGCCAGCAAGCTTGCGCAGCGCCGTCGTCAACTTGTATTCGGGGGATGCAAACCGATTGGTTTCGCCCGGGCGAAATTCCTTGCCGTCGACGATGGAGCAGAGCGCCTCGAAGCCGATCGTGACGACGTCCGCGGTCTTTCGAGCGGACGGATTGGCTCGCAGTCGGTCTTCGCCGAAGATATCCAAGCATTCGTTTCGCAGGCCAGCGGCTTCCCGACGCGTACCTTCCGATCCAAGAACCGTCGCCCGATCCTTCCAGTCAGTTTTCTCAAGTCGCAAGACAAGCAGCCGAAGCTTCGACTGGAAGGCCTCGGACGTCGCGGCCGCCTTCGTCCTTGCAGCCGCTCTCACGGCTCTGTTGTGCTTCTCAATGGCGACGTGGAAAGGTGTCAGCTTCGCTGCGTGCAACCGTTTCCGGATAGCTGAGATCTCGCGGTCGTCGATGCGGGCGCCCAGCTCCATGCGGGCGAGAACTTCGGCACGGGCGTCGTCGTCTGCCGCGACCAACGCTTTCAGGACAGGGAACGATGCGCGAGCACTTTCGAGCAAGTCTTCGCTGCCCTTGAGCTTCTCCGAGAAAGCGACGTAGGTCGACAGCTCGGTGGCAGGCAAGTTGCACGTCACCCGAAGGAATTCTCGTGCTTCCTTGGCGGGCATCATTTCCCGAAGCTTCTCGACTTCGGCGGCCATCTTAAGGATCCGACTTGTCATCTGCTTTTGCAGGCTTGTTACCCGCCTCGCGAGGTCGCTCAGGGCCTGTGCTTTCGAATCCATTTCCAGCCGTCCGTGTGTCGTTTCGGCACGACCGATATCCGGGCGCCTCTTAAAGGCCCGGGAAAGGATTCATTCAAATGCGATCGATTCTCAGCTTTCGCTAGAAATAGCGCCGGAGGGGCCTTGGTGACTTCCTCGCGAGATCGATCAAATTCGAAATCGCGCAGCCTCACAAATTGCTAGGGTCAGCCTCCAGATCGTTATGGAGACCAAGCAGATGACCCAGATCAATCGCGCCGCGAGAACTGGAAGACGCATCAAATCGATCCCGGCAAGAGTTCGGCCAAACGGACGTGAGGGGATCGATGTGACCGAACGCATTAGGCTCCGCGCCTATTCGATCTGGGAAGCAGAGGGTAGTCCGGACGATCGGCACGAAGACCACTGGCTTCAGGCCGAGCGCGAGATCCTTCACGAGTTCGACATTCTCGAAGGCGACGATCTTCCGAACCTTGCCGCTCTCCGAGAAGCCGCTCGCGAGCACACCGACGCTTTCATCGTCGCTACCGACATGATCGACGCAGACCAGCGCGAAGCGACGCCAGGCATGCGCGAGCAGCCATAGCGCCATCGCTTCGGCCCACAGGCCTCTTGGAGGACGTCGCCACCCACGATAGGGTGCCGGAAAAATCGGCCGGGGAACTATATGGACGCGCTCAATATCGCCGCGATCTCATTCTTTATATTGGTTTGGATCGCGGTCGAGCCTTTGATGGCATTGGGCTGGCCCCGCCCAAACGACAGCCTCTCTGTCGACATGGTACGCGTGCGATCCGCTTGGATGCGGGAGACGTTGACGCGTGACAACAATTTCATCGGTGACGCAGCCATCCTGGGTCACACGATCAATTCGGCATCCTTTTTCGGTTCCGCAAACCTGATCGTCATCGTCGGCCTCAGCGGCGCGCTATTCATGGAGCCAAACTATGGAAGCGGCAACGGCCTAATCGCGATGTTCGCGGCCAAAGATCCGGTCTGGTTGTTCCAGACCAAGGTCCTGCTGATCATCGCCACGCTTCTAAGGGGGCTGTCCGACTTCATCTGGGCAGTGCGCCAGCTGAACTATTGTCTGGCTGCTATCGGCGCCAGTCCGTCTCGGCAAGAGGAGCGTGACCTAGCGGCATGGACGGACGCTCTGACGATGGTGCTCAATCCGGCACTCCGATCGTTCAGCGTCGGCGTGCGGTCATATTATTTCACGGTGGCGGCGGCGTTCTGGTTTCTCGGCCCAATCCCGTTCGCTCTGGCGACGGTGCTTGGCGTCGGCTTGCTGATCTGGCGCCAGTCGTGGTCAGACACCGCGAAAGGCATCATGGCGATTAGGAAGCTTTTGGACTAGGGGCAGAGCAATGGGTCCCGACCCGAGCAAACGAACGCCAGGCCTTCACGTCGGTTTCGCGGTCGGCGGCTCGGCCAGACGTGGCTGTCGCAACGATTGGCGCCTTGCGTCAAAGCCCTTCCACTTCGGCGACCAGAACGTTACCAGGCCAGGCGTCAAAGCCGCTCCAATAGGGGCGACTTGTTGGGACTTCGAATTTCTCTTCTCAGAATCCATAGAAAACTCCTCCCGCGCCTCAACGTGCAGGAGGATGGAAGGTTCAGTATCCCAGAGCGCTCAGAGATTCTGATCTCTGAGCGCCGTCGGCAGAATTCCGCTAGGAAAATCCTGATAGCAGACAGGCCGAAGGAAACGGTAGATGGCCAGCGTTCCCACGGAAGTGGATCTCCCATCGGCGGTTGCCGGGAACGGGCCGCCGTGGACCATTGCCGGAGACACCTCTACTCCAGTCCCGAAACCGTTCACCAGCAGTCGTCCGGCAAGCATTTCCAGCTTCGGCACCAGACGGCGGGCATCGGCCTCGTCGTCCTTGTCGATGAAGAGCGCGACCGTCAGCTGTCCTTCGAGTTCGTCGATGACGGCATTGAGTTCAGCCATGTCCTTGCAGCGAACGATCAGGCCCGCGGCACCGAACACCTCGTTCTGAAGCTCGTCATGCGTGAGGAAAGCCGATCCCGTTGTTTCGAAGAGCGCCGCCGTTCCTTCATATTGGCTTCCAGGCTTTCCGGACGCGATGGCTCGCACTTCAGGATGGGTTCGAAGCCGTGCCACACCATCGCAAAAATTTTTAGCAATCGACGGGGTCAGCATCGTCTGTGGTGCGACCTCTGGAAGAAGTTCAATGGTCTTCGCGATGAAGGCATCTAGCGCTTCACCGTCGACCGCCAGGAGGAGGCCGGGGTTAGTGCAGAATTGTCCCGCGCCGAGGATCAGCGAAGAGACGAACGCTTTTGCGATCCCTTCGAAGTTCTTGGTGAGTGCGTGAGGGAACAAGATGACGGGATTGATGCTGCTCATCTCAGCGTATACCGGGATCGGCTGCCGCCGCCTCGACGCAATGTCCATCAGCGCTGTACCGCCGCGGCGGGACCCGGTGAAGCCGACAGCACGAATCCGATGATCGGCGACGAGCTGTTGGCCGACTTCAAAGCCTGTATCGAAGAGCAGAGTGAAGGTGCCGGGATGAAGTCGGCAGGCCGCGGCAGCCCGTTGCACGGCCCGTCCCACGAGTTCCGACGTGCCCGGATGCGCCGAGTGGGCCTTCACGACGACGGGGCAGCCAGCGGCGAGGGCGGATGCAGTGTCCCCGCCAGCGACCGAGAACGCGAGCGGAAAATTCGAAGCACCGAATACCGCGATGGGGCCGAGTGGAATATTTCGAAGTCGCAGGTCAGGCTTGGGAGCAGGCTTCCGCGAAGGATCGCCTTCATCGAAGCGCAATTCCTGGAAGCGGCCCGCGCGGACTTCCTTGGCAAACAGCCGAAGCTGGCCCGTGGTGCGATTTCGCTCGCCTTCCAGCCTCCCGCGGGGGAGCCCGGTCTCAGACGTGGCGCGGACGATCAACTCGTCACCAATCGCCTCGATCTCCGCAGCGATCGTCTCCAGGAAGGAGGCTCGACTGCCGAGACCTGTCTCGCGGTACGAGGCAAAGGCCTCCCAGGCTTGTGCCGCCGCGGCATCGACATCTTCGCGTGACGCGCCGCCAAACGAGACAGGTAGCGGCTTCCCGGTAGCTGCCTCGATACCGTGGAACTCGCCATTCGAGCCGCGCCTTTCTTGCCCTGCAACGAGCAGATTCCCATTCAAAGTCATAGCTGATGTCCTTTCAGATCGCACTGCCGATATAGGAATTCAACAGGCTCTTTTTCAGCCTCGGGCCGCCTTCGAGCTCACAAGAGCTTGACCATCGCGCTGGAGTTCGTTGAGGAGCGCCAGGATTTTTATCACCGCAGGGTTCCTGGTCGTATACCACAGTGTCTGCGCCTCTCGACGTGCGGTAACGAGGTTGAGACGACGAAGCTTTGTCAGGTGCTGCGAGGTTGCCGACTGGCTCATCCCGATAAGGTCTGCCAGACCGCCCGCCGTTACCTCGACTTCGACGAGTGCCGACAAAATCTGAAGCCTTCTTTGACTGCCGAGCGCGTTGAAAAAAATCGCTTGGGACGCTGCGGTACGACTGTCGATCATGGGGCCTCTTCGATATTGAGACCGCCCGCCTACGGGTCGCCCTGAGTCCGGGCAACACTCCAAAGTTTGGGTGTTTTCGCTGACGCGGAGATTCGGCTGAGTTCGGGAAGCTCGTTCATTGGAGCCGAGCGCAACATCGAAACGGTAGTTCAGCCACTAGGTTTCCTTCGCAGTCCGTGATCTCGAAAGTCATGTCACCGACGGAATCGTCCAGCTTGACTGCCTCGGCAATGATACGACGAGCGACGGCGACCGCTTCTGCAAGGCAATCCTTCGCGTGGATTTCGATGCCCTCGTAGTCGGGATCTATGACTTCCGCGACCCGAATATGGAAATGAAACCTAGCCATCAAGGACGTCGCCTCCCCATGGGTTGTTGACCACAGCGAGCCAGCGCCCGTCAGACTGAAGCGTCAGCACGTCCGCCGTCGTCCCGCTGACTTCCTCGGTGGATGGAGAGCCGTCGATTATGTACCGAGCAGTCCATCTCGCATGGTGGAGTGCGATGTCTCCTCGCTGAATAACGACCCGGTCTTCGACCACGAGAAATCGAAGGCGGCGCGCAAGCTCGCCGAGACCGTCACCTATCGCATTGCGGCCAATCGCTTGCCTGTCCGGCTCGACCAGCAGGACGCCGTCCTCAGCGAAGTGGCTTGCGGCCTCGTCCAGCCGTCCGTACTGCCACATGTCACGGATCGCCGACATCGTCTCGGCCGGGGTCATAACGCATTTGGTCCGCACAGCAGGCTCCTATGGCTTTGCTTCGTCCCGCTCGCCGTCATGGCGAATAGTGGCTGAACACGTAGTCGGTCGAAGGATCGAGCTTCACGTGACAGGCGAAGCAGCTCTTGATCAGCGGCTCACTGGGATTTGCGACGCCGTTCTCAAACTGACCATATCCCCAGCCACCCGTGTCTGCGTACTTCTTCGAATCCTTGACCGAGAACTGGACGTTGGTAGGGGCGCCTGCGACGAAGGACTGCGGTGCCGGGAAGACCTTGTCGTTCTCGGGAGACGATTGATAGACGTAGGCGAGCCGCGCGATGATGGCGCCGTCTGGAAACGGCCTGATGCCCTCTCGAAATGCCATGATGGCGAGGTCGTTGCCCAGAACCGCCCTGATGTCGTTGTTCTTGCCAGCTTCGTGCGCGACCGTGATCAGCCGCCACTCCCTGTATCCTTCGGGAACCTTCACTCCATAGATCGGCGAGGCATCTCCCCTTAGGCCGCTGGCGGCGGCCGCCGAAATCGCGAGCAGGACGACTGTTGAGGCCAATAGCTTCGTCTTCGACATAGTGTTCGCTCCTTGTGGACATCTGGCCGGGGCGCCGATCAACGTCCGGCGGGCGGGTAGAGAATATCGGTACACCGCACCGCCAGAGTGCCGCCAGCAAACTGTACCACCACGAAGAGCGCCACAGCGATTAGCGATGTGCTCGACGGCGACATCAGCAGGCTTATGGTGACGGCGGGATTCGCGATTGAACCGGTCGGTGTGGCGATGATCGCTCCAAGAAGCCAGAGGCCGACTGCAAAGGGCCCGGTCATCTTGCTTGTGCTCCGGCTACTGCAGAATACTACCATCATCAGTCCGAAGGTGGACAAGGCCTCGCTCACGATCGCCGCGGCATTCGGAAGCTCGGTGGTCGGCGGACCCGGCGGATCTGCGAACATGACATCGACCAAGACGGCACCCGCAATTCCTCCGAGGATCTGCGCAGCCACATACCAAACCATGCACTCGAGACCGCGTTGTCCACTCCGCCATTGAAGGACAGTGATGACCGGGTTGAAGTGCCCGCCAGATACTGAGCCAAGGGCCAGGATCAGGCCGATCAAGGTCCCGGCGACGGCCATGGCTGAGGAGATCGGCGCGGCCTTTTCACCTATTCCTGCACCAAGCACGGCTACTATCAGCAGCATCGTTCCAACGGCTTCTGCGAGCGAACGCCTGACGAGTGGCGCGCTGGCGTCGTCCTCGACGAAGCAGCGGGAGGCGCGCTGGGGAACGAGCTTCAGGAGTGAGCCCTCCATCGATCCTCCACGGCCGACATCTGCCTTGCCAACTCCTCGGGCGTTATCAGCTGCTTTTGAAACGCGATGTTGGCGAAAGCGGCGATCCAGCGCTCGTAGTATGTCAGCTTGCCGACCATTTCCGATCCTAGGGCCTCGACGCCGCGCCTCTTTTCCTCGGTGTTGATGATCTTGTGGAAGTCGAGAACGTCGGCCAGCGCATGGCAGCGCTTCTCCCACGGGAGCAACTCATGGTCTGTCTGTTCGATCTTAGGCCCTTCAAGACCGCCGATGTCGTTCGGCAGTCGCTTGAGAAGTTGTTCGCTTCCGGTCATGCGGCAATTCCTTCGGTCGGTAATCTGACTGTGATGACACCAATCATCGCATCACGTGTGACGAGCGCGGCGAGTTGCTCTTCGCTGTAGCCGTCGGTTCCCGCAGGGCGCATCGGCAGCACCAGGTAGCGCTGGATGGCAGTGGAGTCGCTGACCCGAACCTCAACGTCGTCAGGAATGATGGTCCCAAACTCCTGCAGCACCTTACGGGGTTCGTAAACTGCACGAGCGCGATACGGTTTTGCCTTGTACCAGTCTGGCGGCAGGCCAAGCACCGGACGCGGGTAGCATGAGCACAGGGTGCAAACGATGAGATTGTGGACCTGAGGCGTGTTCTCGAGCACGATGAGCTCGGTGAGATCGTAGAAGGTGATGCCGAGTTCCTCGCAAGCGGTACGGCCGTTCTCGAGGAGGCGGGACCTGAAGTCCGGATCCGTCCATGCCCTCGCGACTACCTTGGCACCGAGTGCGGGGTTTCTGGAATCCAGAACTTCGATCTGGTGCCGAATCTCGTCGGCGCTTATGTATCCCTTTTCGATCATCAGCTCCTGAAACGCCGTCTCCATGATGTCGTAGTAGCCGGGCATTTCCGTCGCCTCGATCGGCGCGTGGTCGTGCCCGTGATCGTGCCCGTCTCCATGGCCATGAGTGTGTTCGAGTTCGTCGGACGCGTTCATTGCTCCACTCCTTCGAGCCAGCTCTCAAAAATCTCGATGCGGAGATTATCTGCGGGGGATCCCGCGTAGTCCTTCCAGATTTCCTTCATCGGCACTGCGACGCGATAATAGAAACCAAGTGAACCCGCGTTCCTGCCAAATCCTTCTTCCTCGTTGTTCACGGCTTTCGGTGACATGATTGCCTCGACGACCGCTGTCCTTCCTCTGAGATACGTTGGTACGCGGTAGTGGCCGACAGGAACACGGTTCGAGACCGTGACGCACTGGCCCACTTTAAGTTTTGGCAGATCGGCAGGCGCTGGAACGACGCCTTCGAACTTCCGTTGTGATTTGGATATTTGCTCCATGGATTCCTCCTGGTGAGAACGGGAATACTATGGAGCGCAAGCATCTCGAATATTTCGAATTCGTGCGATGTCGGCGGCAAGGCCGAGTTCCCTGTTCGCCGAACGTCATCCGACGCTTTCGATAAACAAGGATCCGTGTGTGTGATCACTGTAGGGCCCAATCCTGAACCCGAAGGAGGGTGCGATGACCCACATCTCTATCCGTGCAGCTGAAATGCCGACGCCGATCTCGGCGGACGAACTCATTCCTTGGATGACGTTCTTCGGATTGCTTCTGCTGATGTTGCTTTACTTCGTCGGCGCCGAGCAGGGAGCGACTTCTCTCGTACAGGGGAGCATGGTGCACGAGTTCGTCCACGACGGCCGCCACCTTCTCGGATTTCCATGCCATTGAGGTCGATGCCATGATGCAGAAGTTTCTTCTTGCGGGCATGCTGTCCGGTCTTCTGGTGGCGGTCGTCGCCTTTTCGTACGCTCGGATCTTTTCCGAGCCATCGGTCGAGCTCGCAATAGCTTTCGAGGAACATCACGCGCACGTCGATGACGGACATCCTGGCGAGGAGCTCGTCAGCCGGACCACGCAACGCAATCTTGGATTGTTCACTGGCATTGCGAGTTACTGCGTCGCACTCGGCGGTCTGCTTGCCATCGGCGTTGCCGCTTTGCGTGGGAGGGTGCATGCAAGTACGAAGGAGGCGACTTGGCTGCTGGTGGCGACTGGGTACGTTTCCATCGTACTCGTCCCTCAGATAGCCTATCCGGCTAGTCCACCTGGGGTCGGGTCCGCGGAAACCATCGATGCTCGCACGGAACTCTTCTTTGTGATGATTCTTGCATCTGTCCTCTGCATGGCGTCGTGCGTTTGGTTCGCCGTTCAGATCGGCCGCCGTCTGGACCCTGTCTTCAGCATCCCGACCGGGGCGATTGCATATGCCGCACTGGCGTCGGTTCTCGTGTATGTGGTCCCACCCATATCCGAGGTTCCAGAGGATTATCCGCGAGGTCTTCTGTTTGAGTTCCGAGTGCACTCCTTCCTGCTGCAATTAATCGTGTGGTGCGGCCTTGGCCTGGCATTCGGGCAGGCGGCGGATTACGTGGCCGGACGACGCGTGTCAGGCGACACGCGAAGAGGTTCCGTTCCGAATGCTTAGAGACGCGGCGGGAACCGCATCGGTCCCGCCTCGCACCGACACGCGCCATTGCAGTGGGAGGCCGCCACGTCAGACGCAGCATACGAGAACTTCGAGGACGACGACGATCTGCAGCGGCTGACGGATGCCGCAGCCTCCTTGTCGTCGTTGACCCGCGCTTTGCTTGTATTCGAGCGAAATGGGACTCTGGAGATCGCGGCCGCCACTATGTCGGCCTCGGATCGGGGCAGAAGTCGGGTGTTCAGTCTTACGTCGCCAGCCGTGTTCGATGCAAATGTGGTCCGTCGGGCAATCGACACTGGCAAGGCGCAAGCATTGGAAAACGCAGCCGCCATCCCGGTCCGGCTGGCCGACGGGATCGCCGCCCTCTACCTGGATGGACCGTCTTCCTTGGAAGCGATAGGGCGCGTCGAATGGCTTGCGTCGACTTTCTCCGTTGCCATGACTGCGGTTTCGTTGGAGCAGGAGCTACGAGCGGTCCGTGAGGAAGCGACTAAGGTTCAGGGCGATCTTGAGCTTGCACGCGACATGATCCCGGCGCTGGCCTGGATCGCAAGCTCGGAAGGGCGTTTCCAGGAGGCAAGTCGCTCTTGGCACGAGTACACCGGAATCTCTCACGAGGAGGCGGTCGGGACCGGATTTCTCAAGGCCTTCCACCCCGATGATGTCGAAAAAGTTCATGCCGCGTGGATGACACTGTTGGCCGAGCGGCGGGCAGGCGGTGTCGAAGCCCGGATCTTGCGGCACGATGGCCAGGCGCGTTACCACATGCTGCGGGCCGTTCCACGTTTCGACGACGAAGGTCGGATCGTCAAATGGTATGGTATCGACTCCGACATCGACGATCTTAAACGTGCGGAGTTCGAGCTAGCCAAGAGCAAAGCGGTCATGGCGGAAGCCCAGAAGATAATTCAGACCGGAAGCTGGTCGTGGGACATGAGCACCAATGTTTTCACCTGTTCGACGGAATGCGCGAACATCGTGGGCAATGAAAGCGAGACCATCAGTTTCAAAGCTTTCATGGATAAGGTTCATCCGGATGACCGAACGATGGTGGCCGAAGCTCACGAGCGAGCTCTTCAGGGTGATGAGCTGAACGTGGAGCACCGCTTCGTACTGCCTGATGGCTCTTCGAAATTTGTCCATGCGC
The DNA here is from genome assembly GCF_056399485.1 of Rhizobium sp. 01N424. Lineage (NCBI taxonomy): Bacteria > Pseudomonadati > Pseudomonadota > Alphaproteobacteria > Hyphomicrobiales > Rhizobiaceae > Rhizobium > Rhizobium sp. 01N424. The sequence continues at coordinate 190,483 of NZ_JBFTRK010000009.1, forward strand.
GAGGGCGGATCATCTCAGACGAGCATGGCAATGGCCGATCATACATCGGAACAATCGTTGACGTGACCGAAGCCCGCCGCTCCAGTGAGCAGATCAAAACGTCGCTCGCCGACGCGCAGCGCGCGCAGGCGTCGCTGGCCGAAGCGCAGAAGCTGAGCCATGTTGGTAGCTACCGTATCCTTGCGGAAACTCGCGAGATCATTTGGTCCGAGGAGACTTACAGAATTTACGGTCTCGATCCGAACGAGCCGCTGACGCCCGAAGCTGTGATGGGACGGATGCATCCTGACGATCGGGCGCGGGTGGAAGAGGTCTTCGCCCAGGGGCTCCGTGATCGAGTGCCTTGGGAGGTCGAACACCGCCTCGTCATGCCGGACGGCACGATAAAGCACGTCCACTGTGTAACGCGGATAGGAACCGATCCGGGCGAAAAGCCCGAGGCGTTCGGCGCGATCCTCGATCTCACGGAACGCGTTAAAAGCGAGGAAGCCCTGCGCAAGGCCCAGGACGATATCGTGCGGATGAACCGCATGACGGCAATGGGTGCGATGTCGATCTCGATCGCTCACGAGATGAACCAGCCTCTGATGTCAATTATTACAGATGCCGCGACCTGCCTCAGCTGGCTGGATCGCGAGACACCGGATCTCGAAGAGGCAAAAGCAGTGGCTACCCGAGTGATCAAGGAGACCAAGCGGGCGGGAGACGTCCTCCACAACGTCAGGAACATGGGAAGGAACTCACGTCCGACATTCGCCGACATCGACTTGAATTGTGTCGTGGGCGACGTCCTCACAATGCTTCGGAGCGAATTCCGTACGCGTGGCATCGAAGTTATCGTTTCGCTCTCGCCCGAGCTGCGCCGGATCCAAGGAGACAAGGTCCAGCTACAGCAGGTGCTGATGAACCTGATGTTGAATGCTGCAGAGGCGATGGAGCCGTCTTCCGAATGTCCTGCGATCACCGTAGGCACGCGAACCTCCGCATCCTTCGTGACACTTGCCGTCGAGGACAACGGCCATGGTATCGACCCACTTGCCTCCGACCGGATCTTTGAAGCATTCTACTCCACGAAACCGGAGGGGACTGGCATGGGTCTAGCTATCTGTCGGTCGATCGTCGAGGCGCATGGGGGCTCGCTGTCTGCAAGGCCGCGGACGCCGCACGGATCGATCTTCGAGTTCTCCATTCCATATCCGAAAGTGGCGAGATGAATCAGAAACAGCCTGAGGCCTCCTCTGCGCAGATCGTTGTCATCGAGGACGATGTCGGGGTCAGCGAGTCGCTGGTCGGCCTGCTACGCTCTATGAGGTTCGACGTCGTTGCCTACGCCTCGGCAGCCGAATTCTCGGCGAAGGGCCAGCTGGCGCGGGTCGGCTGCATGATCCTCGACGTTCGGCTCCCTGGTCAGAGCGGAATCGAATTTTTTGAAGAGGTGAGGGCGCACGGCTTTCACCGACCCGTAATCTTCATGAGTGGACACGCCGACGTTCCGATTGCGGTCCGAGCCATGAAGGCAGGAGCGGTCGAATTTCTGACGAAGCCCGTTCGGGAGCAGGACCTGCTGGATGCGATCCATACCGCATTGAAACGCGACAACCGATCCACAAGGAAAGAGGAGGCGGCCTCGAATGCTCGTGCGGACTTCGAGACGCTGACGAAGCGCGAGCAGGAAGTCCTGATCCGCGTTGTGGACGGCCAGCGCAACAAGCAGATCTCCGCAGCGCTCGGGATCACAGAGGCCACGGTGAAGCTCCACCGCGGTAACGTCATGCAGAAAATGCACGTGCGCACGTTGCCCGAACTGGTGCGCCATTTCGACATGCTGGAGTTGGGGGAGCTCCCCGATGCCACAGCGAGGCCGTAGCGCATGAGGCGCCCTTACGAACGATTGGATTGCACGATGATCGAACCCGCGAAATCTTCACTTGTGGTCTGTGTCGAAGACGACGAGCCAGTCCGCGACGCCATCCGGGGCCTGTTGCGCGCGTCCGGAATGCAGGTTGCAGCATTTGCATCCGCCGAGGATTTTCTTGGATCCGACGAGCTCCAACAGGCGTCCTGCTTGGTTACTGACATCCAGCTAGGCGGTATCTCTGGCCTCGACCTCCTCGAAAGGCTGTCCGGCATGACTGTGTCGATCCCGACCATCCTCATTACGGCGCACTCGGATGTGGCCGCTGGCGAGCGCGCCCGCAACTCCGGGGCGACGAACATCTTGCTTAAGCCTGTCAGCCCCAGCGATCTCCTGCTCGCAATCAGGTCGGCACTGGCAAGCTAGCCCGACGTCCAACGCCATCGCACGTTCTCTCACAGGAACTTCTTGGACTTGTCGACGCGGTGGGAGCATCCTCCTGAATATCGGATCGGAACAAACGGGTATTCGTCACGAACAGTTGAAATGGGGTTGCGGCCCACGGTTTTTCGCCCGACCATATTTCAAAGAGAGCATCAAAACTCGCTCTGCCGTTCCGAAGATGGCACCCCTTCGCACCTGTAAGGATGTTGCTGGGCATGTATCGCGGAGACTAAAGCGGCAGAACGTGGCTCGATCAAAAAGGGCGCTTGCAGCGTCTGTGCTGTCGGAGCGAGGAGCGCTCCGATCCGGCCTCACGAGGTTGGGACGGCGATGGGAAACCGGGCCATGGCGCATTGGCGGAGGGAGGATGTTCCACCCGGATGCCACCTTAGTTGCGATGCCCAAGGCTTGGCGTCGTGCCGGAAGCGAAAGCTTTTGAGAATGCAATCGACACTCGCGGCTTCAACCGTTTGTGACGAATAGCCGAATAGAGAATATCACAGCTCCCAAGGCGATCGCAGCGGTTCAACTCAGCCGCCACCGCAAGGCCGTCCCCTCGCTTAGGCCGCGATCACCTCCTGAGAGGCCCCCGTTCTTCCCCGGCGGGGGCCTCTTTCTCGTAACTCTTAGAGAAGCCGATGCTGCAGCAAATCCCGTCATCGCGAGAAAGACATCCGCCAATCATCTCTGGACCCACGCTCGTTGAGGCGGCAGTGTCGGCGCCCACGATGGCAGATCTTGACGCGCGGCGTGTCAAGCTTTCTGCAGACATCGATGCTGCGAGGATCAGGGCCGCTATTCGGGATCGAAAGTGGCAGCGATAGCGAGCGTGAGGCTCGCGCCGGATCCCGGTTGGCGACACAATCGTAAGCACCAGGACAGAGCCGTCGCGGTTGCGCGCGAATATCTTCTTGATTTCAGAACCTGAATGGTCGCCCCACCCCACCACCCGTTCATCTGCATAGCCAGCCGGAGCTGAGCGACGGCATGATGGCGTGCTGGACAGATCGTTCCGCGACGCATAGCCTGTCCGGCACAGCCTCCTACAGATTAGAAGCGGCTTGAACCTCGTCTTGGGAAAACAACGTCATGCTCTTTAGTATCGTTCTCCCCGCTGTCCTTCTCATAGTAATGTTCTCGCTTGGTCTCAGCCTTGCGCCAGCCGATTTCTCTCGCGTTTTCCGCGAGCCGCGCGGCTTCTGGACGGGCGCTTTCAATCAGATCCTGATGGCGCCCCTCGTGGCGTTCCTGGCCGCGACCGTGTTTGAGCTTCCTGCCACACTCGCCGTTGGCATGATGATAGTTGGTCTATGTCCCGGCGGCGCCATATCCAATGTGGCATCGCACCTAGGAAGAGGAAACGTGCCTCTTTCGGTCACGCTGACGGCGACATTCAGTCTTGTGTCGATCGTCAGCCTGCCGCCGCTGGTAGCTCTTTCGGTGTACTACTTCATCGGTTCAGATTCGCCGCCTGTGAAGGTAGCGGGCCTAAGCATTGAGATGTTCCTACTCACGGCCCTACCTGTCTTTCTTGGTGTGGCGGTAAGACAAGCGATGCCTCTACGCGCTGACGCAATACAGGCGTGGCTGGGTCGTATAACTGTTTTCCTGTTTGTTTTCGTGCTTGTGGCTGCACTCGTGTCCAACTGGAGCCTATTCGTTGATAATTTTGCGGCGCTCGCACCAGATCTGATTGTAATGAATGCTCTTCTTCTGGGTATCGGACTTCTGACAAGCCGGATAGCAGGTCTCGATGCCCGCAGTGCGACGTCGGTCGCGATCGGAACCGCTGTCCACAACGGGACGGTTGGTATCGCGGTGGGCGTGATGGTAGCCGGGGTCACTTCCGGGCTCCCTCCTACGACCTTACCCACCGCCATCTATTCCATCACAGTGTGGTTTCTCACGATCCCATTCATATTGTGGAGACGTCTAGTGGCGTCGAAGGAACCCCAGAGAGCGTTGGCCTGACGCTGCGGAGCAGAATGCCAAACTTCCAGTAGTGTTATTTTCGAGCGGTCGCAGCGGCAGCTTGGGACGTGTCAAAGCCTCAGGAAGCCAGCCCTAGGACGCTCTTCGCCCTCCTGAGGTCGATCGTTTGAAAGCCCTCGCTAAAACGCGAATATATCGGGTAGAGGATATCTCTGCCCTCGGCAGTGCGCCCCTGTGAGGAGTGGAGTTGTGATAGACTGGTGGCTGCGCGGAGCTCCCAAGAGAGGGCTCCCTGTCGTTGAGCGAGCTCGATGGAGGTCTGAAAAAGAACCTCTGCCGACATGAGGGCACCCGGTCGACCAGCAATCAGGATAATTTCGCCTTTCAATCGTAGCAACTCGGCGAAAAACCATCGTTCGCCGAGGCGATCGGATACGGTGATTGCCTTGTCTATCGCATCGAGAGCCTTTTCAGCTTCGCCAGTTTGGCCCAGTGCGAGAGCGTACTCTCCCATGAACCGACTGTAGTGAAGGCTGAACGACCCCTCCGGAACATCTGCAAGGGCTTTCGAAAATACACGCGCCGCTTCGCTGACGTTGCCCTGCCGGGCTAGCAGGACTCCCCTCCAGCATTCGCCCATAATATCCCAAAGTCTCAGGGGATATAGGAATGATTTCTGAACGAGTGCGTCAAGATAGCCCGCTGCCTTGACCATGTCGCCATTCAATATCGCCATCCGGCAGGAAGCGTAGGCAAGAGCATAGATTACTGACAAATCGTGCTTGGAGTCGCTCGCATAGGTCAGGGCACGGTCCGCTATGGCCGTTGCCTGGTCTGGAAAACCTCTGATCCAGAGGGTTTTTGAGAGCCCCACACAGAGCAGCGCCCTCTGGTCAAACTGAAAGTTCTTCAAGTCCCGCTTCGCGCCACTCAGGTATCCGCTCATCGCGCGCTCAAGATCGACGCTAGCGCGCTCAAATTTTCCCACGTAGAATCGGCACATTCCCCTCATGCGGATGCAGTGAAATTTCTCTTCGCGATTACCCGAAAGCTTGGTGACCTTGAAATGCCGTTTGTTAAGCTGGACGGCCGAACTAAGCTGGCCCGCACTGAATGATGCCGTCCATAGTCCCCTGAGCGCTAGGAACTGGTAATCGGTATCCGGGATCTGCTCTGAAATTTCTAATACTTTCTCCCACGCCTTTCTTGCCTCCGTGCTTCTGGTATACGCAAGAACTGTTCCCAATGCCGCGAATAGTCTCATGGCGGAGTCGCTATCAAGATCTGGAATTTCATCCATTGCTTTGATCGCAACCTCAACCCGAGTACGGCACTCCTCGTGCAAGGAGAGTTGGGTCCATATCCGCACACCTTCGACCGTCAGTCGAATGCCAAATTGTCGAGCCTCCGGCCGGGAGAAAGCCCAGTCGAGAGCCAAACGCAGATCATCAAGGAGCGCCGCGCAGGCATCCAGGGCACTTTCGATTGGCGATGGGTCGGACTTGGCATCGGCCTGCTTCAGAACAGCCAGAATGTATGCGGCGTGGCGACGCGAGACATCGTTCAATTCCCCGCTCTCCATCAGCTTGGAACGAGCGTATGCGCGCGTGGAATCGAGGAAACGGTATATGGCTTGATTTGTCGAAAGATTGGCCGACAGGAGGGAGGCCGAGACCAAGTTAGCGATCTCGTGCAACACTTCATCATTCCCCAGGTTCTCGCTTGCCGCAATCGCCGCGGCGGTTTCAATCGAAAACTCCCCCGCGAGGGTGGAGAGGCGTCGAAAGACCTTGCGCGAGCTTTCCGACAGGAGATGCCAACTCCAATCGAATGTCGCATTTAGCGTCTGGTGATGAGGTATCGAGGTGCGGTAGCCTTGCTTGAGTAAAGCGAACCGATCGCTCAGGTGCGCCTCGACGCCGAGCACACCGAACGCCTCGACGCGACTGGCTGCCATTTCGATCGCCAGTGCGATGCCGTCCAACTTGCGGCATATTTCGCCAATGGCCCAGGCGTTCTCGTCCGAAACCTGGAACTCGTCGACGGCCGCCGAAGCTCGATCGACGAAAAGCTGAACGGCGGAATACCGAAGCGCCTCATCGCGACCGAGAACCGGGGAGGCTGGGGGCGTCTCCAGTGGCATCAACCGTTGAATACGCTCCCCGCTGCATCGAAGGGGTACACGGCTCGTCGCCAAGACATGTACGCCTGGCGCTCCTCTCCCAATTGCCTCCGCGAGCGTTGCCGCAACCTCAACCACGTGCTCGCAGTTGTCGAGCAGTATCAGCATCCTTCTCTGGCTCAATGCATTCACCAGGGCGGGTATCGGCTCATTTGAACCGACAGGCAGCCTCAGAGCGGCGGCAAGGGCGCTGGGGACTAGGGCGGGATCGGAGACGGGAGCCAGGTCTACGAAACAGACGCCATCCGCGTAGCGCGGGCGAAGAACCTCCAGGACTGAAAGAGCGAGCGTGGTCTTTCCGATGCCCCCAATGCCCACGATTGTGACGGACCTCTCCAGGGGCAGCCTCGCAACGAGGCGGGCGATCATGTCGTCGCGCCCGAACACCTTGGTGAGGAGCGTTGGTGCGGGCGACGGCGCTGGGGAAGCAGGCTCAGGAGAAGGCACGAGGCTGAAAGGCTCTTCTGTTTCCAAATGCGTGCATGTGGCAACGAAACTATACCCGCGGCCAGCAGCGTTGACTATAAATCGTCGCTCGCCAGTTCCGTCGCGAAGCGCTTTTCGCAGTTCGGCGACATGAACCCTCAGCGTTCCCTCCGCCACGAAAACGCCGGGCCACACGTCGCTCAGCAATTGCTGTTTGCTCACGATGGTGCCGGCTCTTTGAATAAGGACTGAGAGAACGTCGAGGGCACGCCCGCCGATCGTCACGGGCTTTCCATCTTCCATCAGCTGCCTCTTGAAAGGGAAGAACCGAAAAGCCCCAAACTGGACTGCGTGATCGCCGACTTCCGAAGCCCTGGAACGCGAAGGGTGTTCTACGATATTTTCCAACGGTCATACCCTTGCTGCGGCAATTGGCAGGCTCGCGCTATCACCAGACGCATATTTAACATTTTTGAACAACGTGGAACAGCGGCGCTTGGAGTTCTCAGGCATAATGAAACTGCGTTTTGAACGGGCCGCTTTGGGCAACTCATGGTGGCCATGTGTCTAGCTGCGCGAACCAACATCGGGATGCGTAGATCGAAATCTTCCATCCGTCGAGGTCGACGGTCGCAGGGGGTCCCATCATGCAAAGCAGCGAATCAGTGCTTCAATTCCGATCGTTTCAAATGTGCACTACGGCACGGCAGCTGCTCCTGGACCACAGAGAGGTTGAGATCGGCAGCCGCGCTTTCGACCTGCTCGCAGTTCTTCTGGAGGCGCGGGGGCAGGTTGTCGATAAAAGCCAGATCATGCAAAAAGTCTGGCCGTTCACGATCGTTGAAGAGTGTAATCTCAGGTTCCAGATGGGCGTGCTTCGAAAAGCTTTAGGACGACACAGAGACTTGATAAAAACCATCCCTGGCCGCGGCTATATGCTTGCCGACGATTTGCCAGAACGGGCACCCATGGAGATGGCACCTACGGCAGTAGAAACGAAGGAGCGAATGACAGGCTTGCCCTCGGTCAATGAACCTCTCCGACAGACAGGCTCAAGACAGCCCCCATCGCCTTTGCAGAAGATCGAACTCTTGGAAAGAGAGAACCTCCGGCTGCGGCGCGCTATCGCGGAGCTTGCTGCGGTTGATGATATGTGGCCGCACGCGCAGGCTTGATTTCCGGACTTACGCAGCATGGGACGGCGGCGTGCAAAACTCGATGCCGACCTGCATAGGCTCTGAGGCGCCAAATGCGATCACCATCGCGCTTTGCAGACAATTCGCCTAAGCGGTCTGCGACTACGAGGCCTACCCATCTTCATGCCAATGATGAATTTTTGGTTGAGTCGGGCACAACCAGTCTTGCGCGCAGGACGCGAGCTGAGTTAGTCATTCGCCCCTGACAACGGGGCGAGAAATGTCCGAGGGAATCATTGAAGTTTTCATGGACGGTGGTTTTGAATCGCCGTCCGCCCCAGCGCTCGACATAGTTTTCGTCCATGGTCTCGGTGGTGACCAGGTGGAGACCTGGCAGACTGATCCGAAAAGCTTTTGGCCACGCTGGCTCGCGGAAAAATTCGCGAACTGCCGAGTATCGAGTTTTGGATATGACTCGCAGAAACTTGCAGGCTTCCTAAAGGGCGGGGGTGCGTCGTTGCACGACATCGCGCTCGCACTAGCGGACGCACTGACGAACCGTGAAAACCAGTCGTCTCGCACGTTGTTCATCTGCCATAGTCTCGGCGGATTGATAGTCAAGCAAATGCTGCGTCGATGTTCGGACTCGATGAACCCAGAGTACCGAGAGCTCGGGCGCTCGATCGTCGGGATCGCTTTTCTCGGCACACCCCACGCGGGGGCGTCGCTCGCTTCGTCACTCGACCAGCTGCTACGCCGCTTTCTCAGTAAACAGACGCAGCAACTTGTTTATGGTGAGGACGGTCTGGTCGATCTGAACGATTTTTTCCGCTCCCGAGCAGGCATGCAGAAGATCCAGGTGAGGGCGTACTACGAAACCGAACAGGTTGGCGGCATATTCATTGTCGACAAGGTCACGGCTAATCCGGGCGTGCTCGGCTGCGAACCGATTGCTGTTCAGACCGACCATCTGAGGATTTGCAAGCCAGAAAGCAAGGACGCTCCGGTTTTCAAATCGGTGTGCGGGTTGATCCGTAGTCTATTGAAGGATCCGGCGACATCGCCCGAGCACGGTGGCGGTTCGGCACTAGGCCAGTCTTCGGGAACAGCGCAAGCTGGGGCCGCCGCCGGAACTGGCGCGACACAGACTGTTGCTGGAGTGTCCGCAGATATCGCTCGAGACTTCGAATACTTCACGACCGTCGCCGAAGATGACCGCCGGGATCTTGAGCAGAAGCTGAAAGATTCGGGCCGCGCGTACGCAGTGCGTGACGCCAAGCGAAAAAAAGAGATGTTCAACATGGCGCTGCAGCGCCACATTGCCCAACCCGCGGCCGTTACCCGTTATACCCGTCTGATGTCGGACGTCGAGAGCAGGTTCAAGCGCCACGTGGTCCGGGCCATTGCGGAGGGAGGCTGTGCTGGAACTGTGGATACGATAATCCAGAAAGACGTGATTTCTCCCTGTGCTGAGGTCGAGTCCGATGGAGAAGCTTTAACCGCGGGGCTCGTAGATGGCGCCCTGTACTATCTTGCTGGTAACTGCCACGTGGCTTGGGACAATGGCTAGCTATCGGGTTTGGTACGCCGCGCGCGACCCCTATCACTGCATTTTTCGTATGGTCCGTCTGCTTCAAGCCAGGGACGGGTCCATACCCCTTGAGCAGCTCAGAATTCTGGACATGTATCTGATGTTTCCACCGCTCCTTCACCGTCTAAGGCTTACGTCCGAGCTCCGGGAGAACCTCCGCGCCGTGGGCGTGGAACCCGAGACCAAATCCTTCGTCAAGCTCCCTGGGACCGCCTCGGTGTGGCAGGATCTGCAGCTATATCAGCTCACAGCTCTAAAGCGATTGGCTGGGCTCGGCATCCTTCATCGGGACGACTTGAAGGTGCGGAACGCACTCCTCGACCGTGCACAGACGCCATCCACACTCCTCCGCCATGCGGCATCGCAGAATGAAGCTGACAGACCTTTGGTAAATTTCCTGGTCGATGGATTAGGCTCGCTCTCCATGACTGGGAAAGAAGGACTCGTCCGACGCGCAGGGTTACCTACTAGGGGGCCCGTGACATGATCGCTTCACTGCAGATCCAGCGCTTGCTGGTGACACGCGGCGCTAACGTCCTTTACGACGAGCCTTTTCATTCTGGCGTGAACATCATTCATGGATCCAACGGCTCCGGAAAGTCCTCCATCGCCGATTTCATATTCTTTGGGCTGGGCGGTGATCTGCGAGAATGGAAGGACTCCGCGTCACGCGCAACTCAAGTGCTTTTGCAAGTTCTCACCCCTGCGGGAGTGCTAACCCTGAGACGTGACGTCTCCACGGACTCCCTCCGTCCGATGTCTATTTTCTTCGGCACCATGGACGTTGCAATCGACGCTGGTCATGACAGCTGGCAGGACTTGCCCTATCGCCGTCCCGAGCATGGATACAGTTTCAGTCAAGTTCTGTTCAAAGCGATTGGCCTTCCGGAGTCGATCAGCGACGGTGCCAGTAACATCACGATGCACCAGATCCTCAGGTTGCTCTATGTGGATCAACTTACCCCAGTGCAGCGCATATTTCGGGTAGAGAATTTCGATACGTGGCAAACAAGACAGGTCATCGGCGATCTTCTTTTAGGCATAGGTGGCTACGACCTCTTTGACAAGCAAATCGAGCTGAGGGCAGCCGAGCAAAAATACAAGGAAGCGGTTGCGAACTATCGGAACCTGGTAGCTATAGCCTCAGGCTACGGCGAGAATATTCTCATTGAGCATATCAACTCCGCCATGACCCAAATGAACGAGCAAAGGACCAGCCTCCTAGGTTCGATCGAAGCATTGTCTGTGGCAAGGGACGATCTTGCTGATCAGGAAAAGGTGAAGGCGCTTCGTACGCGCAATGCCAGGGAATACGGGCAGGCTCGGCGCGCGGTCGCGACGTTGGAAAGCGATATCGAGACCCTCGAGTACGAAATTGCCGACGCGGAAGAGTTCATCAAACATCTGAAGCAATCTCTTTCGGATTTCGACGACGCGACCGTCACATTTGCCGCCCTTGGACATCTGTCCTTCGAATTCTGCCCGTCCTGCTTCGCGCCCGTGCATCCAAAAACGATCGGACATTGCGAACTGTGCGATACAAAGCGCACGGATGGGGAAGAGGATTCCCGGACACTAGCGGTTCGCCTCGATCTCGAAATGCAGTTGAAGGAATCGGAAGCACTCCAGGCCGAACGGGAAGTCGAGCTGAAAGCAAAGAAGGCGTCTCTGCGCGTAGGTCGGCAGACTCTGCGTGGGGCGATGTCCGCATTCGAGCTTGATCAAACAGGTGCGGTCACAGGACGCGAAACAGCCATTGCAGATTTGAGCAGGAAGATAGGTTTTATCGACAGTCAGCTAGAAGGCTTGCAAAAGCGGCTTGAACTCTCGAGACGCATTGCAAAAGCTTCCGACGACAAGGAAGACCTGAACATCCGTATCACCAAGTTGCGGGGCGAAATCGACGCGATCCAACGAGCGCAGAACAAGCGCAAGCTGCTGGCAAACACCTTGGTTTCCACGCAGGCAAAGCAGCTGCTTGATCGAGACCTGCAGGAACACAGCGATTTCGGTGACGTCCAGCACGTCTCATTTTCGTTTGCCGACGACTGGATAGCGATCAACAATGAAAAAAACCGCGGCGGCAGCGCGAGCGGAATGGTCATCTTGAAGAACAGCTTCGCCCTCGCGTTGCTAGCTAGCTCTCTGCTTGACAAGGACTTCAAACTTCCTCGCTGGATCATGTTCGACAATGTCGAAGATAAGGGAATGGTCGAAGAGCGTTCCTGGAACTTCCAGCGATTGATCGTCTCTCTCTCCGAGAAAGCCAACATCCCTCATCAGATCATCTTCACTACTTCGAAGATCGCGCCTGAACTCGACGGAACTTCGATGATCGTCGGTCGGCGATACACACGGGCTGCTCGCTCTTTGAACTGAGGAGCGGACCGAAGTTTCGAGCGGTTTGACATCCACAGCGGACCTTCTATCCGCGACGTCGAAAATATGGTGCCGCCGGCTTCTGGTCCACACATCACTTCACGACCTCCAACTTCGGTTGCGTCCGGACAACTGGGCGTCTCCGCATAGACCGCAGAACCACATAGAACACCGGGGTCAGAAACAATCCGAAGAAAGTGACTCCGAGCATGCCGGAGAACACGGCGGTGCCAAGCGACTGGCGCATCTCTGCACCCGGACCTGTCGCTATTGCCAGCGGCAGGACGCCGAAGATGAAGGCAAACGCTGTCATGAGGATCGGCCGGAGACGCAGATGACTTGCCTCAACAGCTGCATCCACTACCGACTTGCCATCCTCCTCAGCTTGGCGGGCGAACTCCACGATCAGGATCGCATTCTTGGCCGCAAGCCCGATGAGGACGATCAACCCGATCTGCGTGAGTACGTTGTTGTCCATTCCGCGCAACGATACGCCTATCAGCGCCGCAAGGACTGCCAGTGGTACGATCAGGATGATTGCCAGTGGCAGCACCCAGCTCTCGTACTGGGCAGCAAGAGCCAGAAACACGAAGACGACCGAGAGCGCAAAGATGTAGACGCCCGTGTTGCCTGTGTGCGTCTCCTGGTATGCGAGTTCAGTCCATTCGAAGGTAACACCAGGGGGCAGGACCTTGTTGGCCAGCTGCTCCATCTTGGCGATGGCGGTTCCCGTCGAAGTCCCAGGCGTGGGATTCCCCTGCAGTGGAACGGAGACGTACATGTTGTACCGCTGGACGAGTGTAGGGCCGCTCGTATCCTGAATGTCCATCAAGGTGCCGAGTGGCACCAACGCACCCTTCGCGGATCTGACCTTGAGCGCCAGGATAGCGTCCTTGTCCATCCGGAACTGTCGATCGGCTTGTGCTCTGACTTGATAAACACGTCCGAACGCGTTGAAGTCGTTGACATAAGACGTTCCCAAGTTGATCGAAAGAGCGCTGAAGACGTTGCTGATGGGGACGTTGAGATACCGGGCTTTGTCGCGGTCGATGGCGAGATAGTACTCGGGGCTGGAATCTGAGAACGTCGTGAAGACGCCCGTCAGTCCTTCCGTGGTCGCCGCCTCGGACATAATCTCGCGCGCCAGTCCAAGCGCTCTCGTCATGTCCGGATTCTCTTCATCGAGGATCTGCATCTTGAAGCCACCCGCGTTGCCGACCCCGCGTACCGACGGTGGCGGGATGGCGATGATGAATGCTTCCTCGATCTCCTGAACCTTCGAGTTCAGTTCTGCGATGATCTTGTCGGCCGATGCGCCGATTGCCTCACGCTCCTCGAACGACTTGAACGGCGTAAAGATGACCCCCGAGTTCGACGCCGCCGTGAACGTGGCGCCGCTGAAGCCGGGAAATTGGATTGCATTTCGAACGCCGGGGACCGCCTTGGCAATCGTTCCGACCTTCCTTACGACCTCGTCCGTCCGTGCCAGCGAGGCTCCGTCGGGCAACTGGATCACAAGGATCGCGTAGCCCTGATCCATGATAGGAACGAAGCCAGAGGGTACGATCGTGGAAACGAACCACGTCGCTCCGAGCAGGAACGCGAACACGAGCAGGGATGCGGTTCTCCCGATCCAGCCGCCGACGAGCTTTCGGACGATCCACGAGTAGCCATGACTGACTTTGTCGAATCCTGCGTTGAAGCCATTCGCAACGGCAGCTCCGGCCCGAGTGAAGAGATTCCTGGGTTTCGCTGTGCTGTCGTGGCTCCTGAGAAGGATGCCAGCCAGAGCAGGTGAGAGCGTTAGCGAGTTCAATGCCGATATTGCTGTCGTGACCGAGATGGTGACGGCGAACTGCTTGTAGAACTGCCCCGAGATGCCGGGAATGAATGCGGTCGGCGCAAACACCGCGATCAGCACCAAGGAAATGGCGACGACGGCTGTTCCGACCTCGTCCATCGTTACGTGGGCGGCTTGCTTGGGCGTCATCCCGCGGGCGAGGTTTCTCTCCACGTTCTCGACGACCACGATGGCGTCGTCCACAACGATCCCGATCGCAAGCACGAGCCCGAACAGGGTGAGCATGTTGAGGGAGAAGCCGAATGCGAGAAGGAATGCGAAGGTGCCAATCAGCGAAACCGGAATGGCGATGATTGGAATGAGCGCATTGCGCCAAGACTGGAGGAAAATCACGACAACGATAGCTACGAGGATCGCAGCCTCAGCCATGGTCCGGTAGACCTCGAAGATCGAGTCCTCGATGAACTCGGTCGTGTCGTAATTGATCTGATATTCAAGGCCTTCGGGGAAGTTCTTGGACAGGTTTGCCATGATGTCGCGTACCTGCTTGGCCGTCGACAACGCGTTGGTGCCGGGTCGGGCGAATATGCCGAGAGCGATCGCGGGGTCGTTGGTCAGGTAGCTGTTCGTGACGTAGTCTTGGGCGCCGAGTTCGACGCGCGCGACGTCCTGCAACTCGACCAGACGCCCACTCTCCGTGGACTTTACGATCACGTAGCGAAACTCGCGGGCATCCGAAAATCGTCCTTCGGAGCGGACCGTATATTCGAAGGCATTCCTTCCGATCACTGGAGGAGCACCAATGCGGCCGCCGGATATCTGCACGTTCTGCTCGCGCAGGGCGGTGACGACGTCGTCCGCCGTCATGTTGTATGCCGACAGCTTTTCCGGATCGAGCCAGATGCGCATAGAGTACTGTCGGTCGCCGAACGACTGTATGTCACCCACGCCGTCCAGGCGCAGCAGGATGTCGCGCACCTTGCTGCGGGCATAGTTGGAAACGTAGAGCTGATCGTATCGATGGGTCGGCGACAGCAAATGTACGACCATCATCAGGTCGGGCGAGCTCTTGTCGGTCGTGACACCGATACGCTGCACTTCCTGCGGAAGACGGGGCAGGGCGATTGCGACCCGGTTCTGTACGAGCACCTGCGCCTTGTTGAGGTCGGCGCCGAGCTTGAAGGTGATCGTCAAGGACATCGCACCGTCGGCGCTGGAATACGACGACATGTAGAGCATGTCCTCGACGCCGTTGATCTGCTGCTCGAGTGGCGTGGATACCGTATCGGCAATCGTCTGCGGATCGGCGCCCGGATAGGACGTCCTCACGATGATGGTGGGCGGCGCGATTTCCGGATATTGCGAAACTGGCAGCTGGGTGTAGGCGATGCCTCCCACCACGACCAGAAGGATCGATATCACGGCCGCGAAAATTGGCCGATCGACGAAGAAGTGTGCGAACCTCATCGAGCCGCCTCCTGCTCTGCCGCGGTCTGCGGTAGTTCAGTCATCTTAGGGTTCACTTTTGACCCTGGACGAACCCGCATCAGGCCGTTGACGACAATCGTTTCCGTGCCGTCCAATCCTTCACGGATGACACGATAGCCGTATAGGCGCGGGCCGGGCCGGATCGACTTCGTGGAGACCACACCATCGGCGGAAACGGTGAACACAATACGTTCGTTCTGGTTGGATCCGATGGACTCGTCCGGCACAAGCACCGCTCTGTAGGTGTTCGAGGCCTCCACCTGTATGCGGCCGAAGAGCCCGGTTTGAAGTGTAAGGTTGGGGTTGGGAAATCTCGCTCGAACCCGCATCGTCCCACTGTCCGGATCCACTCGGTTTTCGGCAAAATTCAGCTTTCCGCTGTATTCCTTCTTCGAATTGTCGCCGATCGTCACCTTCACGTCGACGCCGCCGCCGGATGCCTGCAGATCGACGCCTCGGGCCTTGGCGGTTTCCTGAAAGTTCAGCAGACGGCGCTCGTCCACGTCGAAATAGAAGTCGATCGGATCGAGAGTGACGATTGTGGTCAGCACGGAGGCGTCGGCTTGAACCAGATTTCCAGGTGAAATGAGGTGACGATCGATCCGGCCGCTGATCGGAGCAGTGATCTTCGTGTAGTCGAGGTCGAGCGAGGCTCTGGCGAGTGCCGCCTGAGCTCCGCGCACGTTTGCCTGCGCCGAGATCCATTCGCGGCGTCTATCGTCGAGAATGCTTACGGACTGGCTGCCGTTCTGTGAAAGCGTCTGGGCACGCTTGTACTGGGCGTCCGAGTAGGTGAGCGTGGACTGGGCGACTTCGAGCGCCGAGGTGGCCTCGTTGAAGGCGGTCACATACGGTCGCTGGTCGATCACGAACAACAGATCTCCCTGTTTCACAAGAGCACCGTCGTCGAAATGGATTTCCTGCAGGTAACCACCGATGCGCGATCGTACCGTCACCTGTTCGACAGCGTCGAAGCGCCCGATGAATTCGTCGTTGTCGACGACGTCTCTGACTACCGGGTGAGCGACCGTGACCCAGGGCGGCGTGCTCTGGGTCTGGCCGACCTCCGCCGAGATGAGCAGGATGCCGCAGAAGAGGCCGGGGCGGAAAATGGTGGCTTGCATGGGAGACTCCATCGGCGGCGTGCCCCTTGGCTCTCGCCTCCCGAGATATTCTTCGTTGTGATCGCCTCTGGGGCGTGCAGCCGACGCGTGGAGCGACGAGGAGAGACGACGGGGTCTCCATCGGGTCGGCTGCACTTGGTCGACAGGCGAGGCGGACACCTGCCGACGGCTTTCCTTCAGACGGCGTTGTGGTCCACCTTCGGGAAATCGACTTCAGTCTTGAACACCTCGTTCATGTAATTCGTGAACGTGTTGGCAGCGACGTGGGCGACGATCTCGAGCAGCTCGCCGTCGTCGAAACCCGCCGCCCGCATCGCATGCAGTTCATCTTCCGAAACGCTGCCCCGCTCTTCGGCAACCTTCACCGCGAACTTGACTGCGGCGTCGGCGCGGGCATCGGAGGATCCGCCCCGGCGCGCTGCTGCGATCTCGTCTATGCTGAGTTTCGTCACATGCGTTCCGGTATACGTGTGTGCCGCCAGGCAGTAGCTGCATCCGTTTTTCTGCGCGATTGCGAGGGCGATCCGTTCCCGGATTTTCTTGTCGAGTTTGCCCTTTCCAAGCGCGCCGTTAAGCGAGGCGTATGCTTCGAGGACGGCAGGACTGTTCGACATCATCCGGAAAACGTTTGGCACTCCGCCCATCTGTTTTTTGATGGCTTCCAGCGTGGGTCGTGCCGCTTCTGGCGCCGCTTCGATCGAGGGATGAAGAGGGATGCGTGTCATCTCGGAACTCCTTTATTTTTTGATGTTCAGTGCAGCTCGCGCGGCGCGTCTGCCATGTGTCGTGCCGGAAGCTCAACGATAGCGTTGCGGCGGACCAGCCCTGGGACCGCAGGGGTCGGCAGACCGCGTCGGGCATTTCTCCACCTTCGCGGTGTGGACATGGTCAGCTTTTTGAAAACAGTCGTGAAGTGTGGCTGGTTCTGGAACCCGCATTGGAGTGCGATGTCCACGAGGGGCATGTCCGTTCCCATTAAAAGCTTTGCAGCCGTCTGGATGCGAAGTCGAAGGATGAACTCGTGGGCGCTCATCGAAGTCGCTGCCTTGAACGTCGCGGCAAAGTGAGCGCGAGAGAAGCCCGCAACGTCTGCCAGTTCCTCAAGCGTCATCCGCTGGTCGAGCCGAGCCTCCGCGAACCGTTTGACGCGGTTCAGCCGCCACGCTGAAAGGGGGTGCACTCGGGGTAGTTCCCGATAGCGGTCAAACGCGAGGTTCGAGAAGGTGCGGCTCAGCTCGCTGCGACGCGTGGCCGAGCTGTCCGACATTTCGCCTATGATCTCCGTCAAGCGGAGGTCCCGGATATTGAAGCGGCCGCCGACTACCTCACATGGCCAGTGATAACGTTCCCGAAGGAAAGTCAGAACATAGAGGCAGGCTTCTGACTCGAGCTCGACCGAGATCGGATCGGACCCTTCGACGAAGGTGACGCTGTCCTCGATCATCACGCCCTGATAAAGGAGGCGCCCCTTCTGTTCGAGGCGCAATTCGGAATCTCGCGCCGCGACGACGAACGTCCCCACACCGGAAGCAAGGGACGTTGTGATCGCCCGAGTGCCGTTTTCGCGGGTGAGCTTCGCCAGGGATATGTTCGGGTCCGCGACGTCGAAATGCTCGACGTGGAGACAGTCGTCGAACGTCTCGAAGACGTTGCCAGTGACGCCTAGGCTCACTTTGATAGCGATGTCCGTTCGCATCGTCTGATCCTTTCGGGAATTTTGATTTTTCGGCTGAGCCAATGTCTATTTGTCGTCGGCGGCGCGCTCGATCATTGCCGAGACGAGGTCCGGGTGCGAGATCATGACGACGTGGGACGCCCCCTTGACCTCGACCGACTCCTTCGCGTTCGCTCGCTTGGCCATGAATGCATGGAGCGCAGGCGGAATATTCCGGTCTTCGGATCCGTAGATGAAGTGCGAAGGCAGCTTCTTCCACGATGCTTCTTCCGAAGGATCCTCAAATGCTTCTGCTGCGATCGGGCGCTGCTCTGCCCCCATAAGGAGGGCCTTCTCCCTCGGAACGTCAGCCGCGAACTGCATCCAAAACTTGCTTTGCAGGATGTAGAGGTCGTGCTTGCCGTCCGGTTGAAGGACCGGGGGAGCCAGCGTCTCGCCAAGAGTGCTGCCTTTGAACTTCTTGCCGAGATCGCTGACGCTTTCGCCCTTGTCGGGAGCTAGGCCCGCAACGAACACAAGCGACTTGACGTTGGTCTCTTCCACGTCGGTGATGACAGAGCCACCGTAGGAGTGGCCGACGAGTACGACCGGGCCGTCGATGGTTTTCACGACGGTGGAAACGTAGTCGGAGTCGATTTTCAGTCCCCGGAGCGGATTGGCAATCGCGATGACCGGATAGCCGCCCTTCAGGAGCTTGGCGACGACGCCGTCCCAGCTTGCCGATTCAGCGAAGGCGCCGTGGACGAGCACGATAGTCGGTTTCGAGGCGGCGAGGGCGCCTTGGGCGAGGAACAGCGCTGCGATCATTGCCGTTGTAGAGAGCAGTTTCTTCATGGAAATCAAACCTCGGTCAGCGCCCCGGACCGCAGTCCCCAAGGCTTTGGTTTCGTTTCCCTGAAGCTACAGTCTGATCCCTGTAGCGTGTTGTGAGATGTCGAGATGTGGCGTGAGTTGTGGTGTGCGGCGCGACTAGGCTCGTTAAACGAGCCTATCGAATCGGCGACCATCCTGACAAAATGCATCATGCCGATAATCGAAGACTCTGACCTTTCCACCTTGCTCGCAAACGGTGACATCACGGCCATCTCTGTCGACACCAACATCTTCGACGAGAAGGGTCTTCAGCTTAATGGATCAGTCCTTCAAGCCCTCAGTCGACTGGAGGCGCTGCATTTCGACTTCCTGCTTTCAGGGACGGTTGCGCGTGAAATCCGACGCCATCTCGAGCGATCGTCCGAGGACGCGCTTAGGGCAGCACGGAAGGCTGTTGGCATGGCTCTCGGCGCTTTTGAAACTGAAGAGCCAACCAGGGACGAGCTGATAGACCAGATCTCCGGTGGACGAGCTGCCAGCGACGCCGCCGAGCAACGTTTCCAAAACTATCTCGAGGCTACACACTGCAAGGTGCTTGATGACACCGCTCACGTCGACACAGCTACGCTCTTCAGCGCGTATTTCGGTGGAAGCCCACCTTTCGGTACAGGGGCTAAGAAAAGTGAATTCCCAGACGCTCTCGCGCTTTTTGCGTTGGAACGGGTCGCTGAGGACAGGAAGAAGGGAATCATCGTCGTCTCAAAGGACGGGGACTGGCAGTCGTACTGCGCTAAGTCCGCGCGGCTTCATCTCGTTACAAGCGTCGAACGCGCTCTTACGTTACTCAACGATCCTCCGGTTTTGCTTCGGGCGGCAATGCGAGCCTGGCTCGATGAAGGTAACGGCAAGCCCGATTTGCGTGGCTACCTAGCGAGTGCTGTCGAACGGCTCGAGTTCACCGTGGATGCGACGGCTAGCTCAGGTGAAATGGAAGCACATGCTTGGGGAGGCGAGCTGCGGAAGGTCGTCTGGCCGGACCCGAACGAAATCGACTTTATCGATCTGGAGGCTGTGGACGAGAGCACAATGGACGTGACCCTTAGCATCCCGCTGAACTTGACTGTAAGGGTACCAGTCGAACTTGAGTTTTCCGTCTGGGACAGCGTCGACCGTGAATCCGTCGGAATGGGCGGGCGCACGCTTCACGTCGATGAAGAAATCGAAATGCGAGCGACGGTCAAGATCACTATTCAGGACCTCGCTGGGGAAAACGAGTACATCGAGGTCCAAGACTGCGAACTTGACTCAACGTATCTCGAGATCGAGCTGGGGGAGGTCGGTGTTTTCGAGCATGATGATTACGACCAAAATTGAATGCAGGTGGTCCTGTAGAACTTCAGCTCATCTCCAGCTGCAAACGTCCGACTGCTAAATCGACCGCGCTCAGTAGATCCTGATGCCGGACTGGCTTCGTGAGGAACTCGACTGCTCCAGCCTTCATTGCGCGGACGCACATCGGGACGTCGGCCTGGCCGCTTATGAAAATGATTGGATACCAAAGCCCTGTCTTGACGAGGTCGGCCTGGAAATCGAGGCCGCTACGATCGGGGAGGCAGATGTCGAGAATGATGCAGGCGGGCTGATCCGAGAGTTCGCTCTCGCGGTACTCGCGCACGGACGCAAATGGCGCCACCGTCATGCCTTCGGCACGGAGAAGTCCGGCGATAGCGCGGCGGACGCTTTCGTCGTCCTCAATCAGGACGATGGACGGCTTTTTGGCAAAGCCGTTGGTTTGAAGCTGCGCGGACGATTTGCCGACGATAATCGGTGCCGGATCTGTAGCAGAGGCTGCCTCTTCCCGTACGAGCATGTATCCTCTCCGTACGATCGTCTTCACCATGTGCCCACGGTCGTCGAGTGCCCTCCTCAACGACCCGATCTGGAAGCGAAGATTGCACTCCTCGACGACCATGGAGGGCCACACCTCGTTGAGGATCTCGTCCTTGCTGACGATGCCGCCATTCGATTTGAGGAGAACCATCAGCAGGTCAAAGGCTCGTCCGCCGATCTCTCTAGGGCGACCGTCCATGAACAGTTGTCTGGAGTGAGGGACTGCGACGAAACGTCCGAAGCGGATTACATCCTCTGCGCCTTCGCGGCTGCCCGTATTGACGCTGATGTCGACGGCATTCGTATGCGTAGTGTAGCTTGTTTCGCTGAATTGGACCTGCATGGCTCACTCCCCCGCCTGCTGCAACTGGTCGTCGCGCCGCCGGGATCGTGTTTCGCCTGTCTCAATGCCCGCAACGCGCGGATAGCGATCTCCGATGGTGCGATTTCCAGGATACGGTAACAACGGGTGCAGAGATGTACAATCCGACTTAGGTCAGCACGCGCTAGGTTTTGGCTACGATTTCCTCGACTTTGGTCTAGGTTTTCGGGTGGGTTTGCGTTCCGTCCAGTCAACTCACGTCAACTCACTTTGGCTTACGGAAACTAGCTCGCGGCCGGACGCGCTTGGGCGTAGCTGTTGAGGAGGTAGCTGGTGGGGCGTGACGAGTTACATAGTGCTCGTCACCGCTCCAGCGGCTCAAAGAGTGGGAGGCGGAATTTTCGACACGGCAGTGGGGCAGTCCATCGACTTCTCCTCGATCGAAACCCGGCCGAATTAGATCGAGGCCGCCACCACGCAATCCTCCCTGCGTGGTGGCATCCTTTTCGTAATTTCAACGCCAACTGAAGGAGACGGGAAAATGAACAAGCACGATTTCGCCTTGTCACGACGTGGGTTCTGCCTCTGCTGCCTTGGTGGGGCGGCTTTGGCCGCAACTGGTCAATGGCTCACGCCACGAGAGGCGTTCGCCGCCGCGAAGAGTCAGGTTCTCATTATTCGCGAGGCTGCCGCCAAAGCTGACATCACGACGATCAAGCTGCGCGATGGCGTTAGTGTTCTCGTCGGCTCCGGCGGCAATGTCGGTGTGATCACCGGGAAGGACGGAAAGCTGCTTGTGGACGCCGGGATCACGGCGACGCGACCGAAGCTCGAAGCCGCGCTGGCTGAGCTGAGCAAGGACCCTATCACCCATCTCGTGAACACCCACTGGCATTTCGACCATACCGATGGCAACGAGTGGCTGAAGTCCGAAGGCGCCGCGATTCTGGCGCACCCCAACACCCTCAAGCATCTGGAAGCCGCTACGCGCGTGGAGGACTGGAACTTCGATTTTCCACCTTCGCCCAAGGGAGCGTTGCCAACGAGACTCCTGAAGGGAAACTCCGAGACGATCAAGCTAGACAGCAAAACGATAAAGCTGAAAGCCTATCCGCCAGCTCATACGGACAGCGATCTTTCGGTGTTCTTCGAGGATGCGAACGTGATCCATGTCGGCGACACACTCTGGAACGGTCTCTATCCTTTCATCGACAATTCCACGGGGGGCAGTATCGACGGTCAGATCGCCGCGGCCGAGGCCGATATCAAGATGATCGACAAGGAGACGATCGTCATTCCGGGGCACGGCGAGATCGCGAACAGGCAGGATCTGATCGAATGGCGCGACATGCTTGTCGGGGCCAGGGACGCCGTCGCCAAGCTTAAGAAGGAAGGGCGAACCGTCGAAGAGACGATCGCTGCCAATCCCACCAAGCAGTGGGACGCAAAGTTCGGTCAATGGGTGATCCCGCCAGCGCTGTTCACGCGCGTTGTCTACGAAGGGGTTTAAAGGCATTCTCTGCAAAAGACCCCATTGGAGAGAGCGCGATGGACACGGAGCATAAGATCTCGAGCGACGTCGCGTTCACGCCAAGCGTGAAGGCTATCCAGGAGCGCAAAGGGTCCCGACGGTCGTACTCCCGGATGGAGGAACGGGGAGGGTGGGCAACCGCGATCACCCCGGACCTCAAGGACTTTATCGAAAAGCAGATCAGCGTCTTCCTGGCGACGGCGAGTGCGGAGGGCCAGCCCTACGTGCAGCATCGCGGCGGACCGCCCGGCTTTCTGCGTGTAGTCAACGAGAACACGATCGGCTTCGTTGACTTCTTAGGAAACCGACAGTTCATCACGCAAGGAAATCTGGTCGAAAACGACAAGGCCCATCTTTTCCTGATCGACTATGGTAGTCGTTCGCGTGTGAAAATCTGGGGTACGGCCAGCTTCGTGGAAGGTGACCATGAGCTTGTCGAACAATTGATGCCGAAGGACTACTCGGTGCGTCCCGAGCAGGTGCTGCTCTTCAACGTGTCGGCCTGGGACGCAAACTGCCCGCAGCACATACCCCTCCGATTCGAGGCCGCTGAGGTTCTCAAGGCCATCGAGACGAGGGATGCGCGCATAAGGGAATTGGAAGCCGAAGTAGCCGCCCTCAAGGCTGCAGCCACCCAACCGGGATAGGGATCGACAGATGACACGACCGCCGTTGCCTCCATTCACCCTCCAAAGTGCGATCGAAAAGGTCCGTCTCGCTGAAGACGGCTGGAACTCCAGGGATCCCGCCAAGGTGGCTCTCGCCTACACGGTCGCCAGTCGTTGGCGCAACCGAGCGGAATTCGTGGTCGGCCGCCCCGCAATCGAGGCGTTTCTCACGCGCAAATGGACGAGGGAACTCGACTATCGCTTGATCAAGGAGTTGTGGGCGTTCTCCGGAAACAGGATCGCTGTTCGTTTCGCTTACGAGTTCCGTGATGATGGCGGCAACTGGTTTCGAGCCTATGGCAACGAGAACTGGGAATTCGATGCCGATGGTCTGATGAAGTATCGCCACGCGTCCATAAACGAGCATATCATCAAGGACGAGGAGCGGGCGTTCAGATGGCCGTTAGGCCGCCGTCCTGACGGTCATTGGGGGCTTAGCCACTTCGGGTTTTGACGCGATCCATTGCAACATGGAGAACACTATGTCCAAGCGTGCACACGTCGATACCACCAACGAAAATTTTTCGCCGTTGTCGCCCTACCGAACAGGAATCCGAGGGCTGTGTCCAAGGTGCGGACGCGGCCACCTGTTCGATGGGTTTCTCACGCTGCGGAAGGGGTGCGAGGTTTGCGGACTGGACTATTCCTTTGCGGATCCTGCAGACGGTCCCGCGTTTTTCGTCATTTGCTTCGCATGCATTCCGACGGTGCTGCTTTCAGTCTGGCTCGCCGTCGCCTACCAGGCATCCATATGGACGCAGATCTTCGTGACCGGGCCTTTCCTTGTGCTCACATGCATTCCCCCACTCCGTCCGTTGAAGGGCTGGCTCGTCGCCTCCCAGTACTTCTATAAGGCCGAAGAGGGAAAGCTTTCTCGAAGCGGCGACACTCTTTCAGAGTAGGAGCTCTCAGTGAAACCGATCGAACACCGGACGACGCACACTTTCGATGAGTCTTTGAAAGCGGTCAGGGCTGCAATCGGCAAAGCCGGGATGACGCTGTTCGCTGAGATCGATCACGCCAATGCTGCGCGCGAACATGGTTTGGCAATGCCGGAGACACGTGTTCTGATTTACGGCAACCCGATTGTCGGAACTCCGGTCATGCACGACACCCCCCTCTCGGCCCTCGATTTGCCAATGCGGATACTGGTTCGCGAGCTGCCAGGAGATCGTGCCGCTGTAGCTTATCATCTGATCTCCGAGATGTTTGAAGCGCTCGGTGTCAAGGAAGCGGACGCAGCCAAATTCGATGGGGCGCAGCGACTGATCGCGGAGGCCGTCGGCGCCCATCGAGATACTGTGGCCCTTTCGAGATGACATTCCAGCTCAACCGAAGCCGTGGTTCGGATTGGATTGCCTTCAATTGGCAACTCGAAAGAGAGGCGTCGCGTGCCCCACAGCTATTCGTCACAAACGGTTGAAGCCGCGAGTGTCGATTGCATTCTCAAAAGCTTTCGCTTCTGGCACAACGCCAAGCCCTGGGCATCGCGACTAAGGTGGCATCCGGGTGGAACATCCTCCCTCCGCCAATGCGCCATGGCCCGGTTTCCCATCGCCGTCCCAACCTCGTGAGGCGGGATCGGAGCGTTTCTCGCTCCGACAGCACAGGCGCTGCAAGCGCCCCTTTACGATTGAGCCTCGCACTGCCGCTTTAGTCTCCGCGATCCGTGCCCAGCAACATCCTCACAGGTGCGAATGGGTGAAATCTTCGGAACGGCAGAGCGAGTTTTGACACTCTCTCTGAAATATGGTCGGGCGAAAAGCTGTCGGCCGCAGGCCCACTTCAATCGTTCGTGACGAATACCCCACCACCCGACGATTCAGAAAGACCGAATTCTTCCTAGTCGGGATACTGGCCTCGCAATGCAACGACAGGGGTCGTTGGCGATGGAGATCGGAATGCAGCTTTTCTATCATCCACTATCCGGCCACTCGCACCGCGTTCGTCTGCTTCTCTCGTTGCTGAACGTGCCTGTCGAACTGGTGCTGGTGGACATCATGAAAGGCGAGCAACGGAGACCCGAATTCCTCAAACTGAACAAGTTCGGCCAGGTTCCTGTACTCGACGATGACGGCCTCCTCGTTTCGGATTCGAACGCAATTCTTGTCTACCTCGCACGAAAGTTCAATCGCGAGGACTGGCTGCCGCAGGATCCGATCGGCGCCGCCCAGACCGAGAAATGGTTCTCTGCAGCTGCGGGCGAGGTTGCCTACGGCTTGGCGACGGCTCGTCGGATCCGACTGTTCGGCACGGCGCCAGTGCCAACAGAGGTTCTTGGCCGTGCCCATCGGCTGCTGACGGTTCTCGATACCGAACTCGAAACTAGCGACTGGCTTGCCGCCGGACGGCTAACCCTCGCGGACATCTCGCTTTACGCATACGTCGCCCGCGCCGACGAGGGCGGCATCGACCTCACGGACTATCCGCATGTTCAGTCGTGGCTGGGCCGCATCGAAGCCCTTCCGCACTTCGTACCCTTCGTGAAGACGCCAGCCAGCGTCAACGCCTCATATGCCTGACTGTGACGCTCCTCAAACAGAGGTTTGAAAATGACACCGCCAATCGATCTCTCGATGACGAGAAGACACGCCCTCATAGCCGGATCCGCTGCAGCCCTTGCGCTGACGATCGTTCCGGGAGCAGGGGCCGCCACCCACCCGAAGCAATCAAGAACGGAGAACCAGACAATGGGCTTTGTCAAAGTAAAGGACGGCACCGAGATCTTCTACAAGGACTGGGGGCCGAAGGACGCCCAGGTGATCATGTTCCACCACGGCTGGCCGCTGAGCAGCGACGACTGGGACAATCAGATGCTATTTTTCATTGCCCAGGGCTATCGCGTCATAGCTCACGACCGCCGCGGTCACGGTCGTTCGTCCCACAGTCGCACTGGGCACGAGATGGATACCTACGCAGCAGATGTCGCTGAGGTGGTCGAAGCACTCGACCTCAAGAACGCCATCCACGTCGGCCATTCGACAGGAGGCGGCGAGGTGGTGCACTACGTAGCCCGCGCCAAACCCGGCCGCGTCAAGAAAGCGGTGATCGTCGCCGCCGTCCCTCCGGTCATGGTGAAGTCGGACAAGAATCCCGGTGGCCTTCCCATGGAAGTCTTCGATGGATTGCGCAAGGCATTGGCCGACAACCGGGCACAGTTTTACATCGACGTGCCAACCGGGCCGTTCTACGGCTTCAACAGGCCCGACGCGAAAATCTCGCAGGGGCTGATCAACAACTGGTGGCATCAGGGAATGATGGGTGCCGCGAATGCCCACTACGAGTGCATCAAGGCTTGGTCGGAAACGGACTTCAACGAAGATCTGAAGAAGATCGAGGTACCCGTGCTGGTCATGCACGGCACCGATGACCAGGTCGTGCCCTACGCCGACTCCGGCCCGTTGTCGGCCAAGCTCCTCAAGAATGCGACGCTCAAAACTTATGAAGGATATCCGCACGGAATGCTATCGACGCATCCCGAAGAGCTCAACTCGGATATCCTTGCCTTCATCAAAACCTGAGGGCTCCTGTAAGTGAAGCCTGGGATCGCGAGCACGGGCGACCCAGGCATTCTTGCATCCATGAGTACAGGGCGTGTGCGATGCGACCGCCAACCGACGACAAGTGCAAGACCAAAGACTGGGTGCGCCCTGTGTAGAACGACGAGCTTCTTCCTGAAGGAAATCGACCCTGAACTGGGAAGATGTATGATCTAGGGGCGAGCCGGAGCTGTCATGCCGCTAGACAAAGCCTAGCCACGAGTAGAGGCGGTTAGAGCCGTGCAAGCCGATCTCTATCCACAGGTGACCTCCTCCATTTAGTTCTGCAGTCGCGAGCGGCTCTGAGTGCCGAACTAACGCTATCTCACACAACCTCACACAAACTTTTTCGACCGGGCGGAGGGTTGGGCATAATATGACCTTTTAAATACAAGGGGCAGAGACGCGCCTCAGGGACGATACCCATCTTGAAAAGGTCGTATGCTTACCTTCGGATCGGCCTGGCTGGCATTCGTTTTTGCGGCTGGTCATCAGATGGACGGTATCGAGGTCTTTGCTACTCGCGCTTGACTAACGTAGCTTCGTGCGGGGATTTGATGAGTGCCGATAGGCCGTGGCGCGTCCCCAGAATTCATCTAGTATCACGAGGCGCCCCCAGTCCCGGGCGAACCGGAGCTTCGTGATGGACTTATCCCGATACCAGTTGAACCTGTTGCGGGAGGACACGCTCAGCGCCCTCTATCGCGGTGTTCCGCAGGATGGCGGTGCATCAGTTTTGTTAGTCACTGCAACCTCGCCCGACACAGTAAACGAATGTCGCCAGCGGTCTGAACGAGCTCTCTCGCTTGTTGACAGGTTCGACGGAAAATGGGCCGCAGTACCTATTTCTATTGAACGCGTCGACGGGCGCGAGTTTTTCGTACTTCAAGACGGCGGAGGTAATCCTCTCACTGGTGAGCTTGGCAAGCCATTCGATATCGAACGATTTCTCGCAATTGCCACCAGTGCAGCTGCCGCCGTGAAACAGGTGCACGAGCGGGGTTTGATCCATAGGGATTTGCGTCCGGACCGCCTTCTCGCAGACGATTGTGGACACGTTCGCTTATGGGCTTTTGGAAAGGCCGGGCCACAAACGACATTGTGCGAGTTGCCTGCCATCCCTCAAGCCATGCTTGATTCGCTTCCGTATGTTTCGCCCGAGCAAACGGGTCGGATGAAGCGTCCTGTCGACAATAGAAGCGATTTGTATTCGCTTGGCGTGATCTTCTATCAGATGCTTACAGGAGAACTTCCTTTCATGGCGGCCGACGCCACGGAGTGGATACATTCGCACGTTGCCCGTCGGCCTATTCCACCTCGTGAACGACATGCGCAGGTCCCGCCTGTGCTCGAAGCCATCGTGCTGAAGCTTTTAAGCAAGAATTCCGAAGATCGCTATCAGACAGCTGGGGGATTGGAGAGCGATCTCAGACGTTGCTTGAACAGTTTGACTTCGACAGGCTGCGTCGAAGATTTCGAAGTTGCCACTGCAGATGCAGGGAAACATCTGCCCATACCCGAGAAACTCTATGGGCGCTCGTCCGAAATCCGCGCCTTGAACAGCACGTTCGATTTCGTGCGGTCGCAGCATGGGAAAGCTGTCACGCTAGTCTCTGGCGTGGCAGGTGTAGGCAAGTCGTCGTTGATCCGCGAGCTTCGCAAATCGTTCACGTCAGCTGACTGCCTGTTTGCATCAGGGAAGTTCGACCAATACTCCCGCGACATTCCTTACACCACCATCGGGCAGGCTTTCCGTGGCTTGGTTAGGCAGATCCTTGGTTCCGGAGACGCGGAACTTGCCCGCTGGCGTTCCGATTTGAGGGAGGCACTCGGACGGAACGGTCAGCTCATTACCAATCTAATTCCTGAACTCACACTCGTGATCGGCGAGCAGCCGCCCGCTCAGGAAATGCAACCCCATGAAGAGAAGAAGCGCTTCAATGTAGTTTTTCGGCGGTTTGTCAAAGTGTTCGCGCGCCCCGAGCATCCGTTGATCCTGTTTATCGATGACGTCCAGTGGCTGGATCTCGCGACGATCGAGCTCATTGAAAAGATCATGTTGGGGGAGGACGTTGCTAACCTCTTGCTGATCTGCGCGTATCGCGACGACGAGGTCCGGCCGGGCCACCTCTTGCTTGGCGCTCGTGAGGCGCTTCGCGCCGGGGTCTGCTATTTCGACGAAATTAGGCTTGGCCCTTTGGACAACGGTGCCATCAAGGATCTTCTTGCCGACACGTTCCAAAAGGGGCACCGATCGGTTGCCTCCTTGGCGACGCTGATCGAGCAGAAAACGGGAGGAAATCCGTTTTTCGTTCTGCATTTCCTGGAGGCGCTTGAAATCGAGGGGTCGCTTTTCCACGATCATCAGAATGGCGGGTGGACCTGGGACGAGGACCGAATCCGAGCCACGCGGATTACAGACAACGTAGCGGACCTCGTGGTGTCCAAAATAGGGCGCCTTCCGCCTCGGGCACTGGAGATCCTGAAGCTTATGTCCTGCCTCGGCAACGGTGCTTCGGCTACAATTCTCTCCGTTATAACAGGTAAGCCCAAGCAAGAGGTCGTGGGTATTCTCTGGGATGCGGTCGAAGGTGGACTGCTGGTTCGGACCGATGAGGATTTCGCCCTGGTGCACGACAGAGTGCAGGAAGCCGCTTACCGAATGGTGCCGGAGGCCGAACGCAGCCATATGCACTTCATAATCGGTCGTGCGTTGATGGACAGGCTTCCTGCAGACATTTTGCACAAGCGCGTATTCGAAGTGGCGGACCAGTTGGGGCGCGGCATGGAACGGGCGTTGCGTTCAAGTGAGCGCGAAAGGATCGCAGAGCTTTTCCTTAAAGCTGGCTTGCGGGCAAAGGCAGCTGTGGCCTATCAGTCGGCCTTGACGTACCTTCGAGCGGCCTTGAAGCTGGTGGAGGAGTCAGAATGGGATCGATATTCGCTTCGATTTCCAATCGAGTTGGCTACCGCAGAGTGCGAGTATCTTTCAGGCGAAAACGACGTCGCTGAACGCCACCTTGGCGACCTGGCTACAAGGGCGGGAAACGCTGTCGACCGAGGAGCCGTCGTTGGTCTTCGGTCTTCGCTGTATTTGACCCGCGGAGATGAGGCCAAGGCGGTCGCGGTCGCGCTCGACTATCTGAGAGACTTCGGTATCGATTGGACCTCACATCCAAGCGACAGCGAAGTTCGTGATGGCGTCGCGGAGGTATACACTCTGCTGGATGGGCGGCATATTGAGAGCCTTGTCCGGCTACCGCAGATGAGCGATCCGGAATGGCTGGCCGCGATGGAAGTGCTCGCTTACACCATTTTGCCTGCAATTATTACCGATGGAAATCTCGAAGATCTAATCTACGCTCAAATGGTTTCCCTTAGCCTCCGTTTCGGGAATTGCGACGCATCCTGCTACGCATACGTCTCCGTGATCATTCCGCTCGGCCTGAGATATGGCGACTATGAGTCTGGTGGTGCGTTCGGGCGGCTTGGTCTGGATTTGGTTGATAGTCACGGGCTTGATCGCTTCAAGGCTCGTGTATATTCGTGCTATGGATGTTTTGTCGTCCCATGGACACAGCATCTACCGGGATCGGAAAGATACTCGCGCCAGTCCATGGATGTGGCCGTCGCCGCTGCAGACCTTGTGTTCAGCGTTACCCCCGCGCAAGCGATGGTGTCCCACCTACTTTTCCGCGGTGTGCACCTCGACCTCGTGCAGCAGGACGCTCAATGCTTCCTTAGCGCGGCACAAAAGACCGGATTTTCACTCGCAGCTGATGCCGCAATCAGCCAACTGCTTCTTATTGAAGACCTACGAGGCGAGGGCTTAGCGGAAGCAGCTACCCAAGACCTTCCGGAGCGGGCGGCATTCGAAAAGCATTTACGGGAGTCTGGTCCCCGGCTGAAGATCGTGTTCACATGGTACCAGATTAATCGGATTCAGGCGAAATTCATCGGTGGCGACTTCGAAGGGGCGCTTCGTGCAGCAAAGGAGGCAAAAAACGCGGTCGACGTAAGGTCCTTTATCGAGATCGCTGACTTCCATTTCTATAGCGCTCTCGCCCATGCGTCTTATGCAATCGGCCGCTTGGAGCAAGAAATCTCAGTGCACCTTGAGGCCATCAGGCACCACCAATCGCAGATCGACGTCTGGGCGAAGAGCAGTCCTGAAAATTTTAACAGCCGTAGCTCGCTTCTTGCTGCGGAAGTGGCTCGTATCGAGGGCCGGCGCATCGAAGCGCTCGAACTCTACGAACAAGCAATCAAGTCTGCTCGCAAGTATGGGTTCGTTCAGACCGAGGCGATCGCGAGTGAACTCGCCTGGCGCTTCTGTGCGCGAAATGGCCTCATGACGACGTCCGAGAACTTCTTTGGTAACGCCCGAGCTTGCTACGCAGCATGGGGCGCCACGGCGAAGGTACGGTGGCTTGATGAAGAACGTTCGAATGCGCAGGGCCATAGTGACCAGATCAACAACATCAGGACGGAACAGCAACCCATCGATGTCTCCGCAGTCGTCGCGATGTCGCAGGCCGTGTCGGGAGAGATAGTGCTTGACCGTCTCATCGAGCGTCTCATGGTGACTGTGGTAGAACACTCCGGCGCGGTCAGGGGGTTGCTCCTGCTGCCACACGAGGGAGAGATCAGCATCGTTGCCGAAGCGGTCACCAACGACGCCGGGATATCAGTAGAACTTCACACTTTCGAGCGTCAGCTCCCGGAAACGATACTAGCGTACGTCACAAGAACCCAGAGCGTCGTTATTCTGGATGGTATTCAAAACGACCATCCGTTCATCCATGACCCATACGTACGAGAAGCGCCTTCGACTTCCATACTCTGCCTGCCCATCGTAAAGCTCAAGCAGCTTGTGGGCATCCTCTATCTTGAAAACGGCCTCTCAACGAACCTCTTCACCGAAGACCAGGTCGCGGTCCTTCGACTTCTTGCATCGCAAGCTGCCATTTCTCTCGAGAACGCTGCCCTGTACAAAGGGGCGAACGATGCGCAGGAACGCGCTCGCCGCGCTGCTGAAGAACTTCGGCTGGCATACGACATGATCCCCGCGCTCGCATGGAATAGCGACGTCGATGGCACCCTTCTGAGCTTCAACAAGCAATGGCATGACTACACTGGCTTAACGCGGGAGCAGTCCATGGGTGATGGGTGGGCGCGAGCGATCCATCCGGACGACATCGGCAAGGTTGCGCGCAAGTGGAGGGAGGTCTTGGAGGCGGGCGAGGCCGGGGAAATAGAAGGCCGAATGATCCGTTTCGACGGCGTGGCCCGCTCGTTTCTGATCCGGGCTACGCCGATGAGGGACGAGCGCGGAACGATTATCAAGTGGTACGGCACCAACATCGACATCGATGATCTCAAGAAGATGGAGGAAGCACAGGAGCTGCTCGCAAGAGCCGGAAGGCTCACGGCTTTGGGGGAGATGACGGCGTCCATCGCGCACGAAGTCAACCAGCCGCTCATGGCCATCGTGATGAATGCAGCCACATGTCTACGATGGCTGAGCGACGATCAGCTCGACATCGCCGAGGCGAGGGACGCTGCAGAACGTATCATTCGCGATGGTCATAGGGCAGGAGACGTGATCACCAGTATTCGTGCACTTGCCAGGAAGTCGCCACTTGTGATGGAGAAGGTCGATGTCAATGCAATGATCCACGACGTATTGGCATTGACGCGCGGCGAGCTTCAGCGCCACGGCATCCTGCTCGAAACTTCGCTCGACGAAACCACGGGATTTGCCGTCGGAGACCGCATACAGCTGCAGCAGGTCTTGCTGAACCTGATCCTCAACGCCATCGAAGCCATCAACTCCGGAGACGAGACCGGAAAGCAGATATGGGTAAGTTCCGGACGAACGCTAAGCGGGGACGTCCTGGTGTCGGTGGGAGACAGCGGGCCAGGCGTCCATCCTGATAAAGCACATCAGATCTTCGACGCCTTCTTCACCTCGAAACCCGGCGGTCTCGGGATGGGACTTTCGATCTGCCGCTCGATCGTTGAAGCCCATGGTGGCAAGCTCTCGGTGGCCGCAAGGCAATCGCGCGGAAGCACGTTCACCTTCACGGTGAAATCGGGCGAGGTCTTTCGTTCAGCGTGAGGGCGATCTCTGCGAGCTTCGCAGCGACGTCCTGGCGCCCCGACTGCCGTGCTGCCTCCACTGCAGCCTGACAGGCTTCATGAAGCGGATTCAACGGCAAGGTGCCTTGGCAGAGTGGATACACGATCCCCGCAAACTGGGTCGTCTCGCGGTCCACACTGCGGAAACAGCGCCCGAACGATGCCACCGGACGATACTCCTCGTTTCCATCACGCACGCGATATTCACAGTGATACGGAGCTTCCGTCGTGATGGCCTCATGAATGTTTAGCGCAATCGCGCCAAGGTCGTCAGGGTGCACGCGATCCAGATAGGCCGACATCTTCTGGCCACCTAGCGACGTATCGACCGCAAATCCGTATAGCGTGGCGATGGTACTGTCGCCAAAGACCATGTCGGCGCCGACATTCCAGGTGAATATCCCGGCCTCCTCGAATTCCGCTGCGCCCGTACACGGCTGTCCCCCCATGCCCATCGACTTCAACCCCCACGCGATCCTCACCTGTAACCTCGTAAAACCCTGCTTCGGAATTTTCAACTTCAGAGCGATCCATCTAACAACTTCTCACAAGAACGCACTCGCCTCCGAGTTC
This sequence comes from Rhizobium sp. 01N424, assembly GCF_056399485.1. NCBI lineage: Bacteria > Pseudomonadati > Pseudomonadota > Alphaproteobacteria > Hyphomicrobiales > Rhizobiaceae > Rhizobium > Rhizobium sp. 01N424. The sequence continues at coordinate 223,993 of NZ_JBFTRK010000009.1, forward strand.
CGCTATCGTACTATCGATGGCCGGGAAGGCCAGGTGGCACGAACCTGCGAGAGGAGTTTCCGATGGCGACCGATGAGACGAGCCTGCCCAAAAGCAATACGAATGGCTTTCGCACGCTGAAGCACGGGCGCTTCGACATCACCGTTCTGAGTGATGGCTACATAACGCTCCCTTCCGAGATTCTCATGCCCGAAGCGACGCCGCATGAGCGCAGGAACATTCTCCATCGGCTTGGGGGCGACGATAGTAGCGCGCCATTGCCGACCAACATTCCACTGATCCGGGACGGCGACGATCTTATCCTTATCGACGTTGGGGCGGGGGGGAATTTCCAACCGAGCGACGGCAGGCTCGCAAGCAATCTGGCATCGATCGGGGTGGACCCGGCTTCGGTGTCCAAAGTCGTCTTCACGCACGCCCATCCCGATCATTCCGGCGGAACGACACGTGCGGACGGATCGCTTCTGTTTCCAAATGCGAACTACTACGTGAGCGAAGCCGAGTGGTCGTTCTGGACGAACCCTGACTACGAGAAGGCGATGCCTGAACCGCTCCACGAGTTCGCGCGAGGCGCCCAACGAGATCTGTTCGCCGTCCAGGATAGGCTTTCGATGGTGAAGCCTGGCGACGAGATCGTATCAGGGATTAGCGTCGTCGGCACACGCGGACATACGCCGGGCCACGTTTCGATCGAGGTCGCCGGAGACGGCAATCTGCTGTTCTCGGGCGATGTCATTCCAAACAACATCGTTTCACTTGAAAATCCACATTGGCATTTCGGGTTCGACACGGAGCCGGACATTGCGCTCGCAAACCGAGCGGTGCTTCTCGACAAGGCGGCGAATGAAAAACTCCGGATCCTCGGCTACCACTGGACATATCCCGGGCTCGGCTACGTCGCGCGGAAGGGCACGGCCTACAAGTTCGAAAAGGATTAGACCATGCAAAATCGTGCTCATCCGCGTTTGCCCAGGGTCCCAGCAGGCATGTATGGGATGGTGCTCGGTCTCGCCGGACTCGGCGGCGACTGGAGGCTGGCGCACGAACTTTGGGGTTTTCCCGCTGAGGTTGGCGAGGCGATAAACGTCGTCGCTATCGCCGTCTGGGTGACGATCACCATCCTCTTCGCCGCCAAGTGGATCTTTGCGAGAGAGGAGGCGCTGGAGGAGGCTGACCACCCGATCCATTGCTGCTTCATTGGTCTCGCAGGCGTGGCGACGATGCTAGTCGCGCGTGCAGTCTTACCGTACTCCCATGCGATAGCCGTCGCCCTGCTGTTCCTCGGCATGGCGTTCTCGATCCTCTTTGCCACATGGCGAACCGGGGTCATGTGGCGCGGCGGCCGCGATCACGAGGCGACGACGGCCATCCTGTACCTTCCGACGGTGGCAGGCTCACTCGTATCGTCACTTGTCCTCGGCTCGTTCGGTTACACGGGGCTTGCGCAGCTTCTTTTCGGCGCCGGAATGTTTACGTGGGCCGCTACCGAGTCCGTCCTGCTGCAGCGTCTGCTGACCGCTCCGGAAATGGCTCCAGCACTTCGTCCAACGCTTGGCATCGTTCTGGCTCCGCCCGCAGTCGCATGTGCCGCATACCTGAGCATGACGTCTGGCCCACCAGATCTGTTTGCCAACGGACTGCTGGGCTACTGCCTTCTGCAGGTGGCCCTTCTTGTTCGCGTCGTGCCTTGGATCATGAAGCAGCCGTTCGCACCTTCCTATTGGGCGGCCACGCTCGGGACGACTGCGCTGGCGGCGGCATCCATGAGGATGGCTTCGCGCGGCGGAGACGGGATCGGCGGCCAGTTGGCGCCATACCTGTTCTTCTTCGCCAACGTTGTGGTCGGCGCTATCGCAATAGGCACGATAGCGCTCGTGGTGCAGGGGAGGCTCCTGACCGTCTCACATGCACGGCCCGCAGAGTAGCGGGGAGGTCGCGCGTATTCGGGCTAGGAAGGCCTCAATTCGACTTGCGGCCTGCTCGCTAGCTCCTTCGTGACAAGTAAAGCTGCAAGCACAACCGGGATCACGGCGCCATAAGAAAACCGGATCCCGATATGCTCCGCGACGAATCCAAGGAGAGGCGGACCAGCGAAGAATACCAGGAACGTCGTTTGGCCCAGCGACGCGACATTGATCGCAGGCGATCTGTCGGTCCGCCGGGCGGCTGCCGAGATCGCTAGCGGATAGACCGACGAGCAACCCAGACCCATCAGGCCAAAGCCGATCAGAGCTACGACTGGGTGAGGCGCCAGCACCACAATTATAAGCCCCCCGACGACCACGATGAGTAGGCTGGCCGCCACGGAGCGGGGTCCGTAGCTGTCCACCACTGGGTCCATGAAGAGTCGCCCAATCGCGATGAAAAACGAGAAGATCGCGACCGCAAGGCCACCGATGAACGGCGCGGCTTCGAAGACGTCCCGCATGTATATCGCCGACCAGTCTACGCCTGCGCCCTCGGCAAGCAGCGGAGCCGCGCCTATTAGGCAGAGTGGAAGGAGTGCGAGTGTCGGAAATGCGATGGTTGGGACCGTACCAGTGTCGCCGCCGGGGCGTGCTGGCGCATTCGAAATCTTTGAGAAGACGATCGATCCCGAGATTGCCACGACCAGAAAGACGGCGAGGTTGTGCAGTTCCATCGAGACATCGGCCTGTCGCATGCCAGCTCCGAGAAGGGCGGTCGCGAAGAAGCCGACGCTCCACATCCCGTGCGCGCGGCTCATTATCCTCCGTCCCAAGATCGCCTCATGACGATCGGTCTCGATGTTCGCATTGACCTCGAATGCCCCCGTCAATATCCCGGCCGCAAACATCACTGGGGCCGCCGCCCAAGCGCTAGACATCCAGGGGATTAGAGCGAAAAACAGCGCTGCTCCGAGTACAGTGACGTATGCGCTGGCCCGTGCGCCGAGCTTCTCGATGAGGGGAACGGAAAACGTGAGCCCGGCCAGAACACCCGTCGAAAGCGAAACGAGCAGCAGTCCGAGTTCCCCCTCTGTCAGATCGAATTTGCGTTGAAGATCCGGGAACCGCGACACCAAAGCGCCGAGAGAGGTCGCCACTGCAAATTGAATGAAGAAAATTCGTTGATGCGGCTTCATGAACGTCAACCCGGTCGGATTTCGACTCGTGTCATGGACATGGTGTCGCGCGAGAGTCCGTCAAGCGGCTGATCCGGGCACACCGAAAAGATGCCGTATCTTAGCCGCCAGCGAAACCGGATGAGCCGTTGCACGATCACGACCGTCGGCCTTCAAATGCTCTTGGGTTTCGACGCGTTTCGCCAGCAGCTGGCTCAGCTCTTCAACGAGAGCTGGACGCTCCTGCATCACATTTGCGAGGTGCTCCTTCGAGATTTCGTATACGACGACGAAGGTGAGGGCACGCATTGTGGCTGGCTCCGGAGCACCCATCAGGACGCCGCGTTCTCCGAAAAGGTCGCCGGGAGCCAGCCGGGTCACTTCTTCGCTCCCGCCATCTTCGTCATCGAGTTCGACCGCAACCACACCGCTACGAACTATCATCAAGGACGTCATCGAGGCGTTCTGCGGAGCGATGACCACACCCTTTTTGAACGTGCAGCGCTTCATGCTGTTCGCCACGGTCTCCATTTCGTCTTCTGTAAGCGCCGAGAAGAGCGGGATCGATGTCAGCAGGCGCCACGGCGTTCCGGGGTGCTTTGAGTTTTCTACTGGCGACGTTACCATCGGTGCGTTCGCCGCGGTCGATAGTTGGATGCCTGCGGCCTTAGCATGCCGATAGACGAGGTCGAAGATCTCGTTTTTGGCGATCCCTGTTTGGCCGAGGCTGGCCACCTTGAAGGAGAGCTCGACCTCGACCGCTGAGCCGTCGAGGCCCGTCACAGAGACCGACGGCGCCGGATACGTGAGGATCGAGTTCGCGCTCAGAAGAACGGTCCTCATCGTCTCCTCGATAGCCGCCGGCGACCTCGTCGGCAATGCCTTGATGATGACCTTCGAGCCATGGACGGCATCTGTTCCGGTGAGGTTTGTCAGCGTGGCCTTGGCAAGTGTGCTGTTGGGCACGATTACGAGGTCGTTGGTATCGTTCAGCAGGTGCGTCGACCTCCAATTCGTCTCGACCACTTGGCCGCGGACGCCACCCTCCACCTCGATCCAGTCGCCGACCGAATATGGCCTCCCTAGGTTTAGTGCGATCCCGGAAAAGACATCGTTCAGCGTACTCTGGAGAGCTAGACCGAGAACGATGGCAAATACGCCGGACGTCGCGACGAGGGTTCGTACCGGAAGATCGAAAACAAACGCGATGATCGACAGCGCAGCGCCGAGGTAAATGAAGGCCACTAGCAGATCCTGGAGGAGGCGGCCCTCTCGCGGCTTCCGTTCAAAGATCAGAAACACGCGGACCGAACTCGCAAGGACCATCGCGCCGCCAGCCCACCAAGTCGCTTTGGCGACGCCGATGAAAGTCCGGTGGGTCAGGCCCTCGTCACCAAGAACGGTTGTCCATGGGGCCACGTCGTGACCGACAAGTAAGATGGTCAGGAGTGCGAAAAAGGCGATATGGACGATGAAGCGGCGGGTGGGGTGACCGCGGACAAGGGTTCTTGCCCCAACAAGGCCTATGACTAGCCCCGCGAACTGCGTGATCGGGTCGAGAAGGGCGCCGTATAAGTTCATTGCGTCACTTCGCCTGATTGTCTCAATACCCGCAATTGGCCTTGGAAGTCGCGCTCTCGTCAAGAAGGAGACGTAAACGAGAGCGGGGTGGGCGGCCCTCCGGGCCACCCGAGCGAAATTAAACCTGAGCCTTACCGCCATCGGCGAAGAGTTCGACGCCGTTTACGAAACTGGAGTCGTCTGACGCAAGGAAGAGAGCCGCCTTGGCAATCTCTTCAGGCTCACCAACGCGCCCAAGCGGGATCGATGAAGCGAACGAGTCCAGGAAGCCCTGCTGGGCTACTTTGTCGTCGCCAACGAGTTCCACGAGACCAGGCGTCCGGGTCGGCCCAGGCGACAGCACGTTCACGCGCACGCCCGTGCCTTTGAGATCGAGCGCCCATGAACGCGCGAGGTTGCGGACCGCCGCCTTCGAAGCAGCGTAGACCGAAAACGCTTCCACACCCTCGACACTGGTGGTGGAGCCGATGAGGACGACGGACGAGCCTTTGCCAAGAAGCGGCAGCGCCTTTTGCACGGTGAAGATCACGGCCTTCACGTTGCGGCCGAAGGTGTCGTCCACCTGTTCCTCGGTGATCTGCCCAAGAGGAAGCACACTGCCGCCACCTGCATTGACGACGAGAGCATCCAGTCGGCCGTGGTTGGCCTTGACCTTCGCGAACAGGTGATCGAGATCTTCCATCTTCGTTGAGTCTGCGTTGACAGCAGTAACGTTGGCTCCGATCTCGGCGGCTGCGGCTTCGAGGTGTTCCTTCCGTCGCCCTGTGATGTAGACGTGCGCGCCTTCGGCGGCAAATAGCTTGGCGGTGGCGAGGCCGATCCCGCTGTTGGCGCCTGTGACGATGGCGACCTTGTTTTCAAGTCTCTTAGTCATTCTGTTCTCCATGTGAAAACGTGCAAAGGCATTCGGCCAGAGCACGCTTGGGCTAGTAATTTTGAGAAGAGCGACCTGGGGCGCTCTGCCCTCTATGTTATCTGGCCGCTTGGCGAGGAGCGGAATATAGCTCCCACCCCCAGAAAAGGCTTTCGATTACGTCGGATATGAAAAATGGACTCCCGCCTCGTGACGGGAGCCCTCGTCGGACTAAGCGGGGGTGGTCGCTCAGGTCCGCCGCGTGCCCGAAATAAGTGCTCGGATGAACGGGCCCAATGCCCCAATTTTGGAATATTTGAGACGCCAGCCATTCCGTGCGTCTCCGTCTAACATGAACTCACAGCAGGCCAGACAAGGTCGTGGTACTAAAGACGGGGGATAAGTCATGAGCCACCACGACCACCATTTCTGGGCCAAGGAGCCCCGTCGTCTTGAGACCTTCGAGAGTTCGCTGCGACAGGTCGCGGAGAGGTTTCGCCTGCGCTTCTATCTTGCTTGCATGTTTCCGGAGCTGCAGCGTGGCGGCCTTCTCGAAAACCTGATCACAAGCAATTGGCCGGGCGATTTGCTACAAAGCTACCGATCGGCCGACATGTTCAGCCAGAGCAAGATCATCGCAAAGCTGAAGGAGAGCGTTCTCCCGGTCTTGTCCGAGCAACTTCTTTTCGCTCGTGCGGAGAAGGAGGGCGTCGTCAGCAAGATTGCCGGGGTCTTCTATGACGACGGCTTCGCCTGCAATCTTGGCATAGCTCTGCACGACGCCAGGGGCCGACAGTTCCTTTTCATGCTCTCTGGATCGGATTGTTCGCAAGCAGATCTCGCTGATCTCGTGTTCGATCTGATGACCGCGCTGGACGATCTCACCAGAGGCATTGTCGAGAACAAGCTTCTCTCGCCGCGGGAGATCGAGTGTCTCCGTTGGACGGCAGCCGGGAAAAGCAGCGAAGAAATCGCCATCATCCTGGATCTAAGTAGCCACACGGTTACGGCGTACCTTAAAACGGCAATCAAGAAGCTAGGAGTGACCAACAGGGTTCAGGCTGTCGTTGCAGCTTACAAGCTGAAACTACTCTGAGGATATCGACATCGGCGGCCACCATGCTGCCATCGTTCGCCGCGAACAACGGACCGCCGACATCCGGCGCGACTCGAAACGAAATTGAGGAATCCTTGATGCTGAAAACCACATTCGCCACAGCCGTTGCCCTGCTTGCCCTCGCGCCGCTGGCCAACGCCTCGAGTGACGCAGCTTGGAACGCCCTCTTCGCCAAGGCGAACGGGACCTGCATCGGCCAGTCTCGCATGGTATCGCCAGAAGCTACCGCGCCGGTCGTTTTCGATGATGCTACCGGTAAGATCGCAGTTCTGCTTCGCGAGAAGAACCCAAAATCCAAGAAGATGGTGAACTTGATCTGTCTCTACGACAAGAAATCGGGCAAGGCTTCGGTCGCAGAATATCAGTGGCTGGGGCAGTGAATGCAATTCGGACAGGTTCATGGCTGTTGGTTTCCACGCAGAACTGAGCCGGTTAGGCGCATAATTTCCATTGAGAATTGAGCCATGTGAACCTTTCCCCAATGCGGCGAGCGGCGGGGGCAACGGAGTGATCCACATGGGACTTTTAAACATCATCCGCCGGATGGCGTTGCGCGAGAAGCAGTCGATCCGCGAGATCAGCCGGCGCACCGGGCTGTCACGCAACACGATCGCGAAGTATTTGAGCGCTGGTACGATCGAGCCGACGTTCACGGTACCGGAACGGCCGAGCAAGCTTGATCCTTTTGCTGATAAACTCGCCGGCTGGCTGAAGACCGAGGCCGGGCGATCGCGCAAACAGCGCCGAACGCTGAAGCAGCTTCATGCCGATCTGGTGGTTCTCGGCTTTACCGGCTCCTATGGGCGGGTCGCCGCGTTCGCCCGTGAGTGGCGGGTTGAGCAGCAGACGGCTGGCCGCGGCATATTCGTTCCGCTGTCTTTCCGGCCTGGCGAAGCATTCCAATTCGATTGGAGTGAAGATTATGCCGTGATCGGCGGCGAGCGTACGAAGCTTCAGGTCGCACACATCAAGCTATCGCACAGTCGGGCGTTTCTGGTCAGAGCCTACCTGCTGCAAACGCACGAGATGCTCTTCGACGCCCACTGGCACGGGTTCCGCGTGTTTGGCGGCGTACCTGGTCGCGGCATTTACGACAACATGAAGACCGCGGTTGATCGTGTCGGTCGTGGCAAAGAACGGCAGGTCAATATCCGTTTCCTTGCTATGACGAACCACTACGTCTTTGCGCCTGAGTTTTGCAATCCCGCCGCAGGTTGGGAGAAGGGTCAAGTCGAGAAGAATGTTCAGGATGCCCGACCGCGACTTTGGCAACAGATGCCGGACTTTCCAGATCTGGCGGCGTTGAATGCCTGGCTGGAACAGCATTGCCAGGATCTGTGGCGCGACATAGCGCACGGCACCTTGCCCGGCACGATCGCAGACGTCTGGTCCGCAGAACAGCCGACATTGATGGCACTCCCTGCCGCCTTCGATGGCTTCGTCGAACAGAGCAAGCGGGTCTCACCGACATGCCTGATCACCTTCGAACGGAATCGCTACAGCGTGCCTGCATCATTTGCGAACCGGCCCGTCAGCCTACGGATTTATCCGGAGCGACTGGTCGTGGTGGCCGAGGGTAATATCCTCTGCGAACATCAGCGGATCATAGAACGCAGCCACGACAAACCGCCACGAACAACTTACGACTGGCGGCATTACCTTGCGGTCATCCAACGCAAGCCCGGTGCCTTGCGCAATGGTGCGCCCTTCCTGGAATTACCGTTAGCCTTTCGGCGGTTGCAGGACCAGATGCTTCGCCGCCCCGGCGGTGATCGTGAGATGGCCGATATCCTTGCTCTCGTCCTTCATCATGACGAACAGGTCGTCCTTCGCGCTGTGGAACTGGCCCTGGATGCGGGCGTGGCATCCAAAACGCATGTGCTGAACCTACTGCATCGACTGATCGACGGCAAAACCACTGATGGTCCCGATATCGACACACCACAGGCGCTGACCTTGCTGCGCGAACCCAAGGCCAACGTCGAACGCTACGATGGCCTGCGCGTCCGGATAGCAGGAGGCCGCAATGCGTCATGATCCTGCCAGCGCCGCCGTCGTCATCATGCTGCGTAGCCTGAAGATGTATGGCATGGCCCAAGCGGTCACGGACCTGATCGAGCAAGGAGCCCCAGCCTTCGATGCGGCCGTGCCGATCCTGTCCCAGTTGTTGAAAGCCGAAATGGCCGAACGTGAGGTTCGCTCGATCGCCTATCACATGAAGGCTGCGCGCTTCCCCGCCTACAAGGACATCTCTGGATACGACTTCGCCGCCAGCGAGATCAACGAAGCGACGGTGCGCCAACTGCATCGATGCGAGTTCATGGACGGAGCGCACAACATTGTCCTCGTCGGTGGACCGGGCACAGGCAAAACACACGTCGCGACCGCTATCGGCGTCCAGGCGATCGAGCACCACCGCCGAAAAGTTCGCTTCTTCTCGACCATCGAACTGGTCAACGCTCTCGAGCAGGAGAAGGCCAAAAGCAAGGCAGGCCAGATCGCCGAGACGCTGGTCCGTCTCGATCTGCTGATCCTCGATGAGCTCGGATACCTTCCGTTCAGTGCTTCCGGCGGAGCGCTGCTCTTCCACCTGCTGAGCAAGCTCTACGAGCGCACCAGCGTCATCATCACCACCAACCTCAGCTTTAGCGAATGGGCCACGGTCTTCGGTGACGCCAAGATGACCACCGCTCTGCTCGATCGCCTGACCCACCGTTGCCATATCCTCGAAACCGGAAATGACAGCTTTCGCTTCAAGGCCAGCTCGGCCGCAGCAGCACAGAAGAGAGGAGAAAAGGCCAATCCCTTGACCAAACCCTGATCAGAAAACCATACTGAGAGGTGGCTCACTTCTCGGTGGAAAAACCGGCTCAGTTCCGCATGGAAACCAACACAGATGCGCCTGGAAGTAACCTGTCTCTCACCACATACCTTCGTTTAGTTGCGCCAGCAGGCCAACCGCGCCCATCGTCGCCCCGCGAAGTGAATAAGGCAGGTAAAATGGCCGATGCGACAACTCGATCAAAGACAATCGCCTTGGACACGCCCGCCGAAACCATGGCTGCGCTCGTCAGCCTTCGTCAATGCCTGATGGAGACCTTGGCTGGACAAGGACGCCATCGTCTGCGGCGCAAAAAAGACCCGCCAAAGGCGGGCCAAATCGCTCGGGGAGTAACCGAGCGGGGGGGGATTCAAAGAGGGCGAACCTCAAACTGGCTAGGAGCTTGGTCGCTTTCCGGCGGCCGCCAATCCAAGCCCTGCGAGGACAAGACCACTCTACGCCGCCGAGAAGCAGGTTTGGTGAAAGAAGTATTCAAAGTTTGATGACTTTGCACTTCCGGTCCTTAAAGCCCCAGGCTTGGCTTAAACGTCCAATCCCATAGTTGTCGGCGTTGGTAGGGCGTCGAGGATGCGAGATGTCGCAGGTGTCCAACGGGATGAGGCCTTTTCCGCCCCATGTCTTCGCCCGTTATTTGGAGGGGGTCAAATGAAAACGCAGACGTTAGTAAAACTCACTGTGATAGCAGCATCGGGCGGTTTCTTCACTGATTTGCCCTCGAGAGCCGATGATGCAATTGTGGCTGCAGAGCCGGAGTCTGTTGAACACCTTCTGGTCTGCGACGCGTATGGTACCAGTTACTTCTCTATCCCTGGGACCGAAACCTGTTTACGCGTCGGCGGTTATGTTCGTTTCGACGTCGGCTTCGGATTCGGGGACGCTTACCAGAACAACACGGCCGAAGATTGGGGAGCGCGGACCCGGGCAAAGGTCTGGTTTGACGCCAAAAACGAAACCGATTACGGCACGCTGTCGAGTAAGATTGTGCTGGAGTCGAATTATCGACCCAGCGATCTCGTTATCGGAGGGGCAGGTGGCGGGGCTTCGACTGACCTCGGTGAAAACCTCGACGGCACCTTTATCGAGGAAGCGTACATTGAATTAGGAGGCTTCCGCGTCGGCAAGTTCCTGAACTGGTGGGATGACGACCTCTCAAGCGAAACAGAGGCAATGAAGAATGCCACCGATTTCAATGCAATTCGGTTCCAGTACGAAAACGGTGATTTTTACGGCGGCTTCTCCCTGGAAGAACTAGGTGGGACTGGAACGTCCTTCGGCGGACCTTTTACCACCGGCGCAGACGACTACAGCAACAGTCCCGGATATGACGCTTCCGTCGGTGGCAAGGTCGGCGGGTACACATGGGCCGTGTATGGAGGCTATGATAGCGGCAACGATGAAGGTGCGGTGACCGCGCGGGTCGGCACCGATATCGGACAAGGCAAATTCGACTTCGCGATCCTTTGGTCCAGCGGACTGGGTCGGGGGGCGAACGGCGGGAACGCTTACTACAATCTCGGAGAGTGGGGCTTCATTGCTCAGTACGCTTTTGCGGTAAACGACAAGTTTTCGGTCACCCCGGCCGTGCAGTATAATCAAAACATCACCACTGACGCTGATGGATCATGGGACGACGGCGATTTCTGGCGAGCAGGCGTGACGTTGGACTATCGGGTGGTGCCGGAGCTAAGCGCGAAGGCTACTGCGACCTATGTCAGCGAAGACTACGGCGACCATGCCCTCAAAGGCAAGCTGGATGCGGATTGGGTGGAAGGCTTCTTCAGGCTTGAGCGCAACTTTTGAGGCGATAGACGAAAGCGCACTAAGGCAATTCGCCGCCATTTTTACAGCGGATGGCTGATGTGGCGGCATTAGGTCGGACTTAGCATCTTTCCACGCGCCGGGACAAATAGAGAACTTTGGCAAGGGGATCAATGGTATCGGTCCCGTGGTTGCAGCAATGAACGGTTCTGCAGCTAATTGGCAATGGGTCTTCGCGTTATGATTGCATCATCGAGTTACTTTTGATCGATAGGCAGCCTTGAGGAGCGTAAACGTCATGAAGCAAACATGTGCAACAACCGTTCGGCATTTTAGCAGTGTTCGTGTTTAGAACCAGGTAGACTGGGCCACGGCGCTTTGAGTCTGGCGAATATCGAAGGCTGCTCTGGTTGCAAGGGTTGCACTCCGCGTCACATCGAGTTGGCAGATTCGCGGAAACGTTCAGCGCCTTTCTGACTGCCTCCAGCCCATCCAGCTGCTAAAGTTTTCCCAGGTTAAGACGATGCCCGCAAAGGTGACTAGCAGCGGCGGGATTCCGAAAGCTAAGGCTGTAAAGAAGCTGTTCTCACGGATTAGCCAAACCGAAGTGTAGGCTCCGGCTAAAATCATCACGAGACCAACAATCGTTGAGAGGATATGCCGCATAATGACCTTTCATTGCGAGACCCGGTCTATGACACAATGCGAGCCTCCTTTGCCTACCACGAAAGGCGAGGGCGGCTCTTCCCTTAAATCTCTCATCCGCCGTTCAGGTTCGTTGGGGTGAATGCTAGCGTGCTCTTGGTGGGCCGAAAGCGGACATCACCACTTTGAGAAAATATCATCGTTCTCTTCCAGTAGAACCGCGCCGGCTAACCCATCCCGACCAAGCCAATCGGAAGCAGGATGGCGGCGAGCCCCGGCAGACTTCAGATGTTACACTCACAAATCTTCCGAGGCATCGAACAAGTGCCTGATCCGGTCAGCGAAGGAGTATGTCTGCTGCTTCGGAGTCTTTACCAACTCGGCCATGACGTGGTGATCATGCTCGGCGTGACGATGGGAGAGGGCTCGCAACTGATCCCGCAACCACGGCTTTTCGGTAAGGATTGGGCGTAGAACCTCCGAGGGTATCTCGTAAGCGACCACTGGCGTCAGGGTCCTCTTCGACGCCGTCTCCGGCAATCCCGAAAGTATGCTTCGTTCGCCAAAGCAGTCATGCGGGGCAAGGCGGGTGAGTTCGACCACCTTCTCGGCAAGCTGCCTTTCGACAACGACGACGCCGCTCCGCACGATAAACAAGCCGTGGCAAATCTCGCCCTCCGCCACGACCATGGTATCCTTGTCAAAGACTCTCCTCACCAAAGTCTCCGCCACCTTTTCCTTTTCGTCATCAGAGAGCGCCGCGAAAATCGCGATCGAATTGACCAGCCGCCACGGCGTTCCCCTGGATTGAGCTTCCGTAACTGTGGCTGGGGGGTATTCAGGAAAGCCGGCAGTCGACGCCATTGCCAAGTTCGACGCACGAGCGTGGCGAAAGACAAGATCGAAGAGTTCGTTCTTGGCATCTACGGTGCGAGTGATGTCCCTGACGCGGCATGCAAGCTCGACCTCTACGGCAGTCGCATCCAGTGCAGTGATCCGAACAGAAGGCTCGGGATGCTTTAAGATGTGATTGCTGCTCCACAACACCGTGCGCATCACGTCTTCGATGGTGGCGGGAGAGTGGGTTGGCTTCATTCTCAGCTTGAGCGTGATGCCATGTGTTTCGTCGGGGCTGCTTTGATTTACAATTCTGGCCTTGGCCAATGCGCTGTTCGGAACGACTACAAGGTCATTGGCACCGTTAAGGAGATGGGTCGCGCGCCAGTTCGTTTCGACGACGCGTCCCTGTATTCCATCGTCCAAAACCACCCAGTCGCCGATCCGATACGGCTTGCCGAGATTCAACGCCACTCCCGAGAACACATCCGCGAGCGTGTTTTGAAGCGCCAAGCCGAGAACGATGGCGAAGACCCCGGAGGTCGCGATCAACGTGCCAACTGGAATATTGAACACGTTCGATGCGATCGACAGGAAGGTGCCCCCAAAGATCAGCCCGACCAGGACGTCTTGAAGCAGTCGTCCTTCTCGTGGTGTGCGCTCGAAAACCAGAAAGAGCCGGATGAGGCTGACAAGTAGCATCGACCCGGATATCCACCAAATGGACTTGCCGATCGCCTGACTGGCTCCGACGACCCGCGACCCGGGAGAGGGCGATGCCTCGTAGGGTGCGATCTGATGGTAGAGCAGGACTGCGGTCAACGCCGAGAAGAATGACGCGTTCAGGAAGAGCTTGATGGGAGGAGTTGCCCTGCCGAACACGCGGGTTGCAATTCTCAAGGCAACGAGGCCGAACAGCTGAATACGGAAGTCGTATAGCACTTCGTAGGGCATCTGGGATGCTGGCTCCAGTATCTCGCGGGAAGGGGATGTGTCTCAGATCGTCGCCCGTCCGTGCAGCCACCGCGAAGTGAGGGACGCTGCGGATCGCGCAGGGAATGCCGACGCTAGCGTGTGAGACAAGGCCAAGTCTTGCACGGAGGCGACACGATAATTTCGCCCGCCGCTTTCCGGCGGCGATGTCCACAGCTCAACCGATTATCCGCTCTCAGTGTATGATGCTTCAACAGATCAGCGGATTATCAATCGTCACCTAGCGGCGCATCTTGGGCTCATCAGAACAGCCCGCGCTCTTGGCGCAACGAAGGAGAACTTCAATGGTCGAATTGCCCCGCAAGGAAGTCTTCGAGACGTCTGCAGAAGCCGATCGCAAGATCAAGGACGTCCCGTCTGCCCCCGCTGAGACGCCTGCTCCCGCAGCCCCGGCGAAATCGCGCAAGTCAGTCGTAAAAAAGAGCATATTCGCTTTGGTTCTTTTGGCCGGCGCGGCATACGGAGTGCACTACGGCAACCATTATTGGACCGTCGGCCGTTTTATCGAGTCGACCGATGATGCCTACGTGAAGGCTGACTACACGACGACGGCCCCAAAAGTGGCGGGCTATATCAAGGAAGTCCTTATCAATGACAACGATGTCGTCAAAGCAGGTCAGGTAGTCGCTCGTATAGACGATCGCGATTTCCAGGCGGCGCTCAATCAGGCTCGAGCTGACGTCAAGGCCGCAGAGGCAGCCATCACAAACATCGACGCCCAGATCGAATTGCAGAAGTCCGTGATCGGCCAGTCCAAAGCGGCAGTCGACGCTTCCAACGCCTCGCTTGTCTACGCCAAGTCGGAGGCCGCGCGTAACGCCCGCCTGATTGTCAGCGGCGCGGGCAGTCAGTCGAAAGCAGAGCAGACACAGTCGCTCATGGACCAGGCCTCGGCCGCTCTCGAACGCGATCAGGCAGCACTTGTTGCCGCCAAAAACAAGGTTCCCGTTCTGGAGACGCAACGCACCCAGTCCGTCGCACAGCGCGACCGAGCCGCGGCAGTGGCGAGCCAGGCAGAACTGAATTTGTCGTATACCGACATCGTCGCAGCCGTCGACGGAACCGTCGGCGCACGATCGATCCGGGTTGGCCAGTTCGTGTCGGCAGGCACCCAGTTAATGGCCGTTGTTCCGCTACACTCGGTTTACATCGTAGCAAACTTTAAAGAGACCCAGCTTACTTACGTGAAGCCTGGGCAACTGGTCGACGTTAAGGTCGACAGCTTTCCTGATCTCGACATCAAGGGGCACGTCGACAGTATTTCTCCGGCGAGCGGTCTCGAGTTCTCGCTTCTTCCTCCGGACAACGCCACGGGCAACTTTACGAAGATCGTCCAGCGCATCCCCGTGAAGATCGTCCTCGACAACGACGAGATCGCCGGCCGTCTGAGGTCTGGCATGTCCGCCGAGCCGGAAATCGATACCAAGGCAGCGCAACAGTCCTCGGAGAAGTAGCGATTATCCGCTCGCGGCGGACAGTCCTACCCATCCTTTCCCGATTATCAGCAACCCATCGTCGTGAGAGATTCCGGTCGAACCGGAAGGAGATTAGTCATGGCCACTCTTCAGCTCGCAGTTAACAACGACAAGCCGCAGCAGGCCGGGCAAGCTCCAGCAGCTCCACTTGCGCCATCGAAGCCGGAAATGAGCTCGCTGCGCATGTGGTGCGCGGTTGTCGGCTCGACGCTCGGCGCTTTCATGGCGGTCCTAAACATTCAGATCGTCAATGCCTCCCTAGCGGACATCCAGGGCGCTATCGGCGCTGGCAAAGACGACGGTGGTTGGATTTCGACCTCCTACCTGATCGCCGAGATCGTGGTGATCCCGCTTTCCGGATGGTTGGCCCGGGTTTTCTCCGTCCGCAATTACCTGCTTGTTAACGCGGTCCTATTCCTACTTTTCTCGATGGCTTGCGCTTTCGCAGTCAACCTTCAACAGATGATCGTTCTGCGGGCGATCCAAGGCTTCTCGGGTGGCGTGCTCATCCCGATGGCTTTTACAATTATCATCACGCTTCTTCCTAAGCCGAAGCAGCCGATCGGACTGGCGCTGTTTGCGCTGTCTGCCACATTCGCCCCTGCGATCGGTCCGACCATCGGTGGTTACCTGACGGAGAATTATGGGTGGGAATTCATTTTCTACGTTAACCTGGTCCCTGGCTCGATCATGATCGCAATGCTCTGGGCGTCCCTCGACCGCGCTCCGATGAACCTTGGCCTGCTTGCAAAGGGTGACTGGCCGGGCATCGTCACGATGTCGGTCGGTCTCGCGGCCCTCCAGACGGTCCTCGAAGAAGGCAACAAAGACGACTGGTTTGGTTCGGACTTCATTGTGCGTCTGTCTGCCATCGCCGCAGTTTCGCTTACGCTCTTCCTGATCATCGAACTGAGAACCGCACATCCGCTGCTGAACCTGCGCCTGCTGCTTCGCCGGAACTTCGGCTTTGGTATTGTCGCGAACTTCCTGCTGGGGATCGCCCTTTACGGCTCAGCGTTCGTGCTTCCGATATATCTGTCGCGTATCCAGGGCTACAATTCTGAACAGATCGGCCTTGTTCTTGCCTGGACGGGGATTCCGCAACTGCTGCTGATCCCGCTGGTTCCACGGTTGATGAAGCGTTTTGACCTGCGCCTGCTCATCGTCTTCGGTTTCGCGCTTTTTGCCGCATCGAATTTCATGAACGTGCACATGACAGGCGACTACGGCAGTGACCAGCTTTTTTGGCCCAACGTGGTCCGCGCAGTTGGACAGGCGATGGTATTCACGCCGCTCTCTGCGATCGCAACCGCTGGAATCGAGCAGGAAAACGCAGGCTCCGCTTCCGCCTTGTTCAACATGATGCGAAATCTAGGGGGTGCCGTGGGGATTGCGTCGCTGCAGACCTTCATATCGAAACGCGAGCAGTTCCATTCGAACATCCTTACGAACTCCGTCAGTGTTTTCGAAGAAGCCACGAGGCTTCGTGTCGCACGCCTTACCAACTACTTCATGTCGCACGGTGTCAGCGACCAGGCCACCGCCACCCATAAGGCGCTGGTCGCCATGGCAGGCAGTGTCCGCAAGCAAGCAAATATCATGGCGTTCAGTGACACCTTCTTCCTGCTCGGCGCGGCGCTTGTTGTTGCCCTGCTGGCCACGCTTCTTCTGAAAAAGCCCGGCCACGTTTCCGGCGCAGGCGCTCATTGAGGACTATGGCAATGACTATCACCATGCAGAACCGTATTACGCGCAAAGACAAGGGCGCGACCGCCCTTAACGCCGATCAGTCTTCCGTGCTTTCCATTCTCGAATGGCTTTCGGGCGACGAATGCCACTCTATAGACGAGGCCGGGCTGATTGCTGGCCTCGGGAAGAGGCTGCGCCAGATCGGACTACCGATCGACCGGCTGACGCTTCACCTGATGACGCTGCATCCTGAAATCCTCGGCCGCACGCTCGCGTGGGCACCTGGAGAACCTGTCGAGGTCCACGACCGGGAGCACGGCATGAAAATGGCGTTCGCGACCAGCCCGCTTCGTCAGGTAATGGACTCGCGCGAGCCGATGATCGTTGATGCGAATGACACGAAGTGGCCGTGGCAGCATATAGACGTCTTTGAGGACAGAGCGCTGGTGCAGCTCGTGATCGCCCCATTGTGCAATGTCGATGGCCCTGTCAGCGCGGCGGTGTTCGCGACAAAGCGCCCATCGGGTTTCTCGCTTTCGGAAGTGCAACTGATAGAGCGGATTCTTCCCGCGCTGCGGAACACATGCGAAATGCGGGTAATGCGTCAGGCCGAGCTATCCTTGCTCGACGTGTACATCGGGCCAATGACCGCCCAGCGTATTCTGGCGGGACGCATTCGGCAGGGTGAGATCGAGACGATGGAAGCAGCGCTCCTGCTCTGCGACCTCCGTGGCTTCACCGCGCTGTCAAACCAGTTGCCCGCCGAGAAGGTGCTGGAGTTGCTGAACGCATACTTCGACGTGGTCGTACCCGCTATCACCACCTATGGAGGGGAAGTCCTCAAATTCATGGGTGACGCCGTTCTGGCGTTCTTTCCGAGTTCCGACGCGGCAGCGGCATGCGAACAGGCGCTGGCGGCCACAGACCGGGTACTTGACCAGCTTTCGGGTTTCGCAGTGGATGGTGTGAGCGTCGGGGCAGCGGTCGCCTTGCATTACGGCAGGGTAAGTTACGGAAATATCGGCTCCGGAAGACGCCTCGATTTCACTGTCATCGGCCCGGACGTGAACCTGCTTAGTCGCATACAGACGGCATGCGGCACGCTTGGAAAGGCCGTGCTTATGTCCGACGCCTTTCGGGAGCGCGTCGGCACCACACGCGTCGTTTCCACAAGATTCCACCATCTGAAGGGATTCGAAGAACCGATCGAGCTCTTCACGATATCGACGTCGGACCGACAAGCCGATTGAGGCCTCACGACGTCGCCGACCTGCGGCGGCGCGACGCGCCGCCGCGCAACCAACCAAGGAAAAGAAAAATGCAACCACGTTTCAACTTCGGCAAGGCTTCGCCTGAATCGTACAAGGCAGTCGCCGCCCTGGACGAGCACGTTCAGAAGTGCGGTCTTGAAGCCCGCTACATCCACCTTATCAAGCTGCGCGCGTCGCAGATCAATGGCTGCGCGTATTGCGTCGACATGCATGTGAAGGAGGCCCGTCACGACGGCATGTCCGAACAGTGGATCAATCTAATGTGCGTGTGGCGCGAGTCGCCGGTCTACGACGAGAAGGAACGCGCTCTGCTTGGATGGGTTGACGCGGTGACGAAGATCGCCGAGACAGGCGCGCCCGATAGCGACTACCAAGCTTTGAAGGCGCATTTCTCGGAAGAAGATATGACGAAGATCACCGTTGCGATCGGTGCGATCAACGTCTGGAACCGCTTGGCGATCAGCTTCCGTGTTCCCCATCTCGTCGAAGGCGCTAGCAAAGCAGTCTAACCCGGGATGAGTGCGGACCGGGAGCAGGCGGCCCCGGTTCGGGCCGGCGGACGCGACTACCTACCATGGTGTCGCGGCCGCTGTGGCTTTCGCTCCCTGACACGCCGGCAATCACATGACATGGTGGGCGGGGGCATGGTACTAGGCTTCATGACGAAGCTCGATCCACAGCCTCCTTCAAGGCTGGCACCACAGCAAAATCGCAGCCGGGAAACCCGAGCGCGGATTCTCGCCGCCGCAGATTCCCTACTGCGTGCGCAAGGGGTAGACGGGTTTTCAATCGGCGGGATTGCGTCGTTGGCAGGAATTCCGATCGGAAATATCTATCGACGGTTCGAAGGAAGAGACGACATCTTGCATGCTCTGAAAGATGCCGTCGCGGGCCGTATCGCCGAGGCCGTGAGGTCAGCGGTTGAAACGGAGTCAGCTCGCGATGTAGCTTCGTTTATCGAAGCGTTTGCCGAAGCGATCATCGGGGTTTTCTCCAGCGACGAGGAGCTGCACAGAGCTCTCTTCGATCCTCGCGCTGCCAGCCCAAAGATGCTTGAGACGGGACAGAACGTACGCTCGGCGATATACTCTCAGTTCAACGCTGGGCTATCTACGCATCTTGCCGGACTTGAGCACCAGACCGCAGAGACGGCGGCAAAGGTAATATTTTCAATCATTACTAACGCCGCTTTGACCAAGGTGCGAGGTCAAGACCCGATCATGCGTTCGTTGGAATGGGACGAAGTCAAGCGGCAGTACAGCCATGCAGCGATAGCGTATTTACGGGAGCTGCAGTCACTTCGGTGACCATTCCCTGGGGCTTTACCGCGACCGATATAGGGCCGACCCCCAGAAGACATTCTCCTGCACTCTAGCAACAGACAAAAAAGTCGCTACAGTGTTAAAAATGCGAACGCGAGTCGCTTTCTCTTTTACGGGTAGCTTGCGATGGAATGCATTGACTTTATGGAGCTCAGCAGCGGTCTTATTACATGGTTTACAAACCAGGATATTGTCATCGCTGATGACGTGGCGGCACTGCTTTTCGGCCTAGACGAGGACGACTGCCATCTTGGTGTCACCGTTGCCATGTTCCTGGCGGGTATTAGCTCGAAGGACCGTCCGAGAATCTCGCAGGCCATTTACGCATGTATCGAGCGTTGCGATACAATCCATGAAGTCTTCGAGCTTCAAACCGACGGAAAGACAAAACTGGTGGTTATGAAGGGGCGGTCTATAGGTGATGTCTTGTTCACCTGTATCGTCACCGAGATAGACAAGGGACGGGCCTCAGCGAAGCTCCAAAATCTTTGTCTCGCTGCCTATGAGGTGGCGCGGCAGGAGAAAAACGATTCCGCTGCACTCCAGTTGATCCGCACTCTTTCGCTTCTTTCTGAGCAGCCACCGGCTCATCGAACGCACTAAATTACGGAGGTGGTAAGCCTAGAATGAAACGATTGTGACGTGTTTCAACTATATCCGACGGGCGAAGTCACCTACACCCGAAGTACTATTGCCAAAGGCAAGGTATGAATCGGACAAGCACGTATGCGAATGCTGAAAACCGGAAAACGGGGCGGACGGCCAAAACGCGTTCAGTCGGGCGCTTTAGAACAACGATTGATCGACGCTGCCGCTGCATTGTTCGCCGAAAACGGTTTCGACGCCACCTCGGTCGACTCGGTTGCCCTGCGCGCTGGGGTCAGTAAGGCCACAATCTACACCCGCTACGACGACAAAGCTCAGTTGTTCGCAGCAGTGGTGCGCAGGYAGATCAGCGAGCTTTTTGAGAACCTTGATTTCGATGCAACAGAAGGTGACGCAACTGAGGTCCTGCTCGAAGTCGGGCGTCATGCGCTTGAGCTGGTAAACCGCCCAGAAACAACAGCGATCTACCGAATGGTGATCTCACAAACTCCACGATTTCCGAAACTGGGAAGTTTGATGGATCGTGAAGGATTCCAACGCGGGCAAAGTGGTATTGCTCACTTGCTGCACAAACTCTCGGAGCGTGGTGAGGTCGAAATTGACGATTTCGACATGGCAGCTGAACTGTTCTTGAGCCTCGTAATAGGGCGATTGAGTAGACTTGCGCTGCTAGGTCTGACCGCAGACAACGAGCGGATCGAGCTCGGTCTGAGGACGTCTGTTCGGCTTTTCTTGCAAGGCGTACGGAGCGGTACTTAGACGCGAGGCATCAAAGTGGGTTGCTCGTCGCCCGATAGCACGGCATCCAAGGCAGGGTAGCTTGCGGTGAGGGCTGCCTCGCTTCTGACCGAACACAATATTTTCAGCTCGAAACGATCGCGCAGTTGAACGGTCGACTGGTCCCAGTCGACCGAAGCATTGCACGGCTGCAGCCGGGATGCTTCTCGGACAAAAAAGGGACGGCCTTCTCTGCCTCGTGGATCGACGTGTAAGCTGGGTACTGATGTATCGAAGCCGGGCCCGCAGCTTTTCGAGCCGACGATTGCATAGGTGACACGCTTTTGAATGATGCTGCGCAAACCCAACCAAGTCCCTTGCGGCAGTCGGTCGATTAATGAAGACCCCGATACTTCGCCTCCGTGGGCAGCGCGGCGATCCCGCGGGTTAGACTGCCGCGCTCCCGAAAAAGTGTCGTTCATGGTACCAGTGCGGGGACGTCAGGGATGGCTCCCGAGCTAGAAGGGTTTCGTTTGGACCTGCGTCGCATTCGTGCTTGAAACCTATAAAAATGATCGACGTCTCTATTTTCGTTGCACGTGCAAACTCGCACCCTGCAGTTCGCTCGATATGGAGCGAGACGATCTCCGGTGTGGCATTGTGTGAGCCGATCAAACCCTGAGCCACGCAGACAGGGGAGAGATTTGGGCCGTTGTATGCCGCAATCAGAGCGTTGCAGTCGAACTCGAGCATCGAGAAAGACAGCAGAGAAACACTTAAATGCCGCACATGTCCCGTGTCGATGTCGAGCAACCGTCCGTCTGCTGCTCTCTCGCGCGAGCAGCCGCGCCCTTGGAACCTGTACCAGAGCGAATTTCGAGCTATGTAATCGGCCCTCCAGTTAAAGTCGTCAGGTCTCTCGTCGGTGGTTGCGAGGTCGCAGACTTGACACAGAATTTCCAGAAATTTCGCTCGATAGCTCGCCACGGGCATATCCATAGCTCCTAGAGAGATTGTGATGCCAAGATGCAGACCGCTGCCAGTGCGATGCAGGCAGAATCTTCTATCAAAGCAGCCGGAAGGTCCCGCCCAAATAACCGAGCCAATCTTTCGCGGGCCATCGAGCCTCCGAGTGTTCCCGCTAGCGAACCGAGAATTCCGGCGGCTCCACCCAAAAATGTGAGGTCATGAATCGCTCCCAGCGTTGCGCCAGAAACCGCACCTGTCAGAAGTCTGGCAGAAATTTGAACGGGCACCAACCGAGAAGGAGTGGAGGCGAGCTTGTCGGTAAACAGCTCGAAACAAGCCAGTGCTGTTAAAATTCCCGCTGCCAATCTCGATGACATGAAATAAAGCCACGACGTGGAGGGTACGATGTAAATCAAAAGGAGCGCGCCCCATGAGGCCGCAGCGGGTGCGGTGAAAGCCCGTAAGCCCGACGCAAGACCTAACGAAAAGGCCAACAATACTAACATAAATCGCTCCGAAAAATCTTGTTACGATAAGCGAGTCGGCCGCAGCGGGATCAATCATCCGGCACACCGGGAACGTAGACGTGGGTGGTTATAGGATGGCCTGGCACGGGGCCGGACGCTACACACAACGCCACTATGATCGCGAGGATTCCCGCTATGATCAGAAGTCCAATAAACCCGGCGGAAGCCTGCTCAGGTGTTTCTGTCGTTCGAAATTTCGGCATGTCGTCTCCTGCCGCTACGCTTGCGCCCCACTTTAAAAAAGGGCCCGCCGAGGAGGCTGAGGGCTCGGCGGGCAGTTTGCAGCACGGCCGGCGGATGGCTCGTCTGCGACCGTGCGATTGTCGCACGGCTGGGGGAACGTCCTGAACTTTACACAATGGGAGGAGACGGGATTGTACCGTTTCGCCACTTTTGGAACACCACGGCCGTGATTGGGGGCGGCAGGCAACCTTCACGGTTTGCTTCGATTTTAGTGGCCGAAACAGGCCATTCAGGCGGTTTTCGCTCCAGACTGTATTCCACCAAATTCCGAAAATCAGAGGAATTAATTGCTGCAAGCATGGGAGATTTGCATGTCGATGCTCGAGCTTACCAAGACCAACCACCAAGGCTACAGGACTATGACCGCCTACCGCGTCCACAAGTTCGGCGGACCGGATGTCATCCTTGCTGAACGCCTTCCTTGCCCACGTCCGGGACCGGGGCAAGTCCTCGTGAAAATCGGCGCGATCGGCGTCGGCCCGTGGGACGGTTGGATACGCGCGGGCCAAAGTGCACTACCGCAACCTCTTCCCCTGACACTCGGTTCCGACTTCGCCGGGGTGGTCGCCAATGTTGGCCCCGGAGTTGTAAGCGTTAAACAAGGAGACGCTGTTTTCGGCGTTACCAATTCGCGCTTCGTCGGAGCGTATGCGGAATACGCCCTTGCGGAGGCGGAGATGATGGCAAAAAAACCCGTTACCATTGACGACGTGGCAGCCGCGTCGGTGCCGGTCGTCGCGGTTACCGCGAAACAGGCATTGTTCAAGCATGCTCAGCTTCGGGCGGGCCAAAGGGTTCTAATTCACGGGGGTGCCGGAAACGTTGGATCGTATGCGGTCCAACTTGCAAGCAGGGCACGACTACATATCACGGTGACCGCCTCCGGGGCCGCCGAGAGATATCTCTACGGTCTCGGCGCAACCAACGTCATCGATTATGGGAAGACACGCTTCGAAGACGTCACCCGCGATTTCGATGCGGTCATCGACCTTATCGGAGGAGATACGCAACGGCGCTCTTTCGAGGTGTTGCGACCTGGAGGTCGTCTAGTTTCCGCCGTGTCGCAGCCGGATAGGGAGATCGCGGCAGCGGCTCGGGTCGACGCACGGTTCTTCCTCGTCGATGTCACAAGTGCTGACCTGATCGATATTGCCGCAGCGATCGACGTGGGTGAGCTCTCCACGAATGTCGGGGAAGTCCTACCATTGTCGATGGCTTCTGAGGCGCACAAGATGCTTGACGGCGACCGTTCTCACAAATCCGGGAAGATCGTCCTGACAGTCGACTGAACGGTTTTGGCCGCAATCGTACAAATCAGTCTGTTCGCTGCAAGATTTAGCCGGAAGGTGCCGCCATTGTGAGCCGGGCGAAATCCGGGGGAGCACATGAGCGGTACCGAGCGTGACGATGTGGATTTCGATCGGTGGATGCACTCGAAATTCAGTTTCGAGCCGCGCCAGCCGTTGGTCATGCGGCAACTGGACAAGGCTCCGATCACCGTGACCGAGATGCATTGCCGTTCGCCCGATCCCGAAAAGTCATCGCCCATTCCTTCCGAAGACAGCCTGCTGGTGACAATCCATGTCAGCATCAGTCCGACGTATGACCTCTGGATCGCCAATGATTTCATGAAGACCAACCCGTTGGCTGCCGGAACTACGGTCCTTTATGACTTGAGAAGCGAACCCTCCGTTAGAGTGTTGGAAGAGTTTCATCACGTCAGTTTCCACATGCCGAAGTCAGCCCTGAACCAGATAGCGGAGCGCGAGGGTCTGGCGACGGTCGACGAATTTCGACTTTCCCTCATGGACGGGCATCAGGACCGCGTTTTAGCGACACTCGGAAAGACAATTCTCCCTTCGCTCAAGAGGGCGGAACATGCCAACCGACTTTTCACGGATCATGTGACCATGGCCACGGCATCTCACGTATTGCGGACCTACGGGGTCTCCAGCGGGCGGTCGCCAACGCGCATGGCCGAACCAAAGCAGCTTTCGCCATGGCAAAAGGCGATGGCATGCGAGATGTTGCGGGCACATTTGGACGGTGGGATTTCCCTCGACGACATCGCGGCACAGTGTGGGCTGCCCGCCCTTGAATTTGCGAGGTCATTCAGAAAGACAACCGGGATGCCGCCCTGGCGGTGGCTGGAAGCTTGTGCGGTGGGCACGTCGCGCGATATTTTGCTTGTCCGGCCATTCATCCCGCTGGATCAAGTACGCGACATCGTGGGATTCGTAGACATTCCTCACTTCGTCGCAGCTTTCAGCCGTCACGTCGGGGTCCACCCCGAGATTTGGCGTGTGCAGCATTAAGACTGTGCAAGAGCGCCCTCGCTTTCCTCTCAGGATCGAACGCAAGCCGCCTCTATATTTCGCGGCACCGTCCCGACATCGATGAGATAGCTCGTCAGTGCCGCTCTGTTTAGACGCCCCAGTCTAGCTGAGCCCGCCCGCTGCCGGGACGAAGCGGCAACGCGTTTTTTTGAACATAAGAGAACGATTTGGACGCCATGGCCATATAGAGCGTCTCCGCGCGCGCCAACGGGCACTCTGCCATTGCCCGAACATTCCTCCCTAAGCCACAGCTTGTGTCTACGGAGGAGTACCAGGACGATGACAGAGGTTGAACCCGGAGGTGGGCAATTCGGCCGCGAGCTCCGCACTGCCTTTCAAAACGAAAGCGCGCGAAGCGCTGTTATTAAGACCGCGGCCCTGTCGGTACTGGAGCTTACGGAAATTCGATCACCCAACCAGCGACTGGAGACCAAACCGCTTCCCCGCCAGGACGCGTATATGGTCTCGCTTTACCTTTCCCCTGTTCGGTTTGTCAGCATTGGGGAGGTGGATGCCGAATGTCCGGCGGTGAACGTCGGGCCATGGGAGGCCGTATTTCAGGACCTCAATCGCCCCATGCGTCTGAACTTCGAGCACCCCTTTCATTCTATTAACCTGCACATTCCCCGCCATGCGCTCGACGAGGCGGCCGAGGCTTGCCAGTCCGAAGAAATCGCGGGCTTGGTTTCCCAAGTGGGTCGAGGCGTCTACGACGAGACCGTCATCAATCTTATGAAGGTTTTAATGTCGGCGCTGCGCTCGGGCGAGCGGCGCGAGGATGGTCGTCTTAACCATGTCGGAGCGGCGTTGGTAGCATACTTGGCGCAAGCGTATGGGGGAATGACTCCTCACAGTCGTCGACGCCGAGGCGGCTTGGCTCCATGGCAGCAAAAGCGAATACAAGAGCTCATAGCGGCCGGAACAGAGGGCGGTCTCACCGTGGGCGACCTTGCGGACGAGTGTCGGATATCGCATCGTCATTTTCAACGAGCCTTTCGACAAACGATGGGCACAGCTCCTCACCTTTACATTCAGAACGCTCGCGTCGAGCAGGCCAAGTTACTGCTGAGTCAGACGAACGCTTGTCTCGGCGACGTCGGGCTCGCTTGCGGGTTTGCTGACCAAAGCCATTTCACAAGGGTTTTTGCGCAATTGGTCGGAATGACGCCGGGGGCATGGAGAAAGGCCAAGTATTCAATCAATAGTGGGAGTTAAACTACGCGAGTTGCCTTTTTTAACGGAGTTTAACTCGCTCACTAATGATTTAGGCTCCAGAGTGATCCCATTGATAGCTTTGGAGCGGGTCATGAACCAGTTTGGCAGCCGACAGCAGCAAAGTACTGATTTCGCTGAGCGCTCGGGTGATTGGGGAACTCCAAGTCGCGCCCATTCCGCCGCGCAAAATGGAGAATCGACCTCCAATCTGCCAAAATCAGTCACGAATAAACTGATTGGTGCGGCGCATGTGGAGGGCATCACTGTCGTCGTTCAAGCTGGTGGCTCGTCCAAGAACGTCGTTTTTGTCGAAGGCTGCCATACGGGTTCTGGCGACGACGGGCAGCACTTTGAGGTTTTCCTGCCAACCGATGCCCTCGTTAAATGTGCGCGAAAATCTGGAATTAAGAACTTCTACGGCTTGTCCGTCGAGCGGGGGCAGGAGATCGAGGACGAGGTCATCTCTGACTTGGCAACGTGCTTGAAACTCAGCCACAGGAGCGAAAACGGTGGCAACACACATTTCGCTGAGCAGATCATCCTTGCTCTTTGCGCTCATGCTGTTGAGCGATATGGACGTTCGCAGAGTGCCAGTGGCCGTAACTGCAATCAGCTCGCACCATGGCAGTTGAAGATCGCCAAGCAGATGCTCTCCGGGGACATGCGTTCGACGCCGAACCTTTCCGAAGTCGCGAAGGCTTGCAGAATTTCGACCCGTCATTTCACGCGATCGTTTACCGACACGGTCGGAACTTCACCGCATCAGTGGTCGGTTCTTGCACGCCTTGAACACGCTAAGGCGATCCTGATAGACCGGACCACATCACTGGCGGAGACCGCCGTGTGCTGCGGATTTTCAGATCAGAGCCACTTCACCCGGGTGTTCACGAAGGAGTTCGGCACGTCCCCAGCGAAATGGAGGCGTTCCCTCGATCAGAGCAGCCCCTGATCGGCTCGCGCAGATTGCGGTTACAGGCTTCGCTTCAGTGGATGAAGAGTAAGCGCGATCTTCCATGCACATTGACGTATGCGGCATCACCGCACCGGCCCCTTTTGCGAAGCGATATCCGGGCCTATCAATTGGCGGGGTTTTTGGAGAAGCGGAACGGAAGTAAGTCGCCGATGTCGGCAGTTTCTTCGCGCTGA
>NZ_JBFTRK010000010.1:0-221994 GCF_056399485.1 Rhizobium sp. 01N424
AGCCGACGCCCACATTCATCCCTTGACCGGAAGACGCCGGATCAGGCCTACTTCAACGCGCTGGCACCAATGACGGTGGCGGCATAATCGAGGCGGAAATCCACTTAGCGAAACGCCCGAAACTGTTCAGACAAACCGCGCCAGCTCTTCTCGATGATCGGCGTCATGGAGCGGCCTTATATCCGCACGGCTATCCTGAAGGGCATGAGCACGCGACGGATGGTTCTCGGCCACGCGCTTCGCAATGCGATGATCGCGCCCTTCACCGTGCTCCTGCTGCAAATCAACTTCCTGATCAGCGGCGTTGTCGTCACCGAACTCGTCTTGGAGGCAATCGCCACACGCTCGGCTGCGATCACCAGGTCGAAAGTCGCTAGCCGTTCACTTCGTCCCGCTTCAAAACGTGCTTCGCCAGGCGCCCCAGCGTAAGGCCCTGAACAAGTATCGAGAAGACGACCACGCAATAGGTTGCGGAAAGGAGGAGCGGTTTCCATTCGGTCTCTGGAAGCGATAGCGCGAGCGCGATCGATATCCCCCGCGCAGCCCGCCCCAGACTAATACCGCGGTCGGTCCGCGCTCGAAACTGTACCATCGCTTAAGTGTCGCGACGGCCGATGCCGTGGCGACGAACCGCGCGCCGACCGCAACCGGAATCGCCAGGAGCGAAACCGGAAGGTACGCGGCATCGAAGCGCAGGACGAGAACTTCGAGGCCAATCAACAGGAAAAGGATCGAATTGAGTATCTGATCGACCAGCGTCCAGAAGCCGAACAGATAACGCTGGGTCATGTCACTCAGCGCATCCTTGGGGCCACGGTTCCCTACCAAAATGCCGGAAACCACGACGGCGATCGGTCCGCTCATATTGAGAGCCGTCGCAAGTGAATAGCAGCCCATCGCCAGCGCGATCGAGATAAGAACTTCGACTGGGTAGTCGTCGATCGCCCGCATGGCGCGATATCCCGCGTAGCCGCAGACCAGCCCCAGCAGCCCGCCGCCGACGGCCTCCACGAGAAAGAGCTCGGCAACCTTCGCCGCGCCGATTTCGTCGCCTGCACCTGTGGACGCAATGGCCAGCAGGGCGGTGAATAGCACGACTCCGACGCCGTCGTTGAACAAGGACTCGCCTGCCATGTCCGTTTCCAGCTCCGGGGGGACCTTCACGGCCTTAAGCGTCGCCAGCACAGCGACAGGATCGGTCGGGCTGACGAGCGCGCCGAATACGAGCGCCCATACGAGAGGAAGCTCGGTGCCTGTCGCTCGGGCTAGTCCCCAGACGCAGGCGCCGACGATAGCGGTCGAAACCATCGTGCCAGCGAGCGCCATCGCGCCCACGACCGCGAGGCGTGAACGAAGAGCGGTGAAGTCGACATGAAGCGATCCGGCAAAAAGCAAGAACGCCAGCATGCCGTTCATGACCGTCGTCTGGAAGTCGACCCTCCTGACCAGGTCGGCTAGCTGTTCGTAACGCGCCACTGTGGGAAGCACGAATTTCCAGCAGCACGAGCACGGTAGAAGCCGCCAGTCCCATGACGAGGATGCCAATTGAAGGAGGCAGACGAAGATAGCACCGATTGATCCAGGAAAAGCCAGCTGTCAGGGCCATCAGCAGTGAGATGAGATCGAAGACGGACAAAGGATGCGGGCTTTCTTCTGATGGCGACGATGTGCGGTGGCTTCAGATCGTCGTCTGAAGGCCGAGTTCGACGACCCGGCCGGTCGGGAGGCTGAAATAGTCTGTCGCATTTCCGGCATTTTGGGCAAGGGCAATGAACAGCCGATCCTGCCAGAACGGCATGCCGCCCTTCTTCGAAGGAAGGATCGTGCGTCTGGACAAGAAGAACGATGTCGACATGATGTCGAATTTCAGCCCCAGCTTTCTGACGAGGACGAGCGCCTTCGGTATGTTCGGCGTCTCCATGAAGCCGAACGTGATGATCAGCCGGCTGAACAGTGGGTTAAAGCTTTCCAGGAAGATCTTTTCGTCGTCGGTAACGAAGGGCGTGGTGGCCGTGACGACGCTCAATATCACGTTCTGCTCGTGCAGCACTTTGTAATGTTTAAGACTATGAAGCAGCGCGGTCGGAGCGCCCTCGACGTCGCTGGTCAGAAAAATCGCCGTTCCCGGAACGGTCGGCGGCTTCTTGCGTGCCAGACTGTCGATGATCGATGCTAGCGGTATTTCGTCTGCCTTCGTGCGGGCAGTCAGAAGCCGACGGCCTGACATCCAGGTCTGCATGACCAGTCCCATAGTGCAGGCGACAGTCACCGGCACCCAGCCCCCGTCCGCAAACTTGGCGACGTTGGACGCAAAGAAACCGGCGTCGATCAGGAACAGTGGCACGGTGACCGCCGCGGCACGCACGGGCGTCCAGCCCCAAATGCGCAGCATCACGACGTAAAGAAGCACAGACGTGATGAGCATCTCGCCCGTCACGGCTATTCCATAGGCCGCGGAAAGGCCGCTTGAGCTCCGGAAATAGAGGACAAGCGCGACCACGAACACAAAGAGGAAGGCGTTTACCTGCGGCATGAAGATCTGGCCGGAATGGGTCTCCGACGTATGCAGGATTTGGAGACGGGGCAGCAGATTGAGGTGCATTGCCTGACGTACGAGAGAGTAAGCCCCCGAAATCACCGCTTGGCTCGCAATGACCGTAGCTGCGGTCGCAAGACAGACCATCGGCACCTTTGCCCAGTCGGTGTGCATTCCGAAGAAGGGGTGTTCTGCCATCTCTGGGTTGGCGAGCACGAATGCGCCTTGCCCGAAGTAATTAAGAAGCAAACATGGGAAAACGAGCACAAACCACGCAGTGACGATCGGTCTACGGCCGAAGTGACCGAGATCGACATACAGGGCCTCCGCGCCCGTGACGGCAAGGAAAACCGCGCCCAGAACCGTGACGGTTATTCCAACGTTGCTTGCGGCGTAGCGCATCGCATGCGCGGGGTTTACTGCCCAAAGGATCGCGGGTTCGTCCAAGATGTGAATGGCGCCGCTGAGGCCCAGGACCACGAACCATACGGCCATCACCGGCCCGAACACCGCTGCCACCCCGCCGGTGCCAAATCGCTGGACGAAAAACAGAACTGCGATGATCGTCAATGTGATGGGAACGATCCACGACGAGAGTGCTGGAGCGACGACTTGTATGCCTTCTACCGCCGAGAGAACCGAGATCGCCGGTGTTATGATCGCGTCGCCCAGGAAGAGCGACGCCCCTGCGACCCCCAGCACAAGAACCCAGACCGGCCGGCCACGCAAGCTTTCGCGCGCCAAAGTCATAAGGGACAGCGTTCCACCTTCCCCACGGTTGTCGGCCTTCAGCACGAAGGTCACGTATTTTACGGTTACGACGATCGTCAGCGCCCAGACGATCAGCGAGAGAATGCCAAGCACGTTGTCGGGGTGCGTGCCGCGTCCTGCCGTGGCATGCAACGCTTCCCGGAACGCGTAAAGCGGGCTGGTTCCGATGTCGCCGTAGACGACGCCCAAGGCGGCAAGCACGAGCGCGGGCAAGCCGCTGCTGCTTTGGTGCTCCAGTTCGGGATCGTCGGATCGCAGTTGGGCCTGGGTCAAAGCTGTGCGCTCGCGTCTATATGGAGGAAGGGGAGGAGGCGACGATCCGGCGAAGTAGTCGGAGCTCTCCGATCTCGATCAACTGCAAGTCCGAGTCGCGGGTTCCAAGGGGCCGCGTAGAAAACGTAATTCCCTCGCTTAGCAAGCATCGCCCTGACATGATTAGCATCATGGCATGATGTTTAAATAAGACTTTCCGACTTAGCAATCGCGGGTCGCTGTGCGCAGCGGGTTTATTGGAGCCAGCTGTGGTTAGGAAGCCGTCCGCCAGAAGTGATGGGTCGCGTGGGACCTGCTGGAATTTCTGCCGCCGTACCGGGATGCGAGGAGACGGAAAGCACAGCGGCTTCAGTGCGTAACGACCACATGTGACACGCCTGCGAAGTTCTCTTGAAAAAGGGGTTGAACCGCTGGCACTCATTGATTTATATCACGACATGATATTGCTGTCCTCGGAGCTTGCTGTCGTGGTGTCAGATACAATCAAACCCCGGCATCTGCCGAGTGACGAGATCCTAGCGGACCGGCTAGGCCTCTCCACCAAGGAGTTCCAGCGATATCGGCTGCAGAACCTCGTTTCAGTTTCCACCGCGGACGCGGTCAGGAGTGACGGGTTTGTGGTCACCTGCCAGCTCGGTAACAGGATCTGGCAAGGGATCATCCTGAATGGGAGCGTCACCTCCGAAGAGGTCCGGTTTCTGCGTGGAAAGCGAGCGAGTAGCCCTCCATCGATTGTTCGCCGCAGATCCTGATTCGACTTGAGGAAAGGAAAATAGTGAAGAAGCTCGCCGGCCTCTTTATCGCAATGTCGATCCCTCTTTCCGCCCACGCTGCGGCGAAAATGGTCTCTCAGACCGGCGACTGGGGCGTCTACTCCTTCAAAAGAGATGGAAAGCTCGTTTGCTACGCGCTTTCGGTGCCCAAGGAAGCCAGACCCTCCGACGTCGATCATGGGAAGAACTATTTCCTGATCGCGCCAGCGGAAAGAGGAGGCGGCAACGAGCCAGAGGCGATTCTCGGCTACGAAGTGCAGGCCGGTTCGCCGGTGCAGGTCTCGGTTGCCGACAAGAAGTTCACGATGTTCGTAAAGGACAATACTGCCTGGGTCTCCGACGCCACGCAGGAACCCGAACTCATCACCGCGCTTCGATCCGGGAGCCGGATGACGTTGCAGGCGATGTCGGCGAGAGGAACGCGTACCAGCTACGACTACTCGCTGTCGGGGGTCACGGCCGCTTTGGAGCGGGTGGCTCGCTGCAAGTGAAGCAGGGCTCAACCGATCCCGAATGCGGCTTTGCTGTCGGGCGTCGCGAGTTCTCGAAGACGGTGCGACGGGGTTCGCCCCTTGCCCGAAAGCAGCAGGTCCAGTTCGTGCTTCGAATTCCCAAACCTTTGCAGAAGGCGTTCCGCTTCGTGTCGGCCGATACCGTAGCGCCGCCGGAGGCTTCCTACATCGTAGCTGGGTTCGATCTCGGTTTCGCTCGCCCATGGGGGAGGGCTCTGTTCTTGTTGGGCACGCTGCATCACCAAAACTCCTTCAACGAAGTAATGAACCCGGCACCCCTGCGGTTCCAACCGCTGGGTAATATATCACGTCATGATATAGACGACCGTTAGATCTGCAGAAGGACGTAGATCGCGCCGCCCCAGATTGCGGCGACGAACAGCGCGACGCCCGCCAGGAAGAGTTTGACGTCAAGGGACATGATCAACTGTCAACGCGGTATCCCGCCCGCGGTTCCCAACATCTCATCGCTCATTTCGGAGTCTGGATCAATGCGGCCTGAGACATTTCGGAAGCGGCCTCGCCGGGGATCGATGCGATCGCGAACATGACCGCGACATAGCTTGCGAACACGGCGGAAAGAAAGGCGCTCTTGGTCAATGTCTCGCTCCTTTGTATCATGTGATGACATTCTTTGACCGTTCGCCCATAATGTCAATCCTGAATGCAGGATGAACGGTTGGGGGAAGGCGAATGGCTTTGGAAAAGATTCTGATCGTGGAGGACGACGCGCTGATCGCGGCGGATGTCCAAGATATCGTGGCGAGTTCCGGCTACGAGGTCGTGGGGATTGCCGACAGTTTCGAGAGCGCGCAGCGGCTCGCCCCGTTCGCAACCATCGCCCTGGTCGACGTCAACCTTCGCGACGGGGCCACCGGACCGAGGATTGCGCAGTACCTCGCGAACGACTTCGGCGTCGCGGTGGTCATGGTCACGGCCAACCCCGAAATGATCGTCACCGATCTGTCAAAAGTCATCGGCATGATTTCGAAACCCGCCCAGCCGAAGCTAATCGGCAATGTTCTCGAATACCTGAGGACGATTCGTGAGGGCTCGCCCGGATCACCGCCGGAGGGGATGTGTGTCTTCGCGTGAAGGAGGGGGCGATACCATGATCGAAAGAAGTGCAGAACTCGGTCTCTGGTTGGGCCGGCTGGAAACCATTCTGATCGAACGGGGAGTGCTGAACGAGGACGGCGAGGTTGCCTGCGATGCAGGATCTCGGTTCCCAAAAGACGTCGAAGAGGCGCTGGATGGTTTCATCGAAAACCCGGTCGAGCTCGTCGGTCTCCTCAAGATCTGCCGCGACGCCCGCGATGGAAGACCGTTGTCTCCAGCAGTTCTGATGGCGGCACATCTCATGACCAAGGAGATACTGGTTGCATTGCAAGAGGCCATGGGCGCGGGACGGTAGGGGATTTCCAAAGAAGATGGCCCGCCCGAAATCATTTCGGACGGGCCTCGCGCCAACCAGGTATCTCATCACGCCTGGTCGAAGCCTAGCTGTCGGTCACTGGCGCGTCTCCTCCCGATTGCGGCAGTTCCTTGATCTTGACGAGCTGGTCGGCGCAGGCGTCGGCCGCGTTCGTGACGGTTTCGTCAAGCCCCGCGATCTTCGCCCAACCACCTTCGGTGATAAAGTCGTCGCGCTGCCATGAGGACTTTGCCTGCAGCGCTTTGAGATTGTGCTCGGCGTCGTTCGCAGTGACAAAGTTATGGACGCAGATGCTTGCGACGAGATCCGCCTTGGCGTTGCGGACGGCAATCTCGGTCATGACGTTTGCCCTGCCTGATGTTGTCCAGCCGCCCCAGGTGAAGCCGAGCACCATCGTCAATGCTGAGGCGCCAACGATTGACCAACCCCAAAGAGTCTTGGAAGGCCGGTATCCCGACCAGCCACCTTCGCCATATTCCATAGCTGTTCTCCTCTAATTTATATCACGGCATGATACAAAACTAGGAGCTCAGGTCAATCACGCTATGATCAAAAAACGGTGACGACCTTCATGCGAGTTCTGTCACCTGTCGCAGTCGCGAGAGGGATTCGGCCAGGAGCGGTTCGTTCTCGAGCATGCCGTCGACATGGATCCTCGCCAGAGCTTCAAGAACCTCCTCGCCTTTCGTCGTCATGCCGATCAGTACGCTTCGCTTGTCGTCCTCCGCGGGTATCCGCTCCGCAAGGCCTGCCGAACACATGCGGTCAACGAGCTGTACCGCGCCATGGTGATGCATCAGCATCTGACCTGCGAGATCACGAAGCTTAATCCGGCGGCCGGGCGCCGTCCGGACGACGAGTAGAACCTGATACTGTGGGGAGGTTACGCCAGCCTCGGCGAGCGCCGCCTCGCTGAACGATAGGAACCGCCGCATGGCAAGCCGGAAGCCTGCAAGTCCGTCATAGACTTCGTCAGCCAGGCCGGAAGTCCGGCGTCCCGATCGAGGCATTCATTAGTCCTTCCAAAGTGTCATGATATGATATAAATGACGAAACACGCCAGGAGAACGGTTCGCGGGTGCTGCCGATGCGGTAGACGGTGCAAACCACCGGCGTCGACTGATCACTCGCGGACCATATTCTCCTGATGGTGTCAAAAAGACTGTGCCTATTTCGTGACGTCGAGAAAAAATTACATCTTGGTTGGCAAGAGCAGGTCTGGAACGCAGCCATATGAGACCGATCGTTTCGGCGTACGGCTTGAAGGCGATGGCACCTGGACGGTGTTCGACGTCTTCACCGGCTGGCCGGCGGATTATGTCGGACGGTTTCTCGACGGGTTGGACGAGGGCGTCGCCGATAGCCTTTGCGCCGTTGTAAACACCTTGGACAAGCGCCGCCGCGCAACGCCGCGCCGCTGAAACGGCTCTTTCCAACTCAATTTCAGCCCCGAAGTATCCGAGCGATTGCCTTTCCATCCTTCGAAGTTATCTGACCCTGTCTCGGAAGAAGGGGACGCCATGAACTCGCGCTTGATTTGGTCGATATCGGTTTTGGCGCGGCGCATCTGGTTTAGGGCGACGCTATTCTCCATCGCAGCAGTCGCCACCGCCCTGCTGGCGATCGTCGTCACGCCCTACATCCCGGCGGACTTGTCGACGAAGATCGGCGCCGACTCCGTCGACAATATCCTCGGCATCATCGCTTCGAGCATGCTCACCGTCACGACCTTCTCGCTCAGCACGATGGTCTCGGCTTACTCTGCGGCAACGAGCAACGTAACGCCGCGCGCGACCCGTCTCGTCATGGAGGACAGCACGACGCAGAACGTGCTGGCGACTTTCGTCGGCTCGTTTCTGTTCAGTCTTGTCGGCATCGTCGCCCTGACGACGGGCGCATATGGCGAGCAGGGGCGGCTGGTGCTCTTCGTCGTCACGATCGGCGTCATCGTGCTCATCGTGGTGACGCTTTTGAGATGGATCGACCACCTGTCCCGGCTAGGACGGGTGACAGAGACGACGCGTCGTGTGGAGGAGGCGACGCTCGACGCGGTAAAAGCCTGGCGGGAATCCCCGAACCTCGGGGGGAGGCCGCTCGATCACGACACTCTCGAGCCCAGGGCGGGTGACATGCCGTTTTTCGCGGACGAGATCGGTTATGTGCAGCACGTTGACGCGTCGGCATTGGCGAAAATTGCCAAGGAGAAGGATAGCGATCTGGTAATCGTGGCGATACCTGGCAAGCTTACCTCGCCAGCCCACCCGCTTGGATGGTTTCGTTTTTCCGCCAGCGAAGATGTTGTGGATCGGGCTGCGGCCTGCTTTTCGATAGGCGACGTCCGCTCGTTCGATCAGGACCCGCGGTTCGGAGCGTCGGTATTGACTGAGATCGCGTCGCGCGCCCTGTCTCCTGCCGTTAACGATCCAGGAACCGCCATCGACGTGATTTCCCGCGCGATGCGAATTCTCTTCTCCTGGCATGCCGCGGGCAGCGAAGAGCCTGACGAGATCCCCTATCCCCGGCTTCATGTCGCGACACTTGAAGCAGCCGACCTCTTCGACGACCTGTTCACGCCGATCGCCCGCGACGGCGCCGGCCTTGTCGAAGTCGGACTTCGACTTCAGAAGACCCTCGCAACTCTTTCAACGCTGAGCGCGGAGTTTCGTGCAAATGCCCTGCGCCATTCGAGGGAGGCACTCGATCGTGCGGGCGCCGTGATGCAGGTCGAGGCCGACATGGAGAGGCTGCGGGCCGCGGCAGCAACAATCGCTGCTGACGGTAAATATAGTTGAGTGGCGGAGCGAGGAGATTTGATAGGACCTGAGAGCGAGGAAGATCTGCCCTGCTATTGTCGAGCGTCGTATGGTTTCGCTATCACGCAGTCTCGAAGATCGCCTTGTCCCCGGCGACGGATCTGACCGACGTCGTATCGCAGATCGGTCGGTTTTGATCGCCGCCGCCTACTGCGAACGTCAATAGGGTGTCCAGGGAACAAGTTCTCCGAGCCTTGAAGGCCATAGTCCCAGATCGTCCTGCACCGCAACTGGCAATGCGTCCCTCTGCCGTACCAGCAAGGCGTGATGGATTGCAGTTTCGAGTGGTTCCGCTTCGCCTTGATGAGGTTGGCCTCTGATCGCTAGTTCGCCGGTTGTCCTGACATCGTCGCCTGCGACGACGATGACGTGCCCCGGATAAGACGATGCGCTTCGGCTATCCACCAGGTCGAATCTCTGCATTTATTCCCCCTTGTCGATGTGTTTCGAGTTCCTCGAAGCTTCCGGCCCTATTTCAGACCAGACCTCTTCAATGGTTTTTCCGGCCTCTCGGAGCGCCACGATCCTTTCTATTGTGGCATAAGCCATCGGATCGCTTCGGTTGACCGCCGATTGCTTGCACCACAGGTCAAGCAGAAGGCTCACAGCCACAAGCTCACGGGCGTCCGTTCTTGGGGCTTCGGGTCGACGATGGAAGGCAGGGCTTACGAACCCAATGACCTTAAGGCCTATCGCTGCGGCTGAAAATATCATGTTGTGATATTAATCTAGTTTAAGACATGAGGGAAATAACAATACTGCGAGCGGTCAGCGCTGCTTGGGCAAGCCGAGCAGGTGGACTCGTCGATCAAGAACTCGCTGGAATCTCAGTCTTCGCCGGGAGGTCGAACCTGACCCAATCTAAGCGACTTTCCTCGTAGACGCTTTGCGTCGGAACTAGGGAGGACGGCTCGTCGAAGCATCCCAATGCGACTGCGACGAGATCCTCAAAGAACTCCGGCATCCAGAAGACTGTCGACCGGGGACAGAACCTGAACTCGATCGATCTCCCGCTGTCGCCAGACCTTGCGTAACTGTTCGAGGTTCCGGAAGCCGATACCTTTGCCCTGTCGAAGAAGACCGCCACCCCGAATGCACTGCCCGTGCGTCGCTGGCATTCCCGGCAGTGGCAGGTGGAGATCTTGGTCGGGTCTCCGTTGGACGTGATGGAAAGTTTGCCGCAGGAGCAACTTGCTACTCGCGTCACTGTCGCCATGGTGTGATCCTCCATATGGCCCGCGTCGCTCCCGAAGGCTTTGCGAACGCTATTTCGAGGTTTGTCGCCGCCGGTGCTTGTCGAGTGCATTCATGACGATGCACAGGGACTTTGATCCGTCCTCATCCATCAGTGTTGTCGGACGGCCGTAGTAGTCCGCAGCGAGCCCGGTGAACAGATCGAAAATCGTCCAAAAGCCGTCATGTTCGCGGCGAGTAGAATACCTGTCGGTGAGATAGTCGCGCATGGTCGTGGTTCGTCTGTGTCAGGTTCGAGGTAATTCCGGTTCCTTCTCCGCAGCACGGCGCGCCCGGATCGCGGCTGCGATGAAGACCCGTGACAGGCCGTGATAGAGCGGTTCGCGAGAAAGGATGCGCGAGGTCACGTAGCCGATCATCGACACCGCCATGATTGGGATAACGGCCTGATGGTCGCCGGTCATCTCCAGGATGATGACGAAGGCCGTCATCGGCGCCTGGACGACGCCTGCGAAATAGCCGGCCATACCAAGGATCGCGGCGAGCGCGATGCTGGTGCCGAGCAGAGAGCCGACGGTGCTGCCGAAACCGGCGCCGACTGCAAGAGACGGCGCGAAGATGCCGCCCGGAATGCCAGACAGCATCGACAGGAAGCTGGCTGCAAGCTTCTGGACGAAGAACAGCAGCGGCAGGGCGTTGCCTTCGACCGCACCGCGCGCCTGCTCGTAACCGGTGCCGAAGGTCGTTCCGCCGGATACGACGCCGATGACGGCGATCGCCAGTCCGCAGGCTCCCGCAAGTGCCAGCATGCGTTTGAGCGGCTGCGGTTGCGCCCAGCGGCGGATCTTCTGGCCGAAATGCAGGGCGAAGCCGCTGAAGGCGGCACCCAAAGCACCGCCGCCGACGCCGCAGATCAGAACAAGTCCCCAATCGCGAAGGTCGGTCGGCGAAGCAGATGCCATGCCGAAATAATTGTAGCTGCCGGAAAGCCCGAGTGCGGCTAGGCCAGAAAGGATGACGGCTGTCAGCACGAGCCCGTTAGCGCGCGATTCATAGGTTCGGCTCATTTCTTCGATGGCAAAGACGATACCGGCGAGCGGCGTGTTGAAGGCGGCGGCGATGCCTGCCGCCGAACCCGCGAGGATTAGCCCGCGCGCCTGCGCCATGCCGCCGAAGCGCGCGACAGCAAGCATGATCGACGCGCCGACCTGCACCGTCGGACCCTCGCGGCCGATCGAGGCGCCGCAGAATAGTCCGAGGACTGTCAGCACGATTTTGCCGAAGGCGATCTTCAGCGACAGCAGCCGCGTTCTGTCTTCTGCGTCATGCAAGTGTCGCGCCGCGATCGCCTGCGGAATGCCGCTGCCGCCCGAATTCGGAAACAACGTCGCCGCCAGGTAGGCCGACAGGACGAAGCCAGAGGGCGTCAGCACCAGTGGCATCAGGAAGCTCCATTGACCGGAAGAAGCGAGTGAACCAAATGCGTTCTGCGCCAGATCCGCGAGCTTGGCGAAGCCGACGCTGATCACGCCGATCGCGAAGGCCCCGCACCAGAACACCAGTCTTAGCTTCCAGAGCGAGAACGAACCCCAGATCACGCGGGAGCGGCGAAGGAGCTTGGAATAGCGGTAACGGCTTGGCATGGCGGGCTCGGTACGTGGCGGTTAGAAACCTTCTAATGCCAAAGGCGCCTGAAGATCACCCCCAACAATTGAAAAAGCGTAGGATCGAGGTAGGATCGCTCGTGCCGAACCACGGAGGACGTTATGTTCAGTGCATTCGGAAGGGGATCGCCATTCCTTGGGCCAGACGACGTTTCCATGATGCAGACTCTGGTAAAGAAGTACTGCCTCACGAAGGCAATCGATCCGGACAGCGAGGACGGGAGGGACGTCGCGCGCGAACTGCTGAAGTGGTTTCAGACCGGCGTGACCGATAAGAGCAGACTGCAAGAACTGCTCGCGTCACGTACCTGACGCCGATCGAACCTTGTGATGTTTAAGCATCTACGCCGGTTGTCTCCTCCGGCCCGACGCTATCAGGACGGCGGCCCCGACCACGCCTGAGGCGAGCGAGCCCGCAAGGATCCCGATCTTCACGTGATCCTGAGACGACGCATCCGGAAAGGCCAGAAGTCCGATGAACAGGCTCATAGTGAAGCCGATGCCGCAGAGCAGCGACACACCCGTCATCTGCGACCAGGACGCCCGTGCTGGAAGCTGCGCCAACCCGGATTTGACCAGAAGCGCCACCGTTCCAAGCACGCCTGCAAGCTTGCCGAGGAGAAGGCCAGCGGCGACGCCGACGGTAACTGGTTCCGCAAGGACGCTTGCCGAAGCGCCTGCAAAGGAGACGCCGGCATTGGCGAAGCCGAATATTGGCACGATGAAGAAAGCCACCGGCTTTTGAAGCGCATGCTCCAGTTTGTGCAGCGGAGAGTCCTCGTGCGAGGCTTCAGGCGCGCCGGGGGTGACTTTCAGTGGAATGGCGAGTGCCAGGACGACGCCCGCGAGCGTGGCGTGGATCCCGGAAAGAAAGACGGCGACCCACAGAAGAACCCCCAGCCCCAGATAGACCCAGATGTTCTTGACGCCAGACCGGTTCAGGATCACCAGGTTGCCGATCAAGACGGCTGCGACGGCAAGTGCAAGGACGTTGATGTCTGCAGTGTAGAACATGGCGATGACGATCACCGCGCCGAGGTCGTCGATGATCGCCAGTGCCGCCAGGAAAATCTTTAAGGAGGCGGGCACCCTGTCGCCGAGAAGGGAGAGGACGCCGAGGGCGAACGCGATGTCGGTCGCGGTCGGGATCGCCCATCCCCTCAGGGTGGACGGGTCGGTCAGATTGAAGCCGATGTAGATCAGTGCGGGCAGTGCCATTCCGCCCGCCGCGGCAGCACCCGGAAGGATCCGTCTGCTCCAGCTCGACAGTTGTCCGTCCAGCATCTCCCGCTTGATCTCAAGGCCGACCAGCAGGAAGAAGACGCTCATCAAGGCGTCGTTGATCCAATGCTGCAGACTGAGCGGGCCGAGGTAGACATGCAGGGCGTGGAAGTAGACGTCGGCGACGGGAGAGTTTGCGACAACGATCGCCAGCGCGGCCACAGCCATCAGGATCAGGCCGCCCGACGCTTCACTATCGAGAAACTGACGCAGCGTGGACTTGATGCGGCCTTGGATTGTTTTCGACACGGGTTCACTTCCTCGATGAAGGTTGATCTCAGTCTCCGTCAATCAGGGGAATCCCCGGCGCACGCAGCACACGCCTGTCTCATAACTAAGGACTGGATATTGGTTTGCCTAGTGAAATCGGCAGGCGGTGCCTGTTCTGACAAAGGCTTGAACGGAACGTGAGACTTCTTATCTTTTTCATGCATAGCTCCTAGCCGGGCAGTGCATTCCGTCTCTTCCGATTGGAGGTCGCAAATGCGCCCCTCTGAAATATTCTTCCTCTCTGTAGCCGTAGTCGCAATCGTCGGATTGCTCTATCTCGCACTTTCCGTTGGCCATACTGTCGCGCCACCACCGGTATAGGAAGCATATACGATGATGCCTAGTGCCCGAGCCATCCCGCTACGCCCGCGGCGACGACGCCGAACTGTGCCACGGCGAGGAGAACCAGGGCCGCGATTGCATATGGAAGCCATTTCTTTCTGAAATGCATTCGCGTCGTCCACTCAAGATTGCGATCCCCGTCCTTAGCGCGAAGTGTTAGACGCCCGCAACGCGCAGGTGGCGACTTACCCGAGCGTCAGTCCCTGCACGATGACCGTGAAGATCACGACCGCATTGGTCGCCGCGAGGAGGGGCGCCTTGAATGGCGTCTCCGGCAGGGAGAGAGTCATCGCGATCGAGATGCCACCCCTAAGGCCTCCCCAGACGAGGACGATCAATGTTCCGCGGACGAAGTCGTATTGTCGACGAAGCAGGGTCTCGGGAACGATCGTCGATGCGAAGCGCGCCGCGAGCGCCACTGGGATCGCGGCAGCGCCAGAGGGAACATCGACGTCTCATATCGCACGACCAGGACCTCCAGCCCGATTAGAAGATAGAGCGCCGCGTTCATCGCGAGCGCCGTCGCATCGACGGCGCGCCTACGGGGAGACCGCGTGTGGACATCGAGCGCCAGCAGAATACAAGTACAAGTCGTTTCCCAAATTCGCCGGAGTCGCCTTAATTCTCCGGATTTCCTCACCGAAACTTGTGTGATTAGTCTGTGGCGACCCGCAGTTCTTCCATCCCGATAATCACTGCCAGCTCCACCCGCACCCGAGAGGAGGAGACCTTCGGTGGGAAATAAGCCGATAAGGTACCCGCGCCAGAGGCCGCCTAGACGAAGCCGGTTGGCCGCTACCGGCGTTACACGTCACTAGATCGCTTGTCGACGCGCGCCGAGGCGGGCGGGAAAATCACCGTGCAGGTCTATGAATTTACCATCCGTGGTGGGACTTCCTTCGCAAAAGGTAAGGAAAGGATAGCTAGAATTGTTATCATCGCGACGATTAACCAGGCTTCGTTGAGCGCCTGGACCGTCGCGGCAGTCTGAACAAGTGGGTCAAGCGCCACTGTCGCCTGTCCATCGAAAGGCCCGCTGTGGCCAGCCACCATCGTAGCGGGCGCTCCGACGAATTTTGCGATTTCGAGATTTCCTTGCTCGAGGCCGTTCCAGAGCTTTTGCCCAAGCGGTTCCGATCGAGTGTAGATGACAGTGTCGATCAGCGCGATACCGACTGCACCGCCAAGGTTCCTCATGAGATTGAACAGGCCACTTGCGTCTGAGACATGGGCGGCATCGAGGTTACCGAGTGCCAGCCTGGTGGGCGGCAAAAGGCAAAACATGATGGAAATTCCTCTGACGACCTGCGGCCAGAACATCGCATCAAAGTCTGTCTCTGGATCTTGCCATGCGCTCAAACCTATACCAACAGCAAAGAGTGCAAAGCCCACAGCGGACAGTAACCGCGGGTCAATTCGTTTTTCCAGGGCGACGGCGATTGGCGCGGTGCAAAGCTGGGCAATACCGGTCACTAGCATCGTCATGCCAATTTCCAGAGCATTGTGGCCTCGGACGAAGGCAAGGAAGACCGGCATCAGATACACGGACCCAAATAGGCCGATGCCAAGCACAAAGCTCAGTGCCGAACCGACCAAAAAGTTTCGATCCTTAAAATTCCGCAGCTCTACCAGGGGGTAGGAGATGCGGAACGATCTCCAAATAAAAAAAGTGGTGCAGACTGCTGCAACGCCAAACAGTCCGCCGCTGGTGATTGAAAGCCATCCGCTGGTCGGCGCTTCCTTCAGGCCAATCTCCAAGCAAACGAGGGATATAGACATTGCTGCCAGGCCCGCGACATCGATACCTCTCAGTCGGGAGAGAGACATAGGCTGGCTGGGAAGTGATCTTGCGGCCAACCCAGCGGCGAGAATGCCGGGGATTACGTTGATCAGGAAAAGCCAATGCCAAGAATAGGTCTCGGTCAGCCAGCCACCGACAATTGGCCCTACAGTGGGTGCCAACACCGCTAAGACGCCTGCTATCGTCGTTGCAAGTGCCTGTCTGCTTTCGGGGAACAACAGAAACACAGCGGAGAAGACCGAAGGGATGAGCGTACCGCCCGCAAAGCCTTGCAGAACGCGCCAACCAACAAGTTGACCAAAGCCGCCGCTTGCAGCACATCCTACTGAGGCAATCACGAAGACTGCCAGGGAAGTGACGAATAGCCAGCGCATGGTTAAAACCCGCGTCAGGAAGCCGGTTAAAGGGATCGCGACGACCTCCGCGATGAGATAAGCCGTCTGGATCCAGCTCATCCGCTCCGGATCGATGTTGAGTACGGACTGAATGGTTGGCAACGAGGTTGCCACGACCTGCACGTCGAGAATAGCCATGAACATACCGAGGCACATGGCAATAAAACCGGTCCAGACCCTGAGCGGCCGGTCTCCTACAAAATCGGGATCAGATTGCGTCAGCACGGGCCGCCGAACCTCTGAGCGCTGCATTC
Source organism: Rhizobium sp. 01N424 (assembly GCF_056399485.1). Taxonomy (NCBI): domain Bacteria; kingdom Pseudomonadati; phylum Pseudomonadota; class Alphaproteobacteria; order Hyphomicrobiales; family Rhizobiaceae; genus Rhizobium; species Rhizobium sp. 01N424. Next base: position 16,315 of record NZ_JBFTRK010000010.1, read on the forward strand.
TCCGCCTTGATACGTATTGTCAAAATGATTGCGTTCGCGATCGAAAATAACAGGGCGTAGAGCGGCATGTTGAAACACAAAGGCAAAGCCGCGATTTCGCCAATCACGACGACGTAGTTTGGGTGTCGCAGGAATCGATATGGTCCGGCGGCTACGAGATGTTCGCCCGGCACGACGATGATACGCGTAGTCCAGCGTCGGCCGAGTGTTGCAAGTGTCCAGAGCCGCAGTATTTGCAGTACACCGAAAATCCCCAGCCAGACGAAAGATACACGCGCATTCCACGCCAGAATCCACAATCCGCCGAGCCAAAGTCCGTGAAGGAGAACGATCAGCAGGTAGTGCCCCGAGGCGACCTCCTGCCCACCGTTCGCTAACAGGCAACGGGTGTTGCGCCTCGCAAGCCATAGTTCACCTAGGCGCTCGAACGTGACAGCTATCAGCAGAAGCACGGAGACGATCATGCGGCCGCCTTCAATGAGACGCAGCTTGCCGTAAACCCTGGTCCCATGGCGGTCAGGAGGGTACGAGAGGGCAAGCCAGTCCTGACTAAGCGGTCGAGGACAAAAAGTGCCGTCGGCGCGGACATGTTGCCGTAGTCAGAGAGCACCTCGCGTTCATGATTAAGCGTGCCTTGACCCAGGTCCAGTGCGGATTCCAGCGCATCAATCACCTTGGCGCCACCCGGGTGGCAGGCGAACCGGTCAATATCCGTCAGGGATAAACCTGATCGGGATAGAATAGTGGTGATTGCGGGTCGAATGTTGGCTTCCGCGAAGGGCGGTATGGCGCGGTCGAAAATGACGCCCAGTCCCTCGGGGTCGACACTCCAACCCATGATGTCTAACGTGTCAGGCCAGGTGTGCTGACCACTCATCTCGACTTCGGCAACACCCTCGCTGATGGCGCTTAGGACGCAGGCTGCTGCACCGTCACCGAAAAGAGCGGTCGCCACGATATTTGCCTTGGTCAACTTATCCATGCGAAAAGCAAGCGTGCAGGTCTCGACGGCAACCATCAGGACAATGCAGCCAGGTCTCGATGACGCCATATTCGCTGCAATCGCAAAACCGGATACGCCCCCGGCGCATCCCAACCCGAATACGGGCACCCTCACAATGTCCTCACGGAAACCGAGCGTGCCGCTGACCCTTGCATCGAGGCCTGGCGTGGCAATGCCGGTTGATGAAACGGTAACGACAACGTCCACCTGCGAGGCCGAAAGGCCTGCTGCCTCTAAGGCCTTGCCAGCAGCATCAATGAACAACGCGCTGGCACCATCGATGTAGGCCGCGTTTCTTTCCTGCCAACCCGACGTTTTGAGATACCATTCGATCGGTCGAACGCCGTAACGACGTTTGATTCCGGCGCTCTCGAACACTTTCGAGAGGCGATCGAAATCGCTGTAGCGGGATGCAAAGGCCGAGTGCGACGCGACTGCGGCATCATGCTGGTCGATAACATGGGGAGGAACAGCTGTTCCGATGGAAATCAGCTTGACGGTCTTGGGCATGGAAAACTTTCAGTTTCGAGTGCGAAAGCTCTCGCCATACCGGGTCAAGCCAGTTTTTGTAACGATTCTAAAGTGGATTTAGTTTCAGTATGACCCGCACAATTCAAGAAAAGCGGTTCGCTAGACGACGAAAGGAGCCAGCTCCACAACCGGCAGGGGTGGCAGGGAGCGGAATAGCCTCGATCTATCAATTGCTTGTGCGCGTCCAGGTCTGCGTTTTGCATAGGACGTTCGTAACACAGCCCTGAAGTTTCAAGCTGTCACCTGATATCGTCAGCTTGCCGCTATAGGTGGCTTTGTTTCGAGGGTCGGTAATCCGACCCTTGTACGTGTCTCCATCCGTCTGAAAAGACCCCAGCTTCTGGCCCGCATATTGTCCTGATTTGGCGACGATACAATATTGCGACCCGCAACGGTCGATGACCGAGATCTCGCCAGTCTGCGTTTTCCATGTTCCGACAACTGGATCTGCGCCTATCGCAGCGCTCGAAATGAACGCGAATACAATTGCAATCATAAACCTAGGCGACATCGGACTTCCTCGCTGTCGGCCAGATATGTGAGCACATTTCGTTAAGGCAAGATCCGCCAATCAACGCACGGAGCTGCCTCGACTCAAAGCCCAAGAAGATCACCGCCGGTGGGTGAGCATTAATCATCTTGGACAGGAAACTGACAGGAAGAGCACTCTATTGATCGGTTCGTCGCCCAGTCGGGTGTAACCAGAGGATAGAATTAATGCTGAAACTTATCGCCGCAGTCGTAGTCATCGGAGCAACGCCGGCCCTGGCACTTGCCAGCCCGAGCTGCACAAAGGAGCCGAAGTCGAAGTGGATGTCGGAAGACGCCATGAAGGCGAAAATCGACACGCTTGGTTACAAGGTCAAGACTTTCGAGGTGACCGGAAACTGCTACGAAATCTACGGCAAGGACAAAGACGGCAAGCGGGCTGAAGTCTATTTTAATCCCGTATCCGGCGATATCGTTCAAAAGGGCGAATGAGCAATGACAGTTGTCCGTTCACATTCGGGGGGCGGATCGCCCTCCGACGGTAAATCACAAGATATCAAGGTTTGGGACCCAGTGGTCCGGATTTTCCATTGGACCGTGGTGGCGGCTTGCGTACTTAACCTCTTTGTCCTCGAGGAGGGTAAGTACTGGCACCGTATGACCGGCTATGTTGTTGCGTCAGCACTCGTGGTACGGCTTGTCTGGGGGCTCATCGGCACGAAACATGCGCGGTTCTCCGATTTCTTTCCGACACCCAAAAGATTGAGAAATCAGATAAGTGGCATCGTTGGCAGGAACGAAAAGCGGTATCTCGGTCATAATCCGCTCGCCTCGGTCATGATGCTCCTGCTTATGGTGCTTCTGGCAGCAACAGCCTTGACAGGTTGGATGACGACGCTGGATGCTTTCTGGGGAGAGAAGTGGCTCGAGCAATTGCACGGTACGATCGCCAACAGCATTATGGTGCTGGCCTTCATCCATGCTGGCGCCGCTGTGTTAGAAAGCTGGAGGCACCGAGAAAATCTCGTCTGGTCGATGGTAACGGGACGAAAGAAGGCATGAGAATCCTGCTGATCGAGGACAGCGCTCGGCTTCGCGAGCTCATATGCGAGCTTGTCAGAAACGAGGACTGGAAGATCGATGCATTCGGAACAGCCGATGAAGGGCGCCACGCACTCCGAGGTGGCGCCTATGACATCCTTCTTCTTGATCTTGGTCTACCCGACGAGGACGGCATTCAGGTCCTGAGGTCTTTAAGGGCCGCAGGCATGCAAACACCTGTCCTCGTGCTGACTGCAAGGGCCGCGATCGACGAGCGGATTTCCGGCCTCGATGCTGGCGCGGACGACTATCTGACAAAGCCGTTCCACAATGGCGAGCTAACCGCGCGCATTCGGGCTTTGATCCGGCGGTCACCCAGCACCTCTATGCCGGTACTGGAATTTGCCGGGTTGAAACTGGATGCTGCTTCCAGGCAAGTTGTCTGCGGTGGCAGGGAGATCGTACTCACTCCATCTGAGAAAGGACTTCTAGAACTGCTGATACGCAACGGTGAGAAGGTTTTGGCGAAATCGAAAATTGAGCACGCTTTTTCGGAATTCGGCGATGAGCGAAGCAGCAATGCCGTTGAGCTGGCAATATCTCGTCTTCGGAAGAAGCTAGAAGGCCGCGACACTCGCAGCTCCATAGAAACCATAAGGGGCGTCGGATACATGATACGCGAGGTTCGCGATTGATCCTTCAGCGACCGACCCTCGGAACCATCCTGGCGCGTCGTATCGCTTTTTTCGCGATCCTGGCTATGTTTCTGCAACTCGCCAATGTCTTTTCTGACTACTACTGGAACGTAGGCGAACTGTCCCGGCTGTTCGTTGAACAGGAGACTGAACGCCTTGCCTCAGGAATTCACCTCGATGGCGGTTCGGTACGATATGATCTACCTGACAGCTTGAGGGAGCGGTACCGCAACGAGCACACCGGATATGTGGCTCGAATTCGCGCGGCGGACGAAACCCTAATTTTCGAATCATGCGACGCTGCATGCCAGGATCATTTTCTTCCCCGTGACATTAACCCGCCTGACTTTTGGTTGCGCTCAATCAGGCCAGGTAAGCCGCTTTCGCTCGTCGGCGGGCGAGCGTTCACCATCGATGGCCGGCGGTTCCTTGTTGATATCGCAACGATCAACGATACCGCCGACGTGATGTCTGACGTTTTGTGGAACGAGGTGCTGGAGCACATGATTGTGCCGATGAGCATCCTCCTAGTGCTGGTGCTGGGTGGGACACTGTTGTCCGTGCGCCAGGCCTTGCGGCCAGTGCGAGCCGCGGCAGATGCCGCACATCGCATCGATCCGATGGATTCAAAATCTCATCTAGACCCTGCGGACATGCCGAGAGAGGTTGCGCACCTTGCTGTAGCGGTCAACCAGGCGTTCGAACGGGTAGGGGAGCTGATGGCGTCCCAGAAGATTCTGACCTCCGGGATTGCCCATGAAATCCGCACGCCGCTGGCTGCTTTGAAGCTGGAACTTGGTCAGCTCGACCATCCTCGCGCGAGGAAAGCAGAGACAGATCTCGACGACCTCGTTCGCTTCGTAGCGCAGCTTACAGCGCTTGCCCGGCTCGACAGCGTGGATCACGGAATGTTCGAGGACGTCGATCTGGTTGCTCTCGCGTCATCTGTGGTCGAGCAGCTTGCTCCGTGGATTTATGAAAATAAGCACGCGCTCGAGTTTCTGCCCGAGGTGGAAAGTATCTGGGTGAAGGGCGCACCTTCATTGATAAAAGATGCACTACGAAATCTTATAGAAAACGCAGTACGGCACACGCCAGCTCATTCGGTAATTTCTGTCCGGGTTGGAGGTGAAGGAATCCTTGTTGAGGATCGGCGCTCAAAACCGGCGCAGGCCTCAGAGATAACTTCGAGGCCGTCGGACGGCCTTGGGATTGGCTTGAAAATCGTCGGGCGCATCGCTGAGCTGCACGGAGCAATTCTTACACAGTCAGGCTCGCCATACGGGCGCACCTTCCAAATCCACTTCAAAGGACGCCATTCGTCTAAATCAGGCGAATCCTGATACGACAACCTTCGCATAAACGCTTGAACCGATCATGGCTGCGGTTTCGGAACTCACCGGGAAGCCTGCTCGCGCATCTGTGTTGCACCGCAATCTCGCATGGCGACTCGGTCGGAACCGCAATGACAAGCGCTACATCACCACCATCAGGTAAGGGACCTTTTGATGAGCTCGTCGATGATCGACGCGGCGCGGTTGTTCGATCCTCAATTCTATGGTTTCACCCTCGCTGATCGGGCTCAGGAGCAGCACGAGCCTGTCTGTCGTGTTGTGCCACAGCACGCCGCGGCGTTCTGGTTTTCTGGCGCGAGCCAACGATTGCGCGGCTTGCAGCCAGCGGGCCGCGGTACTAGGTCGACATGCATCGCGCCGTTGTGCAGGGCAGGGGTCGCCGCACAGTAAACCTGCATCGGCCGGACGCCGTCACTGACTTCGAAGGTGAGTTTGGCGGAACCATCCAGCTGCAGATGCTCCCAAACCTTGCTGATGATTGCGGCGAACTTCCCGGCCGGCATGTGCGTGTGGTCATCCTCATCGATGTCCCACAGTTGCACGAAGATTTCCGACCACCCCTCATGCTCGGCGCCGCAGTCGAGTGCTGCGAACTGCCCCGCCTTCACCTCGGTCACGCGATTGCCGCCCTTCACCGGCCGGCCGTCGTAGGAAAAGATCAGCGGCATCATATCCCGGACGCCATCGATGGTGTCGAGCAGGCGGCCAAGGCTGATGTCGGTTTCGAGAAGGGACTTGTCGAATGCGTTCATTTCGGCTACTCATGGTTCAATATTTCAAGGATTGTAGAAATATGGAAGAACGTCAAGCCCTCATGTCGTTTGCGGCGCTGTCACAGGAAACCAGGCTCCATATCGTCCGCATGCTGGTGGTGGCCGGTCCGGACGGAATGGCTGCCGGCGCGATCGCGGAAAAGGCTGAGGTGTCCCCGTCCAACGTCTCGTTCCATTTGAAGGAATTGGAACGCGCCGGGCTTATAAACCAGCAGCGCGAATCCCGTTCGATCATCTACACCGCAAATTACGAAGGCCTGGGCGCGCTGGTCCGCTTCCTGATGGAAGATTGCTGCGCCGGTCACCCGGAGATATGCGCACCGGCCACCGAAGTCGTCGCCTGCTGCGCGCCAACCCCCAAGGAGAACCTGCAATGACCGCTGATCGCATTTACAACGTCCTGTTCCTCTGCACCGGCAATTCGGCTCGTTCGATCCTCGCCGAGTCCATTTTGAATGGAGAGGGCAAGGGCCGATTCCGCGCGTTTTCCGCTGGAAGCCAGCCCAAGGGCGAGGTCCATCCGCTGGCTCTGGATACGCTGCGCGGCCTCGGATACGAGGCGACCGGGTTCAGCTCAAAAAGCTGGGACGTCTTCGCGGAGCCTGGCGCACCGCAGATGGATTTCATCTTTACGGTCTGCGACAACGCCGCTGGCGAAGCCTGCCCGGTCTGGATCGGCCACCCGATGACTGCCCACTGGGGCGTTGAAGATCCGGCAGCCGTCGAAGGCTCTCTCATCGAGAAGGGCCAGGCCTTCTCCCAAGCGGCCCGCTATCTCAAGAACCGCATCACCGCGTTCTTAAGCCTGCCTCTTGCCTCGATCGACAAGCTGGCGCTGGAAACCCAGCTCCGCACCATCGGCACGATGGAAGGCAGCACCAGCCGCCAGGGCAACGTCGCGTGAGCTACGTTTTGGATCAGCAGCCGACCAGCGGGCACGATCAAGACCTGCAGGCAGCCCTGCAGGCGGCGGGACTTCCGATCGACGATCTGGAGCAAGGTGGGCGCACCTTCTTCGGATTTATGGACAACGGCCAGCTCGTAGGCTTCGGCGGATTAGAGCCCTATGGCGACTGCGCGCTGTTGCGCTCCGTGGTCGTCCTGCCAGACCAACGCGGACGCGGTTATGGCGAAGCTATCTCGCGCCGGCTGCTTGACGAGGCGGGTCGCGGCGGCGCTCGCACAGTCTATCTACTGACGGAAGGGGCTGCGGCGTTCTTTGAACATCTGGGCTTTGCCAAGGTCGATCGTGCGACCGCGCCGGCCGTAATCCTGCAAACACGGCAGGCAGCAAGCCTGTGCCCCGCCTCTGCAGGCCTGTTTGCAAAACCTATCTGAGGATAAAATCATGTCCACGTTTGAACGCTATCTGACGGTGTGGGTCTTCGCCTGCATCATCGTCGGGGTGGCGCTCGGCCACCTCATGCCGGACGCCTTCCAGGCTATCGGCGCCGCTGAAGTCGCGAAGGTCAACCTGCCGGTTGCAGTGCTGATTTGGCTAATGATCATTCCGATGCTGCTCAAGATCGATTTCGCGTCCCTTGGCCAAGTCGGCCGCCACTGGCGGGGAATCGGCGTCACGCTGTTCATCAACTGGGCCGTAAAACCGTTCTCAATGGCGCTGCTTGGCTGGCTTTTCATCGGTTATCTGTTCCGGCCCTACCTGCCGGCAGGCCAGATCGATTCCTATATCGCCGGCCTGATCATCCTGGCGGCCGCGCCCTGCACCGCCATGGTGTTCGTCTGGTCAAACCTGACCAAAGGCGAACCTCATTTCACGCTGAGCCAGGTCGCGCTGAACGACACGATCATGGTGGTGGCCTTCGCCCCGATCGTCGGGCTGCTGCTGGGTCTGTCCGCCATCACGGTGCCTTGGGATACGTTGATCCTGTCGGTCGTGCTCTACATCGTCCTGCCGGTGATCGCGGCACAGATCCTGCGTCGGCTGACCGACGTAAACCGCCTCGGCGCCAGGCTGCAGCCGGTATCGCTGGTCGCTCTACTGGCGACCCTTCTGCTGCTGTTCGGCTTTCAAGGCGAACAGATCCTCGCGCAACCGGGCGTGATCGCCCTGCTGGCCGTACCGATCCTGATTCAGGTCTATTTCAATTCCGGCCTCGCCTACCTGCTCAACCGCATGAGCGGGGAGGAGCACTGTGTCGCCGGCCCGTCGGCTTTGATCGGTGCGTCCAACTTTTTCGAACTGGCGGTAGCCGCCGCCATCAGCCTGTTCGGCTTCAACTCGGGCGCAGCGCTGGCCACCGTCGTCGGCGTCCTCATCGAGGTGCCGGTCATGCTGTCCGTGGTCTGGATCGTCAACCGCAGCAAGGGCTGGTACGAGCGCGGCGCCGCCGTCCGCTCCTCCAGTTCCACCATCAAAAGGGCCTGAAACCATGGACGTCACAATCTATCACAACCCCGCTTGCGGAACGTCGCGTAACACGCTGGAGATGATCCGCAACGCTGGCATTGAGCCTACCGTGATCGAATACCTGAAAACCCCGCCCAGCCGCGATCAACTGGTCAAGATGATCGCTGACGCCGGCCTCACCGTGCGCCAGGCCATCCGCGAGAAAGGCACGCCCTTTGCGGAACTCGGCCTCGACGACCCCAAACTCACCGACGATCAGCTGCTCGAAGCGATGCTCAAGGACCCGATCCTGATCAACCGGCCCCTGGTCGTGACGCCGCTCGGCACGCGCCTGGCGCGGCCGTCCGAAGTGGTTCTGGACATCCTGCCAGATACCCACAAGGGCGCTTTTACCAAGGAAGACGGCGAACAGGTTCTCGATGCGGAGGGCAAGCGCATTGTCTGATCTGCCTGCCGCATCCCTGTCGCATCTTCGTCAGCCAGACCTGGACGCGCTGCGTCCTCCGTTCTCATCGCACAAACCGCGCATTCTGATCCTCTACGGCTCTCTGCGGGCTGTGTCTTATAGCCGGCTTCTGGCGGAAGAAGCGGCGCGGCTGCTGGAGCACTTCGGCTGCGAAGTGCGGATCTTCGATCCGGCAGGCCTGCCGCTTCCAGATGCGGAACCGGCGAGCCATCCCAAGGTGCAGGAGCTGCGCGACTTGTCCGCCTGGTCGGAAGGCCAGGTCTGGGTCTCGCCGGAACGCCACGGCGCGATGACCGGCATCATGAAAGCTCAGATCGACTGGATTCCGCTTTCGGTCGGTTCGGTGCGGCCGACCCAGGGCAAGACGCTGGCGGTCATGCAAGTTTCCGGAGGCTCCCAATCGTTTAACGCCATCAACCAGCTCCGCGTCCTCGGCCGCTGGATGCGGATGATCACTATTCCCAATCAATCGTCGGTCCCCAAGGCCTTTCAGGAATTCGACGCAGACGGCCGCATGAATCCGTCGTCCTATTATGATCGCGTCGTCGACGTCTGTGAGGAACTGGTCAAGTTCACGGTCCTGACCCGTGATGCCTCTGCCTACCTCACTGATCGCTACAGCGAGCGAAAGGAAGAAGCCGAAAAGCTGGAGCAGCGCGTGAGCCTCAAGTCGATATGACCCAGCGCTTGCCGATCGGCGCGATCTTCGCCCTCGGTGTCACCCAGAATATTGGTTACGGCACCCTCTATTACAGCTTCAGCATCCTGGCGCCAGACATGGCTGAAAGTCTGTCATGGTCGACTGAATGGATCTTCGGCGCCCTTTCTGCCGCCCTGCTCATCGGCGGATTGATCGCCCCCTGCCTTGGCACGCTGATGGACCGCATTGGGGCAGGGCGGGTGATGACCATCGGCTCAGCCGTGGCTGCTGCGGCCCTGATTGCATGCGCCTACGCGCCGGGAAAGGGTACATATGTCGCGGCACTGATCGCAGTTGAGGTCGCCGCCAACCTCGTTCAGTACGGGGCAGCGTTCGCACTCCTCGTCCAGCTGCGGCCGGCGGTGGCGCAACGCAGCATCACTTATCTCACCCTGATCGCAGGGTTCGCCTCGACGATATTCTGGCCGATCGCGACGGCGCTGCACGCCCAGCTGTCCTGGCAGAACGTCTACCTAATATTCGCTGGCCTCAATCTCCTGGTGTGTCTGCCGATCCATGCCTGGCTCTCGCGCGGCCTGGCACACAGTCGCCGGCAAGCTACCGGCCAAAAGGCCGCTCCCGTGGCAGGATCCCTGGCGCCTTCGCAGCGCCGCACCGGTTTTGCTCTCATGACCACGGCCTTTGCGGTGCAGTACCTCGCTGGCGCATCAGTGCTGGTCCACATGGTGCCGTTGCTCGCGGGCCTCGGACTCGGGGGCACCGCCGCGCTGGTCGGCACACTGTTCGGCCCTTCTCAGGTTGCCAGCCGGCTGATCAACATGCTGTTCGGAAAGCACCTTGACGCGCTGCATCTCGCTATGATTTCAGCGGCACTGATCCCTGCCGGCGCTTTGGTCCTTGAGCTGACCGCGCCCTCCATACCCGGAGCCATGGCTTTTGCCGTGGTGTTCGGCATGGGCAACGGCCTGCTCAGCATTGTCAGCGGCACCCTGCCACTGGCGCTGTTCGGCAGTGAAGGTTACGGCAAGCTGCAGGGGAAGATGATGGCCGCCCGACTGATCGTTTCGGCTTCAGCCCCTTTCCTCATGGCGCTGGCAATGGAATGGCTGGGGTTCTCGCTGTCCCTGGCAGCTATAGTCGGCCTCGGCCTGCTGGCCCTGGCCTTTTTCGTCCTCCTCGAGAGCTTTCGCCGCTAGGGTATGGTAAGCTGAGCGCGTGCTGCATATTTTCTTTGCCCTCTCCCTCGCGATAGTCGCTCTGCTCTATTCCTCTGTCGGCCAGGCGGGAGGCACGGGCTATGTGGCGCTGATGGGGCCGGCTGAGTTCGCCCCCGCCGTTATCAAGCCTTCAGCTCTCGCCCTCAATATTCTCTTGTCGGCCATCGGCTCTGTTTGGTTCTACCCGGGCGGGTCTGGTCACCTGGCGCACGTGTTACCCATTCGCAAGCCTTGGCCTGCCGTTATCATTGCTCGGCGGCGCCCTGCACCTTCCTGCGGGGTTGTATCCGCCGGTGGTCGGAATCCTGTTGCTCATTGCGGGGGTGCAGATGCTGCGCCCGGTGTCCGGCCGGGGTGGCGAAGCTTACCCCAAAGGTGTCCGCCCTTTTATGCCTTCGCTCTTGGATGATGGGGCGGTGGAATTGGCCCAGAATAGTGTCGGCGCTAAAGTTCGGCCGAACGTCAATTCGCGTGGAGCTGCCGCCATGTTTTTCCAGAAAGACGACTCGATGCTGTCGCCAGATGAGCTCGCCGTCTGCCAACGAGTGTTCAACCATATCTGCGCGGTCAAGCAGATCGCACTGGACATGCATCGAGAAGAGCTTGCAAAGCAAATCCTTTTCGCATGCCTCAATGGTGTCAAAGACGAGAAATCCCTTATAAGGATACTGCTCTAGTGTTGGGGCGCCTTGGCCGAGTTTGACGTCAACGTCCTCGACCCAGCATCCAAAATGCTAGTAGCACCATTGGAACCGTCGCGAACGATACAACCTCCCATGTAAGGTCGGTAGCGATCGATGAAGCTTCATCGTCACCGAACACAGCAGTTCCAACTACGAAAACGAGTATCGCCGATAGTGTTGCGGTGAGAAGCCCGTACATCAGCCAACCGGGCGACTCTGGGTTTTCGTCCATGTTGCTCCTCACGCTCACACTGATCCTACTCTCTTCCAGTGATAATGAGGTCTTCAGTGCACGGCAAACCAAAAGTTGGAACGCGATGGCGGAACGGCTACCGGTCCTTTGTTTCCTGTTTACGGGCTTCGATCCGCTGCAATTCAATCTCGATAATCTTCCCGATGAATTCAGACCGCCTATTGGTTCCAACCGCGGCGTCGATGCGTTCTTTCTGACCCGCAAAAAGTCGGATCATAAGATGTTCCAGCCCCATTTTTGGTCTACCACGGTTCTGCATGTCCGCCGAGTGTCTGCGATCTTTTATCGGGTCAAAACGAGTTCCCACGGCCTGCCGCGGCAGCGTGAAGCTATTATGCCGTTGGTGGTGAGGTGATTGCTCACAGAGTGGGCAGCATGGCAAACTTTATGTTTCCTGGCCTGCTAGCATGCCTGCCGAACGAATGCAGGAACATAGCTGACAAGTGGTCAACGCTCGCGTGCATGCGTCTGCATTCGTTCCTTTGTGCAGGCAGGCTAAGGTTCAGGTTCAGCTCCGTTCAAGGCGTCTATCTCGAACCTCATCAAATTCATTTCTTAGGGATGGGTTTCGGTTGGTGCAGACGCCGTTTGACGTTTGAGCGCAAAGCGTTGCGCACATCCTTGTCCACCACCGTCAGGTCGAACCATTCCGGGTCAAAGTAGCCACCGCACCAACGAATGGTCTCGGCATATTCTGGATCTTCCCCATCGGCAATGATCTCCAGGAACCGCTCATAACCGGAGATACCACCAACATCTTCGGGTGGTCGCGCCCTTGCACCTTCAACACAGTTTCCTTGTTTGGGCGCAGAGGCGAGCGTCAGGAACTCCTCGACCGCGATTGTGTGCCGCCAGCCATCCCCGAAATCATAGTGGTAGCTGAAGATGGAACCCTGTTCGAAATCCAGCAAGCGAACCTCTTCCTGATCGAAGACTCGAGGATCGTCGTCGATCGCATCCTCTGTCAGGACCTCGACATCGCCATAGCGTAGACCACCAATTCGAAACTCATAAAGATGATAGTCCCACCAGTTGAAAGCGGCCTGAATTCCGAGATGCAGGTGCTGAAGGTTCCAATGGTTGGGCAGGACTAATCGACGCCAGACTTGCGGCTGGATCTCGTCGATAGAAACTTTGATCTGCACGGCGTTTGCGGGCTTGAACATGGCAGGAATGAACAAGGTCGGAAGGAGATCGTCAAGAAGGGCGCTCGACGCTATTGCTTGGATCGGCACGCTCCTGATAGCAACTTGCCGACTTGTGCAGCCGTCGATGCTCACTATCTCTGGTGTGGGCCTGAATTGGAGCATCGCCATGGATCAAAGCGCGGCCGATATGGTGTCGACGGTGTGCATCGAAATTCTTCCGCCGGGACGAGAAGATACCTGCACTTCGGACGAGACAACCTGTCCCTGCTGTCAAAAGTTGCGCCCGGCATCGATCATGGATGTCGATGGCTGTGGGATCTGTGACGAATGCCTGGCGCCCTGACCTCCAGCCGAGAAGCGCCTCGTGTTCATGCCTCATTTGAAGCCGCGCTTGCCAGACTGTCCGACGGCTATGTTGACGGAAATTTTGGCGGTCGACGATGGGGTGTAACGGTCAAGCGGTCGCAGTATGGAAAACGGACCTGGCTTTATGGCCAGGAGCTTGGCGGAACAGATATCATCAGCTTCAACCTCTATCGATTGGCTGGATCGCGCCCGATACTGAAGCCATGCGAAATGTCATCCAACAAGGTGATTGCATTCGTACTCGGTTTCGAGCCAAGCACCCGAGAACGCTGTGGCTCAATGACAATGACCCAAAAATAAACACAGGTTTTATGTTGCATTGCAACATGCGCATGGCTGCCTTGCGAACTGAGCGCTGGCGATCGCGGCGGCGTCTGATATCTTCAGATCAACGAAGCAATGCACCTCCTCCCGCAGGGCTTCGTGTTTCAGGCGACCCATTCCTCCTCCCAGGAGCGCCTGACGGAACAGCGGTACTCCTCCTCCCAGCCGTTGTTCAACTCTTTGAAAAAGCCTGCCGCACCTCCTCCCGCGGCAGGCTTTTTCGTTGTTCGGTACAAGTGCGGAATTCGCGCGTCAAAGCAGACCGCCCTGTTCCACCCGCTCTCCAGATTTCGAGATGATCGTGGATCCGTACGGTTCGCGTGAGGAAATGATCAGCGTGTCATTGGGTAGCGGGCGGGCCAAATCCTTGGCTTCATCCCATGGCGCCCGCATCCAACTGTCGGTCTCTTCCTTCGTCAGCAACAGGATGGGCATCGCCTTCTCATGGATCGGCTTCACCAGGTCGTTGGGATCTGTGGTCAACGAAGCGAAGCCACAAGGCGACGCGATAGATGGCTCATAGCCGACCACCCTGAAGGTTTCGCTCTGGACGCAATTGATATTAACCCAGTCGCCAGTCCTGCCGGACCGACAGGGCTGCTCGCGATGCTCGCCGACAATGCCTTCCAGACCGAGGCGGCAGACGTCGTCACGCAGGACATCGGGTTCGGGGTCGAGTGTCTCCGATAGACGGATGGCGAAGTCTTTGCCATCGAGCACACCCTCGAGAAGAGGCCGACGCGATCGGCATTCCACACTACGCCGGTCATGGCCATCGAGATAGACGAGGTCGAAAGCATAGAAGATCGCATCAGAGGCAAGATTGCCGGCCGTCTTGCCGGAAGCTTCCAACGATTGCTGCAGCAGCCGAAATCCGGTCGTCCGTCATCATCGAGCACCAACGGCTCACCTTCGAAGATCATCGTTGCCGAAATCCGATGCGTCCAGTCATGGCTCGACGGGTGAAGATCCGGATGTTCGTCGGCTCAATATGGACTGCCAGGCGCGCCGTCCCATCTCAGCTCCATCGCTCACCGCTTGGCGGACGTGTCTTCAGCTTCGCGAGCGCCGGCTCAACGCGATCAGGCATGGCGTCGAAGAGAAGCTTTGGCTGCGCCGGGTCGCGCTTCCGACCTGGCTTCGAGCGGATCGGGGCTTCGGTCTCACGAAGAAGCGGCTTTGGTCTCGGGGGCTTCGTCATGTCGAGAGTTCAGCACCAAAACCTCAAGAAAATCAGGCGTTGCACATGTGTCCGATCCATGCTTCCCGATACGGGCAGCCTCATAGGGGCTTCACGAACCGATAGGTCATACGATCGCTCTCGCCCTTGATCGAGGGATCGAACACCTTGGTTGAGTGTGGATCGTCCTTATTCGCAAGAAGGGTGCTTTCCGCGTCCAGTACGAAGCCGGCCGCCTCCACCTCCTCGCGAACGGATGCAGGCTCGATCCGATGCAGCGACTGGGCATCGCTCGTGCCCGCCCCGAAGGCGGCGGCGTGGTCGACGATGACATAGGATCCACCGGGCTTCAGCCGCTCGTAGACGGCTCGATTGAAGGCGGCGGCAGTTGCGCCCCTTGCCTGCATTAGCGCGGTGTGGAGATCGTGGTAGAAAAGGTGCAGCCACAGCACATCCGCTGTTTGCGTGATCTCCGGCATCGCCACGAGATTCGCCGACACGGCTTCGACGTTTGCTCGGCCCGGTTCCATCGCAAGCGTTCGCATGCGGCCGACCGGATCATTCTTGAAGTGAGCGACTTCGGCCGGCACGAAGCTGTAGACCCGTCCTTCGGGTCCGACGATGTCTGAGAAGAGACGGGTCCAGTCGCCGTCGCCCGGGTAAACGTCGATGACGGTGGAGCCCGCATCGATCCGTGCGAACCGGATCAATTCGGATACTCTGGATTTGTCGTACATTGGGATCTCCTTTACGGTTGAGTATTCGACGAGCGCGCGTGCGAGGCTGCGATCCATGGCTCATCACCTTCAAGGCCGGACGGAATGCCGCAGCCGGCCAGCGCAATGCGGCCCGGACGCACCCATCTGCGCGGCGCGCGCCAGCGCTTGCGTGTCGACGTATTCCCGGATGTTGGTCAATCTGCCGTCCCGGAGGGTAATGGCGAAGACCCAGTCGTCCTCGAACGGCTTGTTCGTGGCCTTGATCTTACCCTTCGCGAAGCCGACGACGAGAACCCGGTCTCCTTGCGCTACGAACTCCCGGGGTTCCTTGGACGTTTCGATCGACTTGGATGCCGTCCCGAGCAAATTCGCAAGTCCCGCGTGTCCGCGATGCGTCCCCGCCAGCGGCCAGTCCTTGCCCGGAATGATCCACTCGATGTCTTCAGCGACCAGCGCCAGCAGAGCCTTCCTGTCGCCGCTGCCGATCGCGGCGAAGAATTCCTTCACGGTCTGGATGTTCTTTTCGGTACTCATCATTATTTCTCCATTTCGCATGGATCGGATCGCACTCGATCCGATCCATGCAGAGTGGCGGGTCGTCTTCATCAGTCGAACTTGACCAGGTCCTGGAAGATCAGTTGACCCCAGCTCTTTCCGCGAGCCTGGACCAGCAGTCCGCCTTCAGAAAGCCCGCCAAGTTCGATCGGCGCGAAACCGAGATTTTTCGCCAACGCACCAATCTCCGCTGCGGCAGTGTCATCGTCGCTCGCCAGAAAGACGACTCTCCTGCCACCCTTTATGGCGGGATCCTGGTCAAGCGTGGCAGCGATCAAATGGTTGAAGCCCTTAACCAGTCTTGCACCGGGAAACGCCTGTGCGATGAACCTGGAAGACGGCTGTCCTTCGAGTTCCTCCGGGGGCACGCCGTAGGCATTGGTTAGGTCGACGATGGTCTTCCCCTGCCAGGTGAGGAGCGCCTTCGCGACATCCGGGTGCGACTCGAAACGCATAGCCAAAAAGATGATGTCCGCCTTGACGGCTTCCGCCAGTGTTTTGGGAATAATCGTAGGTCCGATCTGAGCTGCGGCGCCCGCAAAGCTTTCCGGGTCGCGCGTCGTTGTAACGGAAACTTCGATGCCGTTTCTGGCAAATGCCTTGGCGATAGCCTGGCCGATATTGCCGAACCCTATAATTGAATAGCTCATACTGCTTCTCCTATACCGTGTTGACGCTGGGTCAGACCTGCGCCCAACCACCATCGACGGCGAGGTCTATACCGGTGATGTAGGAGCTCTCGTCGGAGGCGAGGAACGTGAGCGCAGCCGCGATTTCCTCTGGTTTGCCCCTGCGACCCATCGGGATCTGTGCCGCGAACTGGGCGACGGCCTCCTCGGCTTGCTCAGCGGTGAGGCCGGTCGTTGTCGCCAAGGCGGGAGTCTCGATCGCGCCGGGGCTCATCGTATTGACGCGGATATTGCGGTCCTTCAGCTCTTGGGTCCAAGACCGCGAGAAGCTGCGAACAGCCGCCTTGCTTGCTGCGTAGGCGCTGAACGCTGGCAGCCCCATCACATTCGAGACCGAAGAGTTGAGAACGATCGATCCGCCGTCTTTGAAGAGGGGAAGGGCTTTCTGCACAGTAAAGAACAGACCCTTCACATTCACATCGAAGGTCTGGTCAAAATGGGCCTCAGTGGCTGCCGCGAGCGGCGCGACCGTACCTGCGCCCGCGTTCGCAAAGAGAATGTCGATGTGACCATGTTCCTCCTTCACGGTGGCGTAGAGCCGATCCAGATCGTCCAAGCGCGAGACGTCGCCCACGACTGTTGTCACGTTTTTCCCGATAAGGGCCGCGGCCTCTTGCAGGGCTTTCTCGCGTCGCCCAATGATCACGACCTGCGCACCTTCCTCCACAAAGCGCTTGGCGGTGGCCAATCCGATCCCGCTGCTTCCGCCCGTGATGACTGCTACTTTGCCTTCAAGTCTTTTCATGATTCTCTATCCTTCGTTGTGTTGCTCGGACGCGGGTCGTGCCGGGTTCAGAGTTGCGCCAGACCGCCATCGACGGCGACCTCGCTGGCGGTCATGAAGCTGCTGTCCGGTGACGCGAGAAAGGCTGCCACCGCCCCGATCTCCGCAGGATCGGCCATACGCTGGAGTGGAGTCATCGCGCCGTAGGCCTTCTGGCCTTCCTCACCCAGCGCCTCTTTCGCAAGTTCGGTCGCTGTCGCTCCGGGTGACAGCACGTTGACCCGGATGCCGGTGCCCTTCAGGTCCTCTGCCCAGGTCCGCGCAAGATTGCGCACGGCTGCCTTGCTCGCGCTGTAAGCAGTGAATCCCGGGGCTCCCGTCGTGCCGGCGCTCGATCCGGTCAGGATGATCGAACCACCCTTACCCATCAGCGGCAGCGCCTTCTGGACCGTGAAAATCGTCCCCTTCACATTGGTGTCAAAGGTCTCGTCGATGTGATCGGCAGTGATTTTGCCGAGCGGAAGCGGGCTTCCCGCCCCGGCATTGGCAAAGACGATGTCGAGCGTTCCGCGCTCTGCCTTCACCGAGGTGTAGAGGCGATCAAGGTCGGCCTCATCCGAGACCGAGCCCGTTAGCGCCCGCGCATTGGGCCCGAGTTCCGCCACAGCGGCGTCAAGTGCCTCCTGCCTGCGGCCGAAGATGAAGACGAAGGCGCCCTCGTCGATGAAGCGCTTGGCCGCGGCACGGCCGATGCCGGTAGCGCCGCCGGTGATCACGGCGGTCATTCCATTCAGTCTGCTCAT
This sequence comes from Rhizobium sp. 01N424, assembly GCF_056399485.1. NCBI lineage: Bacteria > Pseudomonadati > Pseudomonadota > Alphaproteobacteria > Hyphomicrobiales > Rhizobiaceae > Rhizobium > Rhizobium sp. 01N424. The sequence goes on from NZ_JBFTRK010000010.1 coordinate 34,361, forward strand.
GTCATGCATCCTTCGTTTCGCCGTCACGCGTTTTGCTGTACGGGGAAGTCCCCCGAGAGCTCCGATATGGGTTCGCCGAAGTCGGGCGAGGAGTGCGCAAACAAGCACATGGGTGGTGCAAAAACGATCCATCCGGATGATCAAGTGCCGCAAAGCCCGCTCACAATGCTGCTCGGTGTGTTAGAACTGGCTTGGAAGCCGCACCCTGCGGCGCGGGAATGCACCATGATCGACTGGGACGACGTTCGCTATTTTCTCGCCGCCGCGCGCGGGGGCTCAGTGCGGGCTGCCGCCAAACTCCTCGGGGTGAACCACGCGACGGTGCTGCGACGCATCGCCCAGCTCGAGGAACGCCTCGGGGCGAAGATGTTCGAGAAGCTGCCTTCGGGCTACCGCCTGACGGATGCGGGGGAGGAGGTTCTCGGGTTCGCGAACCAGATGGAGGCCTCGTCGCATCAACTGGAGACGCGCGTCTTCGGGCGCGATCAGAGCATACGCGGGCTTCTGCGGGTGACGATGCCTCCGTTCCTTGCGACATACCTGCTCATGCCGGATATCGCAGATTTTGCGCGTCGACATCCCGATATCGAGATGGAGATCGTTTCGACCGGCGAGGTCGTGAACCTGACCAACCGAGAGGCGGATGTGGCGATTCGGATGGTCTCCAATCGTAAGACCCTGCCGCTCAATCTTCATGGCCTGAAAGGACCGGATCTGCTCGCGGGTGTATATATGTCTCGCGATAGACTGGCCGCGTGGCGTGCGGGTACGCCGGATCCAATCCGGCCCATCGTCATCGCCGGCCAGGCTCTTCCGGACTGGGTCGCCGAAGGGGAAATTCGCGCTGCAGGGGTTCCGTTCAGAACGCCGGACGCTGACGCGCAGATCGCTGCGGCAAGGCAAGGGATCGGCATGACCAAACTGCCCTGTTTCGTCGGAGATGCCGATCACCTGTTGGCGAGAGTTCCGGGCATTGATGTGAAATCACGTGCGACGATCTGGCTCCTCACGCAAGGGGAGACACGCAAGACGAAGCGCGTCCGGCTGTTCACAGAGTTCATATCCCGCCGATTAGCCGGGTACGCTCCGCTGTTTGCCGGGCAGGCTATATCGAGCGACTGACGCCCGGTGCGAAATGTCCTCCTCCGGGACACCAATGGCGAGTGAAGCGTCTGCGATCTTCGGCAATAGCTTTCGCGCCACGCTTCGTCACCATGAACCACTGGTACCAGTCGAGTTGCGGGTGCCAGAAGGGAGGCGTCGCCGGGCCCCATACGAGGCATGCTCGACAACAGGGCTAACTCCGATACCCGATCCGGCCAGCCGATCGCCAGAGCCTCAGCTGTGGTGGATCCCCAGTCATGGCCAACGGCAGCGAAGCGCTCGATGCCAAGTCTGCCCATGAGGGCGATCGCATCCATCGCGAGAATGCCATTGTTTGCAGTCCGGGGCGCATTGTTGGACCGTTCGAAACCGCAAAGGCTGGGGGTATGCAGGCGCTGGCGCGTCGATCGCAATTCGCGCGCCGGGATCGACCGCTCGCTCAAAACATTCCGCGGGACGGGTGTGGCATACGACGGGCGCCTTATACCTTGACGAGCTTTTCCGCGAAGCGCACGAGAAATCCGTGAGCGGGATCGCGACGACCTCGGCGATGAGAAAGCGGTCTGTATCCAGTTCATCTCGTTTGGACTGATATCCAGCCGCATTTGGATGGTCGGCAGCGAGGTTGCTACGATCTGAACGTCGAGACTGGACGTGAACTTTTCAACGACATCGCCATGAACCCCGTAGAGACAAGGAGGCGATTCATGGCGATGCGCGGACAGTCAGACCTGCTATGCATGGGACAATCCTGAGAAAGCTGTATTCGGCCTGCTCGGATCCGTGTCATCAGGATCCAAGTGAGAAGAAGGCGCATTGAGCGGCATATCGAAGCACCAGGGAAGGACGGCGTGCCTGAAAGCGACAGGCTGAAACTCCGGCAAGGCCGCACAAGGAGCGCGGCCATGTTCTCCTGTGTCAATGCGCCATGAATACTGGCATGTTGCTTTGCTCAATCATGTTCCGTGTCACTCCGCCGAAGAGCGTCTGCTGCCAGCGAGGGTGATTGTATGCCCCCATGACGATCAAATCGGCGTTCACGTCCATCGCATGCTGCCTAAGTATCTCGTCAGCCGTGTTTCCGCCGCTGGCCACGCGATCCACCTGAACTTTTACCCCGTGACGGGAAAGGAAGCTCGCGATGTCTGCCCCGGGTTCTTCTCCATTCACCCGCTCTCGCGAGACCGGATCGACCATCGTCACGTGGACGCAGTCCGCCGTCTTCAACAGGTCTATGGCCTGCCTTGCGGCACGCGACGCCTCATCGCTCGAATCCCACGCCAGCACTATCGATTTGGAAGTGGAAGGGAGCGGCCGCCGTCCGCGGTTGATGATGACCGGCGTGGGCGTGTCGAACAAAGCGCCATCCATGACCCGTTTCCGAAGCTCCTCGTCCTTGCACGCCTGGCGACCGACGAGAACGACGTCCGCATAGAGCGCTCTTTCTGCGATGTCCTCCCGTGCAAAACCATATTCCGTATAGATGTCCTGCACGTCGTAGGACGAAACGGTGCGCGACAGGTTTTCCCTGATCTCTTCGGCTATCTTGTCAAGTTCCTCAATTTCCCGTTGGCGCTCCTCCAGCCAGACGGTCGACAGCGAGTTGTATTCTCCCATTATTGGCGACCCGCCCATGCAAAGCACGATTGCGCTGAGATGCGCTCCGGAGGCTTCGCAAAACTCCGCGGCGGCCTTCAGATCTTCGTCGAAATTTTTGGAACTGAGGATGCTCAATACAGTACGAATGGACATTTCAATCACCTCTCTTGCTGAGTAATGAAAGGATATTGGCGCTTGCGCCGATGTCTTTGATCTTCGTCAAGCCACACGGAATGAACGGTAGTGACGCCTCCGGAAGGCGTGACGGCGACGACGAGGTCATTGCGGAGAAGGGGTGTGACGATCGCCGATCCGCGCGTTGGCCGCAGGCGGGCATAGATGCGGGCGTCTCTTACGATCTCGTCAAGCCTTTGGCCTCCCGCTCGGGAGGCTGCGCCACTGCGCATAAGGCATTGACCGGGATCAAGGAGCTCCGATCGAACTGAGATATGCTGGAGCCGATTTATGGACCGCGGCTTTATGCGGCCACCCGCTGCGCTTGGATTTGTTCCCGACGATGCCGCGTGTGGACCCAAATTGATCAGGCAAGATTGGGAGGCACTTGAATGAATAAATGCTCAGTACAGACCGTCATGCAGACGATGAAGGATGACCTTGTCCGTCGTCTCGAAGCGATCGATGCGGATCTCTGCGTCGCGCTAGAGACGGACAGCGAGGAGCGCGCGACCCAGGTTGAAAACGATGAGGTTCTTCGCGAGATGCAAGCTGAGGGGCGCGACCAGATCGGGGCCATCGACGCGGCGCTCGACCGGCTGAATGACGGCACATACGGGCGGTGCGTCAAATGCCACCATCCGATCGGCAAGGAGCGGCTCGCGGCGGTTCCCTATACGCCGTTCTGCATCGATTGCGCGAAACGTTCCGCTGAGGCTTCTGGATTGATCGGAGGGTGAGAGGTGGCTACAGCGGCGGCTTGGTGGGCTGGTAGGTGGACGTGGCCTGAGGGCCGGGAGTTGCGACCGCGGGACGGGAGTTCCGGATCGGGCCATCTGGTGCTGGCGTCGCTTCTTGCGCTTGTCATCGCATTTGTCTTCTATCTCGCGGGCAGCAGCCTTGGATATAAGGCAATCCTCATCGGCTGCACCAGTCTGACCCTCGCGGCTCTTTGCGTTGAAATCGCCCGGAAGCTGCGGAAAGAGGAATACGGTCTGGACCTGATTGCGGCGCTGGCTATGGGGGCCGCCCTGTGGTTCGGTGAATATCTTGCCGGCGCGATCGTCGGTCTCATGTATTCCGGCGGTCAGTTTCTGGAGGCATACGCACATCGTCGCGCCGACGAGGGCATGTCGGCTTTGCTGGCGCAAGTTCCGCGGACGACCCTGCGGCTTGCCGGAAATGGTTTCGAAGAAATTCCGATCGAGACGGTCGCGGTCGGCGACGTGCTCCTCATACGAAAGGGCGACGTCGTACCGGTTGACGGGGCGCTCGTCGGCGGAGTCGCGACGATCGATCAAGCGGTGTTGACCGGAGAGCCTCTGCCGGTGCGCATCGCCAAGGGTGGAAACATTTCGAGCGGCGCGACGAACGAGGGGGACGCGATCGAAATTCGCGTTTTGAGCCGCGCCGAGGACAGCACCTATGCCGGAATAGTCAGGCTCGTGGAAGCATCGAGGCGCTCCAAGGCAAAGCTGATGCGCCTAGCCGACCGGTTCTCGATCTGGTTCCTGTTCGCCACGGTAGCGATAGCGGGAGTGTCGGCATTGATGTCCGGAGACATGGCAAGGATCGTGGCCGTGCTGGTCGTCGCCACGCCGTGTCCGTTGATCCTGGCGGTACCCGTCGCACTTGCGGCGGGTACTTCAAAAGCCGCCAAGCAGGGCGTTCTGGTGAAGGGGGCGGGACCTCTCGAGGCGCTCGCCCAGGCCACCGTGGCTGTGTTCGACAAAACGGGGACGCTCACTGCGGGGCAGCCGGAGGTTGGCCACATCGAGGGACCAGAGAATCCTGAGAGGATACTGCGGCTCGCCGCCTCGCTGGACCAGGCCTCGGGGCACGTGGTTGGACGCGCGCTGGTGGGCGAGGCGCGTAGACGGGGGTTGGTACTGAGCCTTCCATCGGAGGTAACCGAGACAGCGGGATCCGGCATCTCCGGAATCGTCGATGGCGTGCGTGTCGCCGTCGGAGGAGACACGTATTTCGGGGAGGCGCCGTCGTCAGGGGCTAAGGCGTCACCCAGTGCAATGCGTATAAAGGTGCTGTTTGACAGCACGCCGGCTGGCACGATCACGCTCGAAGACCGGCTTCGCGAAGATGCTGTCCAACTCGTCACCCAGCTCAGGGCGTCAGGAATATCTCGAATAGTCCTTGCTTCTGGTGACGAGTTGGCTGTCGCGGCAACCATAGCTCGCTCGCTGGGCTTGGACGACGTCGCGGCGAGGCTCGCTCCCGCAGACAAAGTCGCAGTCATCGAGAAAGAGCGCGTCCACGGGAAAGTGCTGATGGTCGGCGACGGCGTGAACGACGCGCCAGCGCTGGCGGCGGCCGATGTCGGAATCGCGGTCGGCGTCGAGAACCTTGCCGCGGCCGCGGAGGCTGCAGATATCGTGCTCGTCCGGGACGACCTCACCAAGATAGCGACGGCGATCAGCATCGCGCGTCGTTCCCGAAAGATCGCGCTTCAAAGCATCTATACCGGCATAGGTCTCTCGCTCCTCGCGATGGTGTTAGCAGGGGCCGGGTACCTTCCGCCGGTGGGCGGCGCATTGCTGCAGGAGGCGATTGACGTGGCAGTCATCCTCAACGCACTTCGCGCCCTTTAGTGGGCGAGAAGCACTGGTAGCTCGGCCTTGGCGAGCAGTTCCCGCGTGACGCCGCCGAGGATGAATTCACGGAGCCGGGAATGGCCAAATCCGCCCGCCACCAGGAGGTCTGCTTTTCGTTCCAGTGCGGCCGATTGGATGGCAGCGGTCGCGGTCTCACCACCTGCCTGAATCGATACGTCTTCCACTTCGAATCCCGAGTGCTTCAAAGAAGAGATAAGTAGCGAGCGGTTGGCGTTGTCGATCTCCTTGTCGTCGGTGATAGAGATGACCTGCACCTTGGTCGCGCGTTCGATGAAGAAGCGGGCGCAGGACAGGGCACGTGCTGCGGTGGCGCTGCCGTCCCAGGCAACGGCGATCGTGTCGACACGAGAGCAGACGCTGGTGGCGGGAAACAGTACGACGGGACGGCCGCTCTCAAACAGCAGCGTCTCGGAAAACTGGCGGGACAGTTCAGAGGCCTCGACGATGGAAAGGTCGTGGCACCGGGCTATTTCCGAAAAACATTGGTAGACGAACGGCTCCGTGGCCTCGAATCTATGGATTCGCACCTCGTAGTCGGTTTCCGAAACAGCGTCAGTGAGATGTTCGCGCAGCGAGGTCCCGCTGTCCCGGCTGTTGCCCTCTGCTTGTTCCCGCCATGTATCGACATCGATAAAAGTGGGAAAAGGCTGATCAATCTGGGGGATCCGGACTAGCGGGATGCTGGCTACGAGATCGGCGTCGTTCTGCCGAGCGAGGTCGATAGCATTGTCAATTATGGTGAAGGAACTCGGGTCGGGATAGGTTGATAGCGGGAGATGGAACTGCGGCTTCATGGCGGCCTCCTGAGCTTGAACGGTCGTCATGATGCATGCCGCGATGAGAGTTCGCATTGCGCTTCGTCAAAGCCGGGGGGCAAGGAAACTCCTATGATCCTGCCTTCTCAAACTTGGAGGATACGGACATGACGATCACGCTGACGGAGATCAATCCCGGTGAGTGCTATCGGATCCTTGAGAGCGAGCGCTTCGGTCATCTCGCCTGCTGCAAGGATGGGCAGCCCTACGTGGCGGCGATCTATTTCGCCTTTTCCAACGGCGTTGCCTATAGCTTCTCCATGCCCGGCAAGAAGCTCGACTGGATGCGGGGAAACGACAAGGTATGCCTTCACGTCGAGCAGCGTTCTAGCGCCGGCGGGTGGAAAAGCGTCGTCGTCGACGGCAGGTTCGAGGAGTTTCCTGACAGCGAAGCGCGAGGAAGCGAAAGGCTTCATGCATGGTCGCTTCTCCAAAAGTATTCGGACTGGTGGGAGATAGGCTCCATGAAGCCCCACGAACTCCCCATGCTCGATAGCTCTCCTCACGTCTTCTACGGCATTGCCGTCACGGCAGTGTCGGGACGGGGTGCAGTCAGAACGGAGTAAACGCCGAAACTCGAGCCGAGACCACGTCCCACAAACGGAGCAATACATGACATATCCCCCCAGCCTGCATCGCAGCGCCACGCTCAACGCCGACATCCGCCCATCGTCAGCACGGGGGTTCTGATTCAAGGTGAGATCTGCGCCGCGTCGGCCAGGATCACCACGGATTTGACGGCGTCCGCCGCGCGACGGGGCTCCGATACTTCGATTTCTTGCCTCGACCTGTCTGTAGATCGACAACAGTGATGCGATCGAGGTCCTTTTGGACTGCGTTGAGAGCGAGCTAAAGGAGTAGCCGACGGAGGTGGCGCGGCTGTGCGAGGCCGGGCCACGAACGTTGTCGCACGCCGCCGAACTGTATCGAGCCGCCACCGGTCAGGTCAGGGAGGCTGAAGCGAAGACGGTTATTTGAGCGCGCCTTTCACCGGGTCGTTCGCAAGACGAGTACGGAGCATGGTGCGCGCTGCACGACATGGTCCACGACTGAACCGAAAACCCGGTCGAGAACGTCGTCCCGGTGAGAGGCGATCACGACGAGATCGGCAGTCGTCTCCTTTGCAATGGCGAGGATGATCTGAGACGGGTTACCCGCCCGGACGTGTACAGAGGCGGGAGTGTCGGTCGATCGAAGGGCTTCCGAAAGTCTGGTTTCGGCGGCGGCCATCACCTCGATCGCCCAATCATCCGGCGAGGCCGACGACGGTAGGCCCTCCACCGCGTGTACGAGGTGGAGGCTTCCGTCGGGCGCGAGCTGCGCACGGGCCGTTTCGATAAGCTGGAGCATGCGTTGCCGCGATCCTCGGCCGATGGCGCAGACGACTGTGGCAAACATGTCAGTATATGTCCTTTCCCGACAGGCTGACGAACTCGGTGGTCAGTCCATCGTCATGCGCTTCCTTGAGAAGCCGATCGGCGCTCATGATGTCGAGACACATGGTGCCAGTGAAGGATTGCCGGAGCGCGCAGCAGAAATGGTCTCTCGCCCATACCTGGCCTCGCGGCGTGGCCGCCGTCACCTCCCAGCGATCCTCGTCCCGACGTTCGAGAACAAGGTCTGCGGACGTTCGCTCGACTGGAGGAACGGTCGTGGCTGTGTCGGTTGCTGCCTTGCGGGTCTTTTCTTGTTCGCGCATGTCCGTCTCCTTTGGATGAGGTCTTGGCGCTGTGCCAGGAGCCTATCTGCTCCAACGCGTTCCGTCTTTGACGAGCAACAATCCGGATGCTTGACCGGGATCAAGCCAAGGTGGGGAAGATGGTGATACGACTAGAGCGTGGCACATGCCGATGGAGGGAAGCGTGAGGGCGATGGTACTCGAACAGGTGGGACGGCCGCTCCGTCTCGTGGAGCGGCCGGACCCGCTACCGTCGCCCGGCCACGTCGTCGTCAAGGTGGAGGCCTGTGGCGTCTGCCGGACAGACCTTCACGTCTGCGACGGAGATCTTTTCCAGCCAAAACTTCCCCTTGTTCCGGGGCATGAGATTGTGGGAACCGTGATCGCAACGGGCGAGGGCGTTCCTCGTCGTCTTATCGGTCGAAAAGTCGGGGTACCCTGGCTGGGCCACACCTGCGGCCACTGCCCATATTGCCGAGAGGGTCGCGAGAATCTTTGCGACGCCCCCGGCTTCACCGGTTACTCGATCGACGGCGGCTTCGCAACGCACGCGGTTGTCGAGGCGGCCTACGCGTTCGAACTGCCTGATGATGCGGACCCGGTGGCGACCGCGCCTCTTCTCTGCGCTGGCCTCATCGGGTGGCGATCCTTGAAGATGGCGGGCGAGGGGAGGACGATCGGCATCTACGGGTTCGGCGCGGCCGCCCACATCCTTGTGCAGGTGTGCAAGCATCGGGGCCAGAGCGTCTATGCGTTCGTGCGTTCTGGAGACGAGGCTGGGCGGAAGTTCGCGCTTGATCTTGGCGCCGTCTGGGCCGGGTTCTCCGGTGAGAGGCCGCCGGTGCCGCTCGACGCCGCCATCATCTTCGCGCCAGCCGGCGAGCTCGTGCCGATGGCGCTCGACGTAGTGGGAAAGGGCGGAACGGTGGTCTGCGGCGGCATCCACATGTCAGACATCCCGAGCATGCCCTACCGTCTGCTCTGGGGCGAACGGAGGGTCATCTCAGTGGCGAACCTGATGCGGGCCGACGGGGCGGAATTCTTCTCGATCGCGAAGGCGGCCGAGGTCAGATGCGTCACAATCGTCTACTCGCTTGAACATGCAAACGAGGCTCTCGACGACCTGCGGGCAGGCTGTATCAACGGTGCAGCCATCATTGTGCCTTAGCCGCCATCCGCGTTGACGAGGATCAATGCGGATTGATCGGGCAAAACGGAAGCTACTTCGTCAAGGCGTCCGTCGACAACCGGCGGCGCTTCCGCGGGGAGATCAGAGATGTCGCGTTCGTTGCTAGCCCTGGGGGCGCTCCTCATCGCAGGTGAGGGCCTGTTGTCGGCTCCAGCCGTTGCGGATAGCCTGTCCCTTGCGCCGATGCTCCAGCGTGTCGTGCCAAGCGTCGTCAGCATCTCGGTGCAGGGCAAGGAACTCGACGACGCGGATGCGACACTCGCCGATCCCTTCTACAGAAAGTTTTTCGGACTACCTGACGACGCCGCGCCGACAGAGCACGACTTCCAATCGGCCGGCTCGGGTGTCGTCATCGACGAGGTCCACGGCTACATCGTCACCAACCAGCATGTCATAGCAAGCGCCTCAAAAATCGAGGTGGTGCTCTCCGACGGTCGACGCTTCAAGGCGAAACTCGTCGGCGCCGATCCAGAGACGGACGTAGCTGTCGTTCAAATTGCACCCGATCATCTTGTTCCGGCCGAATTCGGAAGCGCGTCCTCGCTTCGTGTCGGCGACGTCGTCGTGGCGATCGGAAATCCCTTCGGCCTGGGCCAGACCGCGACGATGGGCATCGTCAGCGCGCTTGGGCGCCGCGCCGTGGGGTCGGAGGGCTACGAAGGATTCATTCAGACAGACGCGTCGACCAATCCCGGCAACTCGGGCGGGGCACTTGTGAACGAGGACGGCGTCGTTGTCGGGATAAACAGCGCAATCATCGGACCAGCCGGAGGAAGCATCGGCATTGGTTTTGCGGTGCCTGCGGAGACTGTCGCTATCGTGATGCGGCAGCTCATCCTGACCGGCAAGCTTGTACGCGGCGAGGTCGGATTGATCACGCAGGACCTGACGCCCAATCTCGCAAAAGCGTTCGGCGTCGATGAAGGGCCGGGCGCACTCGTCAGCGAAGTCCTTCCTGATTCGCCGGCGGCGAATGCAGGAATTCAGCCGGGCGACGTCGTCCGGATGGTCGACGGGAGGACGGTGCGCGGCGCGTCCGACGTCCGCAGGCTTGTCGGATCGCTGCCCTTGCAATCCAAGCCGTCCTTTCAGATCGACCGCGCCAGCGAAAGGATAGAGGCATTTCCTGTGGTGTCCGTCGCACCGGTCTCCGAATCGGCCGCTCCTCGTACCATCCATATCTCTCGTGGCCCTCTCGCCGACGTCGAGATGGCGAACTCCCCCGACGGTCTCGGCGCGCGCGTCGTCGTCGTTGGCGAGGGTTCGGTCGCGGCGCAGGCCGGCCTGCAGCCGGACGACGTTATCGTAGCTGTCGACCAGCAGCCAGTAACGGACGTCGGCCAACTGCTTTCAATTCTTGTGAAGGAGCATTCACGCGCGCTGGTAACGATCGTGAGGAACGGCCACCGCTTCTTCATGGCCGCAGACCTTCAAACCCAATAGTGGCTAGGGAGCTGATGTAGAGTCTGCCGGAATCAAAGTTAGCTCTCTTCTGTTTGATGAAGATCAACGACGAAATCTGCTGCGCTGGCACGATCAGCGTGTCGCAAACCTGAAGGAGGTTGTTATGAACGACTTACATCTCAGACAGACAATTCTCGACGAACTCGAATTTGAACCAAGCATTGATGCTGCTGACATTGGCGTCGCCGCAGACAACGGGATCGTTACGTTGACCGGACATGTGCGCACATACGCGGAAAAGGAGGCTGCCGAACGCGTGGTTCGGCGTGTCAAGGGCGTTCGCGGCATTGCAGCCGAGATCGAGGTGCGGATTTTCGGACCCAAGGAGACTGACGACGACGACATTGCGCGCCGGGCTGTGAAGATGCTCGATTGGAATGTCTCGGTGCCGAAGGATGCGGTGCAGGTGCGCGTTCTCAAGGGGTGGGTGACGTTGCGCGGCGAAGTCGAATGGCAATATCAGAAGAACGCGGCCTATGACGCTGTGCGCGATCTAGCCGGCGTGGTCGGGGTTTCCAATCTTGTCGAGCTTACACCCCGCATCATCGCCACCGATGTAAAAAAGCGGATCGAGGACGCCTTTCAACGCGATGCGGCTTTGGAAGCCGGTGCGATCAAGATCGACGTTAAAGACAGAAAAGTTACCCTTTCCGGCAAGGTCAAGACTTGGTCGGAGCGGCAGGCTGCCGAGCGCGCGGCTTGGTCCGCACCGGGCATCGCCATTCTCGACGACCGGCTTACAGTTGGCTGATAGCGTAGCGGTGGGGAAAGGTGGCAATGCTACCTTTCCCCAAGTGCGGATCGTTGCGGCCATCAAGGAAGTGTTTCTTATGCTTCCCAGCGCCCCCCGGAGAACCAGTCAGGTATCATCCGTGGTTATCGAGTAGAAACCTAAGTCGCAGGGACATTTCCGACGCCGTGTACGGCTTCTTTAGCCAGCCGGCGCCGGCTTCGATCTCCTTCTCCGCAGCATGTGGCTCCGAAAAGCCCGACGTCAGGAGAATTTTCACCGTCGGCCAGCGCTCGCGCACCCTCCTGGCCAGTTCGTCGCCGTTCATGCCCGGCATGGCGACATCGGTAAACAGGAGCGCTACATCGTGACCCGCCCCCAGTTCCTTCAACGCGTCGATCGCGTTCGTGGCTTCGATGACGGAGTAGCCGAGCGTCTGCAGACGGCTGACAGTCACTCTGCGAACCCTGGCGTCGTCTTCGACGACGAGGATTGTCTCGGTGCCATGAGACGGGGCGTCCTTGAACTGCTGTTCGCCCGAATGGGACTCCCTGCCGGCGTCGACGCGCGGAAGGAAGAGGCGCACCGTCGTTCCCTCGCCAGGTTCGCTGTAGAGCTGCAGGTGTCCTGCGGATTGCTTGGCGAAGCCGTAAACCATACTGAGTCCCAGGCCCGTTCCCGAACCCGTCGGCTTCGTAGTGAAGAACGGTTCGAAAGCCCTTTCCCTCACATCGGACGTCATTCCGGTGCCGGTGTCGGTCACCGAAATGAGCACGTATCTGCCGGGTCGGATCGCCGGATACATCCCGGCGTAGTCGGGGTCGATCTCGAGCCCGGATATCTCGATCGTCAGCCGGCCGCCGGCGGGCATCGCGTCCCTGGCGTTGATCGAAAGGTTGAGAAGCGCGCTCTGGAGCTGCGCCTTGTCGGCCAGTGCGCTCAACCTACGTCCCAGAATGGTGGTGCGCAGCTCGATAGAATCGCCGAGCGTTCTCTGGACAAGGTCGGAGAACTCTCCGAGGAGAGCGCCGACGTCAAGCACGGTTGGCGCAAGAGCCTGCCGTCTTCCAAACGCGAGTAGTTGAGAAGTCAGTCTGGCGCCATCGTCTGCCGCCGATTGCGCCTCCCGCAGCAGCGACAACTGCCCTGCCTCAGATAGACGGGTTTCAAGCATTTCAAGATTGCCTCTGATGACCGCCAGCAAATTGTTGAAGTCGTGTGCAAGCCCGCCAGTCAACTGTCCGACCGCTTCCATCTTCTGCGACTGCCGCAGCTCGGCCTCGATGCGGTGGCGGCTCGTCAGATCTCTGACAAAACCTGTGAAGATCCGCTTGTCGCCGGCAATCGCCTCGCCGACGGACAACTCCATCGGGAAAGTGGACCCATCCTTCCGCAGGCCGACGACTACGCGCCCGTAGCCGAGGATACGGCGCCGTCCGGTCCGAAGGTAGGACGCGAGATAGCTGTCATGAGCGTTTTGGTCCGGGGAGGGCATCAACATTGAAACGTTCCGCCCGACTATCTCGTTTGCGGAATAGCCAAACAGTCCTTTCGCCGCGCTGCTGAATGAGGTGATTGATCCCTTATCGTCGATGACGATCATCGCATCGGGCACGGTGGCCAAGATCGATTGAAGGTGCGCCTCCCGCTCACGCAGCTCGTCCTCAACGTGCTGCATGAAGGTAACGTCGCTGTTCGATTGGACGATGACGGTATGCGGATCGCCAAGTTCGAGAACTGTCCACCGTGACACGATAGACAGTCTGACCCCGTCCTTTCGACGATGTCCGACCTGCCCATTCCAGAAGCCTTTATCCCTGACTTCGGCCCTAGGCTTCTCGACGTCCGCTGGAAATTTCGTGTCCAAGAGGTCGTGGACCACCTTTCCCAAAGCCTCCTCTGCAGACCATCCATAAAGCCGCTCGCAGCCCGAAGTCCAACGCTGAATGATGCCATCGAAGCCATGGACTATCAAATTCGCCCCGTCGAACATGCGGACGATCCGGTCCAGGTCGGTTTCACTGGAAGCGTGTTCCTGCATAACGTGCCCCTAGCTCGTCTTCCTCGACATCATCGTTCGGATGCTCATCGGCACTACGGGCCAGCGCCGCTCGGCTTGCCACCCTGAACTGATGCTTGTCCGCTGGCAAGAGAACGCCTCTGGCGACGAGCTTTGTCAACGATCTCGACACGGTCTCGATCGTCATGCCAAGATGATCGGCAATGTCGGTCCGGACCATCGGCAGACTGATCATCCGCCCGTCCCGCCCCTCGTTCCGCTCCAGCCGATGCAGCAGGAACGTGCAGACACGCTGCTCGGCGTTCTTATGCGACAGCAGGAGCATGTGGTCCTGTGCCGCCGAGATTTCGTCGCGAAGTTGCGACAGAAGCTGAAGCCGGAAATCAGGCACGAGTTGTAGTTCCTCTTCCAGCGTCCGCTTGTTCATCCGGGTGAAAGCCACGTCATCGATAGCCTCGCCTGCAAACATGTAGCGGTTGCGAAAAGACAGTCCGACAAGGTCGCCGGCACCAAGGAAGCCAATAATGAGCCGGCGGCCATCGGGAAGAAATCGGCAGATGCGGACGTTTCCTGTCACTATACGAAACACATGGCGGGCAGCGTCGCCCTCGAAGAAGATCGAGGTGCCCGGACGCGCCGTCTCGACAGGCTGTCGCAGAAAGAGTGGCGCGAAGTCGAGCGCCCCGAGGCGGGGCTGTTCCTGTGAGTGGATGTTTGATACCGCTAGCATGTTCGGGCTCCCACTGTCTTTGCGTGGGAGTCATTTGATCGAAGCTTGAAGACAACAGGATGCAAGAAGCGTAAGAGTTGATGCTATTGTGTAACACTCCGTAACAACCGAAGAATTGCTCAGATGACAAGCGGAACTGTTAGACGGACCCGCCTACTTGTCGTGGACGACGATGTCCGCATTCAAAAAATGCTCGCGCAATATCTCGGAGAGGAGGGATTCGACGTCGACGTGGCAGGCAGCAGCACTGAAATGCGCGCCAGAATGGCGGGGGCGAAATTCGACGCCGTCTTGCTCGACGTCGTGTTGCCGGGAGACTGCGGCGGGCTCCAACTCGCAAGGGAAATCCGTTCAGCATCGGACGTTCCGATCATCATGCTCTCAGGCCGCGACGATGTGATGGACCGCGTCGTCGGTCTGGAGGTCGGCGCCGACGACTACATTGGCAAACCCTTCCACCTCAGGGAGGTGCTAGCCCGCGTGAGAACGGTTCTGCGGAGACGTCCAGGTCCGAACGCAGTCGCATCCGCGCAAGCAGGCTTGCTAAGTTTCGCTGGATGGCGGCTTGACGTACAACGCAGGGCACTGACGAACCCTGCTGGTAACGACGTAGCGCTGTCGACAGGGGAGTTTGACATGCTGCACGTGTTTGCCACCCATGCCGGCCGTGTCCTTACACGCGATATGCTGATGGATCTGACGCACAAGCGAGGACGCGACGGCTTCGATCGCACGATCGACGCGCTGATCGTCAGGCTCCGTCGCAAGATTGAGGAGGATGCGGCGAACCCTTGCCTGATCAAGTCGGTCCGCGGCGTAGGATATCTTTTCACAGCAAGGCTGGATACCGATTCTGGTCGACCTTGACCATCAGGCCATGATCCCACCGACGAAATCGATCCTCGTTTTCCATCTCCGCAAAATCGCATGGAAACCGCGCCCATAACCGCATGAAAGCGCATCCGACTGATCGTCTCCTCAACGAGGTAAACAGCAGGTCCGCGATGGTCATGTCGTCGATGACGCTTGCCGCTACGAAAAGGGGAATATCCATCAATCGCCCGGCGATCGGATGCGCGCCTATTCGGTAGGCGGCCAGACCACGCACATAGCCGGCCGAATCCGTTAACGAGACGAGCGTCCACCGCTCGGCGTTCGCCACCACCTTCGTCCAATCATCGGCAGAAAAGCACGGAGTGGCAACTTGAATGAGGCTGTATGCAATCAGCGCGTCGTCCGGGTGAAGCTGGCGGGCGCAATATCCCGATGTCATGGCGGCTTTCCTCCTCGATTTAAGGAAATACTCGCATAGTCTGGCTTTGTTGCCTTGTCCCAAGTCAACTCGCATTCAGCCACAAAGACCAGACTGATTGACGGGGATCAAAGACTGAGAATGCATTGAATGTTTTATGTGCGCGTCGCCGCCTGTGAACGACGGCATTCCTGAAAGAAGGAGAAGACAATGGCAGACTCTGCAACGAAACTTCCCGTCAAGACAGAAGCAAGGCCGGCGGCGCCAGCCGACCGATGGTGGCCCCTCGACAGCCTGCGGTCCGAGATCGACCGCGTGTTCAGCGACTTCGGCAGTCCGTCGATTTTCGACCGTGCCTTCAGCAGGATGCCGGCAGCGACCTCGCGAGGCATGCTCGCCGTCGACCTCGCAGAATCCGAAAAGGCCTTCGAGCTGACAGCCGAGCTTCCGGGCGTCGATGCTAACGATCTTGACGTCACGCTCGCCGACGGCGTGCTCACCATCAAGGGTGAAAAGAACGAGACCAAGGAAGAAAAGGAAAAGGACTATCACCTTTCCGAACGACGCTACGGATCGTTTCTCCGAAGCCTGGAACTGCCCCGCGGCGTGGACAGCGAGAAGATCGAGGCGAAGTTTTCCAACGGCATTCTCAAAGTCACAATGCCGAAGACGCCCGAGCGGCAGAAGAACGACAAGAAGATCACGGTCAAGGCGGCCTGACGGTCTACTCTCCGCTGCGCCGAGGGGGTGGCGTACGGTGAGGGCGGAGAGAGGGAGGGGGCGACCCCTCCCTCTTTTTTAGTTAATACGGATGTGGTTCTCGACGATGGCAACGCCTGGAACAGACCAGGCGGTCCTTTCGGCAACGCCGCGCTCGTGCCAGGCGCGCACGCCGCCCTCGAGAACGACCTTGTCGTCCTGAACGTTCACCGAGATGCCGCCGGCGTCGATTTCGGCACTCCGTTTCAGCGCCTCCTCGATCCGATGGCGGACGTCCGGCACCGTTGGGCACGGTCGTATCGTCAGCAGATTGATGACGCCGACCACGCCGCCAAGCTTCCTGACAGCACGTTCTGCGGCAGCCCTCTGGAACTGCCAGCGCACTTCGCCAGACAAGGTCACCCAGCCGTTCTGGACCTTTACCTGCACCACACCCTCCGGAAGCGCGGTGTTCCAGGCGACGATGTCGATCGCCCGCGATGCGATCTGGTCGTCCGCATGTTGCTTTTGATCCACAAACCGGACCTCGATCTCGGAGGCGACCGCACGAACCCCTTTAACCCGCGCAGCCACATCTTCTGCGGTTAGTTTTTCAGCGTAGGTGCCCACGTGGCCCGCAAGTGTCGCAATGCCTGTGTCGACCGCTACTCCAATATGGGCGGCGTCGATGCTGGGTTCGAACGCAAGCTCATCAAGTATGTCCTGTTGGATCGATCGATCGCTCATGTTTTTCTCCTTTTGTTTCGACGGCACCATCGCGCCGCGGCATCCAAGATTGGACCCGCCGCGTCCAGTCGGCATTGCGCTCGATCAATTGCTGCTCAAGTGCGTAGTCTGTCGGATAGTTGCTTACGTCGGCCAGTGTTTTTTCTGACTGGTGGGACCGGCGTTGCGTTCACCGTAAAGAAGCAGGCCAAAGGTTGACTGTGATCAAAGCAGGAATCGGACTTCGATGATTGGTTACCGGGAGAATGCCTAGTAAGCGGTCGCGCATGACGCCCGCTCAATTCTGGAGGCGCAGGTGAACTCGGAGATTGCAAGGCTCGCTCTGGCGCTATCGATTGGGCTCCTCGTCGGGTTGGAGCGCGGCTGGCAGGAGCGGGATTCGCCTGCAGGAAGCAGGACTGGCGGCATCCGCACCTTTGGCATTTCTGGGATGTTGGGCGGGATTATTGCCTCTCTCGGCGCCGCCAGCTCCTACCCGGCGTTTCTGGCGTACGGCGTCGCCACCTTCGGAGCCATCTTCACGCTGTTCAAACTTCGCGAGGCCTGGGATGACGATGATTACAGCGTCACGTCAGTGATCGCCGCGCTTTGCGTTTTTGGATTGGGCGCCTTGGCGATGGTGGGCGATCCGATCGTCGCAGCGGCCGGCGGGGCAGGGCTTGCTGCCATCCTGGCAAGCCGCGACGTCCTGCACGCCTTTCTTCGGCATTTATCGTGGGTGGAACTGCGCTCCGCCCTTATGCTGGCGGTGATGACGGCCGTCATTCTTCCTCTTCTTCCAAACCGCGACATTAGTTCTCTTCTGAAGATCAACCCGTTTGAAGTGTGGGTCTTCACCGTCCTGACCGCTACGATATCCTTCTCGGGATACATTGCTGTGAGACTATTCGGCAACAGGAAGGGCACATTGATCAGCGCAGCCGCAGGAGCTTTAGTTTCGTCTACTGCAATAACCCTAACGCTCGCTCGTTCTTGCAGAGAGGGGCGCGAGGAGAGAGGAGCGGCCGGCGCCGCTTGCTTGGCCGCAGCCGTTTCGATTTTGCGTGTGATGGGGCTGGTCCTGGTCCTGAGGGTCGAGATCTTGCCAAGCCTTGCACCAGTCGCATTCATTGGGGCAATGGCGTTCTCCGGCATGGCTGCGTACTACACAATGTCGGCGCCTCCTGCGACGGTCGACGCGTCCGTACATAACCCCTTCGAGATTGGGTCACTTGTGCTGTTTGCAGCGATATATATCTGCGCTGTCTCTGCAAGCTCGATTCTGATCGCGTATTTGGGAGGCTCTGCTATATTTCTGTCGTCGGCCCTGTCGGGGGCTTTTGACGTAGACGTTGCAGTTCTCACCGCACTTAGAGGACTAGACGTCGCTGGAGCAGATATTGTCACTCGTGCTGTCCTTGTCGCCATGGGAGCGAACGCGGCTGGCCGAGTGGCGCTGGCTGCATCTGCAGGATCAAAACGGTTCACCATCCACTTCGGACTCGCGACGGCCCTGGCGATCGTCGCTGCATCAGTTGCCTTCGCCGCCGAAACCAATCTCTGAGGGAACGAAGTGCCAGCCGCATAGGCTTAATTGGGTGCCAGTAACATCAGGAGCGCCGCGGCACTCATGATGGCAACCGCGATCCAGCCGACGACGGCGTAGGCCATCCCTATTCGATACCTGCCCATCGTCTCGGAGCGCCGCGCCAGGATCAGGATCACGGCCATAAGAGGTACCGCGAGTACGCCGTTCAATATCGCGCTCCAGAACAAAGCCGTCATCGGCGGTATCGGGGAATATTGGATACCTAAACCCAGAAGGACACTCACTGCGATCACTGTGTAGAAGCCGCCCGCGTCCCGCGCTTTCCTTTCAAGACCGAAGGGCCAGCCGAATGCTTCGGCAACCGCATATCCCACAGAGCCGGCGAGGACGGGGACACCAATCAAGCCGACGCCTAGAATGCCTAGTGCGAAGATCAAAGATGCAAATGGCCCAGCGAGCGGGCGAAGAGCACTGGCTGCCTGCGCCGCCGTGTCGATCCGAGTGATGCCTGCAGGGTATAGTGTAGTTGCCGTGGCCAAGATAATAAAGAAGGCCGTCACGTTGGAATAGAGCATGCCGCTCCAGGTGTCCCAACCAATCCGCCGAAGCTCCGTCGGAGCGGAACTGGGATCGCCGAGGAGGGGGCCGTGACCTTGCATATCCTCTACCTCCTCGGAGGCCTGCCAGAAGAAAAGATAGGGGCTGATCGTGGTTCCGAACACGCCGACGACCACGGCTGCGTAAGCGGAGCTGAAGCTGATGTGCGGCCAAACCGTACGTTTGACAACTTCGATCCAATCGACGTGCACCGTGAACAGGACTGCGGCGTATGCGAGGAGGGAGATCGTCAGCCACTTCAGAAATGCAACATATCGATGGTAGGGAACGAAAACCTGGAGCACCAGCGTGCCGACGACGAAGAGGGCGGTCATCAAATGCCGATCGACGCCCGTCACGAGTTCCGCTACCTCACCCATTGCGGCGACATCAGCAGCGATATTTAAAGTGTTGGCGACGACGAGAGCTGTAACGACGCTGAATAAGACCGGTGACGGAAATGCCTCTTTGATATTGGCAGAAAGACCCTTGCCGGTTACCCTTCCGATGCGGGCGCAAGTCGCCTGTACGACGGCCATCAGCGGGAAGCTTGCAGGCATGGCCCACAGCATGTTGACCCCGAACTGCGCGCCCGCTTGAGAGTAGGTGGCGATACCGCTCGGGTCGTCGTCGGCAACCCCTGTGATCAAGCCCGGTCCGACGCGTGCAAGCGGATGCTCCTTAAAGTGGGCGCGCATACGCCGCCAGCTCAGAACTCGTACAGCCTGTTCCGTGGCACCGGTCATGGTTGGGTTCCTTTGCATTGCGCCTGAATTCTATATAGTCCTGATCAACGGGCGGTCGTCCTCTTGCCCCCAACAGCTACGCTCGAAGCCTATCTGCTTGACGGGTTGATTTTAAGGATGGGTTCGCTGCGTCGACGTGTTGATATCGCGACACATAAAGTCACGCGAACCTTTTGCATGTCTTTGACCGGGATCAAGGCGCGCTCCGAAGTTCTGCTCCAGGCTCTGCGACAACGCATAGGAGTTGCTATGGCCAATCCGGTTCTTCATTTTTATGGCGCCGCGGGTTCCGTCACGGGATCGTGCTTCCTGCTGACGACGGATTCCGCTCGGATATTGATCGACTGTGGGATGTTTCAGGGATCGAAGTCCGAGAAGGAACTGAACTACAAGCCGTTCCCGTTCGAGCCGTCGAAGATAGACGCGGTACTGCTCACGCATGCACATATTGATCACTCCGGATTGCTCCCGAAGCTCTCCAGGGCGGGCTTTAGCGGCCCCGTCTTTGCGACCGCGGCTACGATCGATCTCTGTGAGATCATGTTGCAGGATTCGGGACATATCCAGGAGTCTGAGGTTCGTCAGCTCAACAGGCGAAACCGCAAACGCGCGCGACAACTGGTGGAACCAATCTACACGGCCGAGGACGCTCGTAGCATGCTGCCTCAGTTTATTTCCGTTCGATACAACGACTGGCGCGAGACCGCCGGCGGCGTCCGGTTCCGTTATTGGAATGCCGGACACCTTTTGGGGTCGGCATCGATCGAACTGGCGGTTACCGGGTCGGCTGGCCCGATCAGATTGCTGTTCTCCGGCGATGTTGGCTCAACGAACAAGCTATTCGAGAAAGGTCCTCAGAGCCCGTCGGGCGTCGACTATCTGATATGCGAAAGCACGTATGGCGACCGTGAGCGAGAGGACTTTGCCATGAAGGGGCGGCGCAGTCGGCTCCGGGACGTCGTTGTAACAGCCGGAAACCCCAACGGCGTACTCTTGATCCCGTCATTCGCAGTCGAACGGGCACAGGAGGTGTTGACCGATCTCGTGGCACTGATGGACGAGGGAGAAATTCCGCGGTGCCCGATCATGATCGATTCACCGCTCGCTTCAAAGGCGACCGAGGCTTTCAAGAGGCACGCGAGCGACCTGGAAAACGGGTCTGCATTTCGTCGCGCGCTGAATTCGCCCAATGTCCGCTTCACCGAAACGCCGGAGCAGTCGAAGGCTCTCGATCTTGTCAAAGGCTTCCACATCATCATAGCGGCGAGCGGAATGTGCGAAGCCGGCCGAATACGACACCGCCTGAAAAACTGGCTCTGGCGCCGGGAGTGCACAGTCCTGTTTGTCGGTTTCCAGGCAGCCGGAACCCTCGGCCGCATCCTTCAGGAGGGAGCGATAGATGTACGCATTCAGGGCGAGGAGATACGGGTGTCCGCAAGGATGGCGACGCTCGACGCATACAGCGGCCACGCCGACGCCAGCGAACTTGATGAATGGATTTCGGAACGGTTGCCCATTCGAAGGGGAATATTTCTCGTTCATGGAGAGGCGGCTGCGCGAGAGGCGATGGCTTCCCGGCTCTCCCGACACATGGGGACGAGTATCCTATGCCCCTCGCTCGACGATGGTTATGAACTAGCCGGGACGGGCGCGATTGCAATTGCGAAGTCGACCAACCCTCGAATTCAACCTGCGCTTCCTGGCCACCCGGACTGGAACAATGACTATCAGAGTTTTGTTCTGGACCTTTCAGACCGGCTGAAATCGATCGCCGATGACAAGGGGCGCGCCATCGTGCTGCGCAGCCTCCGGCGCGCCCTAGAGCCTGACGTTTCGACAGAGGTCAAGGAGAGGAGGCACGGCAATGCTGATTATGGATCGTGACTGCAAGCGCGGCGGCGAACGCTTCGCGATACCTACCCAAGGGGAAGTACAAGGAAAGCTCGTCGTTCTCGAGGTGGTCGCCGTTACTTGCCTGAAGAGCCTTCTCTCTTCCAAAAGTGCGGCTGAGATCGCCAGGTTGAAGGAGGAGATATTTCTGTCGCTGAAAGAGCAGTGCGCACCCTTCGGCCTGTCGTCGGAAGACCAGGCCGCCGTTGATGAATATGCCCGCGAGTTCTTCGATGCGGCAAAAGAAGCTGCCGCGAGACCGTCGGGAGCGTCGGTTCTGGGGGCTTGTCACCGTGGATAATGTCGCGCTGACCTTTAACGCCGGCTCTTCCAGCCTCAAGGTCGGACTATTCAGGGTGGAAGACAGGCAGGCGGTTCGTCTCGGGAGCGGCGTGGCGACGCTTGGTGAAGAGCCGCGGTTCGCTTTCGAGATTCTGGATCATAAAGAATCGATTGCCCTGCCAACGCACACTGTGATTGACGCCGACCTCCTGTCTTTGGTTGTCAATCGGATGGTGGCCAGGGAAGGCCCTCCGGCAATGGCCGGCCATCGCGTGGTCCACGGAGGGCTGGAGTTCGATGGCCCGGTCATGATCCAACCTGACGTCCTGTCGAGGATCGAGAGCCTCACAGCGCTTGCGCCTATGCATCTCCCGCCGGCCCTCGCAATCATGCGAGCCTTCAAACAAGCTTATCCCGAGACTCCGCAGGCGGCGTCCTTCGATACGGCCTTTCATTCGTCACAGAGCAATCTAGCCTCGCGTCTCGCTGTTCCTAAAGATCTGCACGAAGCCGGCGTTCGCCGCTACGGCTTTCATGGACTCTCTTACAAATACATCTCGGGCGCGCTCAGGAAGCTTGACCCGGATCTCGCGGCCGGTCGGGTGGTCTGTGCCCATCTCGGCAGCGGAGCCAGCCTCTGTGGCATGGTTGATGGCGTAAGCATAGATACCAGCATGGGCTTCTCGGCCCTGGACGGCATCCCGATGGCGACGCGGCCGGGAGCTCTGGATCCAGGCGTGATCCTCCATCTTCTTCGCAACAATTTTCACGATGCAGACAGATTGGAGGATTTTCTCTACCATCGCTGCGGCCTCCTTGGTGTTTCAGGCAGAAGTGGCGACGTCCGGGTCCTGCTGGGAGATTTTCATCCCGCCTCGAGGGAGGCCTTGGACCTCTTCTGCTTCAGGATCGCCGGTGAGATTGGCAGGCTGGCCGTCTCGCTGGGCGGCATTGACGCCATCGTCTTCACCGCCGGCGTCGGCGAACATCAGCCCGAAATCCGCAAAGGCGTCGCCCAACATCTGAGCTTGTTCGGGGTCAGTCTCAGCGAAGTCGCCAACAAGGCGAACGCGACTGTGATCAGCGCGAGAGAGAGCGAGGTCGCGGCGCTCGTCATCCCGACCGACGAGGAGCAGGTGATCGCCGACGAAGCGGTCGCCGTCATCAACCGTCACAAGCTTTGAGGAGCAGACATGCCCGAACTTTCCAATCCTGAGCTCGCAGACGACGAAATTGACTTGATCGACCGTTACTGGCGCGCCGCCAATTATCTCTCAGTCGGCCAGATCTACCTGATGGATAATCCTCTCTTGCGCGAGCCGCTTCTGGCAGCGCACATCAAGCCACGACTTCTCGGTCACTGGGGGACGACGCCTGGACTCAACTTCATCTACGCTCATCTCAACCGCATGATAAAGGCTCGTGACCGTGACGTTCTCTACGTGTGTGGGCCGGGTCACGGCGGACCGGGAATGGTCGCTAACACCTATCTCGAAGGCACCTACAGCGAGACCTATCCGGGCGTTCCGGAGAATGCGGACGGCATGCGCAAGCTCTTCCGGCAATTCTCTTTCCCCGGAGGGATTCCCAGTCACGTGGCGCCCGAGACGCCCGGCTCCATCCACGAGGGCGGCGAACTGGGCTACGCGCTAGTCCATGCCTTCGGTGCCGCCTTCGACAATCCTGACCTTGTGGTGGCTTGCGTGGTGGGCGATGGGGAGGCAGAAACCGGAGCTCTTGCGGCAGCCTGGCATTCGACCAAATTTCTCAACCCTGTACGCGATGGTGCCGTGCTGCCGATCCTGCACCTCAACGGTTACAAGATCGCCAATCCCACTATCTTGTCGCGGACGAGCGACGACGATCTCCGCAGCCTTTTCATAGGATACGGCTACCAGCCGATATTCGTCGAAGGGCATGAGCCCGCGGACATGCATCGACAGATGGCGTCTGCGTTCGGTCGGGCATTCGACCTCATCGAATCCTTGCAGAAATCAGCACGAAACTCTCCTTTGGCGATAGGCGTGCCCAGATGGCCGATGATCGTGCTTCGCAGCCCGAAGGGTTGGACCGGCCCCAAGGAAGTCGACGGAAAGAAGGTCGAAGGGTTCTGGCGCTCGCATCAAGTGCCTGTTGCAAATTGCAGGGGCGATCAAGCACATCGGAAGATCCTGGAGGATTGGATGGTCAGCTATGGCCCTGACGATTTGTTTGACGCCGGTGGCCGCCTTCAGCCCGAACTCAAGGCGTTGGTGCCGGTTGGCGATAAACGCATGGGTGCGACGCCATATGCGAACGGCGGCCGGATGCGAAAAGAACTCAAGGTGCCGGACATCCACGACCTTGCAGTTGAGATCAACGAGCGCGGCGCTCCGCAGGTGCAGTCGACGGAAATCCTGGGACGTTATCTCCGTGATGTCCTGCGACTGAATGCCGACACGAAAAACTTCCGAATCTTCGGCCCGGACGAGACCGAATCCAATCGACTGGGCGCGGTATTCGAAGAGACCGACCGTGTCTGGATGCAAGAGATCGAAGACTACGATGTGCACCTGGCAAGCGATGGCAGGGTCATGGAGGTTCTGAGCGAGCATCTTTGCCAGGGCTGGCTGGAGGGGTATCTGTTGACCGGCCGCCATGGGCTCTTCTCCTGCTACGAAGCGTTCATCCACATCATCGATTCGATGTTCAACCAGCACGCCAAATGGCTCAAGGTGTCGCGGGGGATCGGCTGGCGTGAGCCGGTCTCCTCGCTGAACTATCTTCTTACGTCCCATGTCTGGCGGCAGGACCACAACGGTTTCTCGCATCAGGACCCAGGGTTCATCGATCTGGTCGCCAACAAGAAGTCGGATATCGTTCGCATCTATCTTCCGCCTGACGCCAACACGCTTCTTTGGGTTGGCGACCACTGCTTGAAGACCTATGACCGCATCAACGTAATCGTCGCGGGTAAGCATCCGGAACCACAATTTCTGACGATGGATGAAGCAGCGCGTCACTGCGAGACTGGCATCGGCGTCTGGGACTGGGCAAGTTTCGAAAACGACACGATCGCGCCCGACGTCGTCATGGCCTGCGCGGGCGACGTTCCGACAATGGAGACACTGGCGGCGGTCATGCTGTTACACGAGGCGATACCGAACTTGAAGATCAGAACTGTGAACGTCGTGGATCTGCTAGCGCTGCAGGACCCTCAGCAGCACCCTCACGGTCTTTCCGATGCGCGTTTCGACGCCATCTTCACCACCGACAAACCGGTCATCTTCGCCTATCACGGCTATCCTTACCTTATCCATCGACTGACTTATCGTCGTACCAATCACCGCAATTTCCATGTACGAGGCTTCGTCGAGGAAGGCACGACGACGACGCCGTTCGACATGACCGTATTGAACGAACTGGACAGGTTCCATCTGGCTTTGGAGGCCATTGCGCGAGTTCCGGGTCTTGCCGAGAAGCAACCTAAAGCCGTCGCCGAGCTGCATGAAAAACTCGCCAGGCACCGCGCCTACGTGCGGGAGCATGGGGAAGACATGCCGGAGATACTGGACTGGCGTTGGCGTAGGGAGGGTACGTTGGGTCCGTGACTGGGTACTGACGTTCAGGAAGGCGTCAGCCTCACGGGCTAGGCGGGTCTAGTTCAACCACCGAGAGGCGACCGACGTGAAGATTATTCGAGGAATTCTGGTAGCTTTCGCATTCACCGGCATTGTGACTCCAACCTTGGCAGCGACAACAGTAAAGGTCGTAGAAGGTGGCGAGGGAGGCGGGCCGATGACCCTGTCGGTTGATCAGCCCACCATCAAGGCCGGCGAGACCGTGTTCATGGTGCATAATGATGCGGTGACGGAGGAACACGAGATGGTCTTGGTCAAGTTGAAGTCCCCCGACGCGACGGTCAACGTTGTCGCCGGCAAACATCGTGTCGATGAGAAGCAGTTGAAGAGCATGGGGGAGGTCTCCGAGCTCAAGCCTGGCGCTGACGGGCAATTGAAGGCGAAGCTGACTGCTGGCTCATATCTCCTACTGTGCAACATTAAGGGCCACTACGAAGCCGGCATGCATGCGACGCTGACCGTCACGAAATAGGGGGCTAACCCGTCAAAAAAAGTGTTTGCGAAACAAGAAGCAAGGAGACGACAATGCAGAATGTGACACGAAACCCGACGTCGTACTCCTTGCCGCAACGCATCCTACATTGGCTGACGGCTCTGCTCGTCTTCTACAATCTGCTATTGCCTGACGGCATGAGCGAGTGGCAGCGGGCGATCGAACACACGGGTTCGGCCACTGATGCGCAATTGGCGGGCGCCAATCTCCATGCGTATGTCGGAATTTCGATACTGGTGCTGATCAGTATCCGCCTCGTGCTGCGCTTCATTCAGGGAACGCCTTCCGCGCCCATTGAGGAACCTTACGTCCTGACTCTAGCAGCCAAAGGCGCCCACGCTACGCTATACCTGCTTCTTTTCGCATTACCGATCAGCGGGATAGCAGCGTTCTACTTCGGTTACGACCGTATGGGAGAGGTACACGCCGAGGTGCTGAAGGTTATACTCTGGATCGTCATCGCCGCCCATGTCCTCGGCGCGCTTGCTCATCAATTTTATTGGAAGACGAACGTCTTGAGGCGGATGACGGTCGGGTTAAGGTGATCGCGGCAAAAGTGCTCCGATTGATCCCGATCAAAGCGTCTTGTCGAAATATGAGCTTCAATCGCCTCCACACACCAGGAGGCAGGGCGATGCTGGCCAGAGACATTATGACGTCCCCCGTCACGACAATAGGCGAGGGGCACAACGTCAGACAAGCAATCGAGATCGTCAACGCCAGTAAGATTGGCGCGGTACCCGTCGTCGATGGCGAAGGTTGCCTCACAGGCATCGTCACCGAGGGAGACTTGCTGCGTCGGGTGGCGTCGTCTTGGGCCAGACGGGCGGTGCCGCATACGCGCGACCGCGAAGATGCGCTGGCGGGCTATGTGAAGGCCCGAAGCTGGCGCGTCAAGGACGTGATGTCGACGCCGGTCGTCAGCGCCACCCCGACCGCCACAGCCAGCCAGCTCGCCGAACTGCTGCAGGCCCACGACATCAAGCACCTGCCCGTCGTCGAGAACGGCAGGCTCGCCGGAATGATCAGCCGTGGCGACTTGATGCGAGCGCTCCTTGATGTTCCTCGACAGTGCACCGCTTCCGGCGACGAGGCCCTTGGGATCGCCGTCCGTAGCCGCCTGGAAGCCGAGCTTGAGATAACCGCGCCCATAGTCAAAGCGACCGTCTCCAACGGGATCGTCACCCTAAGGGGGGAGGTCGAGACCGAGCTGGAACGCTGTGCGGCCAGGGTGGCGGCAGAGAGCGTCCGCGGGGTCGGCGGCGTGGTGAACAAGATCACTCTGGCTTCCGCATGGTGAGCCCTCAAACGATGAAATCGTCCCTGGAGTTTCCGTCATGTCTGTCAGGGTCATCGCAGACACTGTCACGTCGAGGCTTCTCGTCATGGTGATACCATGGCCGGAACGGTGGTGGGCGTCCTACTAGTGAAACCATCGGACGACTCGAAGCGGGATCCGAGCGGACTCTCTCTGACCCGTGAGTGCGCGATGAACGTTTGGAGCTCCGGGATTTGATTGCCCGTTGCTTGGCCGATCAGACGCAAAGGGAAATGAGGTGGTGACCAGTTACCAAAATTACTCGCGGATAAATGGTTTCCCCTGAAAACTCTTTTGCTCGCGCCTTCGTCTGTTGTTGCGTTACCCAGATGGGAACGGCCCAGGAGGCGCGCAACCGCGCCAGGGCATTCAGAGGAAGAGGAAGTTGAAGTTCGCACTTAGCGCAGTTGCTGCTACAGCCATCGTGTCCACCACCGCTGTCGGTGCCCCTGCCGCCAATTAGAAGGTGGGTGGCGCTAGCATGTATGAGGAGAAAAGCATCGTCGAGAACGCCGTCAATTCCAAGGATCACACCACGCTCGTGGCAGCCGTCAAGGCCGCCGGTCTGGTCGAGACGCTTGAGGGCAAAGGCTCGATCACGGTTTCCGGGCCGACCAAAGAAGCTTTCGCAGCCCTGCCCGAAGGTAGCGTCGACACGCTTTTGAAGCCAGGGAACAAGGCTCAGCTCGTCAAGGTGTTGACAGCCACGTCGTCGCCGCCGATGCGATGGCGAAGAATGTCGAAAAGATGATCAATGATGACGGCGGCGAGCACGACATCAAGGCCAAGGAAAGCATGGACAAGATCACACTCACCGACGAAATGGGCGGCACCGCCCACGTGACGATCACTGACGCCAAGCAGTCAACGGCGCCATCCATATCGTCGGCGAGGTTCTTCTGCCGAAGGTGGAACTCGGTTCTATTCCATAACCAGACAGGCCGGCGACCAACAGGATGCCGGCCTTTCATATCGCGCCGACCCCCGGGCTACATCGCCGGCAGTACGGTGATGTCGCGCACGTCACTGTCTAGTCCCGTGATTGGACCAACTTCTGTAGCCGCACCGGTTTCGAGATTGACGGTGTAGAGCATTTTGCTGGCGGCAAGGTACGCAGTGTTCTCGCCACCTTCCTCGCCGTGAATGTCCAGAGCATAGGTGGCCGGCATTTCTTTGATGCCAAGTTTGCCGATTGCCTTCAGCGTGCCATCGTTCGGCTTCGTCTGGTGGATCAGCGCGCCGATCGTGGCATCAATATCATACATCGCGGTCTTTTCCGGCTTGCCAACCGAGTTGGTATAGGCGGCGGCGACGATATTGGGCACCTCGCCCTTGTGCATGTCACCATCTTCGAAGGCAAGTACGCCATCGACCGTGACGGCACCTGTATCCGGATGGACGCGATGGTTGGTGGTGCCGGTCATGAAACGCAGCCGGTCGGCCATCGGGTTGAAGTCGACGACAACAGGCGCCTGGGTCATGGTCAGCATCTTGTCCATCTTGGCGATCTCGGTGGCTGCACCGCTGTCGAGATCGATGGTGACGATGCGGTGATCCGGGGTGACGCCGACCACGGTCTTGTTGCCCGGGCGGAAGTCGATGCCGATAAGCTTTTCGACGCCAGTGACATCCATCGTCTTGGTGACGGCGGGTTTTGCGGTATCGAACATGACGAGCGTTTTGTCGCCAGTCAGGCCAAGGACGGGGGCCGCAAATGCTGTCGATGCAGTCGCGAAGGAGGCGGCGGAGGCGATCAGTGCGAAACGATTGGTCTTCATGTGTCTCTCCCGAGTGGAACCGATCGGAAGTCGCCTGGCCCTCGGCTCTCGACGCTTCCTGAACTCAAGACACGCGGGCAATGCCAATTGGATGCAGCCCGGGAAAAAATAATTTCGACTTGCATCCATTTTGGGTCGTTCGGCGGGTATAATTCTCAAAGCTGAAAGTTTTCGCTGCGCGTATTGGGAAAAGGTATTGATGCTGATGGGTTCCGCGCCGGACAAACTCGATACGGCACTTGCCGCCTGCGCCAGGGGTGATCGCAATGCGCTGCGCCTGATCTTTGATATCGAGGCAGGACGTCTGATTGCGGTCGCCGAGCGCATCGTCAGACGCCGCGAACTTGCCGAGGAAGTCGTGCAGGACGCCTTCATTCGCATCTGGACCCATGCGCACCAGTACAAAAACGACCACGGTTCCGCGCGAGGCTGGATCTACGCCATCGTCAGAAATCGCGCGCTCAATCTTCTGCGAGATGGAAAGCGCGAACACACCGTCGAAGAGTTGGAAACCCTGTGTGAGACCGAGCAGGCGGACGAAGTGATGGCGGCCTGGTACGGGCTTGACCGCAACTCTCGCCTCTATGACTGCCTGAATGCGCTCGACGAAACCAAACGGCGCGGTATTCTGATGGCCTATATCGGCGGCTATTCGCACGGCGAAATAGCCGGGCGGCTTCGTATCCCTCTTGGGACTACCAAATCCTGGATCAGGCGCGGTCTCTCGGCTTTGCGGGAGTGCATGGCGTGACCTACGACCGCAAGGAAATCCCGAATATCGCCGACGAATATGTACTTGGCTTGATTGAGGGCGCGGATCTCGCGGAGATCGAGCATGCCATGGACCGTGATGTCGAACTGCGAGCTGCGATCGCTGCCAGCCGCGATCGCTTCCTGCCATTGGACACAGGTGCCTCCCCTGCTGCCGCCACAGAGCAACTGTGGCAGCGTATAGATGCCGCCCTACCTGGCCAGACTCGTTCGGGAGCGATAACTTCGATAGCAAATGCCAGTGACAATCGCATGAACCGTTGGCGTGTAGCTGCGATCTCGGCCATTGCAGCAACCCTTTTGCTCGCGGTCGGTCTTGCCTACAGTTTGACCCGAACCGCCGAGCCGCTTGTGGTCGCGGTCCTGATCAATGCGGCGGGTGAGGTCCAGGCGGTGGTCGAAGACTTCGGCAACGAGCATGCAACAATACGCATGCTCGCCGACTTTACGGTTCCCCGGGACAAAACAATCCAGGTCTGGACCTTGCCGTCGAGAGAGATGGGACCTGTGTCGATGGGCCTAATCGACGGTGTGCGTTCTGCGCGACTGGATGGTCCTGAACTACCAACGCCCAAAAATGAGCAGCTTTACGAAATCACGTTGGAACAGGCTGGGGGATCGCCGACTGGTCGTCCAACGGGGCCAATCCTCGCCAAAGGTTTTGCGAAGCTATCGCGATAAAAGAGAATCCGGTGATTTTTTTCGGTAGCCTAAAACTCAACGGCAACATCGGCATGTAATTGAATGAGCTGCGTTCCGACTGAAGTCAGCGTTATAGACCAAAAGTAATGAGACGCCCCAAAGTGGAGGGGTATGTCATAAATGCTGCGGATACCTATGGCACTGACGGAGCCGCGTGTCTCGAAGAGCTCCTTGATGGGTCTTCCGGGGTTTGTCGCGGCATTGGGCTGCGATGGCGAGGTCAACGTGTTCCGGGAACAGCCGCGTATTGTTCAAACGCTCGATTTTACAGAGAGTTACCCCGACACTACGGGCCAGGCAGTCGGTTCAACTCCTTCAACGCGACTAATGCCGAAACGTTCAACCAGGAGTTCGCCTCTCGCTGCTATCACTGGTCGTGGGCCAACGCGGCAATCTCCGTCGCTTAACATTTGTCGTGCTTGGCGCGTTTCTTCAGTTACGGCACACTCAGGTGCCCACGGAGGTTAATATGACCAAATTCGCGCTGTATGTTTCGCTCGAGGCGAGACCCGGCAAGGAAGAGGCGGTCGCCGAATTTCTCCGATCAGCAGTACCGCTGGTCAATGCCGAGCCCGGCACGATATCTTGGTATGCGATACAGGAGGGGCCAACATCGTTTGCAATCTTTGACACGTTCGACGATGAGGACGGGAGGGAAATCCACTTAAACGGCCAAGTCGCCGCGGCCTTGATTGCAAAGGCAGCGGAAGGGGACCTGTTCGCCAAGCCGCCACAGATACACAAGCTGTCCATCCTCGCGGATAAAGGGACATAGCCTTGCGCAATCTTTGCGATCCGAATGGACAACATTGCGCTGTGTCTCAGCTGAAGACGTGAGAATGGGGTCAGGATGGCCTGGCCCCCGCACTGACGTCAGCCTATTGTCCAAGCCTGCTAGGCTCTTTCGCCTGTCCGGTATGATGGTCTTGAATTTGAAAGCACTGCGGCCCTGGTAGCGGTCGCCGCACAGGGCTGGCTTTACTTTAATTTCCCCCTGCGTACCTTTGTGCTGTATTTTAATCTTTACGGTCTGTTTCGAACACGCGGTCAGTTGTGTCCGTCACAACCGTTCTCCTATAGCTTTCGAAAGTCTCACTGCACTTAGAAATGCTGCCTCAACCCTGTTGCCAATCGTCCAATCTCCGCATGCAGCAAGGCCATTTTCGAAGTCTAAAAGAACGTCACTTTCACTGGCTGTCTGTACGTTAGCAAACTTCCAGCGATGGATATCAGCCGACAGAACTTCATCGGGTAGACCCGGCAGCAGTTTAGCTAGGCTGTCGAGCATGGCAGTGCGCACGATTTCCAAGTCGTCATCGACGTTTCGATCGGCCCAGTGGTTTTGCGAGTGAACGACAAGTGTCGGCAAAGGCGAGCGTTGCGGGCGTGATGTGCAGTCGGCGACCCATGCGATCACCTCGTCGTCATAGCGCACTGCACAGTGTCGTTGTAAGGCGCGTGATTGATGGGTGAGCATCAGTGTAAAGCAAGCATTCATCTTTGCGCTGGCTGCGGGTCGAAAGCCACTGTAATTCGCAGGCATCAAGGCCATCGCCTGGGGAGCAGGACAGGCGGCGACAACCCAGTCGAATGGACCGGCCCGCTCGTAACCGGTAGCAAGTATCCAATTAGACGGGCCGCCTTCGACAGCATCAATTCTTGCATTTAGCCGGATGTCCAATCCATGTGACATCCACTTAGGAAGCGCCGTCATAGATGGAACGCCCACAAATCTTGGCGAACGATCGCTCTCGTCGATGATTGATGCGGAGCCCATCGATGACGAGCCGATGGTTCCTGACCATGTTTCGACGAAGCCGAGTTCGAGTGCTGGCTCTAACATAGCGTGGAACGAGGGGTCGCGAACGGTAAAATACTGGGCGCCGTGATCGAACGTGATTTCGCCGGCACGTCGGGTTGCCATTCTGCCACCGACACCGCGGCTTTTTTCAAAGATTGTGACCTCAGCCAACCCATGCAGCGATCGTGCGAAGGTCAGCCCTGCAATCCCGGCACCTATAACTGCAATTTTCTTTCGATCGGACATCACATTTCCTTTGTATTGATCCTACCCAGAATGGTGTTTGTCAGATCGAGGCGGGTGCACACCGCCGGCGACGTGGCCGCGGACCTCGGCCGAAACGGCCGCGTGGAACTAGGCGACAAGGGTCCTTCATCTGAAAAGCCTTTGCAAACGAGGCCGGATTCGAAGGAAGCCGCGATATGCGACGTCGAACAGCGGGGTGGCCGGTTGCCAACCTGCGAGCAAGCCAAAGGGACGCAATAGAGGGATTGCACGCCACATTGCCGCGAATGCCGCTGCTCCAGAAAGGAGCATTCCTTCTTCCTCGGCACGAAAGCGGGAGAGTACCTCCTCCCGCTCAAACGGACAAACGGTCATGGGATCACAGGCATCGACGAAGCGGATCGCGCCGCGCCGATCTAGCCGCTGTAGCAGAGTAATTTCTCGCCGGCAAAGCGGACAATTGCTGTCGAACCAGACCGTAAGCTTTTCAGTCATCCGCGCGCCAGCATTATGAAGCGCGCCTGTTCGGCAGGTGACGTCTCAAACAGCCCTGTGAAAGTGGTGGTGAGCGTCTTAGAGCCCTGTTTGGCAATGCCGCGCATGGCCATGCACATGTGTTCCGCCTCAATCATCACCGCGACACCCATTGGCCGAAGGCTGTCACCGAGCGAATGGGCGATCTGGGAGGTCATCGTCTCCTGAGTTTGCAGGCGACGGGCGTAGAGATCGACCAGTCGCGCCATCTTTGAAAGACCAAGCACACCCCCGTTCGGGAGGTACGCGACATGGGCCACTCCGTAGAACGGAACCATGTGGTGCTCGCAGTGCGAATGGAAAGGGATGTCTTTGACGATCACCATGTCCTTATATCCTCCAACCTCGGAGAAGGTCCTCGACAGCACGTCTTCGGAAGCGTTCTCGTATCCGGAGAATAACTCGCGATAGGATTTGGCCACACGCGTTGGCGTGTCGAGCAGGCCTTCGCGGAAAGGATCGTCGCCCGCCCACCGGATAAGTGTACGCACGGCAGCCTCCGCTTCCTCCTGGCTTGGCCGATCGATGGCAGCCATATGGCCCGCATTGTTGGCAATGGCATCCATTAAGTACTCCTCACATCCATAGACGGCGAGGCTTACGTCGCTTCTGCCGTTTCAGATCAAAATGCCCTCGTCTCCCGCCTCCGCGTGATTTTTTGATCTGAGT
The DNA here is from genome assembly GCF_056399485.1 of Rhizobium sp. 01N424. NCBI lineage: Bacteria > Pseudomonadati > Pseudomonadota > Alphaproteobacteria > Hyphomicrobiales > Rhizobiaceae > Rhizobium > Rhizobium sp. 01N424. The sequence continues at coordinate 68,146 of NZ_JBFTRK010000010.1, forward strand.
TCAGCATTGGGTCGTAAGCTCCGGCATTTGAAAGAAAATCCCGTGTCGCGTGACATATGTGCTCGCCGAGGCTTCGACGGTTGAAACGAGATCATTCTGGCGGGGTTCGATCACCCTGGTGGAAAGGAGCACGTTGATGCCGAACGGGTACTGATCGAGCGCTGCATTGCGGAGGGGCAGTCTCTCACCATTGTCGGCTTTAACCCGAAGATCAGTGAGAACTGACTGGCACCAACTTTGCCTTTCAAATGGCCCAAGACGAGGCCAAAATCATCATGGCAGTAAATTGGCCGTTTGCCTTTTCGCGCGCATCATTGATCACGCGGCCCGAAAACGCGTTGAGGTATCGAAATCAACACCTTTTAGCTCCAACGTATCAGTCGGTCTCACCTAGCAGGTGCGATTGCTTTCTGGATTTTCCGCCCGCCTCCCCGAAACCGCCGCCGGACTGAGCACCGCATCCATTTACGGCGCGATGATCGCCTGATTCGTGGCTGGAACCCTTTGGGGTCAGCTGCAGGCTACCAGATCCGATCTCGGCGTTCTGCTCGCGAGCAACGCACTTGCTTTGATGTCGTTTGCGACGATTGTGTTCCCGAGGCCGCTGTTATCGATCGCCTACAACCTCCGCTTTTTGGCTGCTGCTACAAAATCTGCTCAAAAAAACTGCGAAAGGCGTTGGTATACAAGACTGCGTTTGCGGGTGACGGTTATTGTTTCGTGAGCTTACGGCGTCATGTTTCTCGCGGCGCATTCCCACGCTGCGATTGGGGATGTGTCTAATCTGCGATGATCGCTAGCCTGTGAACATCTCCTGCGGCGAGCAGCAAGGCAAAAAAATTGCATTTCCTCTTTGATCTATTCTGGTTTCGGGGCGTATTGGCTCGCATGCACATAGAAGCACCGCTCCGAACCGGTTTGCATGACGTGACATCCGCCAATGCGGCGACCGCTTGGCGTCCGCCGGAATTGGAACGAAAGGTCCGAGCGTTGGAGGAAGAACATCAAGAACTCGATTCCGCGCGGATCACGTCGTTGATGGCCGCAGTGGCGGACTCGCGCGATGCCGAAGCTTTCGAGATTCTTTACAGGCATTTCTACCCTCGGGTCCGATCGTACATGGTCCGCCTTACAAGAGGTAATCGCGTGCTGGCAGAAGAGCTTACGCAGGAGACTATGATGAAGGTTTGGCACAAGGCCGCATTATTCGATCCATCGAAAGCACAGGCGTCCACCTGGATCTTCACGATCGCACGAAATCGCAGGATCGACGCGATTCGCAGAGGCGCGCACCCCCAGTTTGACGTCAATGATCCGGCTTTTGTGCCCGACGAGATTGAACCGGCAGATGCTGGAATAGAGCGCCAGCAAGATGCACAATTGTTGCGTCAGGCGATGCTGTCGCTGAAAGGCAAATATGTGGAGGTGCTGCGGATGTCATTTTTCGACGGTCTGACGCATCCAATGATAGCACAGAAACTTAACCTCCCACTTGGAACGGTAAAATCGAGGATACGGCTTGCATGCGAGAAACTGCGGATGGCGCTTCAGGACGAAGCAAAATGATAAATCACCATCTCGATGACGACATGCTCTTACATTACGCAGCTGGGAGTTTGGCGGAAGGGTGGAGCGTCGCTGTTGCCACCCACCTCGCACTGTGCCCGGCGTGCCGCGCCAAGCTAGAGGTGCTCGAAAGCGTCGGAGGGTATTTTCTGCAGTGCGACGACGCGGATGAAAAAGATGTATCGAAAAGCTGGCACAACCTGAAAGCCAGGATTGAAGCAGGTGAAATCGAAAATGTTTTGCCGATGAAGAAGTCTACGGCGGCCAATCAGACTTTTCCAGAGCCATTGAGGTCTTACGTTGATCAGGCAGGCGGCTTGAAGTGGCGCCGGCTCGGCCGTGGAGCCGCTCAAATGATTATTCCAACCGACGACACAACGACCACCATTCGACTGCTGAAGATACCGGCTGGTCAGCCCGTTCCGGAACACTCCCATGACGGCTTGGAGCTTACCCTTGTTCTGGACGGGAGCTTTAGTGACGAAGTCGCCACCTTCAGGCGAGGGGATGTTGAAATGGCAGATGGTGATCTGATGCATCAGCCCCGAGCCAGCACTGAGAAGGATTGCATCTGTCTCGCCGTCACAGACGCGCCATTGCGGTTCACAAGCAGATTGATGCGGTGGTTGCAGCCGATTTTGCGGATATAGGGTCAGGACTTGATTTTAAGCGTCATCGCTCGCTCTCCCGTGGAGCGAACATGGTTTACTGTGCCAGGTTTTCATCTCAAGTATCGGAAATAATTCAATTTAATAGCAAACCGGAGTTCATATCGTGCGTACAAACGATACCGAGCCAGAAGGCCGGCATCGAGAGGAGACGATTATGAACAGGATATTGGCCAATGCTGCAATAGCGGCCGTTGTGACAGCAACAAGCGCATTCGGCGCCTACGCTGCAAATCCGAAGGTCGGCGGCGCTGCTATGTACGAAAATAAAAATATCATCGAAAACGCCGTCAACTCCAAGGACCACACCACGCTCGTCGCAGCTGTCAAAGCAGCCGGTCTGGTCGAAACGCTTGAGGGCAAAGGCCCGTTCACGGTCTTTGCTCCGACCAACGAAGCTTTCGCTGCTCTGCCCAAGGGCACGGTCGAAACGCTACTGAAGCCGGAAAACAAGGCAACCCTCACCAAGATCCTGACCTGCCACGTCGTTGCCGCTGATGCGATGGCCGCGACAGTCGCCAAGATGATCAAGGACGATGGGGGCGAGCACGACATCAAGACGGTCGGCGGCTGCGTGCTGAAGGCCAAAGAAAGCATGGGCAAGATCACGCTCACGGACGAAAGCGGCGGCACGGCCCATGTCACAATCGCCGACGTCAAGCAGTCGAACGGCGTCATTCACGTTGTCGATAAAGTGCTTCTGCCGAAGATGTAGTCTACATGCCGGGGCGCGTGTCCGCGTCCCGGCAGAATTCCGGAGGGCTAGTCAACAGAACCGCCGCGGTTGGTCGATCTTTCCGACCGCCTTCCCCGGTCCTCGAAGAACTCTTCCCCTGCGTTTATCCCTAATCTCATGTATTGAAATGGCGCCTTTAGGGTTATCGTCTCCCCACGAAAGACGATAACGACGCTGTTGGTCAGAGGATCGTAGTAGATCGTCATCCGATCCTCATAGCTCATTGAATTTCCCTTATATTATGTGACTGGCTCTCGAAATACCGCCGGTCCCTAACGGGTATATTGGTGACCTGCTGCGGTCCTAGGGGTCCGAGCCCGGTCTGCTGGCGGGTAGGGCTTTCGTGCCAGACAATGTCATTAAGACCGCGCACTCGCACAGATCAAAAAGTCGGCCGAACACAAGCAATCGCTTGTGTTCGGCACAACTTTCTCCAATGGGCGGCAGAAGCTATCGTCGCGTTGCAGTTCGTCCAGTTATTTTTCCGGCCGCCCGCGGGATAGCATTCGTTGCAGCGTTCGACGGTGCATGTTGAGAAGACGGGCGGTCGCCGACACGTTGTTTCCGGTTTCTGCGAACACGCTTGTCACGTGCTCCCAGCGAACGAGCTCGGCTGGTTTGATGGCATCCCCCAAAGACAACTTTGATGCGTTTGCCACACCGAGAACCTCAAGGATTTCGTCCGCGTCGGCGGGCTTGCTCAGAAATTCGGTTGCGCCAAGTTTGACTGCGGTAACGGCCGACTGAACGGTCCCATAGCCAGTCAAGACCAGCGTTTTTGTCTCAGGAGAAATATCACGCACTTCCGCTACGATTTCGAGGCCACTCCGATCACCGATCCGGAGGTCCGTTATAACGATATCGAAACGACGAAGTCCAAGCGCATCGATCGCATCGTTGACCGTACTATAGATCTCCGTGTCGAAGCCGCGGTCCTGAAGCGCTTTGCCAAGTCGCCGCGCGAACACGCAGTCGTCATCAACAAGGAGAGCCAGGCACCTGGCATCTGAATCTGCGGCTTCGCAAGTCACCGTCGAACCCAACTCTATCATGGCGTTCTCCTTGCCTGGCTTGTGGGGCTGCTAGCCCGAACGAATACTGGTGACTGGTCGCGTCACTGGCCTTTCCCTGAGCGTCGTTATCGCCATCGATCCAGCTGGAGACCGTTAAGATGTCCTTGTCGCCGCGGCCGCAGAGATTGACGATAACGAGCGCTTCCGCCGGCATTTCGGGCGCAATCTTTATCAACTCCGCCAATGCATGAGACGGCTCCAGCGCCGGGATGATCCCCTCTTCGGTAGCGAGAAACTGGAAGGCGTCGAGCGCTTCCCGGTCGGTGGCTGACCTGTACGAAACCCTGCCTTGCTCCTTCAACCACGCGTGCTCCGGCCCAACTCCGGGATAGTCGAGACCTGCCGAAATCGAGTGGCCTTCTTGAATCTGGCCATCGGGATCCTGGAGAAGGTAGGTGCGATTGCCATGCAGGACACCTGGCGTTCCCTTCGAAAGCGAAGCGCAGTGCTCATCCGTATCGACACCTCGGCCCCCGGCCTCGACGCCGATCATCTCAACGTCACGATCACGGAGAAATGCATGAAACAGACCAATCGCATTCGAGCCGCCGCCGACTGCCGCAATCAGGAGGTTTGGAAGGCGCCCTTCATATTCGAGGATCTGATTGCGTGCTTCGGTACCAATAATCGATTGTAGTGTTCGAACCATTTCCGGATAGGGATGTGGCCCGGCGACGGTACCGATGAGATAATAGGTGTCGTCGATGTTTGACACCCAATCACGAAGTGCTTCGTTCATGGCGTCCTTGAGTGTTCCGTTCCCAGAAGTGACTGGTCTTACCTCTGCTCCCAGAAGCCTCATTCTGAAAACGTTCGGCGCCTGTCGTTCGATATCCTTGGCGCCCATGTAGATGATGCACTGGAGGCCGAAGCGCGCTGCGACTGTCGCAGTGGCGACACCATGCTGGCCCGCGCCTGTTTCGGCAATGATACGGCGCTTGCCCATCCGTTGGGCGATGAGTATCTGGCCGACGCAGTTGTTGATTTTGTGAGATCCTGTATGATTTAGCTCATCTCGCTTGAGATAGATGCGTGCGCCTCCCAGAGCGGCTGTCAGGCGCTCGGCAAAATAGAGTGGGCTCGGCCGTCCGACATAGTGCCGCGACAGGTATGCAAAGCGTTCCCAGAATGATGGATCAGCTTTAGCCTCCTGCCATCGAGTTCCAAGATCGAGCAAAAGCGGCATCAGGGTTTCTGCGACAAAGCTCCCGCCGAATTGACCAAAAAATCCATCAATGTCCGGCATCGCAGAATTCATGTCTCGCATTGCACTCTCCTCGTTTATCCGATTGTACGAGAGTGGGTGAGTTTAGATTTGTTGCAACGGGCAAATCGATTTCGGCGGATCGGTAGGGAGGGGCTTGAAACATTCCACGCGCCCGCATGCTTAGCTTTGCGCTCGTGGGGATTGCCATGCTCAAGGTAACCCGTAGTCAAAGACGAAAGCCTTATCCGCGTCAGGGTCATCGACGCGCTGAAGACGCCGGTTTTGAGGGTGGTTGACGCCGGGTCAGCCGATGAAGCGATAGAGCTCCTTGATGATCACATGATACATCTGTGCTTCACGGCTGTTCAGATGATTTTGAAGCCTTCGGGCGATGATCTGGCCAATATAGTCGTCGCTTTCCCGATGCCGGGATCGTCGTCGTTTGCCGCCCGACAGAGTTTTCTCTATGCCCTATGACTTTTCCAGAATCATTGCCCGTTTGGGCCTTTCTGGGAGAATTGAAATCGAACTTGTCGCGTGCGCGAAAGATTCATCGCGACATGAATATAATCCGGAACGAATCCCCATTTAAGGAAACAGGGCGCTCGTCGCACTCGGAAGCGAAGCCCTGATGACGCGCTGTTTGAAGGTCGCTGGTCACGGTGAGAGATTGTTCGCTTCTATCCCGATAGCGAGTGCCAGAACGAATGCTGTGATAGTTGCGACAGCAAACGCCCCAACAAAGGCTGCTGTCGCTTTGGACACAGATATCTCCAGGTCGAACGTAAACCAGCGTACTTGTGCCTGGGCATACCAGACCGTGGCAATGGCCATGGTTACAAGGCCGATAAAAAGGCCCTGTTCATGTGGCATGAAAATGAAGTCGAATGCCAGGCCAAGTACGAATGCAAACGGTGCAGCGACATAGCACTGGCTGTAAAACGGCGGGCGCAAGGAGTTTCGGGTGATCCTCACCGATCTCCATCTCAACAGTGTTACAGCCATTGAGAGCGGATAGATCCCGAACACCACACCGCGCGCAATCAGCAGGTTAGACCCCGATCCGAGCTCCTTGGCCGCCGCTGCGGTGTCAAACTCCGATGGAAACGCGGTGGAAAGCCCTTGGGACAGGAGCAGGGTCAAGAGCAGGAACAGCGGGGGGCTGATAGTGTCGTCGTACTGATCCTCCAGCCGATCACCAAGCTCGAGGTCTGCGTAGCGCATCATGCTTAAAGGCCGTGTGACCGAGCGCCAAACCGTTAGGGGATAGAACAGCAGCCAGGACACAAGCTCGAAAAGCAGTTCCTCCAGCGACTTCAAGAGTTTCATGAAGTCCAAATCCGCCTCCTGCTGCCGGCCTTGTTGCGTCGATGCTTTCAATAACAGGGCCGGGTACTTTCGTCACGCAACGATGTGTCTCGCAGCGTTTCGTTACGAAGCAACGGCTTTCGGTATTGCGACCGACTGGCGCAATCCGAAAGGATGGATATTTCGCAGAGTGATCGCACCGCCGTAGAGTTGGAAGGTTCGTTGGCGATTGTCAATCCGAACCCGTGGCCTGACACGGTCTCATCCAGTCTGACGCCCGGTGCGAATGATTCAGCGATCGCCGCTTTGGCCATGCCGGGGCCGTACGGTGAACGTTGATGTCGCGGCAAACGTGGCGGTTTTCTGTCTCGCTCGCGGCGCCCACTCGAAGGAATCGCCGCAGACCAAACTCGCAACCCGTTGTTCCGGCGCTGCTAGGCGCCGTCTCGTTCCGTTGCGCTTATGTCTGCACCATGCCGGAGGTGATGATGTGCAAGGCAACTGAGGAGATTTGGGTACACGGAGCGTCGGGGGCATGCGCTCCAGCGACTGCTCAAATCTATCCACTCGACGCATTGGCCGAAGCGAATGAGTTCCAGGAGCGCGGCGAGGCCGTCGGAAAGGGCCTGGTCCTACTGCAAAACGCCTGACACGAACGGTTGGCTCGTCTGTCCAAGTATCGAAAGCAAGCGATAACGGCTTTCGGCTCCGGAAACGCCTCAAGGGCGAATACGCCATATTCGCAACCGATGCCCGGCTGTTTGAATGCGCCAAAGGGAGCGAGTGGCTGATGGGTGCGCCGTTGATGACCACTCCTCCGTATTCAGTCGATCCGCAAATTCATACATAGGGCGGCGTATGAGAAGCGCCCGGCCGGTCATCAGCCGGGCGCTTCCTGTCAGGTGTCGGCCTTCATGGCCTCCACCAATTGGTCGTAGGTGCGGACGCCCCTGTTAAAATTGTGGGCAACGGCTTTCATGAGTTCCGCGACCGCAGCCGGTTCCCTCGTCATTCCACGTTCGCGTGCGATCGTCTTAACGACATCGACGCAGATGCGCAGATCTTCCTTCGAAAGGTGGCTCGCCATATGATGGTCACCGAGAGTGCCCGCCATGTCGTGGCGGGCACGCCTGCCTAGAAGTCCATGCCGGCGCCGGCCGGCAGTACCGGAGCGGCTTCCTTCTTCGGTTTCTCGGCGATCATCGCTTCCGTCGTCACCAGCAGGCCGGCAACGGAGGCCGCATCCTGGAGGGCGGTGCGAACGACCTTTGCCGGGTCGATGACGCCCTGCGCGTAGAGGTCACCGTACTCACCGGTCTGCGCATTCCAGCCGAAAGAGAAGTCGGCTTTCTCGCGGAGCTTGCCGACGATCACCGAACCTTCCGCACCAGCGTTCTCGGCGATCTGGCGAACCGGCGCCTCAATGGCGCGTCGGACGATCTCGATACCAACCTTCTGGTCCTGATTGGCTGTCTGGAGATTGTCGAGAGCCTTCACGGCACGAAGCAGCGCCACACCGCCGCCCGGCAGGATGCCTTCCTCGACGGCCGCGCGGGTTGCATGAAGGGCGTCATCAACACGGTCTTTCTTTTCCTTCACCTCGACTTCGGTGGAGCCGCCGACGCGGATGACGGCGACACCGCCAGCAAGCTTGGCAAGACGTTCCTGCAGCTTTTCGCGGTCGTAGTCAGAGGTGGTTTCCTCGATCTGCGCGCGGATCTGAGCAACGCGCCCATCGATTTCGGCCTTGGAGCCGACGCCATCGATGATCGTGGTATTTTCCTTCTCGATCGCCACCTTCTTGGCGCGGCCAAGCATATTCAGGGTGACGTTTTCGAGCTTGATGCCGAGGTCTTCGGAGATGACAGTGCCGCCCGTCAGGATGCCGATGTCTTCGAGCATCGCCTTGCGGCGGTCGCCGAAACCCGGAGCCTTGACGGCAGCAATCTTCAAACCACCGCGCAGCTTGTTGACGACGAGCGTAGCAAGAGCTTCGCCCTCGACGTCTTCCGCGATAATCAGCAGCGGTTTGGAGGACTGCACGACGGCTTCGAGCACCGGCAGCAAGGACTGGAGGTTCGACAGCTTTTTCTCGTGAATGAGGATATACGGGTCCTCGAACTCAACCCGCATCTTGTCCTGGTTTGTGACGAAGTACGGGCTCAGGTAGCCGCGGTCGAACTGCATGCCTTCGACGACTTCAAGTTCGGTTTCCGCGGTCTTGGCTTCTTCGACGGTGATGACGCCTTCGTTGCCAACCTTTTCCATCGCTTCAGCGAGATACTTGCCGATCTCCTCGTCGCCGTTGGCCGAGACAGTGCCGACCTGGGCAATTTCGGAATTGCTGGTGATCTTGCGGGCGTTGGTCTTCAATTCCTTGACGACGGCGTCGACGGCAATATCGATGCCGCGCTTAAGGTCCATCGGGTTCAGACCGGAGGCGACGGCCTTGGCGCCCTCCTTGACGATCGCCTGAGCGAGGACAGTTGCGGTGGTGGTGCCGTCGCCGGCGAGATCATTGGTTTTCGACGCCACTTCGCGCAGCATCTGGGCACCCATGTTCTCGAATTTGTCTTCCAGTTCAATTTCCTTGGCGACCGAAACACCGTCCTTGGTTATGCGCGGCGCACCGTAAGACTTGTCGATGACGACGTTGCGTCCCTTCGGACCAAGCGTGACCTTCACGGCGTTGGCAAGGACATCGACCCCACGCAGCATGCGTTCGCGTGCATCGGTGTTGAATTTGACTTCTTTCGCAGCCATTTGTTCACTCCTTCAATAGGCAGCTTTTTGACTGATGGGCGGGCAGGCTTACGCTGCCCGCTGCTGCTCGGCCTGAGCTTCGATAATGCCCAGGACGTCGCTTTCCTTCATGATCAGCAGGTCTTCGCCGCTGATCTTGATTTCGGTGCCGGACCATTTGCCGAACAGAATGCGGTCGCCAGCCTTGACGTCCAGCGCCTGGATCTGGCCGGCTTCGTTACGGGTGCCGGAGCCGGCGGCGATGACCTCGCCCTCCTGCGGCTTTTCCTTGGCGGTATCAGGAATGATGATACCGCCCCTGGTCTTTTCCTGGGATTCGACACGGCGGACAAGAATGCGATCGTGTAGCGGTCGGAACGACATGTTTTCCTCCATTGGACAAAAAAGATGACGCAAAATCCCCTTCCGGAACGGGTGACCAAACCGGACGGGTGCGAACCTCATCTGAGCGTTCGCGTGGAAAATTTATTTTCGTGATTTTTCGATTTCAAGAGGGGCGGGAGAAAAAAATAGCACTCGATATCGCTGGCTGCTAACATGCTGGAAAGGAACAAGAAACTGCATTTTAGAACTCAAAATGCCGTTGATAGCTGCACGATTTTGCGCCACCTTCGCAATGTCACGAAACGGAGATGAAGCATGCTATTCTCATCGGATCTGGAGCGCCAGCTCAATGGCTATGGTCTCACCACCGCGCATATACTCTACCGCATTCCGGACTTTGAATCGGTCCTGCAGACCTATGTCTGGCAGGATTACGATCTCGCCCCGGACTTCCCCGAAATGCGCAAATTCCTGGACTTCTGGCGCAACAGCCTCGACGGACCGCTGCACTCCGTCCGCTATACACACCAGCGCCTGATCGGGCCCAACGAATGGCGCCGTTTCGATGGCGAATTCAAGCTGCACTGAGGTTGAATCTCACATTTCGACTTCCTAGCTCACCCGGCGATCGGGGCTTGATCAGCCCGGTCGCTTTCCACGTCTGTATGGAGTGAGACCACATGGAAGAGACTATTAAAATCATCAAGGATGCCAGCATCGCGGAGAGGGAGGAGATCATTGTCGATTTCGCGCGCTGGCTCGAGACGGCCTCGCAAGATGCGCTCGTCTACGGTGAGGGCCGTTTCGCTGTGATGTCGGCCAGTATGGCGCAAGCCATCCGCCTTAACGCCGATGAGCTGGCACGCGACACGCCGGAAACAACCGAGCGGCTATTGCAGCAGGCATCCGCGATGATCCTGCAGTTCAAGGCGGCTTATCCGCATCGCGTTCTCAGTCGATCACTCCACTAATCGCGCCACGTCACGAGGTCGGCAAAAATATTTTCGCAGCCGGTCTTGAATCGGAAAATCGTCAAAACCAAATCGTTTGCCGCCAGCCGCTGATACAGGGTTGGCTTCGCCGGGAGCGCCGCTTTTGGCATTCCCGTACCCATGTTGCTTCAAGGAGGATATGGCTATGGCAACATCTTACGACTATGCACCGCTTTACCGCTCGAGCGTTGGGTTCGACCGGATCTTCAATCTTCTGGAAAATGCGCAGCGCGCCCGTTCGACGAATGACTGGCCGCCCTATGACATCGTTAAAACGGGCGACGACTCATACCGCATCTCCATCGCGGTAGCGGGCTTTGCAAAGGACGATCTCGACATCAGTTTCCAATCCAATCTGCTGACCGTCACCGGCAAGAAGCAGGAAGTTTCGGCAGATGGTTACCTGCATCGCGGCATCGCTGGTCGCCCGTTCGAACACCGGTTCGAACTTGCCGATCATGTGCGGGTGAACGGAGCCGATCTCAGCAATGGTCTCCTGTCAATCGAGCTCGTCCGCGAGATTCCCGAGGCACTGAAGCCGCGCAAGATCTCGATCCAGACCACGCCTGCTTTGACGTCAGCCGCTCCGGCGCAGATCGAAGCGCAGAAGGCGGCTTGATCTCTACGTCCATTAGGTCCAAGGGCGCCACCGCGGTGGCGCCCTTCAACATTCCGGGTTGGAAAGGAGAGAGCCATGAAACCCGATATGTTCAAAAAACCCGTCACCATTCTTGTCGGCTTGGGCTTCCCTGCAGAAGTTCGCAGCGTGATGGACGCTTATCGACACCTTGCCGAATGGCCGGCATCGTTCAGGGACACGGCGCACTCTGTTGCTCTGAAGGCGTGTCAGGCAGCGCTTCACGGCGACATCGAAGCAGAGACGGCGCGGGGCCTCTTTGCAGCATTCGCAGCGAAGCATGATTTGCTGGCCCCCCAAACGCCCGCGATTGCTGCCTCTCGCATGCGACGCGACCGCGATCCTCACGTGCAATGAGGTGATCTCATGGAAAACGCCATATTGCAGCAGGCGGTCGACCGTGCAGTCACCATGGGGCCGGCGGTATTGATGCGGGGCATGCAATTCCGGCGGCCGATCGACGTCGTGAAATCCCGATCTCTGTCGGTCGATGACAAGCGGGCCATCCTTGCGGCGTGGGCATCTGACTTCTATGCCGTCGATTCGAAGCCGGCTCTTCGGCAATTGCCCGGGACGGATGAGCCGATCTCAATCGACGAGGTTCAGCTAGCCCTTAGGGAACTCGATTGCAGGCAGGGTTAACAATCAATCCGAGACTGTCGGTTGCTGACATAATTGCGATGAAAGACTGCTTTACGCAGTGCGCCGCCAACCTTTTCAGGCTGGCGGCATCAGTTGGCTATGCGCAGGTCGTCATCGTCATCTCTTTACTGTCGTCGCATTCCGGCTCGCACCGTGCCTGCGACGCCGCCAAACCAGGCTGCGATCGCCCCGATCAAAAGCGCAACGAACGCCACGATCGCGCCCGTTGACAGCACTTTGCTGGCCGACTGAGCGGCCTCAACAGCTTTTTGCTTCGCCATTTGCATCGACTGCTTGTATTGCGCCTCGTAGTCCACAACCTGTGTCTTGGCTTGATCGACCGGGATATTCTGAGCGCGAGCGAGCGCGGCTGCAGCCTTGTTGCGTGCGTCGTCCACTGTCGCCTGGTCCCCGGTGATCACTGCTCGCAGCGCAGCAACGGCAGTGTCGCGTAGCGCCTGGGGATCGTTGCCGCCGGTTGCAGACCTGATCTGCTGTTCGATGCCCGAAAACGGATTTCCGTTATTTGCCAGGGCGGGCACTGCAACACTTGCCGCCGTTGTCGCCGTCTGGCCGACACCGCCAAGCATACTTGAAATGCCGCTGAATGCGCCACCAACAACTGCACCCAGCGATGTTGTCAACAGATAGAGAACCACCAAGGTGGTAACAGCCCATGCCGTCAGGCCGTGATAACCACCCGTCGCTCTAATGGCCCGGCCAGACAGGCGGCTGGCGGTATAGCCGCCGACGAAGGACGCGACAACGCCTGAGGCAACGAACCATGCAGCGCTGGCTGTCGAGACGGTTCCAGCTGCGGGGTTACCATAGGAAGATGGATCGACAACCGCCAAACCGATGCCAAGGCCAAGAAGGTTCAAGAGGGCTTGAGCGGAGAGTGCAAGTGCAACACCGGCAAAGACGGCGCCCCAAGAAACATTGTTCAAAATTGCTGTATTCAGCAGATGACCTTCTCTGTCATCTGATCTGTGAGCTACATTGATCGGATCATTCATGAGCGTGTCCTTTTTTATAGAATGGCCGCCAGGTTCGGCGCCAGAGCACCGGGCTATAAGGTCCCCCGGTGCTCTGATACATCCAAAGATCTGAACTCCTTCGAGCTAAGGCCCCTTTCGGATTGTCTGCTCGCAGGCTGGTCGCTGATTTAGCTCGCTTTGCGCAGTTGCAGGCGCGAGACGCCGGCCGCAACATTCAGACCGGTCCCCGCTTCCGCGCTCAGCGGCTGCAGGCCAAAATTCTTGGCGTTGCCGCCGATGAGTGCATTCGCTCCGAGACCAACGCCGAGAGATGCGCCAGCGGATGCACCGACGTATGTTCCGCCAAGGCTGCCTTCACCGACTGTTGTCGGCGTCGTGTTGACGACGATCCAGCTCAGATAGGATTTTCCGGTTACGCCGATATCGATACCGAGCTTGCCAATCGTTCCGGTGTAGCGTTCGACCTTGCCAGTGCGCTGTTTGAACTCGCAATCGACAGTGCGGCTGGAGCCAATGAGCAAACCTATTCCGCCAGCGACTTCGCACGACAGTGTTCCAAGTCGCTCTCTAGGTTGTGACGCAACTTGCTGATTATGCTGTTTCTTGCTGTGATGCGTGCCGGCCGCTGAAGCAACCGATGCAAGAGCGACTGTGCCCGAAAGGGCGAGGATGAGCATCTTTTTCATGGTACGTTCCTTGTTTTAAATGCAGTGTCTAGATCTGCAGCGCCGCCGGTCAGGCGAGCCGCAAAACAGAAGCGACCTGCAGGTTGCAGATCACCGGCTTCGACGTGAAGTCGGCGGCAATCGAGGTCGCATCGCATGCAGCTTGATGCGATGACACCGTTCCGGTGAGCATGACCACACCGTCTGCTATCTCGACGTCGATCAGGCAGTCTTCGAGACCGTGGGTATAAGCCAGGAGGCATTTGATCGCGGCACCGGCCGCGACGGAATCCGCGGCAGGTGCCGCGCTCGTGAACAGCGGAAAGAGCATCGGGATTGACCTTTGATGGGTGATTGCGGCTCGCCAGTGTTGGCGAGCCGGTTGATCGCAAGAGACCTACTTCAACGCATCCTTGATGGCGTCCTTGCCTTTGCCAACCGTGCTCTGCACCTGGCCGGCGGCCTTGTCGACCTTGCCTTCGGCTTCGAGCTTGTCATTACCGGTGAGCTTGCCGGCAACTTCCTTGATCGTGCCCTTCAGTTCCTTTGCGGCACCTTCGATACGGTTCTTATCCATAATGCAGCCTTTCTTAGACAGCGTTTCAATCATGTGACACCGAATTCGCCGGCGTCATGATGTTGGAAATAGAACCCTTCCCGATGAAAGTTCAGAGTGGAAAGTACTATCGCAATTAGTATCAAATGACCTTTTTGCGGGCTCAACGTCATTTTCCGCGCGCTGTTTGACCCCCACGCGCTCGAGATTTTTCGTCGGGACCACCTGTAAAGCCGCGTTCCCGCGCCCAGATGACTGCGGCCGCACGCCGGTTAACGCCGATCTTTCCGTATAGGGATGCGATGTGGTTGCGGATGGTGTTCTTTGAAAGATGTAGGGTCTCTCCCATTTCAGCATCGCTATGGCCTTTGCAGATCAGGCCCAGGATGTCCCGCTCCCGCTCGCTAAGCTCCAGCAGTCCCGCGGTCGGCGTCGTCGTCGACCCTTGCTTTAGCGTCGCGAGTCGCTCGACAATGGAGCGGCTGAACCAGGACGTGTCGGCCATGACACTTTCGATCGCCTCAACGAGTTGCGCTTCGCTTCGCCGGCGTTCCGTTACGTCCTGAAGGGCCCAAATGACGCATTGCTCGTCATTGATTTCCACGCGTTCAGCGGAAACAAGACAGTCGGCGACACCACCATCTTTTTGCTTCATCCGCATCGGCTCATTGCGAACGAAGGTATTGTCACGCAGCTTCTGCTCGACGGCGCGTCTGGCGGCAATGTCCTCCCATAGGTGGAGTTCGCCTGCCGTTCGGCTGACAACCTCCGTTAAGCTGTAGCCGGAAATTTGCAGGAAGGCGTCGTTTGCTTCTGTGAAGACGAAGTCATCGAGCCGGGAAATAGCCGCCGGAGCAGGTGAAAGCCGGAAGGACTTTGCGAACCGTTCCTCGCTCTGACGAAGAGCATTCTGAGCCTTTCGTCGAGCATCGAGGTCGGCAAAGGTAAACAGCATACAGGGCTCTTCGACGACGGAAATCGGCTCGCCTGCAACGATGACAAGCCGGTCGCCACCGTCGGGAAGAGGAACAAGTGCCTCTCGATGTCGGATCACCCGGCCCTCGGTGAGTTTCAATAGGGCATCGTCCCCGGTGTCGCAGTTCGAGAACAGGCCGATCGCATCCACGGTCTTGCCGATGACGTCTTCTTTGGTGAAGCCTGTCATTTCTAGAAAGCCCTGATTGACGCGGATAAAGCGGCAGTCGTCCAGCCGGCAGATGAGCCCCGGCGCGGGATTGGCATTGAATGAACGCTCGAATCGTTCCTCCGCTTCAAATCGTGGTGTTTCGTCTTTCATGATCAGTGCAAGTACATCAGGCTTGTCGCCTGCGTCAGTTATGATCATCGTGCGAACAGTGTGCACCCACACCAGATCGAGATCGGCGGCAGGCGACACCTCTATTGTAACGTCATCAATCGTCTCGCCGCCAAGCAGGCGCTCGATCGGGTATTGGCCTTCCTCCAAAGGGTGGTTGTTGCGGTACCGCAGCGTGAATGCCCGGCGGTATCCAGTTGCGTCGCCGCCGAGTTCCTCGATGCCGCTGATCCGATGCATCGTGATTGCAGCGGTATTGGCCCAAGTGATGCGTCCGCCTGGTTCGACGAGGATGATCCCGTCGCTGAGGCCCCCGATCAGTTCTTGTAGGCTGCCCTTGTTAATCTTGGGGGGCTCGGGATTATTGCTCATCTCGTCTCTCAGCTACGTCCGATAAACGAATACGTCGCATCCTTGCAGGCCAGGGGAAAGGAAAATCTGCGTCGCCGTTTTGGGTTTATCTACCTTCGAACTGCCGACGGCGTCATTTCTCGCGCTCGGCCGAAACAGAAGATTAATGCTGACCCTATAACTTTCGGCACATAACGGAGCCCTGCTGATGTCGACGAAATGTGATGGTTGCCGCGATGGCGCCGTTTTTGACCTGCCATTTTCGATGGCGTTTCAGCCGATCGTCAATATTACGACGGGCGCTGTCTTTGCCCACGAGGCTTTGGTGCGTGGTCCGAAGGGCGAGGGGGCCGGATCGGTTCTCGGCCAGGTTCGGGAGGCCAATCGGTATGCTTTCGACCAGCAATGTCGGGTCAAAGCGATCGAGCTGGCATCCTTACTCTTTGATCCCACCGATGATGTGAAGCTATCGATCAATTTCATGCCGAACGCGGTCTATGAGCCGCGTGCTTGTATTCGCCTTACGCTCGCCACTGCCATGAAGACCGGTTTTCCACTTGACCGCATTATCTTCGAATTCACCGAGAACGAGCAGCTCGACACCAATCACATTCTTCATATCCTTCGGACCTACAGGGATATCGGATTCAAGACGGCTATCGACGATTTCGGTGCTGGTCATTCAGGCCTTGGCCTTCTTACCCACTTTCAGCCTGACATCGTGAAGTTGGACATGGACCTGATCCGCGGGATCGATACCGATCCCGTCAGGCGAAGGATCGTAAAGCATACCCTCCATATGCTCGAGGATCTGGCGATCCTGCCGCTGTGCGAGGGCGTAGAAACTGCTGACGAGTTGGCGGCACTGAGGGACCTCGGTGTGTCGCTGATACAGGGATACGTCTTGGCGAAGCCAAGTTTTGAATCACTGGCAGTTCCAGTTGGACGGATCCCAATCAACCCCGCGGCTTGAGCGCATACGCCGCAGATCCGGTGTGCAAAGCCGTCACGGACCGCACGGGTTCACTACACAGAAAAATTCTGACTTACCCCTCCCACGGATCATAATTTCTCCAGGCGCGTTATCCGAGCTCGTCCGCCCTATTAAAAAAGACACATCGGAACCCGGCGGGCAGGGGAATGATGAACAATGGCCAAAAGCGGGATCGCGGTACTTATTGTCGAAGACGAAGCCCTCATCCGGATGGACATGGCTACATTGCTGGACGACGAGGGGTTCGAGGTTTACGAAGCAGCAAATGCCGACGAGGCAATTGAGATCCTGCATCTTCACTCCGGCATCCGTGTCATGTTCACGGACATAGATATGCCTGGCAGCATGGACGGGCTAAGGCTTGCGGCCGCGGTGAGGGACCGATGGCCCCCCGTGCAGATTATCGTAACGTCTGGACACCGGCATTTAAGCGATGACGAACTGCCGGTTCAAGGCAGGTTTTTCAGCAAACCTTACAACCACTCACTCGTCGTTGGCGCGATCCGGGAGATGGCTGCATGGTAGTGAGCGTTGGAATGCCAGCTGTGGCAAGAGATCGGCAACGATGTCGCCGAACAGTCTCAGCGATGCGGTCGTCTCCACTTCGAGCCAACCAAAAATGTCTCGGCGAGAACACGGACCTCACCTAGGAGGATTGGTACTCTGCAAATCGATCCGGAACGATGATCGTCTGATGGCGTTACTTACACAAGCGGTTCGTTAAACGGCGAGAGATGGACTTAACCGGCGTATGACCGGAAAGCGACTTGAAGGCTGTGCGATTCCGTCAAATAGGAGAATGCGGACATGGGTTCGACATCAGACAAGATTTCGGGCAAAGCCAATGAGTTGACCGGCAAGGCGAAGCAAGCGGTCGGTGACGCCACCGGCAATCGCAACATGGAGGCAAAAGGCGCTGCCCAGGAAGCAAAGGGTGATGCGCAGCAGGCCAAGGGTCATGCCAAGGACGCTGTCAAGAATGTTGTCGACAAAGCCTGACGTCAATTCTGCCCAAATACGAAAGGCCTGCTATTCAGCGGGCCTTTTTCTATAACGGGGCCCTCAAGATCTCCAACAGCCTTTGACTGCTTCGAATCATCGGCATCCGACGGCAGAAACTGCGACACGGAAATGCTGCCCATCCGATCCGCCGGCTGAGTTTAATCAGGCGAAGCTCCGCATGGGCTAGAAGACACCAAAATTCGAGGTCGTGAATGGCCATAAAATTGTTGAGGTCGATGGACCGATCTTCAAGGCCTACAATGGGACTTTACAGCCGGGTGACGATTTTCCGTACGCTAGAGAAGCTGCGGCTTATGCCAATGCCCTCCCAAAAGGATAGGTGCTAATCCCGGGAAGTATCCGCCCTCGGTTTTGAATCCGCTCAGTCCTGCTTTCCTGATAGGGAGGCGGCGATCGCCGGTGGCTCAACGCTCTTTAAAGATGCTTACAGCTACAGTTTCAGAGGAAGCACTCCCATTCCACCCGCTGATCTGCCTGCATCGGCCGCAAGCTTATGCTCGTCGGGGACATTCGAATGGCGCCGCCAGCGGCGGGGCTCGCGCAACTCAGACTGATATGACAACCAATAATAGAAAAATGGGTATCGAGAAAACTAAGCGTTGACGCCGTTGCTCCTTTACCCTATAGATGTGCCATCGATCTTTTGCTTGCCGAGCTTTGTCTACCGCGCGATTGGCACCGCGCTCTAAGCGAACTTCTCTTTCAAAAATAGTCGGTTTTTATCTGCGTGGCATCCGCTGCGCGGTCCCTCACTCTATGCTTTGAAAGGGTTCATCATGACCACTGGCACAGTAAAATGGTTCAATTCCACCAAGGGCTTCGGCTTCATCCAGCCTGACAACGGCGGCGCTGACGCCTTCGTTCATATTTCCGCTGTCGAGCGCGCCGGAATGCGCGAGCTGGTCGAAGGCCAGAAGATCGGCTTTGAACTCGAGCGCGACAACAAGTCGGGCAAGATGTCAGCCTGCAATCTGCAGTCCGCTTAACGATATCTGCTTCCCTTTGACCACGGATGTACTGGCATCGCCGGAAGCAATTATCACTTTGAGGCCAGGCAGTTCGCCTGGCCTTTTTCGTTTTGCCTCACAGCCAACATCGAGGACATTCAATGACAGAGACATATAGTAAATCTCGCCAGCAGGCCGAGACCGCCTTCGGCAATCTCCAGTCGGAGTTCTTCGCCAAGAACAATGCGGCTGAAGAGCTAGAATCCGTGGCACAGGCGCGCGATGCCAAGACGTTTAGGCTGCGCGAAGCGCGCCTCGCCAAGGAGCAAGCCGACCGGATGTCTGCAACATCTGCGCTGCTTGCCAAACGATCCAAGGCCAGCTGATCATCCCAACGACACTATCAGGATAAAAATTTGAGAAACGCCAGAAACAACGAACTTACCGACCGACGCTCCGCTGCTGCGGACGCCAAGACAGCTCTTCTCACGAGCTACCGAGCTGCAAAGACGGCGGCGGAGCCGTCACAGGCCGCCAGACAGGCCGAGCGCATCTCTCTTGTTGAAGCACGCGAGGCGCGCCGTGCGGAACGGGATCGGCTGAAGCATGAGGAGCTTACCCGGGTCGAGACCCTTGCGGCTCAGGAACAGGCGGCCATCGAGGCAGCAGCTGCAGCTGAGATCGAGGCGCGACAGTCGGCCGAGACTGCCCGGATATCACGTGTTATTCAAGACGAGGCCGCTCGCAAGGCTGAACGCGACAGACGTTATGCCGCCCGCAAGGCCCGGCAGGCTTAGTATCCAGGGACCCACCCTCTATCGGATGGGTCCGTGAGATAGATCAGCGCGACGCCGTCATGCCCGACTTTACACAGTCTCGAGGAGCCAACCATGGCAACGGACCCGAACGAACTACAGGCAATCAACACCTCCTGGCAAATTGCGATTCAGGAAATCCTGCGCATGGTCATCCGAGACATGTATCATGCCGGCGGTGAAGCGTCATTCAACACGCATATCAAGCGGATCGAAGAAGCTGCCGTCGACAGTATCTACACGGATTTGAGGCTTCGCGGCACTGACGAGTGGACGGAGGTGCTGGTCAAGGAAAGAGCTAGCAATTTCGTAACGACGTTGCTGACCTCATTTACCTACGATCGTGCCTGACCACGATAAAGGCTCGCGGAGGCGCTAGCTTTTCAGAAAAATGTGACCGCCTTGAACTTTCAAAGGGTTTGCCGGGTTGATCTGTCGGGCGCCTGCCTAAATCACTCCAGCGTCAGCATCAATAAGCCAAGCGGTCGTACATGGACGAGCACAGCGCAGAACGCCTCGCAGCAATTGTAGAGTCTTCTTTCGACGCGATCATCAGCAAGGATCTTTTCGGTGCGATCGTCAGCTGGAACAAGGCGGCAGAGCGCATGTTCGGGTATCCGGAAAGCGAGGCGGTCGGACAGTCGATCTATCTGATCATTCCTGACGACAAATGGGATGAGGAGGCGGATATCCTCCGGCGGCTGAAGCTAGGGGAGCGGATCGAAACTTTCCAGACGACGCGCCGGCACCGAGATGGACGGATAATCCCGATCTCGATCACCATCTCCCCCATCAAGAGCCGCGCTGGCAAGCTCGTCGGTGCATCTACCATCGCCCGGGACATCTCGGAAACGCGCGAGAACGATCGCCGGCTCCGCCTTTTAATGCGAGAGATCAACCACCGCGTCAAAAATCAGTATGCTGTCGTCCTGGCGGTCATCCGACAGACGGCAACACGGTCTCACTCAATCGAAGAATTTGAGAGGCGGGTCCGCGAACGGATCATGGCGCTTTCGCATTCCCATGATCTTCTGTCGCAAGTCGATTGGGCCGGTGTCAGCCTTGCCGATCTCGTGACTCATCAGCTCAAGCCCTTCGAAGCTTTCCAGCCGGTCCAAATTCTAGGCCCGAAGATCGTGCTTGACGCCAACGCCGTTCTCAATCTCGGCATGGCCTTCCACGAACTGATCATGAATGCGATGCGCTTTGGCGTCACTGATGTCGCCGGCATATCCATTACGTGGCGACTAACCAGTGACGGGGGCGTCGACATATTTGAGCTCATTTGGTCTGAGCAAGCCGTAGCTTATGCAGATTTACTGGCGCAGGAAGAAGGCTTTGGCGCTCTAGTGCTCGCTCAGCTGGTGCCATCTGCTCTCTCAGGTCAGGCGACTTGGAGTTTAGATGGCGGACTGGTTGTCTGGAAGTTCACAGCGCCTCTCGCACGTATCCAGATCGGGCTCGGGTCCTTGGCGCCGCTAAGCTAAATCAGATTTTGTCGTCCTCGCCTTGAACTTGTTAAGCTCCTCCCGAGATAGTTCGGCTTTCCCTAGCCCCGGCTCCGATTGACTTTCTGCAACTTCGTCCTCGCGGGCCTGCTTGAAATATTGATCGAGCAGCCAATAGGGACTCCGGAACTGGTTGGAGAGAGCGTGTTAAAGGATTGCGAGCGAATGAAAGAGGATCCATTTGCAGACTTGTGTTCGTTTACGAAGGGAGGCCAGCCAAGACAACCATTACGATAGATCTTGGCCCTTGTGCCTATTGCGCGGAGGAACGGCGTGCCTTCCGTCAGCAAGTCGATCCGCCAGACTACGGGCATTGGATTCATTCACATATTTGACGCTGAGAGGATCTCGGCCAATCCGTCGATCGTGAATGGCTTTGGCAGATGAAGTGCATCTTCAATACCTGAGGCCGACCTCGCGCTGTCGTCACCGCTTGCAAACACGATGCGCACGGAAGGCCAGCGCTTCCGGACCTGTTGGGCCAGATCGGTCCCAGACATGCCGGGCAGGCCAATATCGGTAAGCAGGACATCGATGTCATGGGTTTCCAGCACCGCAAGGGCATCTTCTGCTGAGCCAGCTTCGTGAGCCGTATGGCCTAGCTCGCTGACCATATCGACCGTCGACATCAGGATCAAAGGCTCGTCTTCCACCACGAGTACTCTCGCACGTTCCGTCCGACCGACCTTCTGTGCGAAGGGAGGCACTTGCTCTTGCCGTTCCAATCGCTCCACGGCGATCTGATGCTGGCGCGCGTTGCTCAGGACGTGCCGGATTTTCCGGGCAAGTGTTTCGCGGGTGTAGGGCTTGGAGAGCAGGTCCACGCCGGCATCCAGCCTGCCACCGTGCACGATCGAGTTTTCGGTGTAGCCCGACGTGTAGAGCACTGCCATGTTAGGAAGGAGCGCCTTTGCCCTTCTGGCAAGCTCCGTACTGCGCATAGGGCCGGGCATCACGACGTCGGTGAATAAAAGATCGATCGGTATGCCGCTATTGACGATAGCAAAGGCGGACTGGGCATCGTGGGCTTTGAGAACGCGATACCCGAGATCGGTCAAAAGTGCGACCGAGGTATCTCGAACTCCGTCGTCGTCTTCGACGACGAGAACGGTCTCGGTGCCACCCTTGATCGGGATAGCATTCAAGTTCGCCAGCCCGTCCTCGATTTGCATGGTGCGCGGCATATAGAGTTTCATCGTCGTACCATGGCCGACCTCCGAGTAGATCTTGAGGTGGCCGCCGGACTGCTTCAGGAATCCGTAGACCATGGAAAGTCCTAGACCCGTTCCTTTGCCTTCGGACTTGGTGCTGAAGAATGGTTCGAGCACGTGATCGATAATATCGGATGGTATTCCTGATCCCGTGTCCGTTACGGCGACCAAGACGTATTGACCAGGACGAACGTCCTCATGCATGCGGGCGTAGTCATCGTCGAGCACGGCGTTGGCTGTCTCGATCGTCAGCCGTCCGCGGCCATCCATCGCATCCCGGGCATTGATCGCGAGGTTCAGGATTGCATTTTCCAGCTGGCCGGGATCGATAAGGGTGTTCCACAATCCGCCAGAAACGATAGTTTCGAGCTCGATCTCTTCGCCCAGCGCGCGGCGAAGCATGTCGTCCATGTTCTGGATGAGCTTGCGGCAATTGACGACCTTCGGCTCGAGCGGCTGTCGGCGCCCGAACGCCAGGAGTTGCGACGCAAGTTTTGCGCCACGGGCGACGCCGGCCAAGGCGTTGTCCAGGCGCTGCTCCGCCCTCGCGTTGCCGTCGATGTCTTTGGACAAGAGCTGCAGGTTTCCGCTCACGACCTGGAGAAGGTTGTTGAAATCGTGCGCGACGCCGCCGGTGAGATTGCCGAGCGCCTCCATTTTTTGCGCCTGCCGCAGAGCCATCTGAGCGGTTTCGCGCTCGACGGTTTCTTTCTCCAGCTGCAGGAGAGCCGATCGCAGTTCATGGGTGCGCTGCTCGACACGTTGTTCAAGCGTATGATTGAGGCTCTGGAGCTGATCTTCCGCCCGCTTCTGATGGGTGACGTCGAACCCGTCAACGAAAATGCCTGTTACCTTGCCAACCGCGTCGAATATCGGCTGATAGATCAAGTTGATGAACCGCTCATCGGTTTCTTTATCGCCCTCGCGCTTAAGAAACACTTGGAGGTTGCGTCCGATATAGGGCTTGCCTGTCTGGAAAACGCCATCGAGCAAGTCGAAGAAGCCCTGTCCTTCAACCTCGGGCAAAGCATCCCTGACGCTCAGACCCAGGAGCTGACGGTTCCCGACCAGTTGCAGGTAGGCGTCATTGACGAGCTCGAAGACATGATCCGGCCCTCTGAGGATACACATGAAGCTCGGCGCCTGCTGGAACAGATCTCGCATCCGATCACGCTCGGCGGTGCGGAGTTCGACTTCCGAGGAAAGCTGGCGATTGAGCTGTTCAAGAGCGACTGCGGCTTGCTCTCGCAATTGGGCGGCTTCCGCCAAAGCCGCGGCCCGACGGCGTTCCGTTTCGAATGCTTCTGCGCTTGCCAGCCGCGAGGCGATCTGCCCGGCGATCAGCTTGAGGAAGTCGAGATACTCATCGTCGACCGCACGGTGGAAATTGAGTCCACTGATCAATATTCCTTTCGGCTTACCTCCGCCCTGTCCAATCAGGGGGACGACCGCCGCCCGTTTCGGTGCCTTAGGCCACGGTCCCGATGGAATGTCACCAATGCCCGTTAGCTCAATCAGCTCGACGGCTTGCTCCGTCCACGCGCGCTCCAGCTTCCAGAAACCAGCGCCGCTGACGATTTCCAAGGGCATCAGTGGATGGTTATCTGGCGCGCCGCATACCCACTCCCGTTTCGCGATGCCATGTTCGTCGAAAAGATAAAGGGCACTGAACGGCAGGTCCCGAAGGTTGTCGTTCAAGGCTCCACAAGACGCGCTTATGACGTCAAGTCGCGTATCGGCAGCCGCAAGTTCGGAGGCCAGCGCCCTCATCGTCGAGATGCGCCTCTCGCCGATGACCCGCTCGGTCTCCTCGGCCACGGCGCAAAACACACCTTCGACCTTACCGGTGTCGCCAATCAAAGGGCTGTAGGAGAAAGTGTGGTAGGTTTCTTCAGAGTATCCGTTACGCTCGAGCAGAAGCAAAAGCGCTCTGTCCCAGGTGGCTTGACCAGTGGCATAGACGGTTTCCAGGCGCTCCCTGATATCGTCCCAGATTTCCGTCCAAAGGATTTTCGTCGGCACAGCCAGTGCATTGGGGTGCTTGTTCCCCAGTGTCGGTCGGTACGCATCGTTATAGAAAAACGCGATCTCAGGTCCCCATCCGAGCCACATTTCGAACTTCGACGTTAGTAACAGGCGCAACGCGACCTTCAGAGCTTCTGGCCAGGTGTCTGGTGTGCCGAGCGAACTGTTCGGCCAATCATGCTGGCGCATCATGTGCGCCATTTCACTGTCACCGACGAATACGTCCAGGTATTTGTTAGAAGCTTGTTCGGTCATCGCATGTCCCGGCGGATAATTGCACGGCGGACTTAGGCCATTGATAACGCTTGTCCAGCCCGCTAGTTCTAGATCGGGCCAGTTTTTGGATATGGCGGAGAGATAAAAAATGAGCCAAGCAGAGGCGCAGCCTGAATGGAGCGCCCACGAACTCAGACAGGCTATTAAGTCGGCAGGTGTCGCACTTTGGACCTGGATCGTCGACGAAGACACGTTCGTAATGGATGCCAAAGCCTACGAGCTCTGGGATGTTTCCGTGGAAACGGACCTCACGTTCGAACATCTCTCCGCCAAGGTTCATCCCGCCGATCGGGACCGGGTGAGGGCTGCATTCGTCGCGACCCGCGCGATCGACGGTCCGTTCGAAATTGACTTCCGCATTCTGACCACGGCCTCCGATGTGCGATGGATTTCCGCGCGAGGACAAGGCAACGAAGGCGATGCTGCAACGAAAAAGATGACAGGCATTTTCCTCGATGTGACGGGGCGCAAGCAGGCGGAGGAAGGTCACGAGCTGCTCGCCGGTGAAATGAGCCACCGGGTCAAGAACCTGCTGGCCTTGGCCGCCGGTCTGACGAACATCACGTCGCGGTCTACCGAGACGAAGGAGGAGATGGCAAAGCAGCTGACGCAGCGCCTGACCGCGCTCGGGCGCGCCCACGAGCTCGTTCGGCCACTTCCGGATGGGCAGGGGAGAGCAGCTTTACTGGGGGACTTGTTTACCGTGCTGTTGGCGCCTTACGACGATGTCGGCGCTTTCGCCGGCCGCATTCGCGTTGCCGTCCCGCGCATGGGGCTGGGGGAGAAGGCTGCCACAAGCCTTGCTCTTGTCATCCATGAGCTCGCAACCAATTCGCTGAAATATGGCGCGCTATCGAATGATGCCGGCTTGCTGGATATCTCCGGGAGTGTCGAGGAAGACAACATCGAAATCATCTGGAGCGAACACGGCGGTGATCCCGTCGAAGAGGCTAAGTCGACAGAGGGATATGGCAGCAAGCTCCTTCAGCGGACGATTTCGGGCCAGCTCGGAGGTTCAATCGACTACAACTGGGTCGAGGGCGGCGTCGTCGTGACACTCAGGATGAAGGAAAGCCATTTGGCGGCCTGACCTGTTTGACAATTCTCGCGTCTAGGTTTCTGCGGGGGATAAAATCCAGCTATCGCTCGATCACCGCCGTCGGGATATCGACAGTAACCACCAGCCCATCACGCCTGAACCATCGCTCGATCTTTCCCATGAGTTGCGCTTCGACTGTTCGCGCAACCATTCTGGTCCCGAAGCCTTTCCTGTTTGGTTCCTCTGGCACGGGTGGCCCACCGATCTCTCGCCATACGATCTTGAACACGTCGCCTTCGCAGCGGCATTCAAGCTCGATATGTCCATTCACGGTCGAGAGTGCACCGTATTTCGCAGAATTTGTAGCGAGCTCATGGATGACCAAGGCAAGAGCGGCCGCTGTTTTCTCGCCGACAGACACCGACGGACAGGAGAAAATGACCTGTCGGTCGTCCCGTTTGAACGGCGCGAGAAGCGCGTCTATCAAGCCTGCCATCCCACTTGTTGCGCCCTCGCTTTCCGACCCGGCCTTGACGATAAAATCGTTCGCCTTGCTAAGCGCCTGTATTCGGCCCGTCACACTTCGTACAAATCCATCGAGATCCGTTTCGGTCCTCGCCGATACAACGAGCAGGCTCGAGATCACCGAGAAGATGTTCTTAATCCGATGTGCGAGCTCGCCCTGGATCAGCGATCGCTGCTCGTCGAACCGGGCCAGCTGTTCGACCCGTTCCCGCAACGCAATCTGCTCTTCAACGAGCTTGGCGAAATCCGCCAGGATCTCCTGCTCGCGACCCGACCACTGGTGCGGCTGACTGTCGATCGCGCAAAGAGATCCTAAGACATGGCCCTCGCCAGTCAACAAGGGGATGCCAAGGTACGCTCTGACGTTCAGTTCTGGGATGGCGAGGTTGTTGCAAACGAGGGGGTCGAGTGTCGCATCGTCGATAACCAGTGGAGCGGCCCTCGCAACCACGTGCTGGCAGAACGAATGCGTCAGCGGCGTTTCGCGCTGGGTTTTCCACGGCTCAGGAAGACCGAATGTGCTTTTGAAAAACTGTCGCTTGGTGT
The DNA here is from genome assembly GCF_056399485.1 of Rhizobium sp. 01N424. Classification (NCBI taxonomy): domain Bacteria; kingdom Pseudomonadati; phylum Pseudomonadota; class Alphaproteobacteria; order Hyphomicrobiales; family Rhizobiaceae; genus Rhizobium; species Rhizobium sp. 01N424. Next base: position 94,856 of record NZ_JBFTRK010000010.1, read on the forward strand.
CAACGAGAGAGACGAGAGCAACCGGTACAGACAGGGTCGCTCCAACCAACCGCGTCAAACGATCGAACCGTTCCTCCGGACCGCTGTCCATAAGATCGGTCTGGTAGAGAGCACTTAGTCGCTCACCAGAGTGATCGGAGGACTCTAAGGCTTCGATGGTCGGTGATGCGAGCTCAGTAGAGTAGGTCAAATAGCGTCCTTGGACATTGTTTACGATCTTTACCAGCCGATATGGCGGTACCTTGCCCACGATTAGTGGTCTTGGGTTACATATTAGGGCCAGCGAAAGCAAGCAAAAGCGATTTAGGGCGGTGTTTCGCCGTGTCCGAGACTTCCAAAGGACTTCGGCCTGGAAACAGTCGGCAACAAGACCAGTTAGTTTTCATTCTTCCCATGTGGCCGCAAACGCCGGCGATGCGGTGAAGCTATTTGGCTGCTGGATCGTTGGCGGCGGATCGCAGACACCTTCTTGCAGGTACTTCATGGCCGAAAGAAAGCCGCTACGCGACAGTGGTTTCGGCATGACACCATGCGCGCCGGCGAAGTCAGGCGGTATGATCTTCGGGTTCGCGGTAACAAAAACGATGATCGTGCCTGGCCACCGCTTCTGGATCAGTTGCGAGACATCGAGGCCACTCGTCTTCTCAGCAAGTTGGATATCAACAAATGCAAGGTGTGGCTGCAGATCGTCAGCCAAAGTCTGCGCATCGTAGAGCGATGTCGCTTCGGCAATGACCAAGTGTCCGGCTTCTTCCACCATCATTTCCAGATCCATCGCGATGAGAGGCTCATCCTCGACGATCAGGATGTTCAGGGGTGGCTTAGGTCTCTGCATCAATATTGCTCACTGGAATGCTGATTGTCGCTGCCGAACCGTCAAGCGAACGATGCCACCTCACTTCCGCATTCAACTGCGACGCCAGCCGTGCGATTAGTTTGGTGCTGATCGAGGGCAACTCGTGTTGCGGCGTTTTACTTAAAAGCCGGTTTCCGAGGGTAACGGTAATCATTTTGCCGTCGGAGTGACAGGTAAGTGTGACAGATGCGAGCGGCAAGTAACTTTCAAACAGATGCAGAAGCACCTCATTCATCAGAAGCCCGACTGACGTCGCTTGTCCCGATGGCAGGAGAGTCCGTCGGACGCTGGAGTCCAAAGTCACCGTGTCGTAGGCGCTGCCACTGATTGCATCCTGGATCAGATTGAGGACGAAGGAAGAGAGCTCGAAATATCGAACGTCACCGGCCTGGTATAGCCGCCGATGGATGGCGGCCATGGCATCGACCCGCTCCATCGTCGAGCGTAAGGCCCGTCGAACGGTCGGCTCTTCGGTCTCGCGGATCTGCATGCGCAACAGGGAGCCGATCACCGACAGGTTGTTCTTCACCCGATGATCAACTTCATGAAGCAGCAAGGACTGAGCTTCCAGAGACGCCTCAAGGTCTGCCGTGCGTACTCTCACCTCGTGATCAACCTGCTCCTTCTGATTGGCAATCCTCCGTTGCGATTCGACGCGCTCGGTCACATCGAGTTGGGAGGCGAAAAAGAACTGTACCGTGCCATCTTCGCCGCGCACCGGGCTGAGATAAAGCGCGTTCCAGAAGGTGGTGCCGTCCTTCTTGTAGTTCAGAAGGTCTATTGCTATGTCACCACTGCTCTCCACGGCTGCGCGGACCTTGGCGACAGCCTCGGCGTCAGTATTTGGGCCCTGAAGAAAGCGGCAGTTTTTGCCGATGCATTCATCGCGGCTGTAGCCGGTCAGGCGCTGAAACGCTTCGTTGACAAAGACAATCGGATTGTCTGGCTGAGCTGGATCGGTAATAGCCATTGGCATGCGTGTGGACCGCACAGCCGCGGCGAAGGGATCGCCCCGACCCTTTTCGGCATGAAGGAGGTCAGTTAGATGCCAGTTATTTCGCTCGTCCATGATTACCGCTTGATTTGCAACGGGGATAAATGCCGAGAGAGAGCAATGGTTCCCTTGCCACCACGCTGTCTTCCAACTCCTATGCCCGCGTGTCTGAGTCCACGCCAATCGGCGGTATTGAGGAAGACCATTTCGACCGCGTCTTCAACATAAACGTCAAGGGTACGGTCTTCACGGTGCAAAAGGCTCTGCCGTTGATTTCTGCGGCCAGTCCTGTCGTGTTGACCGGCTCGGGCGCCGGAAGCAAGGGCCTTGCCGACCTCTCCATCTATAGCGCGACGAGGGCATCGCGGTCAGAGCCGACCGATCCATCGTCGACAAGATCATCAAGGGCGCTTCCGTCAGCGATTCTCATCGATAGAGGAAGCACGCGTTGGGTCTGCGACGAGTTGTGTGCGGGTGGTCTCGCGACGGAGTTGAGCTGTGAACACTCGCGGTCGAGGCGGATTGACAAATCCAACGTCTCACCGAGCACGGTGAGGACGGCAAGAAGGCGGCCGCCGAAACAACCAATGAGTTGCTTGTCGGCATGTGGAAGGCGATTGAGTCGTCTTCCCTGCTGCTCGTCTGGTAGGGATTCCACGCGCAAGGTCAATTCGATCGGTCGTTGCAGGTAATCTCTTCCGCAGCGCGGGCTGATCATCAGGCCAGTGAGCAGGGCTACGCCACAGGCAACCTGCCAAAAAACGCGGACACGTGATGACGGGTCGTGTTTGGTCATGCTCATTTCATTTCTGTCGACACCAAGCGGAAATAGGGGCGCCCCTTTGACAAAATATGTTTAGGGCTAGTGGTCACCTGTTGATCGCTGGCTCTTGAATGGAGAGCTGCAGATTTTGGTGCTGAGGCATAGATAGGCTTGCAATAAATCATTAATGGCAGTAATTATGAGTTATAGAGAAGGCGGCTATAACTCATGAAATGGAACTGGCAGGACCCCGATTGGCCAAACTTCAGGTACGATACCGCAAGCCTGGTACCATTGGAGCAAAAGTTCTTGCAATCCGCCGGCGAGGTTATCGGTGCTGTTCGACATTTGAACGATGACGACGGCAACCAACTTCGCATTGAGTTGCTGAGCGACGAAGCAATCAAGACCTCAGAGATTGAGGGGGAATTTCTGGACCGCGCGAGTGTTCAATCATCGCTCCGCCGGCAGTTCGGGCTAGACACTGATGATAGACATATCCGCCCACAAGAGCGGGGGATCGCCGAGATGATGGCGGATGTCTATCGAAGTTGGCATAGGCCGCTGCGTCGTGAGGGACTGTTCCACTGGCATTCAATGCTGATGGCCGGAAATCGATATATTGAAACGGTTGGCGCTTATCGCAAGCATGAAGACGCCATGCAGATCGTGTCAGGTCCATTTGAGAAGCCCACAATCCACTTCGAGGCTCCCCCGTCCCGCCAGGTTTCCACTGAGATGGAGACCTTCATCGCATGGTTCAATCAATCCGGGCCAGATGGCCACATGTCGCTTCAAGCTTTGACACGCGCAGCAGTAGGCCATCTTTACTTTGAAAGCATACATCCATTTGAGGATGGCAACGGCCGAATTGGGCGCGCGCTCGCCGAGAAATCCCTGGCGCAAAACATAGGGCAGCCAAGCCTCCTTTCACTCGCCTTCACAATCGAGAAGAGCCGGAAGGACTACTACTCAGAGCTTGAGCGGCACCAGCGCAAGCTTGATATCACCGACTGGATCATTTTCTTTTCAGAAACGATCCTGGATGCTCAACGGGCGACGCTTGAGCGCATCGATTTCTTCATTCAGAAAGCTAAGTTCTATGATCGTTTCCGGGACCAGCTCAACGAGCGGCAGAAAAAGGTAGTCGCGCGCATCTTCAAGGAAGGCACGGCAGGTTTCAAGGGGGGGGTAAGTGCCGAAAACTACATCTCGATCACAGCTACCTCCCGCGCTACCGCAACACGCGATCTTCAGCAGCTTGTGGAGATCGGTGCGCTGACGCGTACTGGCGAACGTCGGCATACCCGGTACTCGCTGTCATTGCGCAAATAAATTGCAGCTAGTCTAATAAATTCCAACAACGTTATTGTCTTGGTGAACGATTAATCGATTCCGCTCGGGAGCTTAAGAGAGCCTTGGCGGAGATGGCGGCGTGAATTCAATCTTGAAAATGTTATCTTGCGAGTTGTGGGAGATTGCCGTGGCCGCAAACGCACTTGTTTAAACAAGTATTGATGCCGACGTTCGTGATCGCGCCTCAGCTGTGCTTGAAAGCATGGGCCTAACGGAGTCCGTGCAACCGGACTGCTAACGAGGGCGCGCACCTATTGAATTACTTTCTGGTAGTGAAGCACATGACGCTGGGTTTCGGACCGAGGTTCTTGAAACGTTGAACAATGCACGACCGGATTTATCGGACAACGAGTTTTGCCAAACGTCAAGCGGCCGCTCGACTCAAAGCCGGGTCGCGATAATCGTGAAGCTTACTTAGTCTGTCTTTGCGTTGCCGACCTTGCACTGTGACGGCCCTGTTGCTCAGCTTCATTAACTTCTTTCAGCAAGCACATTTCGACACCCTCTTTTCCAAACGGGATGTTCAGATAATTGCAGCGCTCAGATTTTCAACGCCATCTCCCACATCAATAGCGGCGTCCATTACCGATTAATACGCTCCATTAAACGCTCCCTCCGATCATGCGGTTCTTCAAACGACAGGAGCCGGAGAGTGGCTTGCTCCCGGCTCCTTAAGGCGAACTTGAGATTCAGTTAGCGACAAACCTTCGTCGTCCGCGAGACTCGCTCACCATCCCGATAGGTTACAACTCGTTTCGTGAAGCAACCCGGGTGGCGACGATAATCTTCACGTACCAGCCGTGCTCTCCGATCATTATCCCAACCACGGTGGTGGCCCCCTTCCCAGCCGCGATGCGGGCGAGGACCGTCATCAGTACGAATGACGACGGTGTCTGCGTAAGAAGCTGCTGGGACGGCAATGATGGACGAAAAGGCGATGGCGACAGCAAGGATAATTTTCTTCATGGGGCCTTACCTCAAATTATTTGACCGCGTTTAAATGATCGCCAGGGTTTTACGTTCCACAAAAAATCTAAACTCGGACTTTAGTCTGAGGAGGCGTCAGACCATTGGCCACCTGTCGACGTCTTTCATACCAGAGGGTGCTACTTTTTCGTTTCAGGTGATAGAAGATGGCCGCGCTGAAACGCAGGGCAAATCTTAGATGTTTCGGCGACAAGGCAAACTGGTGAAGCCGTCAGTCCTGTTTCAGGCCGGAAGGCGGAATGGGAAACGGGTCGCCCGCGAGCTTGTCCTGCATTTCATTGTCGGTAGCCAAATTCTGACGTTCCCGAAGAAACGCAGCGATATCGCCACCGCAGGCTTCGGTTAGCTCCTCGGCCGTATAGCCGGCCTCTTCAGCTCTAGCACGCAGGATCTCGGCGTGCTGTTCGAATGCTGACGCATCTTCCTCAAAGCCGATTTCCGACCCCATGTTGTCGAGCTTGTCCTCAAGCCAATCGCTGATCGCTTTCATAATCTGCCTCCAATTATTGGGCGCTGTACCGATAGAGCATCCGGTCCTGAACCCTGCCAGCTCCGGCTACAGCCGTGGCAATGCGAACGGCGATGTCCCTATGCTCCCGCGCCGAAAGGTATCCCTCAAGAATTACGATCGGGCCGAGTATTCTGACCACGATACCGCTGCGGTCGAGCGTCGGGTCGGCGGCCCATGCCGCATCGATCGCGGCACGCATGGATGACGAGTTAGTCCCGGCTGCACAGCACTCGTCATATGCCGACCCGTACGAAGATCTAAAAACCATGATGAAATCCTCCCGCTCACTAACGTGGAACTTCGTCGAAGGTTGCGTGTACAGGACCGTACAGTATTGGCCATTGTCCTGATGCCGGAGTATTGCGAGTGGTGTTCGACCCATAAGCATGAATAACTGTCGTCACGAAAAACGATGAGGAGGTTGGCCTTATCACCCCGACAATCGTCATTGAACGGTAAGATATAGCGCGGGCAAGGATCATCAATTTAATAGTCGATCACATGCCCGGCCACAGGAAAGCTGGCGAGGCTAGCGAGATGATCAGCGTTACGGGATATGGAAGCTACGAGGGTGAGGGTTGGTCGATCTGGTTTGCCATTCGCGGGCTAATATACATTAATGCCGAGCTTTACCGTTCCTCGCTATCGATCGGCAAGATCGCGAAATAGCACCCGGCTGAGACAAGCATCACAATTGCGAAGATTGCGGATAGCGTAATCATTAGCATTCCTCCTGCCCACACGATGCCGTGATTTGCCGTTAGGAGCAACCCGATAGAAAAAGCTGCGCAATGGCGGGCAAGAGTTCTCTGGGAGTACGATCTCGGGGAAGGTGACACCGGGTCTGCTCAATCGTGATGATCCTCCGGTCTCGTGGATAGAAGAGCTCAGTTTCCAACCGACCGAAGAACCCTTCGCACACTGCCTTGTCTTGCGAGCAACCCTCTCGGGACAACGAGCGATTACCTACTGCGAGAAAACATGACTTGCAATAGAAACCGAATGGTTCCATATTGCCTTCATGGTAAAAAGCACTCAGACATCCCCGACCGTTGGACGCCCTCGCGAATTCGAACTCGACGACGCAGTCCGCAAGGCGATGGGCGTGTTCTGGGACCGTGGATATCACGATGCGTCTCTGCCCGACCTGCTCGAAGGCATGGAGCTATCAAGAGGTAGTTTTTACAAGGCGTTCGCAGACAAGCGGGGCGTCTATCTCCGCGCGCTTGATGTCTATATCGAAGATGCCATCCGTAAGCTTGGCGAAATCCTGCATACCAACCCGTCGCCGAAAGCCGCAATTCGAGACGCCTTTTCGCGACAGGTCGAGGACTCTTCAGGTGAAGAGGGCCTGCGCGGTTGCTTTGTCGTATTGTCAGCGGTCGAAATGCTTCCCGCGGACGAAGAGGTTTCCGCTCGAATTGCGCGACTGTTCCGGCGACTGCAAGATCTTTATGCGGCCGCAATCATAAGAGCTCAAGCCTTGGGTGAGATTGATCGTGGGCTGGACGAGCGAACTCTGGCGAGATTCCTTGTGTGTCAAATCCAGGGAATGAGAGTTCTAGGGAAAACTGGAGCAGACCGCGACGACACCAAGGCGATGGTCGATTTCGCGCTGAAGCCGCTCGACTAACTTTAATTAGGAACTATTCAGTTCCTATCTTTCGCATCTTGCAACCCGCATGAGCGGTTTCGCGTCTCGATATGGAGAGAAAGTTGATACAATCCCATGCCGCTAAGGACAGTCTCGATCCGCGCAGGTGGACGGCATTGGCCATCTTGTTAACCGGGGCTTTTCTGCCACCGCTGGATTTCTTCATCGTTAATGTGGCGCTGCCCTCAATCCGGGAGGACTTTCAGGCCTCCGCCTCAACGATGCAGCTGATTATTTCAGGCTACGCCACCACCTACGCAGTCATGCTGATCACCGGTGGCAGGCTTGGTGACCTTTATGGTCGGCGAAACGTCTTTCTGGCTGGAATGGTCGCATTCGCCGCCGCCTCTGCCTTGTGCGGCTTCGCCTGGTCCCCCTCAGTCCTGATCACCGGTCGTATCCTCCAGGGGTGTGGGGCCGCAGTTATGGCGCCGCAAGCTTTGGCGTCAATCAATGCGATTTTCCCCGACCACGAAAAGTCGAAGGCACTTAGCTTTTATGCTCTGACATTTGGGGTGGCATCGATGGCTGGCCTGTTTCTCGGTGGGGCGCTGATTGCCTGAATGTCTTTGGCCTCGGATGGAGAGCCATTTTCCTCATCAACCTTCCCGTGATCGCGATAGCCGCGCCGGCCGCGCTGATAATGTTGCGCGAGACGCGATCGGAGCATGCGAGAAAGCTGGATCTGGGTGGAGCGACGCTGATCGCAGTTGCGTTGTTTGCTCTGATCTCGCCGCTCATTGAGGGCCGTGAACAAGGGTGGCCAATCTGGTCGATCTTGATGCTATCTGCTTCCGGGCCACTTCTACTGATATTTTGGCGCTACGAGCTAAAGTTAGGGGCCGCGGGGGGAGATCCGATTGTCGAACCTCGATTGCTCCAGCTCCCTGGATTGAAGCGCGGGCTGCTCTCAGCGCTGTTCTTCTATGCGTTTGCGGCTTTCTGGCTTACATTCTCGGTCTACCAACAGGGCGGCCTGGGCCGCACGCCGTTCGAGGCCGGAGTTGCAATACTTCCCGCGGCCCTCGGTTTCGTCCTGGGGCCATTCGCAAGCGGGAGCATCCTGCGCGTATTCGGTAGATATTCCGCCGCCGCCGGCATGGCCCTGGAAGCGGCCGGATTGTTCGGAACCGCGGCCCTGATCTCATTCGGGGCACCAGAGTTCCTATTCGTTGCTCTGTTCCTTGTTGGCGCTGGTCAGGGAATTGCGCTGCCAAATCTCGTGAAGACTGTCGTTCAGCGGGTTGATCCGGCGCGGTCGGGTTTGGCCTCCGGGCTGGTCAATTCGATGCTCCAGATTGGCGGCGCTTTGGCAACAGCGCTTATCGGCGGATTGTTTTTCTCAATCCTGGGTTCAGCATCCGATGAGAGATCCATCGGCCATGCCTACAGCATCGCAGCCGTCGCGATTGGTCTCTGTCTTCTCGTTGCAGGTTGGCTTTCTGCTGGCTCTCCATCGAACAAAGAAGTCCACCGCTGAGTGCAGACGTTAAGAAGCCCAGTCATTGGCTCGTCCGTTGAAGATGTGATTATTCCCACTACTCGGCCACCCTTGGACAAATCGGCCGATCGACATGCAAAATTGAGGTAAACCCGATGAACGACATTCCTACTCCTCCACTTGCCGGAAAGCGAGCGCTCGTGACCGGTGCGGCACGCGGTATCGGTGCGGCCATCGCTTTAAAACTGGCCGAAGATGGTGCTGACGTCGCGATCACCTATGAGAGGTCGGCGGAAAAGGCCGAAGCCATCGCAGCCGAGATCCGAGTGATGGGCCGCAACGCCATTGCCATTCAAGCTGATGCTGCGAGCCCGGAGGCTGCTAAAGCCGCGGTTGAGCGGACTGCCGCCGACCTCGGCGGCCTCGACATCCTTGTCAACAATGCCGGCGTCCTGTTTGCAGGTGAGTTCTCCTCACAGCCACTGGACGAGATCGATCTTCAACTGAACGTTAATGTGCGCGGCGTCTTTTTGATCACTCAGGCAGCGCTCAAGCACATCCCGGACGGCGGCCGGATCATCAGTACCGGCAGCAATGCAGGCCTTGCTGTCCCGTTCGCAGGAATCGCCGTCTATGCAGCGACCAAATCCGCCCTGGAAAGTTTTACACGTGGTCTAGCACGTGAACTGGGCTCTCGGGAAATTACCGTCAATCTGGTCCGGCCTGGCCCGATCGACACCGATATGAACCCTGCCGATGGCGCTCTAGCAACTGCGATCTTGCCGAGCCTATCGATTGCCCGATACGGTCGGACCCGAGAGGTCGCAGAGGCCGTTGCATTCCTTGCGGGTCCGCGCGCTGGCTACATCACCGGCTCGGGCATTCTCGTCGACGGCGGTATAAGCGCTTGAACATTGAGCAAGTGTCGCGATGTGGTCCGTGAGGAAAGTCGCTCGACGTATGAACGGATTGCGCAGCGACTAATTGATTAAGGCAGTGATTGTCTAATCCTTGGCTGTACCGATGCTGTTGAATGTGGGTAATGTCGGCGTCCCCGTCTTCGATACGACCTTGGTTCACTGTGAAGCCGCCCTTCGAGCTGCTTTACAGGGACATGCTGCCCATCTGGCGACTGGTTTACGGGAGTGTGCCAGAGAGCATCGGTTAGCCCTGATCACCAAGATGCTGGAGGACCCACTCCGCCTCTTCCGACGCAGTGCGTCCAAAATGCCTTCTAAAATCGCGGCTGAATTGAGCAGGGCTGACGTAGCCGACTGACGCAGCTACGTCTGCAATGGTCCCGCTCCGGCGGGCGATCATAAGTCGCGCCTCATGGAGCCGCATAGCCTTTACATATTGCATCGGACTTGAGCCGGTCAGGTTCTTGAAATGGACGTGATAGGAAGGAACGCTCATGCCCACCTCTTTGGCCAGATCCTTGACGGCAATTTCGGTAGCGTAATTCTCCCGCATCCACGTCACGCTCTCGACCAGTTTTCCCGAGGTTCCTTTGCGCTGAAGGGCCGCGATAACCGCGTCACCCTGCGGCCCTGACATGACCCTATAATGCAGTTCCCGCAGGATGGAGCGTCCGAGCACGGCAACATCAACCGGGTTGCCGAGCACAGTCAACAGGCGTAGCAGGACGTCTTCGATATCGCGATCCATTCTGCTCGAAAGCAGCCCTTTCGGTTTGGCATTTGAGGGGCCTGCGAGTTCTTCCACCTGCAGAGCAATCTCGGCCGCCATCTGCATATCGAACTCCAGATAGACGGCGAGCAATGGCCACTGTGGACTTGCCTTTGAGGTCATCCGGAATGGAACGGGTACTGAGACAGCGAGATAATGGTCCTCGTCGTAGAGATAGACTTCGCCTTCCAGGATTCCGTACTTGCTTCCCTGCAATACGAAAACTGCACCCGGCTTATAGAGAACCGGAATGTCATCAAGCACCGCTTCAGTGCGCAGAATACGGACACAACTTATCGCAGTCTGATTGTAGCCGAGGCGAGGAGCCAGTTGTTCGGCCACGACGACAAGTCGGTCATGGGCGACGGGTTGTTCAAGAAACATAGGATTTGGCAAGAAAATTAGAGGATCCACAATCGAACTCAGGTCTCCTTCAGATTATCTGTCATCCACGGTTAATCAAGGAGTTTCAAAAATGTCGAGCAAAACGTTTTTCATAACAGGGGCGAACTCGGGTTTTGGACTGGCGATCGCCAGTGCCGCAATGGAAGCCGGTCACACCGTCATCGGAACCGTCCGCTCCGAAGGCTCGCGCGAAGCGCTGGCAAAGAGCCTCCCGGAACTGCGCCTGGTCCTTTGTGACGTCACCGAGTTCGACCGCATCCCTAACGTCGTCCAGCAAGCCGAGGACGAACACGGGCCAGTTGAGGTGCTGATCAACAATGCAGGATACGGTCACGAGGGCGTGCTTGAGGAATCGCCACTTGAAGAGATGCGACGTCAGTTTGACGTGAACGTGTTCGGCGCCGTCGCTGTAGCCAAGGCATTTCTTCCGAGGTTCCGTGAGCGCCGCCGTGGCTTTATCGTGAACGTCACGTCGATGGGCGGTATGATCACCATGCCCGGCATCGCATATTACTGCGGCAGCAAGTTTGCGCTTCAGGGCATTTCCGAGGTCATGCGCTCGGAAATGGCGCCGTTTGGAGTTCACGTGACAACGCTTTGCCCTGGCTCATTCCGGACAGACTGGGCCGGGCGTTCCATGGTCCGCACCGACAGGTCGATTGCAGATTACGACAGCCTGTTCGATCCCATCCGCGAGAGGCGTCAGGCCGTAAGCGGCAAGCAGCTTGGTGATCCCAAAAAACTGGCTGCCGCTGTGCTTACTCTCATTGGATCGGACAATCCCCCGCCGCAACTTCTCCTTGGGAGCGATGCCCTCAGCCACGTGACGGCGCGGATCGAGCGGTTGCAGAAGGAACTCGCCTCATGGAAAGCTCTTACCGTCTCCACAGACGGCTAACAAGAAAGCTTTTTGCTATTGACGATCTGCCTACTAGAAGGTAGGCAGATTCCATGAGCAATCTTTCGAACACCTCCGACGAAATCCTGGCCTCTGCGCGCAACCTCATCATGAGTGGGGGTTATAACGGGTTCAGCTATGCAGATATCTCGGAAGTGGTCGGCATACGCAAGGCCAGCATCCACCACCACTTCCCCAGCAAGGTCGATCTGGTGCGTGAGCTGGTCAAGCGTTACCGGGAAGACGGTCAGGCGAGCGTTGTAACCCTTGAACAGAATGTTCCAGACGCACTGGACATCCTCAAGATCTATGCGAATCACTGGGCCAAATGCATCGAGGATGCGAGTAGGCCCTATTGTGTATGTGCTTTGCTTGCCAGTGAATTGCCATCCCTTCCGCCGGAAGTCGCAACGGAGGTGACGAATTTCTTTCGCTTCATTTCATCGTGGCTGACGACGGTCATGGAACGTGGCTACAAAAGCGGGACGCTCAATCTCACGAGCGAACCGCATGTCGAAGCAGAAGCGTTTCTGGCGACGGTATATGGGGCGATGCTCTCGGCGAGAGCCTACGGGAAACCGGAGGTCTTTTCGACGATACTTTCACCTGCTCTCAACCGCCTTACCTCGACTGTCTCTCACTAATCCTGCGTGGCTAGCCTGCTCGGGTAAATCACGTCCATGAAAACTACCAACTAGTAGGAAGATAAAAATGAAAAATGCTTTCCCCGCTTTGGCCTTCGGGCTTGCCAGCGTCTTTTCTGTAACCGTCCTTTCGGCACCCGCATCTGCCGAAGGTAAGAAAGTCGCGCCGATCCATGTCCGTGGCAGCATCGTCGACTACCAGGGCTCAACGCTCAAAGTGAAGACGCGCGAAGGCGAGACAATCGATGTCGCGCTTGCCGACGACTGGAAGGTGGCAGGGGTCGCGGATGCCAAGGTCACAGATATCAAGCCGGGCGATTTTGTCGGCATCGCATCCCTGCCAAAAGCCGGCGGTGGCGATGGGGCGCTCGAAGTCCTCATCTTTCCGCCGGCGATGAAAGGCCTTGGCGAAGGGAGTTACGGCTGGGATCTGAAGCCCGACAGCAGCATGACCAATGCGACAGTCGCGGATGCTGTCAAAGGCGTGGAAGGTCGGACTGTTACCGTTACTTATCATGGCAAGGAAAAGAAGATCGCCATTCCGGATGGCACACCTGTCGTCACCATCGCCGGAGCCACCAAGGATGATCTCGTTCCCGGCGCCGTTGTCTTCATCACCGCCGAAAAGGCTGCAACCGGCCCGATCGCCCACCAGGTGGTGGTCGGCAAGAATGGCGTGGTTCCACCCATGTGAAGACCACGCCGTCACTGGCCGGAGCCGCCGCCATACTGCTTCGGCCAGCGACTGCAGATCGACGCTGTTTGATCTTCAGCCGTAAAATGCCACAGATGAAAGACGTTGAGATGAGCGCAAACGCTTACAATGACAATGTTCAATATCCTCGGACGATCTTCATCCGCCGCCACTCCGTTGTAACTCGGTTAACGCACTGGCTGAACGTGCTTTGCCTGAGCTTCCTTATTTTGAGCGGGCTGCAGATTTTCAATGCCCACCCGGAGCTTTATTGGGGACATTACGGCGCGAACGGCGACAGCGCCGTTCTGACAATCGGCTCCGACGACGATGGAGGTACGCCGAGGGGCTTCGTGCGTGTCGCAGGACTTCAGATCCCTACAACCGGCGTCCTTGGTGTTTCCAATGTCGATGGGGAGCCGACTGCGCGAGCTTTCCCTTCATGGGCCACAATCCCCTCGTTCCAGGATCTCGCGGCTGGACGACGCTGGCATTTCTTCTTTGCCTGGCTGTTTGTGATCAATGGGATTCTCTATCTTGGCTTCAGCCTGCTGAGCGGACACTTCAGGCGAGACCTGGCGCCGAAGGTGCACGAACTCTCGCCTCGTCATCTCGGCCGCGAGGTTCTCGACCACGCCCGTCTCCGCTTTCCCGAGGGAGAGGAGGCCAGGCATTACAATGCGCTTCAAAAGCTTACCTATCTGGCGGTCATTGTCGTCCTGCTGCCTCTGATGGTCCTGACAGGCCTGACGATGTCACCCGGCATTGATGCTGCTCTCCCCGCCTTGGTCGATATTTTCGGCGGACGCCAGTCCGCGCGCACGATCCACTTCATCACGGCGTCGGCGCTTGTCATTTTTGTCATCGTGCATGTGGCAATGGTCGTCCTTTCAGGGACCTGGAACAACATCCGCGCGATGATCACCGGACGCTATGCGATCCAGGAAAAAGGCCCGACATCATGAACAAGCTGTTTACTCGACGCCGCTTTCTGGTTGGCGGCACACTTGGCGCTAGCGCCTTGACCCTTTCCGGATGTGACTTGCTGGACCAAAACGCAAACGTCGCCAATATCCTCCGTTCAGCCGAGCACCTGACGTTGAAGGCGCAGAGACTGCTTCAGGGGCGTGATGGCCTGGCGCGTGAGTTTGATGAGAAGGATATTTCTCGGTCGTTTCGCCTAAATGGAACGAGTGCTCCCGATAGCGATGAATATGTTGAATTGGCTGAAGGTAATTTTTCCGCTTGGCGATTAAAAATTGACGGCCTTGTTGAGCGTCCGCGAGAGTTTTCACTCGCAGATCTAAAGGCGCTCCCAGCGCGCACGCAGATCACCCGCCATGACTGTGTCGAGGGGTGGAGCGCCATCGGCAAATGGACTGGCGTTCCCCTCGCCAGCTTGCTTCGCCTAACCGGGCTGAAGCCAACCGCACGTTACGTCGTGCTGCATTGTGCTGATGAACTTGAAAAGACGCTCGATGGCAGCGGCCGCTATTACGAGAGCATTGATCTCATCGATGCGGTTCATCCACAAACCATCCTTGCCTACCAGATGAACGGTCAAGAACTCAGCGTCGGCCACGGCGCCCCCTTGCGTCTCAGGGTCGAGCGGCAACTTGGATACAAACAGGCAAAATACATAATGCGCATCGAGTTGGTCGAGAGCTTCTCAGGCCTGTGGGGCGGAAACGGCGGCTATTGGGAAGACCGCGGGTACGAATGGTACGCCGGCATCTAGGCCATCGGCCACAAAAAGGTTGCTACTTGACCAACCCGGGTTCACCGACGCTGCCGCGCATTTTTCGGCCAAGCGGAAGAGCTTTAGCAAAGGCGCTGCTGTCAATCGAATTGTTGAGTCTATCTCAGCTGCGTTTCAGCGCGTGAGAAATCCGCATTTTCCAAGCGCATATCTTGCCCCTAGCTCCTTAAACACTCGCTCAATGATTAGGGCGTTCACTAACTTGCCGAGGCCTCTCCCACGATGAGTTTCTCTTGCCGCGATTGAGGCACATCGTGTGGACGCTTCACAAAAGGGCACGTCGGAACCTCGTCCACTATAGTTAATCACGGAAAAGGCCCGGTAACGCTGCTACCGGGCCTTCGCGCCGAAGGTGGCGGCGCTTCGGGTCTATCAATTCCCGCTCTGCTCTCTCGTCCCTTTTGGTTTGGCTTCCAGAAGGGCCATGCGTATCAAATATTCGATCAGTGGGTTTCCGTCAGTACGGGCAAGCTTGGCGCAAACGGTAAGATGATCAACAAGAAGTGGCTTGGTCATTTTCTCCTCCGGCGCGTCCTCCAACGCGAATGAGTGTCGTCTAATATATCTTGATCGGAGCTTAACGAACGGGAGCCAATTTTTGCCCCCGAATGGTCTCCTTCTGCGCCCCCACCGCAATGTTATCGTTTCTCTGTTTTGTCGCCATCTGGAAGAGCTGGGACTATCACGGTTGCCCACGCCGAACGGTATCCTCTCAGCCAAGCGGAGTGCAGATCTAGGCGGTCGGCGTATGGGTTCGAAGACGCAAGACCCCCGGACCTTGCAATGTCACGCCCCTGTTGCTCGGCCTCTTCAACTTCTCTCAGTAAGCACATTTTGGCACCCTCATTACCAACGGGATTTCCAAGTAATTCCGGGTGGCCGGATTTCAATGCCTTTCTCCACGGCCGTTCATAAATTGTGGGTAACCGAACACTCCAAGCCGCTCATCGGGGACGGCTTTTCTTATGGCATGACAATCGAGCATAGCATGGCATCGAAAGGGCAAGGGCAGGGATGGCAGTGAGCCTGGAAGTGCGCAACAACGGAAACGGTTTCGATCCTATGGCCTCCTAGGCTCGCCTATCGGAGCGCGCCGAGAACCAGGGCAAGGATCTCTCCGATCTTCGCTCAAACATGAACACGGGCTTCCAGCAGCTCAACGCCGCGATCAACCCCCTCTCCAACGAGGTCCGCGGCGGCTCGAAGACCCAGTTACCTATCATCATCGGCTTCAGCTCGGTGACGATCACCATCCTTACCGGCTTGGGGTTTCTTGCGCTGCAGCCCATCAAGGACAACATCGTGCAGATCCGGGAAGACGCGAAGGTTCAAACAGCAGCACCTCGACGGCTAATGCTACCCTGGTCGACAAGATGGTCAGCAAGGACGAGATGCAGTGGCGGTGGGATATTTCCAACCGATCACCCGCGGCAACCTATCGCAGATCTTTGATGCGGGCTCCCGCTCTCGCAGGAGCGCGAGACCTCTGGCATCTAGGGAGGTGACAATCGTCCCCGTGATCTTGGGGGGGCACAAAGAGCGGCTCAGCTGCTCTTTTTGACGCGCTCGTACAACAGCGACAGCATGCGCCCCGCATATGTCAAGAAGAGGGAAGTCGCGAAGGTCGGGCGCTAGACGGCGGATATTTGCTCGCCGTCGATCGTGCGCCGCCATAGGGCACAGCTATCATCCCAGGATTTTCCTCTTCTCGGCATCGTACTCGTCGCCACTGATTGCGCCGCTATCCTTTAGCTTCGCGAGCCGCTCGAGCACCTCGACGGCGTTCGAAGACATGGTGCCGCCCGCCGCCTTCGTCGTGGCGGGCGTGACCTCGTCGGTGCCTGCAGTGCAGTACCAGATGATCAGCGCGATGGTGCCAACAGGGAACAGGTACGACAAGAGCTGATGCCAGCCGCTTCTATTCAGATCATGCAGACGACGGGTTGCGAGGGCGATGGTTGGCAGAAGGACGCCGAGACTAAACAGGCCAGACAGGGCGTCAGTCGGATCGATAGCACTGAGAACGGCCGAAACGATGACGAGGAAGAGGAATGTAAACCAGAATTCCGATCGGCTGGCGCGGCCTTCGAACGTCGCGTACTTTTTGAAGAACGTCGAAATCGCCTGTCCGAACCCCATTGAAGAAGGAGCTTGCCCAAAGCGGTTTGCGCCTGACGGTGGGCTCTTGAACACGAAGAATAGCGGCAACCCGAATACAATAAGAACAACAAGCATATGCCAGGCCGAAAGGCTTTCCATAGTTCCCCCCTTTGAATGCCGCCCGAATAAATTTCTAGTTTTGGCCTCGTACTCAAGTCAATATCCCGCTTTCGTCCAATTCAGTTCTGTCAAATCGACTGGTAAGTCGCTGGAGACTTAGCGAACATATTGTCGTTATCCGAATTGGTTACATAGACTTGATTGCGAATTTTCAGCCATCGTGATCTGATCTGGCCTGGGAATTCTCGTGTCTGGCGTTTGGGGCGATGAAGTTACGTAGCCGTTACAGGCTTGTTATTGTGACATTGCTGTCTTTTGGGCTGATTGGGGCTGTCGCACCATTCTGGTTGAAGGAATGGGTGGAATCCGTCACGGACAACCCGAATCTCGACAAGATTCACGCTGTTTCTCAAGGCCTCGGGTTGCTCGCCTTGCCCAGCGTGCCGGTGACGCTGGTGCGCATTGATGACCAGAGCTTCGAGGCGTGGCAACGTCCTTTTCCAATCACCAAGGCGATCATCGCTGGCTTGATAGAAAAGGCGAGGGCAACCAGTCCGCGGGCAATCCTTGTTGACCTCGATATATCCGCAGGAAGCGGCAAAGACGCCAAGGTCCTGCACGACCTACTCGACAGCTGGGCACCGTCGGACCCACCCTTGCTCTTCCCAAGAGAGCTTTCGTTCGACCCCGACGGCAACAGTCTCCCTGCCTTGCCGTCCGACTTTGATAGGCATTTCAAAATCGGAAAACCGCTCTTTTGGGTGAACGTTCTTTTTGAGGTGGGTGAGGGTGACAAGATTAGAAACTGGAACCTTTGGGAGGTGCCTAAGGGTGCCTGCCAAGCTCTGCTGTCTCCGGCGATGCTGACTTATGCATTCAACTTGGGTGGCACGGCGATGGTCGAGACTGCTCAGAGGTATCTTGGCAGCCGCGAAGGCGCGGACTGCGCTCTCGAAGGTCAGGACATGCCGAGTGCTGTGCCAAGATGGTTGAGCGACGCAGAGAAGAGTTCGGCAATCCAGTTTTCATTCCCAAAGAGTGACACTGCGATGTCCGCAATGATGGTCGAAGATGGTCATGGGCCTGCTCTTATTCAGTTGTCGGGATACCAGTTTGCTCAGCGTCCCATCGCCGCCAGTGCGTTGGTGGATCGCTTCGTCATCATTGGAAACAGCTATGCCTCCAACGGGGACTTCCACGACACCCCGATCGGGGAAATGGAAGGAATGCGCGTCATCGCAAATGCTGTCGCCAATTCCACAAAGGCGATTGCAGCTGCAGAGTATTCGACGAAGGTCGCCGTCATCCTATCGAGCATATTCCTCGCGGGTCTCGTCGCATTTCTGACATTCACCTTCAAATCTCTGATCTCGGCCCCGTTGGCGCTGCTGGTCGGGATCGTCGTGTACACCGCCTGCAACATCAATCTTGGCGCTTCCGCCGCCCAGTCTGTCGTCCAGTACGCCATCGTAATCTGGGTCCTGGTGATTGCACTGGAGTCTGTTGAATCGATATGCCGCGGGTTTCTCGAGGGGCGCAGCTGGAGGTCGTTTCTCAATGGGTAGACGTGTATGGATGTGGGGAAAACCGACATGCGTCATGGTAGCGAGCTGTATTCTCTTTGCACCGGCGGCATCTCCGGCGGGACAGCCGGCGGCCGTGATCGTCGACTACGACGGCGCGGCCTCCATCATCGGCACGCGATCGGGCACAACGATGGAGCTCCAGCTGGGGAGTGTGTTGGAGGAGGGGGATCGCCTCGATATTCCAGACCCTGGCTTTGTCAAACTAAACCGAGGGGGGGCCTGCGAACTATTGCTGTCACCCGACACATCGAGGTCCGAGGAGCCGGGATGCTCGACCAGTCGCTTCTCGTCGTATTCTGTCCCGTCCTCCGGACTGACAGATGACGTTTCGAGCAGATATCATCAACTGGCGGAAGTCTTGGGCTGGTGGGACCCCGAACGCAAGTCGAAGCCGATGCGCAGCAGGGAATCCTACGGCCTTCGCGTTCCGGCTCTGGACAATGTAGCAAAGCCATTGCTTGTCGCGGGAAGCAGGACGCTTGAGGTGCGCTGGGTCGACGGGAAGCCACCCTTCCTTCTGAAGGCTATTACTTCTGACGGCAAGCAGGTTGAGGGGACTGTAGCCGATAGCGCGCGAACCGGCAGCGTTCACGTCCTCATCGAGCCTGGCAAGACATTTCGCCTGGAAGTGGCCGATGCGTCCAAGGTTGTTTCCTACAAAGTCTACGGGATCGCAGCTTTCGAGGACAAGAAAGCTGCAAAGCCCGTGGATGATTACGACTGGGCGTCTCAAATCGTCGCGGCGATCTCCAAGAGCGGCGGTGACTGGGCATTCGAAGGCGTCCAACAGATCAAAGGTCTTGCACTCGAGCCGCGCGTGAAGACCGCTCTGACCAGCGCGATCGAATACGGAGACTGGCCATGAAATTCGTCCGCTTGTTCGTCGCGACGGCATTCAGCACTTTGCTCTATTTCGTCGCTGCCACGGCGACCTCGGCGATGGAAGGCATGATCACAGGGCCGGAGCATTCCGCGATCAAGCAGATCATCCAGACCGACTACGTTACATCCGAACAACTGGATAACGCTGTCGTGGTGCTTCGTCGGCTGATCGAGGCAAGCGAGGTTCAGTTCGGCAAAAACAGCCGACAGGTTGGCGTGTTGCTCTGCGACATCGGCGAAGTTGCATACAAGCAGGCCAATTTCCTGCAGGGCAAAGCCAAAACCGACAAACTCAGGAGGGCGACCGCTGCCCTGGTGTCAGGCGCAGACATCCTGAAGCCCTATCAGGCGGAGCATGACGGCTATATCATCCAACGGGCACGCGCCTACCGGTTTGCAGGTATGGCGTTTCTTGCCTTGGGCGACAAGAAGAGCGCCGAGTCCAACTTGCGAAATGGACTTGCCATTCACTGGAAGCGATACAACGACAACGCCTACCAACTTCAGTTCTTCCCGCCATTGTTCGACGCCGTAGACGGATCAGAAGCGAAACGGAAGGTCGCCGAAGCGGAAATCAAGATAGCCAGAAACGTCTACAGTGTTCCGACAGGAAGCGGGCACGCGAGCCTGGACGGTCCACTCAAGCGGCTGCGGATGGCCGAGACAGATGGCAACCCGCTGATCGCAAAGCTCGAAGCATCTCGCGCCAAGGCCGCCGCCCTTGCTGAGGCAGGCAACCGCGACGCGGCCTACGAGGAGATCGCTTCCTTGTTTTCGGCAGCGACAAGCGAGAGCGATCGCAGTCTGTTCGTTGGTCGGATGAAGCCGCGGCCGTTTTTCATCTACGATGATCCCGACGCCGGCCAATCCGTCAGCTGGAGCGACGACAAGGCCGCCTATGAGATGAGGCCCTACGACTACGTTGCAACGAAATTCTTCGTCGATCACAATCTTATGCCGTTCATCGCGGAAGGGAGGAACAACCTGTTCACCTTGCTATCGCAATGGCAGGAAATCTACGATTCTGGAGACCGTGAGAATGCCGCTTACCTCTGCCGGCTGATTCCAGGGAACTACACCGGATACAGTGGTTTTGACCTGCCTGGCTTTGATCGAAGCCAGCCGGTCATCCCTCCATTTTGTGCTGCATCCATTCAGTGGGCCGGATGGATGCGAATGCAAGGTATCATCGGTCAGGGCCGGCAGTTGGTCGAGATGGGTATCGACCTGCTGCCCGCCGACGTCCGCGAAACAGCTATCGGGAAGAAGTTCCTCGCGGACAGCCTCGGGCTGATGTCTGCTTTCGAGGCCTATTACGGCTCTCCAGATAGCTTCCTCTCGGCCTATGAGCGCCTTACCGACGTGGATGCTCCATCATCGGCTGAATATGCCTTCTACGCGGCCATCATTCGTGACGAACCAGATGCGTTCATGGAAGCATTAAGACGGCTGGGGGCGGCAGCATTGCTCCAAGGCGACGAGGAGGAAGGCCCGGGTCCTGTTTCGAAGTTGGCAATCATCGGTCCGAAGGTCGCTGAGGCGATCTGTGGGCAACAACCAGCAGAGCTGCCGGCGATCGTGCGCGCGTCGTTTTGTACCGATGATGCGGCGATCTCGCCTGATCAGTTGCGTGCCGAGTTGCAGAGTGCCTCGAAAAGGTTGGAGTCAGGACAGGTCAAGCCGTTTTTCGCTATTCCGAATTGGCGAATTCTGAAACTTCTCGCGGCCTCCGAATACGCAGCCCTCCGGCCTTTGGCGAAAGCCGCGTTCTCGCCTGGTGAGGTGGCTCAGTTCCAGGAGCGTAGGCTGTCGAAACGCGAGCAGGCGTTTCTCAAGAAGCCAAAGGACCACGACACCTATATCCAGCAAACGCCGAACGACACTCGCTTTGCCGACCAGGTATCTGACGACTTCGATGCAGCTTTCATCTCTACCGCGCTCTTCGAGGCTGGAAAGGTCGACATGGCGAAATCATGGGCTCTTCCGGCTATCGAGCGCTATCAGTCCGCAAGCCCTCCGCAAACGATATTCAGTCTTTGGCTGGCGGATACCTATGAGGAGCAGACATATCTCGATGGCTGGAGATGGCTTCTTATGGATCGCCCGCTGCTTGCCAGTGCCGCCTTTGGAAAGCACATCCCGGAACACCTCGCATACACCCGAGGAGGCGTGGGCGAGGGCGCACAATCGAGTCTGGACTGGGAGCGGGTGATCGGCTCCTATCACGGGCGAATGATCGCGGGCACCCAGCTTCACGATGATCTGCGAGCTCGGGCGGACGCTCGATCGCTGGTATCGTACGTCAAATTCGTCCTCGGTCTGCAGAGCTTTTCACGCAACGAAACCCGAGAGGTCATCGTTCGGGTTGCTCGCCCGGCTCTGAACGAAGCGCTTTCCATTCTCGTCGACGGGCGCGAGCTCTCTCCTGACGACGTGGAAGCGGTCTTCGAGATCGTCCAGATGATGAAGCCGAGCGGGACCGGTGCAACCATTGCCCGTCTGGGTGCGAGGCTTTCTGCGGTGTCTCCACAGCTGGCAAATCTTGCCAAGCAGCGCGAAGAATTGCGTCAGAAGTGGCTTGCAACGCCGGTTGATCAGACCRCCGATCGCAAGGCGCTGGCCGCCCAGGTCGATGAGATCGATGCAGAGCTGGCGAAGCAGTTTCCTAAATACGTCGAGATATCGGGCACGGTCGCCGTGTCGGTTGCGCAAGCGACCGCCGCATTGTCGGACGACGAGGCTCTGATCGCATTTCTCGGCACGGGCGACAACTTTCTGGTGGTGGCTGCAAGCAAGGACAAGACGATCGTCGTCAAGACGGAGATGACTTCTGACGACGTAAACGGCTTGGTACGCGAGCTTAGACGAGGACTTGAACTTCGCGGAGGACGGGTTCCTGCCTTTCGCGGGGAGGCAGCATATCAGTTATACCGCCAACTCTTCGAACCGATCGAAGCAAAGTGGTCTATGTCTCCGAGACACCTGATTTTGGTGCCGGACGGCTCTCTTGAGAGCATTCCTTTCGCGGTGCTGCTGACTGAAGAGATGGTGCGGGATGATTTCGTCGGCGCGAAGTGGCTATCGGACAAGTACACCATGACGCGCGTGCCATCGGTCGCATCACTGATGACGCTGAGAGCCGGAGCCGGCGCGAAGCCGGGCGGGGAGCCTCTGCTTGGAATCGGTGACCCTGTTCTGGATGGCAAACCTGATACCGAGCGCGGCGGGTTGGCCGCCTCGAAGCTGGTTGCTCTCCGGGGTGGCGCGAATGTGCACGACATCCGAGCGCTTCCAAGGTTGCCGGAAACGGCTGACGAGCTAAGGGCCCTACAAAAGAGCCTGAAGGCCCCTGACGGCTCGTTGTGGCTTGGACAGATGGCGACGGAGACGTCCTTGAAGAGCGAGGACCTCACCAGGTTCCAGACACTGGCCTTCGCGACCCATGGCCTGCTCGCCGGAGAGATAACTGGGGTTCAGGAACCTGGGCTGATCATGACGCCGCCGGCGGTGGCGACGCCGACCGATGACGGATATCTTTCTGCCAGCGATATAGCTGCGTTGAACCTCAATGCCGAGGTCGTCCTCCTCTCGGCATGTAACACCGCCGCACCCGAACAGGCCGGAGCGGAGGGGCTTTCGGGACTAGCCAAAGCGTTCTTCTTTGCGGGTGCCCGAAACCTGGTGGTGTCACACTGGGCTGTGGACTCGGCAGCGACCGCGGCCTTGACGACGAGAATGTTTGAAAACCGGGCTAGCGGGAAGTATAAGACCTACTCGTCGGCACTGGGAGATGCGATGCGCGAGTTGCGGTCGAGCGACGAGGGCAGGTATGGCCACCCGCTGTTCTGGGGACCATTTGAGGTGGTCGGCGCGGATTGAGGCGGCGTAGAGTTCGTGCTCAAACTCCTTCAATCGGCCGTCTTTCTTACCTGCAAAGACTTCAAGCTTTGATGGCTGACGTGGGGCTCTGGTCTGGTGATGGTGGGCTGGTTTGTCATGTCACTCGGCTTCTCGTTCTATCTCAAGCATTTCGCGGATTACGACGCCACCTACGACACGCTCGGCGTACTGAGCGGGTTCCTCGTCTGGATTTGGCTGTCGATTTCGATCCTGATCGTCGGGGAGAGTTGAACGCCGAGCTTGAGCACCAAACATCGAGGGACACGACGACCGGTTCGCCTCGGCCCATGGGGATTGGAGGCGCGTATGTCGCCGACACGTTGTGCGAAGTTTCCGACTGAGTGCGAACACGGCCCGCGCACCGCTGGTTCTCCGGTTCGGTCCGGAGATCGGTCGGCGGCTCGATCAGATTTTCGGTCGCATGTCCGAACCGACCGACCCAGTTCCCACACCAGAATGGATAGAGGTCTCCCGCGCGATGAATGCGCTGACTGGAAATCCTGAGCGTAGGTTGTCATTGGCGCTTGAAATCCGGTGGTGAAAGAGCCATCTGACCGGCATTTCTGAGCAATGGGGATTATCGATGACGACAGGAGAAGATCGGCAGCCTGAGCACCACGCATTCGAAGCCGATGTCAGCCGGCTGCTGCACATGATGGTGCATTCGGTTTATTCGGACAAGGATGTGTTCCTCCGCGAATTGATCTCGAATGCTGCGGATGCCTGCGAAAAGCTGCGTTACGAGTCGATTTCCCAGCCGCAGCTCTCCGCCGCTTCGACCCCGCCGGGAATTCTCGTGAGCCTCAATGAAGAGGCGTTGACGCTCGTCATCGAGGACAACGGCATCGGCATGAGCCGCGACGAGATGATCGACGCGCTCGGCACGATCGCGCGCTCTGGCACGAAGGCGTTCATGGAGCGGCTTGAGGCTGCAAAGGCTGGTGACAAGGCGGAATTGATCGGCCAGTTCGGCGTCGGCTTCTATTCCTCGTTCATGGTCGCCGAACGGGTCGACGTAATTTCCCGCCGTGCTGGTCAGGACCAAGCCTGGAAATGGTCGTCCGACGGCAAGGGAAGTTACGACATCGTCGCAGTCGATCTCGAAGCGGCGCCGGCGAGGGGCACGCGTGTCGTGCTGCATCTCATGCAGGATGCAAAGAAGTATACGGGCAAATGGACGGTCGAAAAGATCATTCGCGACCAGTCCGGCCACGTGCCTGTCCCCATTCGCCTTATTGAGAAAGAGGGTGCTGAGCCGTCGCAGGTTTCCGATGGCGCAGCACTTTGGACAAAGCCGAAAAACGAGATATCCAAACAGGACTATGACGATTTTTATCGCGGTGTCTCCGGTCAGTATGACGAGCCACTGGCCAATGTGCATTTCCGCGCCGAGGGTCGCCACGAATACACAACGCTCGCCTTCATCCCCGGTTCTCAGCCCTTCGACCTGTTCGATCCAGACCGCCAGGGTCGGATGAAGCTTTACGTGAAGCGCGTCTTCATTACCGACGAAGCCGAGTTGCTGCCGCGTTACCTGCGGTTCGTCCGCGGCATCGTCGACACCTCGGATCTGCCGCTTAACATTTCCCGCGAGATGATTCAGGAAAGCCCGGTGCTGAGCGCCATCAAGAAAGGCGTGACCAGCCGAATCCTCACCGCGCTGGAGAAAATGGCTGAAGGCGAAGCCGAGACGTTTTCCAAATTTTGGGACCTGTTCGGGGCGATCCTCAAGGAAGGGATCTACGAAGACTTCGAGCGGCGCTCGCAATTGCTGAAGCTGGCCCGCTTCCGCAGTACCGTGTCCGGTGAGACGACCCGCAATCTGGCCGACTACATGGCGTCGATGACAGAGGGGCAGCCGGCGATATATTACATCAGCGGCTCCAGTCTGGACCAACTGAAATCGTCGCCACAACTCGAAGGTTTTCGAGCCAGGGATATCGAAGTCCTTCTCCTGACAGATGGTGTAGACAATTTCTGGCCGACGAATGTCCCAGATTTCGAGGGAAAGTCCTTCAAGTCGATCACCCAGGGTCTGGCTGATCTGAGCGGCATTACCGGCGAGGGAAGCCCAGATGAGCAGGGCCTGGACGCTTCTCCCGACGTTGCGGCATTCATCGATTTTGCGCGAGCTAGCCTGAAAGAGGAGGTTGCCGACGTGCGGGTCTCCAGTCGGTTGACCGAAAGTGCCGTCTGCCTTGTCGCATCCGAACATGGGCCAGATCGACAGCTCGAGAAACTTTTGCAGGGGGCAGGGCGGCTACAGACCGCTTCGAAGCCAATCCTGGAAATCAATGCGCAGAACGAACTTGTGAAAAGCATTGCCGCGATGGACGACCAGGCGTTTCGCGAAGATGCCGCCTGGCTCCTGCTCGACGAAGCCCGCATTCTCGACGGGGACAAGCCTACCAATCCGCGCGCTTTCGCGGAAAGGCAGGCCAGACTGTTTGCATTTGCGATCGGACGGGCGAGGTAGCACCACACCCAAACGACCTCTTGCTGGCAGGTCAAAAACCTAGAATTGGCAGACTTACTGGAAAATCGGTCGGATCAAGCTTCGCCGCACGGGCGAGGCCTATCACTTTGACTGGAGCCATGAGACCGTTCTGATCCACGGCGTGACAACGACGGTGAAGGTTGCGCATCTCCGGCTCTGCCACAGCGGATGCTTCACATGGACGACGACGGAACGATCCCGAGAGTCGGCGTCAGAAACACGTCGTCATCCTTGCGATCGCTCGCTGAGCTGGCGATCGCCGACCGGACTTCAGCCTCTTCCCAGCCCGCATCGACCGCCGATGAAACCAGTTCGGCGGTCTTTTCCGCGTCAGATGCGTTCGAAGTTTCGTTCAAGTGCTTGCGGGCCGTGTCCAGGCATTGCTTCAAATCCTCGATACGAGTGGGCTCGTCGGCGGAATGACTTGGGGATGCTACGTAGGTCATGGTGGCTCCTTTGATTTTAGGATTAACCGCGAGGGTGCCCCGAAGTTCCACGCGGCTTCCTTACCGCTTCTTCAAGGGATCGTGCCCCCAGTTCATTAGCGAGTAGCGCCACGCCGAGCGCTCCTTGTCCACCTTCGGTCCGCCTTGGGCGAGATGCCTGTGCACGTAGCCCACGACTTTTCGCATATGCGAATAGTCCTCATCCTTCAGGTCTGCCCTCTTTTTGTGCTTGATGTCGACGATAAGTCGTCCGGAGTGATGATCGATCGACTCCTTGCGGCCGTCCGCCTTCCACCCGTTGTCGAGGCTTTCCTCCGTGCGCAGCCACTTCTCCAGCTCTGAGGCAGACATGTTCACGGCGTCGCCGAATTCCGCCCACACCTGATCGGTGTCGATGTCGCTGTCTTTCGTCATCCGGCTCTCCTGTAACGCCCCGACACTATGCTGACGAACGCAGCGCGTCACGAAAAGTTCGCGAAAAGGTCGGATCCTGACGGAGATATGCGTGAGGCGAGGACGGGCGATCCGCGACAAGTGCATCGCGTGCGAGCCGACGTCTCTTATGTGGCAGGCCTATGCACAACCAATTTCGCGAGTGTGCAGGTCGCGGATGAACGTAAAGTCGATAAACAAGGCCGATGACAGAGCCGGCTCACCGTGTTGCAGCGCCCGGAAGGTGCGCCTAGCCAAAAAGCGAGGGGTCGCATATCCGCTTGCGCTTGCAACAGCGGTCAGAAACGTGCCCCAGATCATGTCAACAATGGTCAGATGAAGGGGCCAGCCTCGGAGCGTCGAGAGGTTCGTCATGTCGTAAATGCCGTACGCCGCAAGTCCGAGAACTGCACCGTACGCGACGGCGTCCATCCCGAGCCTGCGCCTAATCCAGGCCGCACTGCGAGGATGACAATTGCTATGGCGAAGACAAGGTAGAAGATTGCGGCGGCGGCCAAGTTTGGAGAAGGAAGCATCAGGTCGCCGAGCTGATCTCGATAGAAGCTTTTAGCAGTGACGCCGAGCCATAATGCATCAAACAGCAGAAACGAAATCAGCGTGCCAGCGTAAGCAATGCTCAGAAGTCTCATCGGATGAACTTTCGTTCGGTTTTCCGTTCAACTCCCCCCCATCGCATCGTTGTTCCCTAAGCATCCGCGATGCTGACTTGATGTTGTTTGCGCACGGAACAAGATCACTGACTCGAGGTTTGCGGCTGACGACGACTATCGACATTGGAGGAAACAATGAAGTCGTTCACTTGGCACTGCGAACATGACATTCGATGCGACGGCGTTCCCGACCCGAAGATCGAGGAGGGCCGCGGCGCGATTTTCAGGGTGACCGCCTGCGCAATCTGCGGTTCCGGCCTCCACCTGAGCATATTGGCATCCAAATGCGCATATGAGGTGCTGGCACGATCTTAAACCGGGTCGATCGCTGGTTTCATCCCCGGCAGCTATCAAGCGGTTTACAACGGCAGTAACGCGTCTCTGAGCAGCTTCTCGTCGCACTCCTGAACGAGCGCAAAGACTCAGGCGTACGGTGACCTGCCTCATGCCCGGACCCACCGACACCCGGCTCTTCGAACGCGCCGATATACTCGATACCGACGTTGGTCAGGCCGAAAAGGATGACCCTGCGGATGTCGCAAAGGACGGCTTCGACGCTATGTTGAACGGGGAGGGCGACGTCGTAGCCGGCTGGAAGAACTAGTTCCAAGCGGCCATGGCAGACGTCACTCCCGCATCTGTTCTCGCCGCGCGCAGCACGCGAAGATGCCAGCGCCTGGAATGGCGAAGAACTGAAAGCTTTTGGGAAGAGCTCTGACTGTTGTTTACACGGCACCAGGCGGCCTTCGCACTTATCGTTCTAGTCGGTGGGCCTGACCAAGATTTCGACGCGTCGGTTTTTCTGACGGCCGTCCGGATCATCTTGCCCGCCAGGGGTCTCGTTGGGGGCAACTGGGTTTGCCTCACCGCGTCCCTCGATTGCGACAGTCGATGGATTGAACTTCGCCGCCGTCGCGAGGTAGTCCTTGACGGCGGCCGCTCTTCGGAGTGACAGCTTGAGGTTATAGGCGTCGCTTCCCTTGCTGTCCGTGTATCCGTCAACAACGAAGCTTGCCTGCTTGAAACGCTGGCGGACATCATTCGACATCGCTTTAAGGGCTTGGGTGGCCTTCGGACGCAGGGTCGCCTTATCGAAGTCGAAGAGGATGTCCGCCGAGAGAGTGTATCGAACGCCGTCTTCCACCTCTGTCACCTCAAGGCCCTGGACGACCGGCACGGGAGGGACCTTGGTCTTTGGTCCCAATGCTAGCTCTTCTTGCGTCATCGGTGGCGACCGAAATTCGATGCGGGGTGACGAATAGCCGATCGAGGGTGACACGAAGCCCACGCTCGGCGAGCGGGCTGTAAAATTCGGCGGCGCCACGGTAGGGGCTTCTTGTGCTTGCGTTGTGCCTATTGTCACTACGAGCAGAGAGAGTGTTCGAATTGGTAGCCTGGTTATCATTGAACAGGAACGTCCATCACGGGAAGCGTCGATCCGAAACGAACGGCAAACGGACCCGGGTTGCTTTCAGGCGGCGCGAACCATGCCCATGCCTTGAATGTTTCACCTGGCTTTAGTGGCGCTTCTGGCGGCTGTGTGCAGAGGCACTCGCTCGCGACGCCTATCTTGAAACTGATTTTGTTGGGGAAGTCATACAAGGTGATGTCATTAAGACCGTAGCTTGCACGCCCGATGCCGATCTCCGCCAGGTTCACAGGGGCGTCTCCGGTGTTGCTGATCTCATAATCGAGCTGCACGATCTGCTGGCCAGGGACGCGTTTCAAATCGAGGATCTTGGCCGAAACGCCAGGCTGAAGCTCAACGGCTGGCGGGAGATTTTGCGCCACGGCAAGCGTGGCGGCGAGCAACGCGGCGGTTACCGTGACGATTGATAGCACGCGATTGAGCAAGTCCCATTCCTCCGAGTTCTGGCACCACAAGGTGATAGCGCATACTAATTTAGGCAATCAGCAATATCGGTTATCCAAATTATTGTTATGTCAGTGACGGCTACTTGGACAAAATGTCCGCTATACCGACCGTTTTCCTCCGCAGTCTAGCCACCCTCTATGACCTCAATTCAGACAAACCTCGAGATGGGTTTCTATCGTTAGAATCAGGAGCCGATGAAAGAGTACGCGAACTTTTCCGGGGAAAGTGAGGTACCTCTTTTGATGGCTAGCCATGAGCTTGAACGGACTGGTGAACCCGGGGATCTCCTTTGCTCTGCTGACTCCTTTCACCAGAGGCCTTTTGTTGTGCCTTCCACGTCATGGGCTTTTCTTTGTGATCTGACGCCTTGGACTAAATTCCACAGACATTCGCATGGCTTTTAGATTGGTGATGGAACCCAATGAAGCTAGGGTTGTTGTCCAATACCGCAATAAGCGGAGCCGCCTCCTGCGCACGGCTGCGGCAGGTAGTCGGTACCGTGGGTACTCACGAATAGCCACAGTCCTGCGGCCTCTGCAATAAGCAACTCTGAGCTTGTAGACCGGCGCCTTCCCGCATAGTTCATTTCGATCGGCTAATTCTCGAAAGTGACCTGAGCAAATAATGATCCTCACCCTCAACAATGTTCGAAAATCGTACCCAACAGCAGAAGGTACAATCGAAATTTTGAAAGGGATCGACTTTGGTGTGGCTTCAGGTGAGACCGTCGCTCTTACTGGTGAATCCGGTAGCGGGAAAAGCACACTTCTCCACTTAGCAGGAGGGCTCGATCGTGCAGACTGCGGGGCCATCGTCATGGATGGCGATGATCTCAGCAAATACTCCGAGAGCGAGCGAGCGCAGTACCGACGGATCAAGGTCGGGCTTATTTTTCAACAGTTCAACCTGATCCCCTCCTTGACCGTCTCGGCAAACATCTCTTTTCACGCAAAGTTGGCTCAGCGCCAGGACGGCGCTTGGGAAAAGACTTTGATCGAGGCGTTGGGTTTGCAGCGGTACGCAACCCGTTATCCAGAGCAGCTATCAGGAGGCCAGCAACAGCGTGTCGCCATAGGCCGCACTCTGGCGGCAAGGCCGAAGCTCATTCTTGCTGATGAACCGACAGGAAATCTGGACGAGCAGACAGGTGACGCCGTTCTGGACCTGATGCTTGACCTGGCTGGCAGCGCGGGGTCGGCATTGCTTCTTGTTACCCACTCGACGCGGCTCGCGGCTCGGCTGGACCGCACTGTACATCTTCGTGGTGGAAAGATCGCTTAATGAGCTGGGTAGCGTTTTCCGCGCTTTTATCGCACTGGCGCCGCAAACCTCTGCAGCTGCTCACTTTAGTGCTGGGGATCGCGCTTGCGACAGCGCTTTGGTCTGGTGTGCAAGCAATCAATTCTGAGGCGAGGGCGAGCTATGCTCGCGCCGCATCTGTTCTGGAGCAAGGGTCCCTTGCTCAAATTGTGGCTAAGGACGGCACCGGGATTCCCTACGAGATCTATGGGAAGCTTCGACGCCTCGGCTTCGATGTCTCGCCGGTTATCGAAGGGAATCTGCGCCTTGGCACGATCCGCATCCGGCTAATCGGCATAGATCCTCTAACGATGCCAAAAGAGGGTTATGCGCTGAGCGTGACGAGCGGACGCGATATCACCGGCTTCATCTCTCCTGTTGGAGAGCTGGTGTTGTCCAGCGAAACGGCGGAACGGCTGCGCGGCAACACGGACATGAGCTTTCGGATCGACGAAAACGTTCCTGAAGGCGCGGCATTCGTGGACATCTCGGTCGCTGACCGGTTGCTTGACAAGCACGGCAAGATTGATCGTTTGACAGTCGCTTCCGACCAGGAGATCAGCGCCATCGCCGTCAAACAGATTTCCTCTGGGCTCCTGTTGCGGCAACCGGTTGAGCAGCCCGACGTCGCGCAATTAACTGACAGCTTCCACCTTAACCTGACTGCTTTTGGCTTTCTTTCCTTCATCGTTGGCCTCTTCATCGTTTACTCCGCGACCGGGCTTACGTTCGAACAACGTCGCGGCACGTTCCGAACGCTACGATCCCTTGGCATTTCCCTCCGGCAGCTTACTGCGATGCTCGTCGTTGAGCTTTCGATATTTGCTGTCGCATCCGGCGTCATCGGGGTCGTGCTTGGATACCTGATCGCGTCGATCCTCATGCCGGGGGTAGCCGCAACCCTGCGGGGACTTTACGGGGCGAGTGTCTCCGGATCACTTTCGATACGCGCGGACTGGTGGCTCGCAGGGCTAGCGATGGCGCTTGCCGGGACAGCAATTTCGTCCGCTCAAAGCCTCTATCGGGTCTGGAAACTTCCCATCCTTGCGGCCGCGCAACCCCGAGCATGGGCGCGAGAGTCGATGCGAGGTTTGCTAATCCAGGCAGCGGTGGGAGGGGCGCTCCTTCTCCCTGCAGGTGTTTTGGCTATAGCCGCGTCTGGATTGGTGGCAGGTTTCGCGGTGCTCGCATGCTTGCTTTTGGGCGCGGCCCTCATGCTTCCGGCCGTGTTGGCAACCTTTCTCTCCGCCATGCAACGCACGTCGCATAGCGCACTTGTCGAATGGTTTTGGGCGGACACGCGCCTTCAGCTTCCGGGACTTTCACTCGCGTTAATGGCATTGCTACTGGCGCTATCGGCGAATATCGGCGTCGGCACGATGGTTTCCAGTTTCAGGCTGACATTCATCGGATGGCTTGATCAACGTTTGGCCGCTGAACTATACGTTACGGCCAAAGACGAAGCCGAGGCGGCGAGGTTACGGGCCTGGCTTCCATCACACTCCACATCGGTCCTTCCAATCTGGAGCGTAGATGGCGACGTTACCGGCGAGGAGGTCCAGGTCTTTGGCGTTGCGGACGATCCGACCTACCGCGACCATTGGCCCCTGATCGCGTCCCAGGATGGGGTTTGGGATAAGATCGCCAAAGGTGAGGGTGCTCTGATCAACGAGCAGATGTGGCGCCGCGGTGTAGCGCGAATGGGAGAGATAGTAGCCATGCCGGGGGGCTGGAACGCTAAGGTGGTAGGAGTCTACTCTGATTACGGGAACCCAAATGGGCAGGTTATCATAGGGATCGACACCTTGGTCGCCCACTACCCTCAGGTAGCTAAGCTCCGATACGGCGTACGGGTTGCTCCTGAAAGATCCATCGGTCTGAAGCGACAGCTAATCGAGGAATTCGGCCTCCCAGAAACTGCCATCGTGGACCAAGGTTCGCTCAAGAGGCAGTCGCAAGCGATTTTCGATCAGACGTTCAAGGTTACGGGGGCCCTTAACGTGCTCACCTTGGCTGTAGCCGGTTTCGCCATGTTTTCCAGTCTCTTGACACTCTCGGGAATTCGGCTTCCTCAACTGGCGCCTGTTTGGGCGATGGGAGTGCGTCGACGTGATCTGGCACTGTATGAGGCCGCCCGAACGCTGGCGCTTTGGCTAGCCACGTTCGTCACGGCGATACCCTTGGGTCTTGTGTTGGCATGGGTGCTGCTGGCCCGTGTCAACGTTGAGGCATTCGGATGGCGACTACCCATGCACGTGTTCCCCATGGACTGGCTATTGCTCGGTTTTATCGCCTTTCTCGCGGCACTAGCGTCGGTATTCTTTCCAGTCCATCGCCTTGCAACGATCAATCCGGCCGATCTGCTTAGGATTTTTGCCAATGAACGGTAGAGCCGTTGCTTTAATATTGCTGGGCGCCGCCATGATGGGTTCAGCGAGACAAACTCTGGGACAAGGGTTCGCTGGACTGGGATCGGACGCCCAAGGCTTCGCTATTCCTCAGCGCGGCTCCGAACTATCGTTTCCAGAAGATCATGGCGCGCACCCGGATTATCGCATCGAATGGTGGTACGTGACCGCCAATCTCAAGGGGCAAGACGGCAAGCAATATGGAGCACAGTGGACGCTTTTCCGATCAGCGCTTGCCCCGGAAAGTAAGGCTGGGTTCGCTGACCCCCAGATCTGGATTGGACATGCCGCTGTAACGACGTCGGACCACCAATACGTCGCGGAGCGGTTGGGCCGTGGCGGCGTTGGTCAGGCGGGCGCGACGGCTGCGCCTTTCCGCGCCTGGATAGACAACTGGACAATGTCAGCCGCTGACAATTCCAGCTCCGATGCTTTGACAAATCTTTCGTTGAAAGCCGCTGGGCAGGACTTTAGTTACGCTCTGGACCTTGAGGCCAAAGGCCCACTGGTTCTTCAAGGTGATAAAGGCTTTTCTGTTAAGTCGGCAAGCGGGCAGGCGAGCTACTACTACTCCCAGCCGTTCTATGATGTCTCCGGAACTATCGAGGCATCGGGGACGCCCATCACGGTCAGCGGCAACGCTTGGCTCGACAGGGAATGGTCGTCTCAACCCTTGGCTTCGAACCAAACGGGGTGGGATTGGTTTTCGCTGCACTTGGTCAGCGGAGAGAAGCTGATGGCGTTCCGTCTCCGTGACGACAAGGATGGGTTTGTCTCAGCGAACTGGATCTCTCCCGATGGACAAACACTGCCGCTTACAAAAGACCAGGTTCATCTCACACCATTGCGTACCGCGACGGTCGATGGGAGGCAGCTTCCGGTGTCATGGCGAATAGAGATCCCCTCAAAATCGCTGAATATCCAAACGAGACCGTTAAACGATCAATCATGGATGGCCACGTCCACCCCGTACTGGGAGGGCCCTATTTCGTTCGAAGGCTCCACCACCGGCGTAGGCTACCTTGAGATGACGGGATACAGGTAGGAGCCAGTAGCTCAGGTTTACAGGAATGCAGACCTATACGGCCTTTCAAGTTCGCGACTTAAAGGCGCTAGGTTGCGGACATCAATTTCCAGGTCATGCAACAGGCAAAGGCCAAAGTGCATCTTCGCCCGCACTTGCGTCGAACTCCTCAGAGCTTGTTACCTGTGAGATAACGGCAGTTCAAGCTCCACCTTGGAAAGGCTCGGTGTGGATACGGTTCGATATCGCGCTTCGACAAGATTGTAGATCCCGAAGGCGGCAAGGCCTATGGCAACCGCGAGATAGAACACCCCGCCAAGCGGAAGCTGCCTCACGAAAGTCAGTGCGTCACTCATGCTCCCAGCTTGATCGGCGTCAACGCTGAATGCTGCGTAGCAGAAGAAAATCCCGACGATCGCGAAGACGATCCCGCGTGAAACCAACCCGTAGATACAAACTAGTATCAGTGGTCGGCTCTGATCGAGCTTAAGGTACCTTTCGAACTTTCGAGAAATTCCTTTGAGTGCGGTCGCTATACCGCCCACCAAAAAACCGACGCCGATGGCACCGGCCAGATATCTACCAAACGGTTGCGACATCGCCCACTCGGCAAGATCTTTTTCGCCACCATCGCCTGCTGATCCCACGCCCAGCGCGCCTTTGAAAGCGTAAATTGCCAGGCCGATATACGTAACGGCACTCCCGAGAAGGGCAGCTCGGATCAGATAACTTTTCGCACTTGCGTGGTGATTGTCGGCATTGGCAATTGATTGAGCAAGTCGCCAAGCCACAAACCCCAGCAAACCGAGCCCTATCAGTCCGAGCCATAATTTGCCAAAGGGCTGGTCAAGCAGTGCGTCGAGCGCAGATTTTGCGTCCGGCTTGCCACCGCCAAAACTCGAAAACAGAGCGAGCCCTGCCACAAGCAAAAAGACAATCCCTCGGGCGCTGTAGCCCGCTCGGGCAAGCCATTCAAACTTTGGTTCGTTCATTTTTCGATCTCCCCGCCGCCCGTAAACGAGCAACCTGTAAAACGGTTCCTGTCCGGACGGGCCCCATCGAGGTCCCGAATTTGCCACGTCGCCGACGAATTCCTGTAGGCGAAAAATGAGACGCGGGCGTGTTATCGGCTGGTAGCATCCGCTGCCGATGGCAATTCGATGTACCTTGATAGCGAAGGTCGCTCTGGCACTGTAATTGCGGATGTTCCTGTCACGGGCTGCCCAAGCGTCGAGTATGCCGTGAATTGCACGATGTAGAGGCCAGGCTGAAGCTTGTCTGAAACGGGGATCAACAAATTCGTCCGATCCGCTCCATATTCGAGCGTACCTGTGGGAATGGGGCCGCTTGGTCCGAAAATCTCAACCTCCGACCGTTCAGCATCCACTGGCGCGGTAAAGGTGAGACTGATGTTGTCGTTGAAATTGACATCGTCATGCATATCGGGAGTAGGGTTGATGCTTGCATTTGCCATCGGGCTGAGGCCGAGAAATGCCGAAATGGCGATTGCAGGTGCAAACCTATACATAAATCGACTCCGTTTCCGTTCTTGCGATGATAATTCGCCACGCTGCTATCCGTTCCGAGCGCTACAAAACTACGAGGCGCCAAGCCGGAATCGGCCAACTGGCATCATTGTTGAATCCAAAGGGTATAAATTCCGTTCCCTTTATGTTCTTTTCTTGCTACTCGTATTTAAAAGGCAGGTGGCGACATGAAATTCGATACAGCATTACATCGCGATCAACGCCGTTTGGCGGTTGCAAAGTTTGACGCTCTTTCCGAAGGTAATCCCCTCCGCGACAGATATAGAGATTGGATTCGGCGGTTGGATGAAATCATCGCTAGCGTCGGTTTGCTAACGCAAGATGAGAACTCGAATGCGTTAGTGACGACCACAGGCCAACCCGATGATGTCTCTGATCTACCCGCGAGCCACATTAGAAGTTTACCTGGCGCGATATCCCAAAGTCCGGTTGGTCTAGGCAGGCCCATTGGTTCGACGATCAGCAAAGCTGTTCCGCAACCGGCACATGCCTTGGCGCCACAGCATGCAAAGCTCAAAATGGAAAAGGATTTTGGCAGATCGCGCAAAAGTGAGAAGGCCGCCGTCTGTGGTCATGAGGCGCAGGCCCGAAAGGATAGGCTCATCGCTGAAAATCGGCTGCTTGAGTGCATGCTGGCCAGGTTTGGCTAATATTGGATTGTCAGCGGTGTGTTGCGTGACGTAGTTGCCGCCGAGCCAACTCGCGGTCATGATTTCGAAGGTCAAACTGAGATTTTGCCGTGGGTGCGGGTAGAGGCCGACGAGATCGACCTCATACTCTCATTGATCCCGACTGGTCCGCTGGCGGAAAAGCTGCGGAGGGAGCCAGATCCCCAGGCAGCAGCCTTCATCGCTGCGGTAGACACAGATGACGAGCATGAGGTCGATGCTGACGCGGTAGTTTCACGCGGTGAAGATGATGGTGCGCTCTTTATGAGTTGGATATGGGTACCAGCAAGCCGCTGGTATCTCCTTGGTCGTGAGGAGGACGACGAGATCGTTTTCCGGATGTAATCGCTGAAACGCCATGCGTCTCAACTCGGCGTCGGCATCATAGGCTCGGGACGCTGACACTGGCCATTGCCGCCTAGATTTTGCCGCAGAGAACTATGGTGCAGATTTCCAGTGGACGACCAGATGCGAGTACCGAAGTATATAGCGGGCAGGTCGACGAAGTGATTTTCGTTTAGCAAAAGCCGTTTATTTTCAGCACCCTATAAGCTTTTATTGTGGCCTGCAACCGATCCTCGGAGTGTCGATTGCCGTCATTGGAATCTGGATGATGGAGTTTCAGCTTCTCCTTGTAGCGGAGTCTTATATCGTCCGGGCTTGCATTATGTGACAGCCCAAGGGTGTCAAAAGCTTGGGCTTCGAGCGGCCTTAGCCTGCGTTGCTGAGCCGAGGAAATGGTGCCTGCTGAATAGCTGGCCTTCCCGCGTGCCCTGAGTGATTTCGCTGACCCTGAGGGAACAGATGAAGGGAGCGGTGTCTCCAAGTTATGGGCGTTTGTCCTCACACCACGCGCCGGAATTTTGCCGCTCGCGGCATCGAGCTGGTACTTTGCAACAATGGGGTCCGACTTACTTGGCGAATAGTCGTAGCCCTTATTGTATTGGCGTGAATGCTCAGCACAAAACAGAAGATACAGCCCTTCCGCAGCGCCACCCACTGGAGCCCTTTGGGTGCCAGAATTCTCGCAGCCTTCCCACTGACACTTAGGGCCGCTCTGTTCAGTGTGCTTTTGGCGGCTAGCGCGTATCGGCCGAATGCCAACGAAGATCTTTGAAACGGTCATYAGGCTGATATATGGTGGACGCTCCGTCACCGGCAAGCTTCAACTTCGCTGTGTGGCGTGATGATGTCCTGGCCATTTCAATAATGACTGCCGCAGCAAAAGCTGGTCCGAGCATCAGTTCTATTGGCACGGTGGTGGTGACCAAATTCACACGTGTGGACTCAGAGACATCGGCAGTCGAAAACAACTCCGCGTTGACGGAGAAATTAGTCGGCTTCGGCGCCAACTTGCGGACAAACTGAGGCTGCAGAACGATCAGCTCAAACAAACGGTTCGGCGCTTCGATCCGTCTTAGCCTGTCACAGCCAAAATGGCCACGATTGCGACGGCTCGGTAAGCAACCATACATTGGCATCTTTTCATGTTCTTAACCGGTAAGGGCTAGTGATAGGCGATTATGTGCCGGAAGTCGTCCAAATGTCTCCATCAAACACGTCTGTCTCTGTCTCCCTAAAATTCCTTGTATCGGTTGCTTGCTGGGCCGTCGTGGTCGGGGCGATTTACGGAACAATGGTATGGGCCACTCGCCAAAGTGACGAAACGGCGGTCCAGCGCCAGGAAAGTCTCGTCAGCCGGATCGTCAGCGAGATGCAGGATAGAATCGCTCACGACCAGGAAAGTGCAACCGTCTGGGACGATGCTGTTCGCAAAGTAGGTGAGGGGAATCGCGAATGGATAGAAGCAAATCTAGGCAAGTGGATGCATACCTACTTTGGCCACGACGCTGCATTTGTGATCGGCCCCGCCAATAACCTAATTTATGGATTTTCGGACGCCGACAACGATCCGGAGAAAGCTTATCCGACTGTCTATGTGAAGGTCCGAACGCTGATCGATGAACTTCGTCGACGCCTGGCTGCTGGCGATACATCCGGCACTTCCGACCGGACACTCAGCATCGGCGAGAGCGATATAGTAAGCATCAACGGTAGCCCGGCAGTTGTAAGCGTCAAACCGATCATCTCAGATAGCGGCGAGATTAAACAGCTCGCAGGCGAACAGCCACTCCACATCGCGGTGCGTTATCTGGACGGCGACTTCGCCCAGATGCTCGGTTCCCGTTACTTGTTTACCGGAATGCGATTCGACTGGAGCAGCGGCAATCCAAACCGCCGCTATTTTCCACTAACGGCACATGACGGGAGCAGTATGGGATTCTTCAGTTGGGAGCCATTCCTGCCTGGAAAGGCCGTGCTTGAAGCGACCAGGCCAGTTTTCGCGCTTGCAGCACTCTTTATGCTGGGGGCAGTTGCAGCTTTCGTCATGCTTCTACAGCGCCGCGCGGACCGTTTGCGCAAAAGCCAGGGCGAGCTTTTCTATCTCGCCCATCATGACGCTCTAAGCGGACTTCCGAACCGTATTTCATTCAACGCCAAGGTCGACCAGGTCCTGGCGAAATCCGCGGCAGCTGTATTTTTCCTCGACCTTGACCGTTTTAAGCAGGTCAATGACACATTGGGCCATCCGGCCGGCGACAGCTTACTCGTCGATGTGGCGGCGCGGCTAAAGGCGACGGTTGGAAGCGACATAATGGTCGCTCGAATTGGCGGCGATGAGTTTACCATCCTCATTGAAGCACCAACTTCGACTGGGGTCCAACAGCTGGCGGAAAAGCTTATCTCTGTGGTTCGTCAACCTTTCGAGATCGATGGTCAGCCAATCTCAATTGGGATGAGCATCGGTATTGCTTTCTCATCTGGCGGCACGTCGGATACCACCGACGTCTTGCGGAGGGCTGACATCGCGCTCTATAGCGCCAAGAGCACCGGCCGCAATCGTTACGTGATTTTCGGACCGCATATGGACGAGATGGTCAGAACGCGGCGCGACCTGGAACAGGACTTACGCACGGCTATCAAAAGCGGAAGCCAGATTGAAGTGCACTATCAACCCGTCTACGGCGCAAA
The DNA here is from genome assembly GCF_056399485.1 of Rhizobium sp. 01N424. NCBI lineage: Bacteria > Pseudomonadati > Pseudomonadota > Alphaproteobacteria > Hyphomicrobiales > Rhizobiaceae > Rhizobium > Rhizobium sp. 01N424. The sequence continues at coordinate 133,996 of NZ_JBFTRK010000010.1, forward strand.
AAGCAATCATTTGGCGGGCGTTGAGGCGCTTGCCAGATGGCGGCACCCGTCAAAAGGGCTGATTCCCCCGGACACGTTCATCGCGATCGCCGAGGAGGCAGGCCTGATCGATAGCTTGGGCGAATGCGTACTGGCAACGGCTTTAAGCGACGCCAGGGCTTGGCCCAACCTTTCTGTGGCAGTCAATGCCTCGGCGGTCGAGTTGCGGGGGGAAACCTATGCGCTACGTGTAATTTCGGCTCTCGAAAAGACGGGTTTTGATCCTGCGATGTTAGAGATCGAAATCACTGAAAGCGCGTTGCTCGAAAACGAGGACACCTGTCGCCGCAATATCAACGCTCTGCGTCAAATCGGCGTTCGGTTCGCGCTCGACGATTTCGGAACAGGGTTCTCGTCATTTGGCCGTTTGCAGCAGCTCGATGTTGACCGCATCAAGATCGACCGCTGCTTCGTTGCAAGCTATGGGACCGCAGAGAATAATGACGCCATCGTCCAGGCGATGATCAGTCTTGCCCGCGCCAAAGGATTGAAGATTACGGCAGAAGGCATAGAAACTATCGAGCAGAAAGTATGGCTCAGTGAGCTAGGTTGCGACGATCTCCAAGGCTATATCCTATCCAAGCCGCTGCTCCCGGAACTGATAAGCGAACTCCATACCGGCAATGCTCGCCGAGCGTAGACTTAAGGAAAATTCCGTTCAATGGCTGAACAGGCCACCACCATGGCGCCGAATGATGGGACATCGGTCGGAATGGCACGCGGATCGTCCGCTGGCTGCCGGAAAAGGATCCAAGCCATGTAGACTTTAGTAGATCGAGTGAGATGAAGTGGCGCTTGACGTCACAACTGACTGCGACTTGTCGACCTCATCGTATTCAGAAATGGGCAAAAAAGTCGGGTACCTTTCGCTATCGCATACCCATGAGATGCCCGGGCGGCATCATGTTAACGTTGAGATTGTGAATGATCTTCATCGAGCCAAGAACCACCAATCCGACCAGGAATACCCCGAACGCGAGCGCCAAAACATTGTTAGTGTCCTCTGACCCACAGCGGCCTGCAAGTGCGACAACAACTCCGAACCGATTAACCCATCGTGTAAGAGCGTCCGACGTGCGACGCTTCATACTGTGATCTCACCCCACGCAATCAAATGTCTCAATGCGCTGCATTCAGCGTTGAGCAGGTGCGCAGGAGACGTTGAATTTTCACGATCCTGATTGTTTGCGCTGGCGCGAGGCGCCGTCGAAAATAGGTTTAACGGCGGCCGCCACGGAGGCCAAAGGCTTAGGGTTACATTGGGCTGACCGTTGAGCACAGATGCGGTACCCTAGCAGTTTGATCGCCAATGGCCAGACTTGCAAATGCGCCTGATCAGCATGGAAAAGAGCGCACAGATCTGACAATCGAGTTACAAACCGAACCGAGGCAGTGTTAAGCCGTCAGTCGCCCTCTATGTGTTGTCGAGAATCAGATAATCGTAGAAATCAATTTTTGAGAGGTCAACTTGCCCGCGTTTCTCGTGACTGCAACAATCCTCGTTGAAGCTGACGACGAAGTCCGCGCTTCCCGTAAAGCGCTAGCGAAGATCTTAATGGAACCCAGCATCGCCCTCGACGTCCAATCCGACGGCGAGCACCATGCTCGCGTTATTATCCAAGGTGTCGAGCGGCAAGAGTTGTTAAGAGAAGTTGGCCTCATCGATAAAACGAACGAAGATCGGCCATCATGACCGACGAAGGAAATGTCTCAAATCGACGACGGGTCACGATCAATAAAGCGCTTGCAAGGGCCCAGGCGCTTGGGATCCAAGTAGATGCTGATCTTCGGTTCGCTGAGCTTCTGGAGAATTGGGCAGATGGGCACATCACGATGAAGGAAGCTCGTGCTGCGTACCTAGATTATATTCGGGAGAGGGACCAAGCACGGGCCGACTGGCGTTCACTTGGGATTGCATCGGCGATAGCCAAGGCTAAGGCCGCGCTCGTCAAAAGGCACGGGGAAAGCTGAGGCCCTTCCACAGCAGCTTTCTGCCAAAGGTTCGTTAACCCGTTGTTGAGTTCGTCCGATCACACCCGCAGACGCCGCTTGCGAATCTTCATGCGCTGCCATATCGATTAGGTGCGGGCCTGTAGCTCAATGGTTAGAGCCGTCGGCTCATAACCGATTGGTTGCAGGTTCGAGTCCTGCCAGGGCCACTTTTTCCCGTGCCGGCTTCCGCCAAAAGGATGAGGCGCGGATGCTCGAGGAACTCATTCCATTCGATGGAAGACCCGAACCGCCCTTCGCTCAGGATTGCGAGGTGGTCGGGATCAGTCAATCTTGTCTTCGCACCGCCGGCATGATGAGCTTTCCGTCTGTGTAGAACATCAGATTTCTCCTAGAGAGGGGAGCGGACCGCCAACCTTAATCGCGCGTGGCTTTGTGCTCGTCCGTTTTCATACGGAAGCCCCATCCCCGGAACAGTTTCTTCTGCACGCGGTTAGTTGGCATCGAGCGCTAGAGGTCTGTCATGCAAGTCATCGACGTCAACTTCCACGTCACGTGGGAAATGCCGGTATATATCCGAATAGGCGGAGGCTCCCGAGAGCGTATCGATGGCCCCGACGCGGCGCTGTCAGTGTTGTCAAATCGCTGGCCCGTGTCAAACAGCGGCGAGCTTGAGACTGCGAAGCGCTTTTGTCTAGCGGCCATCACCCGCCATGGGAGCACAGCGCTAGCGCGCACTAGCTTTATAGACGCCGCGGTCGCGGCGAAGGTGTTCGCATGACGATGTTTCCGGCGACCGCCGTTGAGTGGGCCCTTTTGTTCGGCGTCGTTGCGCTGTTGTGTTGGATGTCAGCTTGGCTCGCGGCAGTGCTAGGCACCAGCGAGCAGATCAAGCAAGGGGGGCGAAGTAAAGCCTCGGAATACGTGGCAAACGGTCTCACCGTGATCGGGCTCATCTCTGCGGCAGCGATGATGGCGGTCTTGGTTGTTCGGTGACGAGCTTCAAAAGCGCCGGTTCCGATGTCTGCCAGGCCCGCTGTGCAGGGCTGGGCCTGGCAGTTTTTCGACGGTACCTTGCTCCATTCGCTACGTCAGTGGCATCACATGGTCAGCTCTTAGTATTCGATCAATCTTGAACCTTGAACTGGACACCTTTTGGGACGGCGCCTCCCGTCACGCGTGGCCTGCATGATGAAATGGCGATGGAGGTCGAATCACAACGCCGCCGAACTGATCGGCGGCGTTGTCGGAATGGTGGAATTACTTGGCGCCGGCTGCGGCCTCGATAACGGCTGCGACCTCTGCCGCGTGCGATGCTAAGGAAGCGTGGCTACCGTCGACCGTCGTCAGCTTGGCTTTGATACGCTCGGCGAAGAACGCTTGTGCATGGGGATCGAGAGTGAGATCCTGAGCGCTCAGAACGTACCAGCTCGGTTTGTCGTGCCAGGCGGCCACTTCGGCGGCGGCATCGAACGCTGTGTGATTGATGGGCATCTGGTGGGCCGCCAGGTGTTCGCCGATTTGCTTCGGCAGATCGCCGGCCACCGCGCTTGGAAACACGGCAGGGTCGATGGTCAGATAGCCCTTCGCGTCGGGCCGGATTGCCTTGACGCCCGGCGTGGCAGGGCCACTCGCTGCGAGCRCGGATATCGTCTCACCCTTGTCCGGCGCAAACGCGGACACATAGACCAGCGATGTTACTTTGGGGTTGTTGCCCGCTTCACCGATCACGACGCCGCCCCAAGAATGTCCGACGAGGACAGTCGGGCCATCCTGTGCATCAAGGGCTGCATTTGTGGCAGCGACATCATCGGCTAGCGATGTCAGCGGGTTCTTGACGGCTGTAACCTTGTAGCCCTTGGCGGTCAGGATGGCTGCGACGCCGTCCCAGCTCGTCGCATCGACGAATGCGCCATGGACCAGCACGATGTTCTTGATCGCCTTCGTGGAATTGGTCTGGGCGAAGGCCGAGGAGATGCCCAGGACGGTGGATGAGAGCATGAGGGCAGACATGATAAGAGTTTTCATTGGTGGGCTCCTGTCGGTAGCGCTTGATAGCGATTGATTTTATTTCGGATTATCTGCAATTCACTAGACGCCTGCACCAAGGAGCTATGGGAAAACCAATCTCTATGGACAGTATTCTGTATTGTCTTCATATTTCTGTTCTGAAGACCTTATGAACTTATGGAAAGATCCTATGAAGGGCCATGACCAGAACCCCGAAAGGCATGCTCCATCGTCCAACCTGCCCGCCATGCTCGCTTCGCGCGTCGATCTTTTGTCACAGATGCTCGACTTGGTAAGGCTAAGGGGAGAGTTGGTATTTTCCGCCGAGCTCAACCGGCCGTGGGCAATGAGTTTTGAACCCGGATCGCCTTATTTCTTCGTGGTCCTGGAAGGGAGCCTGACGGTTCGACTTGAGGGGGAACCCTCAGTTGAGGCGGTCGCCGGTGACTTGATCATGCTGCCGCGCGGTGTTGGGCATATTCTCGATGATGGCGGGGAGGCGATAGCAGCGAATGCCGATAACCTGATGCAGGACCAGTTCACAGCCGAGCGGCTGGAATTGCACCATGGCGGAAATGGCGAACGCACCAAGACAATCGGCGGAGTGTTTCGTTTCGAAAGCACGTCCGTGCCCTGGGTTGTCTCGGCGCTGCCGGCCGTCATCCATATTGAAAAATCGGGCGGTCGGACAGGCGGATGGCTTGAGGGGCTGGCGCATTTCATGATGATGGAAGCCCAGGCGGTACATCCGGGCTCCTCAGTCATGATCTCCCGCCTCATCGACGTTCTGATCATACGCGTCATCCGAACCTGGGCGCAGACCAAAAATCCCGGTGACACCGGATGGGTGGGCGCTTTGGCAGATCCCCGCATCAGCCGCGCCCTCAAAGCCATTCACGACGAGCCGTTCCGCCGGTGGAGCGTGGCTGATCTCGCAACCTCGGTGGGAATGTCCCGGTCGGCCTTTGCTGAAAGGTTCTCGTTTCTGGTCAAGGAAGCGCCGTTGTCGTACCAAAGCCGCTGGCGGCTCACCCTCGCTCATGGGATGCTACGTCAGGCCAATGCGCGTGTGAGTGATGTTGGAAGACAGGTGGGGTACGAATCCGAGGCTGCGTTTAGCCGAGCGTTCAAAGCTCAATTCGGAGTTCCCCCCGTCGATGTCAGATCGTCTAACTGATTTTTGCGCCGTCCTGATCGTCAGGTTCTGTTGATCGCGGGTCGGCCAAGGCCGTCCATCGAGCAACGGGCTGATCACGATGACCTTGGCCAGCCTCGCAACCGGCCAATTTGGTCTGGTCATGCGTCAGACCTGGGCCATGCCTCCATCGACAGCCAGTTCCGCTCCGGTCGTAAAACTGCTCTCCTCGCTGGCAAGGAAGAGCACTGCTGCCGCAACCTCATCTGGTCTACCCATGCGTCCAAGAGGGATCATGCTGGACAATGCATATCGTACCCCCTGTGAGGCGCTTGCCATCATCGCCGTGTCAGTTGGGCCGGGGCTGACGACGTTGACGCGAATACCTTTGGGACCGAGTTCGTTTGCCCAGGTGCGTGTAAACGAACGGACTGCTGCCTTCGTCGCACTGTAGAGGCCATAGCCCTTTGTGCCGACGTTCGCCCTGCCTGATGTCGTCCTCGACCGGACGTCCCAAGGACGGACGCCCGTGAGCTCGTGGCCGTTTGCCTTCTGCTTGACGAGTGGTGCAGGCGTTCGACGGTCAACTGAAGTGATCCGAAGGCTCACGCACTATTGCAAAAATCGTCGCGCTATTTCAGGCCGGCGTCACCGCCCTCGGGCGGAACAAAAGGTGGTTGCGTGTGTTTCAGTGCTGACCGATCAGCAGATTCGCGGCCGGCGGCATTCGAAATCATCGGAGATCAACATGGAAAACGCACAAATCGGCTGGATCGCGGCCATCATTATCGGCGGCGTCGCAGGCTGGCTCGCCGAGATGTTCATGAAGTCGAACATGGGCGTCCTGATGAACGTCATCCTAGGCATTGTCGGCGCGATCGTCGCCAATTTTATCCTGTCGCTCTTCGGTGTCGCGCTAGGCGGCTGGCTTGGTTACCTGATCGCTGGCTTCATCGGCGCGTGTATCTTGATCGCGCTCGCGCGCATGGTTCGTCGCACCGCGTAGAGAAAGCGCTCGGCGGCCCCCAATGCCGCCACGCAGTTCAAGTATTTTCGGGCTCGTATCTTGGGTATCCGGACATGATCGGCAAGCGAGCGGATCGACTCCCTCACGTCAGACATCTTCCTGACGTGAGGTGGACCCGATCAAACGGTCGAGATGCTCCCCCTTGAAATGCAAAAGCGCTTCATTTCGCCATTGTTAAGGTTGCCTAGGTCATTCCCGATCCGAAGGCGCCAGTCATGGTATCTGGCGCGCTGCATTGACTAGCCGAAGACGGCGTCTATCATCTGCGGGGGCCATGCCGTCGGCGAAGAAACCAGGTAAATCGACAAATGGCAGCGGTGTTTGAGACTTAGAGTCGGCGGCCGTGACGCTGAAGTAAACCGACAGCACGCCTGCGTCACTGGAATTAGAGTCGTGCTAAAAAGTCAGTCAGCAAGGTGGTCCAACCTTAGTGACTGCGACAATCAGGTTTCAGGCGGCTGGCGAAGCTGTGATTTGATAGTTGCCTGAATGAGATCGCGCGCAAACAAGTGATAGCGAAGAGACTGCCGCCATTTTGAGAGGTCGGCACGAGCAATCGCGGTAGTTTCGCCGCGAATTAAACCCTCGGCGATTTCGGCCTCAGACGTGGCTATATTGCGCTGGTCTTGGGTTATCTTTTGTCCTGCCACTTCGACTGCAGATCGGTTGGGCATTTTCCGCTCCTTCGTGGGTTTGGGAAAATTCATAGCGCAGTATTAAGCACTGGCGCATTTCTGGACTAAGTTCAAAAGGTTGGTCATCATGATGGCTTGTCTGTCATCGCCGGCACGCTCCTGACGACTGGGACCCGGCATTGTCAGGCGATTATCCCTCACCATCTTCAACCATTCCCTCGGCTGCCGTGCCGATCGCGGAGGAAGCACCGCTCTTGACAGGTGTCTCGATCTTTTCCTTGTCCCGGTCGCACTTGTCGGGCATGGCTGTGCGCAGACCCTTTCCAGCCTCCTTCCCAAGCTTCTCGCGGCGCCGGTCGGCATCAGCGCTGTCAGAAGCTCGGGCGTCATCAGTCTCCGGCGGTATTATTGTCTTCGTCATAGGATTAACCTTTCGTGCTTATTGCGGCCTCTGACAAGCGACCTGACGTCCGCATACAGTGCGCGACAATTGCCTTTACCGCCATCGGCCGTAGTCTGCTGTGCGCGTGCGCGTAGATTCGTCTGAACGCTTCCCCTACGCTTGTCCTGCAAACGGGCAGACCTTCGAGCTCACCCAAACCTTCTGCCTGTCGTTAAGTTCCCGGAGCGCTCATTCAACCGGGTATCCAATTTTTTCGTCGCGAGCGCTCCCGATGAGTTCTCGGGCTGTGCGAACCAGGGCATCGACGGTGATGTCGAACTTGGCGTAAACGTCGTCGATATTACCCGCGGCTCCGATCTGGTGCATGCCAACGAAGCCGCCGCTGATGCCGGTATAGCGGTCCCAGGATGTCTGTACGGCAGTTTCAATTCTACCCGCAACCGCGCGTTTCACCGAGCACGGAACGCTTGTAGGATCGGTCCTGCTGTTCGAACAGCAGTTGGCATGACCTCGATACTGCTGCGGCGGCGATCCCGAACGTCTGCAACGCCGCGCGCGGCTCGATCGCGCCGGCAGGCCTTCGTTGCAGCTTCACTGGAAACCTCGATCCCTTTTGCCTGTCCAGTTTTCACACTGTAGCACGATTACGAGCAAGGCAGTGTTTGGCAAAGGCTCATTCTCTGGTCAAACAGCGTTTACCCTTTTGCATGATGCACACTGCGTATAACTCTGGACTACGAAGCAATAACCCGTTCTGGAGAAAACTGGTTGATACTCGCCTGATGTCGTCGATCGAGTCGACGCAGTGCTTGTTTCAGTCCGCGCGACTGCTGACCTGCCCTTCGTTTTGGTCCCAAATCCTCCGGCGCTTGGCATTTTAGTTCGATCAGGTGTGTCACATGGTAAGTCGCGGCGTCATGATCTGGCCGGCGATGGTCTTGAAGACATCGACGAGCTTGGCAGAGTCTTGGATGCTATAGGCCTTCGACTTGTCCGACGCGCATTCCGCCAAGCCGTCGGCCGTCGAGCCAGTCACACCGACGGCAACGGTGAAAATGGTTAGCCCAGCACCCTTTGCATTCGTGCAGACGGTGGTCATCAGCGTGTCCGCTTTCGCGGTGTCGGTTCCCGTGTGCAGAAGGTAATTCGACTTGTTCGGCGACAGCGTGTTCGTGCCGTCTGTCATGACAATCAGGAACTTGCTAAGCCCGTTGCCTTTATCGGCAGCTTCCTCGAAGGGCATCTGTGACGAGAGAGTGTTCCAACCCCAAAGAATACCTGCAGGAATGTAGGTCTCGTTGTTGGCGACCATCTTCGAAATAGCAGTGCGCAGGGTCGTATAGTTGTTCGTCAGTGGCACGATCGCAGAACCACAGCTCGTGTTCTGAAGTCCGGTATATCTTGTCGTTGGCTGGGTGTCCTGCACGTCGAGTGGATTGTTGCGCGACCCGACGCACCCACTCCACGTGTAGGTAGTCGTCTTGTCACTGCACGTGGTCACAGGGTCGCCGTAAGTGTAGCTGTCACACTGCTCCTTCTGACCTGTTGTTGTCACGCCGTCGTTTGTGCTGCTGGTCGGAACCATTTTACAGCCGGATTTCGACACAACCGGCTTCGACGTGGTGCAGGTGTTCTTTGTTGTCGATGAGTCGTCTGGAACGCTGATCCAGGGCTGATTGCGGTTTGCGGTGCCGACATTGACATAACGGGAGAATGGTACGAGCGAGAAGCGCACATTGGTGTTCTTGGTCTTCTCGAAAACGTTCAGGAGGGCATTCGCCGCGGACTTGAGGTCGGTCAACTTCTGGCCTGACATCGAATATGTGTTGTCGAGGACCATCGCCACCTCTAACTTTTGGTAGTCAGACCGTACGGACTGGGCCGACACGCTGACTTTCAGGTCATCCTCGAACAGTATCTTGCCGATCGTCAGCGGCACACGCGTGTGGGCGTCGAGGGTTATGTGGTTGTCGGACGAGACGCTGATGCCATCGACTGCGGCATAGGCCGCGAGGTCAGCTCTCAAGTTGCCTTTGAACGCCTCCGTTGCCTGCGCCTTCATTTTGTCGGCTGTGGTGGACGGCATCGAAGCCGCCGCAAGAACGGCCGCATCGGCTGCCTGCTGGAGTTCAACCTTGCGCGATACTGCCATCGTGAAGTCGACACCTAAGCCCGCGGCAGCGATCAGAGGCACGGCAAGGATCGCCGTAGATATCGCGAAATTTCCGGATTCGTCCTTCCAAAACATAGAACTGTCCCCCAAGGTTTCGAGGGAAATTGTCGCGCAAGTATTACGAATTTCTTATGGATGAGGAAGCCGTGCAGTGTCGCGTCGTATCTTGCTTTACAACTACTTAGAACTTGCAACACTGGCGAGTGCGTGGCGCGCAGTTCACCTTAGCGGGCTCATTTGCTTATCGACTGAATTGATTAGTTGCTAATAAGCGGCAGGAGATTACTCTCAAGACCATTCGCAGCATCGAGGTATCGCGTATGTGTGCATTGTCACGGAAATCGGTCGGCAGCGAGGACTGCATTATATTGGTCGCGATCCTCGATCAATGGTGCGCCGTGAACCCAATAGCTGCAAACGGCATCGAGGCGAGGGCGAAAGCCGAGGAACTGGTCGACTGGTTCGAATTCGGTGTCTCTGATCCTAAGGAGTTGGCAGACCTCATCCATCGAAAGCACTGGCAGGTTTCGACGATTTAAACTGGAAGCTCGTCGACCGGCTGGCTAAAGCTGCCCGGCGGAAGGTCAAACATTTCCAGCTGTCTTCAAGACTGTCGATCATTTCGGTGCGCACGGCATGATAGCCGGCAAACAAGTCGAATACCTGGGCGTGATCAACCGCCTACGGAGGGCTGAGATCAAACGTATGGAGCATGACCTCTCCAGTTTCCAGACGATCGACGTCGGCGCGAACCGTCTCCCGCTCTCTGGTCGGCGCCCCGAGTCCCGCGCCGACCCTGGCGATGCCCAACTCTTGTTCGCTCGAGAGACGACGCTATCATGGAGGCAACTCGCTCAATTCGAGAAGGTCTCCGATCTGATCAAATTGAAGTTCTTCGAAATGGGCTACATTGACAATACGAAGACCGTGTCGCAACGCGTTGGTGGAGACGCCTGGTCTCCGCAACGCCTTTCATTGTTCAAACAAACCGATTTCGAACGGACGAAGCTGATCGTCCGACCTGTCGGGCAGGATGCCTATGGGTGCCGTTAGTAGTTGAATAATTGTCTGCGCTCTTACAGCTTCCAACGAGGTCGCGAGGAATACGGCCTCCGGCCCAGATACTATCCATTCAGCTCATGGTGCGATTTTTCGAAACCACCGACATTGAAAGCGAAGAATGAGTTGAAGGCAAATGCCGTCGTGGCCAGCGTTGTCGCGAGGCCGATTTTCAACGGCGTGAGCCACAGTGTGTCGGCCGCCAAAAACTCCGGCCAAGCAAGGCCTTCCAGTCCTCTAGGAGCGGGAGGTACAAGCTGGGTGTCATCAGGGCCAGAGCTGATAACTCCGACAGGGATTGGATTTCCGAGAGTAGTTTCCTGTGCCATCGTATTCTCCATGGTTCGAGACTGCCTAACGGCAATCCCCATCTTCGGTTCCCAGTTTGGTCCAATATGGCTGCCGTTTCATGACAATGAGTTCGAAGGTGTCGCTGCCCTCCAGAGCAGCGGCCGTAGACCGTCAGTCGAAACCGTCCGTCTTTCCGGAGCGATACACGACAACCGGGTCGCCTTCTTCGCCGACGACCGGATTTCCATCACGACGAACGACAAGGACGCCAGCGTGGGTTGACGCCATCTGTTTCGCCTCCTCGATCCCTTCAGTGTCGGCGGCGTCAACAACAGTCTCCCAAGCCTGTACGGCCTGGCCACGGTCATCGAGGTCGAATGCGAATACGCTGATGGAAGAAAAAGTGCCGGCCATATGACTTCCCGTTGGGTGTCCCATAAGGGTGTGGGGCGGATAGCGCCAATCGAGTTGGCATCATAAGTTCATGCCAACGCGTGTTTGATGCGCTCAACATGAGATGACGGAGCTGTGCCCAGCTCATCCTCGGCGACTTAAATCTCGGATACGGTCAGTCCGGTGGCGATCGCGAGGTCCTCTAAGCTGTAGTTTTTGGCTATACGAAACGCCTTGAGGCTGGCAGCTGTCGACTGGGGTATGTGCGAAATCTGATCCATTTCAATGCTCCTTCTCGCCGCATTTAACGGCGAAGCAGAATTCTGGTTCCGCCGAACTATTTCGAGGTCGGATTTTGGTTCGCGGCGAGCCTCATCCGGCGGAGACGCTCGCTCTTTTCGTGGCGCAGTCGGCGCTCTTCGTCGGCGAAGTCCGTAGCAATCTTGTTGGTATGTTCGAAAGCTGCCGCCCGTTGTTCCACAGTCAGTGTCTTTCTGATCCTGCTCACCATGATAATTTTTCCTTTGGGGATTTCGTCCATATGGGAAAGTGTGGCCGCTCCTTCAAACGCATCACATGCTTTGTCCTGTAACGGACGCGTCACGTCACGGTCTTGAGGAGGGAGCGCCAAGACCCCATTTTAGATCGGCCACCCCACATCACACGAGCCTCCGCAGCGGCGTCCGCCGGCGCATGCGTGAGGCTTGCGCGCGGGGTGAGAGGGCCGCTCCCTTATCTGAAGGTCGAGCGCCCTCGGACTCTTTCTCACGGTGGTTTGGAGATGACCAATAGCCGATAAAAACGGCCCTCTCACGGGGGTTAAGAGGGCCGTTAATATCAGGAGATCGGTCAATGGAGGTCGCCATCGGCCGACTGACAGCGGACACTGTCGTCGCCTAACGTAACGGAACCAGAGGGCTCCGGTATCCCTAGATTTCGCCAGGGACGTGGTCAGCCGCTATCTATCTGAGCCCATGGGCGGGCGGGATTGCGAACAAGTGCTCAGACGACGGCGATCGCGAATCATCCTGTTACAGCCAAATCCGTTGCGGACACGCAGTGGCCGCCGAAAAGGTTTCCGAAGTGGTGATCGACCCCTTGGAGCAAGCCATCGCATAGAACTCACGCAACTGCGCGACACCATCAGAGGCGCATGAGCCAAGCGATCACACGCGGCTGGTTGCCCCGCTCCAAGCGTCCGACCCTCGACGGATCTTCCAAACCTGCTTCGCGAGCTAATGTCTACTCTGATGGCGCAGCGGGCAGGGCGCGTTTGTGTTCCGACGCACGATACATCGTTAGGATGCGGTCCAGTGAGTTTTGTTCGATTTCCTGGCCTTCCAGAAAATCGTCGATCTCGTCGTAGGTTACACCGTAGGCGTCTTCGTCGGGCCTCAACGGAGCATCGCTCTCTAGGTCGGCCGTGGGGGTTTTGAACACGAGCTGGTCGGGTGCGCCGAGATATTGGGCGAGGGCTCGAACACGACGCTTGCTGAGGCCCGACAAGGGTAGGATGTCGGCCGCTCCGTCTCCGAACTTCGTATAGAAGCCCATCAATGCTTCCGCTGCATGGTCGGTGCCGATTACGAGGCCCCGCGTGGCACCCGCTAGAGCGTACTGGGCGATCATGCGCTGGCGAGCTTTAACGTTCCCCAGATGGAAGTGGAAGCGGTCACCCTCAAGAAGATCACCTGCATCTTTTGATATGGCTGCGATCATAGCGTCGGCGGCCGGCTTGACGTCAATGGTGACGATCCTGTCGGGTCTGATGGTATCCAACGACAGTTGCGCGTCGACCTCGTCTGCCTGGTCGCCGTAAGGCAGCCTCACGGCAACGAACCGCGCATCGTCGCCAGAAGCTCGGAGATTCGTGACTGCGCGCTGCGCCAGCAACCCGGCGGTGAGGGAGTCGACGCCTCCGCTGATACCCAGGACATACACGCGGCATGCTGATGCCCGCATGTAGTTCTCCAGGAAAGATATGCGTTTTGCCGCTTCCGCATCCAGGCTGAATGCTCTGGAGACGCCCAGTCGTCCGATTATCGCTTCCTGCTCAGGCAGCATGTCTGTCTTCCATCCCAAAATAGAAACTTCTTAAGTGGATGTATCTCACATGTGGCGAAGCTCACGAAATGACGGAGCCTGAAGGGCGAACACGTGCCAACTGTTCTCCCGTCTCGGCATCGTAAATCGAAAGATCGACGACAAAGTCTCCTGATCTAGCGAGCTGATCGAGAAGGGTCGCCGCCAGTCGAAGTGCACAGATCGGATTGACCGCGATGTCCATGGTCTCTGTACTGGACAACGCAAGCCGGGCCAAATGGCTACCGTCATGAAGGGGGGCGAACATCTGAAAGCTTTCCACCTCAAGATAGACATCTGCGTCGCCTTCGGTCGTCGGACGGCGGCTCGCGAAGAGCTCGACGAAAGAAAGCTTCTGATTGTTGGAGAGCATAGGGTTCAGTCCCTCAGTGATCGGTTATTTGTATGTCTTGGAATAAGGGATCAGACGCGGCACCGGATAGGCAGTCCCTCGGGTACAATGAGACGACAAATCCGACCTGTCACTGTTTCGAAATCACCTCAATTAGTGTTGCATTCGCTAGTTGGGCCACCAGAGCGTCTAGTGTGCAGTCATAAAATTGTCCCTAGCGGCGAACGGGCTACAGAGAGAGACCCTTATGGGAGAAGGCTTTTATGAAGATCGCTGCCGCCGAGTCCGTCCACCCGTCATCAACACGCAAGTTGTAGTCGATTCTACCATATCATGATTTGTGGCGGGGCAATTCTGCTGGCAGAGCACACTGATCGCTGCGTTGGTGTTCCATCGACTGGAAACCATCGTCGATGAGGTAGTCGTCCTGCACTGCAATGCTCAGCCATTTGAGGACGACATCTCTCGCAAGGCTGGTCCCGGTCCAGAAGCAACATCGCTTTCGCACAACCTCCCCAGACAGGACGAAGTGGAGCCGCTCGTCGAAAGGTGGTGCAGGCTGGGGGAACGCTCATCCGCAAAGGTGACGCGCCCGTCCACGGGGGCTTTCGTGGTACGTCGACGACCCCGACGGCCACGCATGGGAGATGGCATATAATCCAACATGGGCAATCGACATCGACGGCCTCGTGACCTTCGGCGAGTAACGAGGCAGATAGTCGCATCTTCAAAGATGTAGTCGCCAGACACTCACCGATAGGAACTGCTCCGCGCGTGCGCTCGGAACCTTTCGGGCTCTAAAGCGCTTCCGTCACCATCTTCGGTGGCGGGAGCAACACGCATGATTAACGATCTTTGGTACAAGAACGCCGTTGTCTACTGCTTGTCGGTCGAAACGTTTATGGACTCGAACGGTGACGGCGTCGGCGATTTCCAGGGGCTGCAGCGCCGTCTCGACTATTTGGCGGGCCTTGGCATCACAGCGATATGGCTCATGCCCTTCCAAACGTCACCAGGACGAGATGACGGCTACGACGTGTCTGACTACTATAACGTCGATCCTCGTTACGGCACGCTCGGTGATTTTGTCGAGTTCACTCACGGCGCAAAACAACGGGGCATTCGCGTTCTCATCGATCTCGTCGTCAACCATACGTCCGACGAGCACCCCTGGTTCAAGGAGGCAAGGGCGGATAAGGACTCCCGTTACCGAGACTGGTATGTTTGGTCGAAGACGAAGCCGGAAAACGCCGACGAAGGGATGGTGTTTCCAGGGGTCCAGAAGTCAACGTGGACGCGGGACAAGCAATCCGGCGAGTACTATTTCCACCGCTTCTACGATTTCCAACCCGACCTGAATACCGCGAACCCGCTTGTCCAGGCTGAAATTCTGAAAATTATGGGTTTTTGGATACAGCTCGGCGTTTCGGGCTTTCGCATGGACGCCGTGCCTTTCGTCATCGCCGAGAAGGGAGCAGACGTTAAGAAACCCAGGGAGCAGTTCGAAATGCTCCGAGCGTTCCGTGAATTTCTTCAGTGGCGGAAGGGCGACAGCATCATTCTCGCCGAGGCCAATGTCGTGCCAAAGGAAAACCTTGAATATTTCGGCGATGACGGCGACCGAATGCAGATGATGTTCAACTTCCATGTCAACCAAGCACTATTCTATGCAATGGCAAGTGCTGATACTCGACCGCTTGTCAAAGCGATGCGTGACACTGGAAACCTGCCGAAGACCGGGCAGTGGGGCGTGTTCTTGAGGAACCATGACGAACTTGACCTCGGCAGGCTCACGGAAAGTCAGCGGCAAACAGTGTTTTCCGCTTTCGGGCCAGAGAAGAACATGCAGCTATACGACCGCGGCATTCGGCGCAGGCTCGCGCCGATGATTGGGGGTGACCTTCGCAGGCTCAAGCTGGCTTACAGCCTGATGTATTCGCTGCCCGGCACGCCCGTCCTTCGATATGGCGACGAGATCGGAATGGGCGATGACCTGACGCTTCCCGAGCGGAATTGCGCGCGCACCCCGATGCAATGGTCCAACGAACCACAGGCAGGTTTCACCAAAGCCGACAAGCCTGTCCTACCGGTCATTTCCGATGGGCCATATGGATACGGTCACGTCAACGTCGCCTTCCAGCGCCGAGACAGCGAATCCATGCTGAACTGGACGGAGCGGATGATCCGCATGCGGAAAGAGGCACCTGAGATCGGATGGGGCGAATTTACAGTCATTGACTGCGGTGATCCCGGCGTCCTGATCCTGCGTTACGAATGGAAGAGGAACGTATTGGCGATTATCCACAGCTTCCACGACAAGCCTGTCGAGATCAGTTTCCGGATCGAAGGAAACGAGGACGCGTCGGCGCTGATCGACATTCTCGACGGCCACGATAGCCATATCGACCAAGGCGGGAAGCATCGAATGGTGCTCGAGCCGTACGGCTTCCGTTGGTATCGATCCGGCGGCCTGGACTACCTTTTGAAGCGTAGCGAAGTCTAAAGAGCGTCAACGGACGCCCATGACGAGATACAGACCATAGCCGAAGACGAATGCAATCGCCCGATGACCTTGATCGCCGCTGATCAGCTATTCGGATCTTCGTGTGGACAGGCCTTCTTTTGAGAACACCGCCACGTTGTAACTAGAGATTCCGAACTACTGCCAAAAGGAATAGCCATCGACGTGTTTGCGCTGGCTCTAAGGTCTCGCGTAGCATCACGGGATTTAGGGGGCGATAGCGGTCGCGCCTTCGCCAAAGCCGCCGGCAAACCTCTCCCGCTTTATGAGCCATATTTTTTTGGTCTGGACCAGACCCGAAGTTAGCGGGAATCCGGTTGGCTTTCGGATGGCCGTTCCTATGTTTGATGAAGCCCAGTCCCAAGTGATCGCGACGACCACCGGGTCGGGCGGCGAAGGCAAGGTTTTACAAAAGGAGCGTCCGGTGAACTCGATCGAGCAACTGTGGGAGTGGCGGCAAACCATTGCGGATCTCTACTGTAATATCCGAACGAGCGAAGACCCCGCGATCGCCTGGCAAACGTGGTGCGACACCCGTTCCCAATTGTTCCGGGGGCATCCCCAATCACCCATCGAGGCCCAGGACCGACAAGGTTATCGAGGCCCCGCAATGTTTCCTTATGATCCTTCGCTTCGTCTGACTGTTCGCCTCGAGGAAACACGCGAGGAACGGATCACCGTTGCGACGGGCGCTGATGGCGAGTTGACCATGCGTGCCTTCGCACGTACCGGCGGGTTACAGGATGTGCTCGGAGGAGAACTGACGCTTTACTGGATCGAGGGCTACGGCGGCGGAGTATTCCTACCTTTCACCGACGCCACCTCAGGCAACGAAACTTACGGAGGCGGGCGCTACCTTCTCGATACGATCAAGGGCGCCGACCTCGGTACGTTGCGCCCGGACGGAAGCGCCATTCTCGACTTCAACTTTGCTTATTTCCCGTCCTGCTCGTACTCCAGCCGTTACGTCTGCCCACTGGCACCGTCGGGCAATCGCCTAAGAGGCGCGGTGCGGGGCGGGGAGCGTTGGGGATAGGGTCCGGAAACAGGTTGAGAGTCATAGAGGGTGTATATTTCACGGAGCGACCTGCATGCGGATGCACGGTTCCAGCCAAGTCCTACAACGCGATGATGGCAGTGAACGCCGTTCAGAGCGTCATTCAAGCGGTAAGAGGCAATCCTCCGACCTTCAACCGTTCAGGGCGGGCGGCAGTCGATCGACTGAGATCAAGATGTTCCGTCAGCGCGGACAACGGTGGTCGATGCTGGTTAGCACGATCCCCCGCGTTGGCATCGTGGTGACGATGTCAGCGTATGGTTCCTCGCCTTCCGTGTGAACGACCATCACCGATCCCGGCTCCAAGGTGACCGTGGTGTAGAGACCAGTTCTGCGGCGGTATTCGGTGAGACCAAAGTCAGTCATCTGCGGTCGACAAAGTGGCCAGCAATTGCTGAGGCCCAGAACCGTGGATTGGCGACGAGCAAACAGGTTGCGAATGTCATATACGACGCTGCGACTGCCGGGACCGACAGGCTCCGTTACGTGACTACCGAGGACATCAGGCCCCTCGTGGAGAAGCGGCGCGGTAGCTCAGTAGAAGAGGATATGGCTTTCATGCCGGAACAGATGACGCCAAGGCTCTAGCCGCCGTCAGTTATCTCGCCAGCGCTCCGCCAGTAGTGGTCGATAATATGCTGACCGTTGTTGACGATGCGCTGGCCGATCTCGGCATCGCCGCCCTTCAAAGTGTCGGGATCTCCCCCGCTCAAGCTCACGAACATGACCTGCTGGACCGTGAACTTAAAATAGTCGGCGCTTGTTGGCTCGAACGCCAGTCCGGCCTCTCTAAATCTGTCCGCGACCTCCGCGGCAGCATCATTGATAGCCGCGAAAACCTTGTCGAGCATCGCGCGCTCTGCGGCGTCCTTGATCTCGATGTATTTTCGCTCTTCGGGCGTTGGGACTGGGCAGGATTTGTCGGACATCGGCAACTCCGGACTTGGTTTCGGTTAGTTAGCTTTCCACTATCGATGGGCGATATTGCGACAAAATTGTACGCCGAGGCTCGATCCGTTTCACTTTTTGTCCTCCGATGTATGAAGATCCCCAAACTAGCGCGTTGACCATGACGTTACGGCAGAGTTCAGAGTCTTTTCTGAGGTGGGGCAATTTCGGAGACCGTACCATGTCAAAATTAATTGGCGGCATCCACCGATAAGCGTATGTTTGTTCGTCGGCTGGAATGCAATGGCAACGGCCGCTTGGGAGTTGATACGAGCTCTCGCTCCTCGAACAAGGAGGGCGATCTATGTCGGAGCTATTCTGCGCGATTTCGTTCAGTGATGACGTGACACCGGTATTTGAGGCCATGGCTGAGTGGTGTGAAACTCACCGCGTCAGTCCGAACAGCCTGGAGGGGTGCTCGTTGGTATCACGCCTCTTCGGCCTTTTGCAGGCCGGATATACAATCAAAAGCGAGTCGCTGGCTGCGTTGGGCGAAGCGCGCCAAACTTAGTGGTTCGCACGATCCCGACGCACGAAACTGTATTTCCACTGATCATGGGACGAAAAATGAAACAGTCGGCTGTTGATCTCATCCTTCGGGGAGACAGATACATCGTTCGGGTGACCGAGCTGGGCAAGGTCTCCGAGCAGGATTTTGCAGGCATTCATTTTGCACTTTCATGGGCATCAGGCCAAAGCGTTCGCCTTGGCTTGAAGACGCCCAATCCCCCGTCTTTCAATTCCGAAGCGTAGTTGTAGAGTGCCGAAACCGACCAAGATTATCTTTCTAAGGCACCGTTTACTTGCGACAGAATTCTGTGGCAGCACCGCAGAGGCATACAGCCTTATGCGGTCTCAAGCTGCACATTGACGGCTCTGGGGCCCTTACCCCTCTGGTCAGGCTCCGTATCGAACGAAACCTTCTGACCATCGCGCAGGGATTGGATGCCGGACGCCTGAAGCGCGGAGATGTGGACAAAGATATCCGCTCCGCCGCCATCCGGGGTGAGGAAGCCGAACCCCTTGTCCATGTTGAAGAATTTGACCGTACCTGTTGCCATTTTTTTGTTCCCCTCGGCATTTTTACGGGCAGCAACATGCAATGGCTTTTGGAAGCCTGCAACCATAAAAACAAATTCACAAGCAAACGACATCGGTTCGTCGTTTGATCCAGCGATCAAGCGGAAGCGATCCTTGATCAGCGCCTATCGGGCTCCAGTCTGCAATAGCGGAGAGTGGAATTCGGATATCCCTCGCGTTGCGCCGAACAGTCAGCACAACGCCGTCGCAATCGATCGGTTCTACGATCAACGCACGACATGGTGTCTATGACAATTTGCATCGCGCGGCTCCACGTTTATGAGCTACATCTTATGCAAGCAACCTTGCTCCAGGCAGGGCTGATGACGGGCAGCTGGGCGGGAAGGCTTCGGCGACAGCCTTGCTAAAAGGTAGGGCTTAGAGCGCCGCATATGGAGAGTCGGTTCCTATCATTGCCAGCGGTCACACATCCCCTCATCGAGCCGCTGGCTCGCCGTCAAAAACCCGTGAACAAACCGACGGGCATGAAACGTGACCTAACTCGTCGGATGTCCAGGAGGAGAATATGCGGGTTTTGATTGTTGAAGATGAGGCGCTCATTGCTATGGAGCTTGAGCGGATTGTTACGGACGCCGGGCATTCTACGGTTGGTCCAGTTTCCACAGTGGAACAGGCGCTCGCTCACGCCCCTCGTGTCGAGGCCGCTTTGGTCGACCTTGGTCTGGCAGATGGGTTGAGTGGAGCCGCCTTGGCCCGAAGGTTGATCGACCGCTATGGCACGAAAGTGATCTTCGTCACCGGGACCCCCCGAGAGGTTGGTCATGGCTTGGATGGCGCAGTCGACGTGATCGGGAAGCCGTTTTCGGACGAGCGAATTCTCCAGAGCTTGGCGAAGGCAGACACGAAGTCAAAGACGGCCTTGAACGTCGCTGCAGACTGGTAGACCGCGTCTTGGGGCTTCTGAAGCCAGATATGCACGGCGATTTGCCTTCTACGCGGTGCGGCTAAATTGGGCCGCACCGACCATCATCACGCGACCACTTTTAGTTCAAGCGTCCACATGTTGATGGCGTCCAAACTAGAATCGTGGATTGCGATGCCGCTCCCTTGATATCCATTTGCATGGTTGCAACAAGCCAGTCAGGCGGCATGATGGATGGCAGATCTTCCGCGGCCAAGACCTCTATGAGTTTAGCTTCCGTGGAAAGACCGCTGCGGATCGCCGGTTGTGTCGGTGCAACGTCAAAAGGTATCTCTGCATCATCATGTTAAGTCTACATTTTTGTCGAGCGCACTGACTAACCGTGGGACGACGTGAAGTGAAGACCAAGTCGACACTGGTTTGCTCGCGTAGCGGCTTGCTAATTCCTCGGGTGTGAACCCATAAACCGCTGCATTGGCGCTATCCTGTTTCTCACGAAGGCCTTTGTACGATGCGTGACGTGGTGTCCGTCTGCGACCCCCGGGAACCTCGTCGCCGTCAAACGCCGGCGAAAATCGAGCACAACCACAAACCTGTCCGCTCAGGATCGGCCGCTCGACGCTGGCAATTCCACACGGGAATCCGAATAGCCCAGAATTCAAGGAAAAAAATAGCGCCGCTGGGAGGTGGCGCTGAATTGTGCTCGGGAATTGAGCATAGGAGCGGACAAGACGACGAAGAGGGAAGTCATCATGCCCACTACGCATGTAGTGCGTGTTTTTGGTGTTGCCAAGGTGCCCGCCACGCCTTTCGGTCCCACTGAGTTCGTTGGGATTGCATGTGATCCAAAGAACTCCGATTTTTACTTGAGGGGATCTCAAAATCTGACACACTCACATGGAAATCTGGCATTCAACCCCTATTTCGCCAAGGATATGGGTTGTTGGAGATGAGATGCATATCGACATCGACGGCGCGTGCCAGTGTGGACAGGTCATGTACGTCGCTAAGGTCCAAGCCCAGGACGTCACGATTTGCCATTGTAACGACTGCCAGCGGCTCACGGGTGCCGCGTACCGCGTGACTGTAACGGCCCTACGTGAGAACTTCCGCCTAACTTCTGGCCATCCAACGCTGTACGTGAAGACCGCCGCTAACGGCCGCAGAAGAATGCAATACTTTTGCTCCAACTGCGGCTCGCCGATCTATACGACCGGCGAACTCGAGGATGCCAATCAGGTTGGAATCCGGCTTGGGACCATAACGCAGCGGCAAGATCTCAGGCCAAGCGCACAGTTTTGGTGCTCATCAGAGCTTTCTTGGGCCCAAGATATTCGGTCCTTGCCTCGATACAGCGGTGATTAAATCCGAGGTTTGCACTTGCGAGCAAGTTACGGTGGGCTAGCATCGTAACGATTGATGCCCAATGCGATCTGCCTCGGTGTCTAACGTCCAGAAAGGGAAGTGGGCGCGGTATCTGTCCGGCGGCCACGAGCAGCCTGAACGGTGCCAGCAATGCCTTGGTGTCCAACGGCGCTCATTTCGGAGCCAATCTTGCAACGGGATCAAACTCGTTGGGCATGGAGAAGCTGAAGCGAGTCATCTTCTCGTCGGACAGAACCCCCAACGTCCCTCCGTGGGCGCGGGCGATTTCTGAAGCAATAAAGAGGCCCAACCCCAACCCCTGACCCTTCGAACCCTCTGCTCTTTCAAAAGGTTGGAAAAGCTTATTGAGAGATTGCTACGGAATTGGCTCGCCACGATTTTCGACGCTTAACTCGAATTTGTCATCCGTGGTGATTGCCTTCACCCGCACGGCATGGTCTGGCGCACCGTGCGTTAGGGCGTTTCCAAGGAGATTGGAGAACATCTGTCCTATTCGCGCATGGTCGATCCGCAGCGGAGCTTCGATCTCCACCGACACCTCGATCTCTCTTTCGGGATGGGCGATTTTGAACTCCTGAACGACGTGCTCGATCGTGTCCCCAACGGTTCGGTCGGGATCGAAGTCAAGATTGATCCCGCCGCCGAGCCTCGCGCGCGCCAGGTCCATGACATTGTCTACCAGTGCCGCCATGCGCACCAGGCTTGCCTTCATCATGCGTAAGAGTTGTGGCGACTTATCGGTCCAGCCATGACGTAGAAGCCGATTGATCCCGGCGTCCACGCCGGCGATCGGGTTGCGAAGATCGTGGCCGAGCACGGCGATGAATTGTTCTCGCAGCTCAGACTGCTTTCTTTCGTAGTCAAGATCTATTTGTGCAGCATCTAACCTGTCACTGGCGTCGAGATGGTAGGCGATCAGTTCTGCGAATAGCTTAAAGGTACCTATTGTCTCGGGGTTGTTGACCTTCGCTGTCTTGGAGTGGATAGCGCACAGAGTGCCGAAAAAAGTTCCGTCGGGAAGGATGATCGGCACCGAGATGTAGCTTTGGAGGCCGTAGATCCGCGGTGTGTGGTGGTCACTGTAGATCGGGTCTTCAGCCACATTGTCGATGGCGACGACTTCATGATGCTGCCGGATCTCATGACAGAGAGTGGTCTCCACATTCAGCTCACTACCCGCCGGCAACCCGAAATCGGCATTGTCCAAGACCTGACATGCGATCCATCGCTCTTCCGTGACGCGGGCTACGGCGGCAAACCCCATTCCGGTCGATCGGCAAACGACATCGAGTATCGATGGAACCGCGGAAATTCGCTGGACTTTATCGATGTCTTTTTGGAAGTCTTCGTTCACCTGGCCGCCCCAACACTAATAATACTGCGAATATGGTGTTCCCCAACACTTTTGAAAGCGCTCGTGTGCCGGGTTTCTGCGCGGGTTTCACTGAATTCGAGACGACGTGAGGCTTGTTCGGCAGCAAGGGTCTACTTTCATCCAGTGGCGAGTAAAGCCGTCGCATCGTGCGTGGATGTTGAGCGGCCCAGAGGCTCAAGGTCGCGGAACGCCGCAGACAGCGACCTCAGGTTCGATAATGCCATCCTTCGATTATGGTCATTAAGCTATGGAACTCCCTTCCGGGCTGGTATCTCGCACTACTTAAAGGGGAGAATCCGGTGATCCAAGTATTAGTCGTTGAAGACGAGCCGCTTCTTTTGATGATGGCGCTGGACCTTGTCGAAGATATTGGTTTCGAGGTTTTCGAAGCAACCAACGCGGACGACGCTCTTCGGCTATTGGAAGCGCAGCCCGGTATTCAAATAGTTTGGACGGATATCGACATCCCGGGCTCGATGAATGGCCTCGTGTTCGCAACGGCCGTACGTGAACGATATCCGCCGATTGAGATACTAATTGTATCAGCGATGACACAACCGCTCCTCCACCAGATGCCGGAGCGCGGAATTTTCTTCACAAAGCCATACAATCGGAAGGAGTTGGCTCAAACCTTGATCGGGCTCGCCGCATAGTCGCCGCTCGCTGGCATCAAAGGCAGCGGAACTCGAACGCATTTACAGATACAGTCCTACGAGGCCGCGCTGACCGTGCGCGGCTTCGAAAGTCTTCTGCCTCAGCGACTGCCCGGCAGGCTCTGGCTCTGCCGTAAGTCGTCAATCGACTGGCTTTGCGACATCCGTTCGTTAGCATTGCGGTCGCCCTCTGACACGTCGCGTTGGTGGCCGGTCGGGATAACGTCGTCGACAACGTCGCTCGAAACGTCTTCAGCAAGATCGTATCCGCGAACCCTTGGCGAAGTCGCTTTGGAACTCCTGCTGTATCGGCCGATGCCGGTCGCGCTGCCAGCGGTCGCATCAGCCTGGAACACGTCCTCCTTGGACGCTACAGCCTGCTGGTTATATCCGCCGGCCGACCAGCCTTCGGCGCGCCACAGATCGGCCCGCTCGTCCATGTCTATCGATCCCTCATCGTCAAGTATGTCGTGCGCCGTGTCGTAGTTGCTGTTGTCGACCGAAGCGGAGACCAGAAAGCCGCCGCGACGAAGGCCCTCGGCATAGACGTCGCGGTCATTGTCGGGAAAGAACCAGTCGGCAAGCCCGGCCCAGAATCCGGAACCTTCCCTTTCGCTTGCAGCGTTTTCGCCGTCAGCCTCGTAGCCCGGCATCAGACGGACGTCGGCAAGGCCTGCCGACCTCAGCTTTTCGATGGCAGTCTCGGCGTTGCTCCGGCTGTCAAAGAATGCTGTCAAAGTACTTTTGGCGAGGTCACCCGCGTATACGGGCGCGCTTTCGTTGTAGACGTTGGTCATGAATGCTCCTCCTCTTTGGTTAGTAGCGAACGAGCACGCGCGTTGAATGTTCCGACTTTAACCGAAGCCAGACGATAACTAGCCGCAATGGCGCCACAGCCTGTAAAAATCGTCGCCGGCAGCTTTCGTCCTCCGACGTCTCGCGTGCTAATCGTCCTCAACGATATCTCACTTCTCGTCGGCCACCGACTTCTCCGAAGGATCACATCGAGGGTGACTGGACGCAGCCCTTGCGCGCCAACTCCGACGTCGATTGGCGGAAAACGGGCTTCAACTGCCCATGCGAGTGGCCGAGCAGATCTATAGACTTCTTTACGATCTGGTTCCATGTCCGGAAAGCGTAGTGGCAAAGGATCAGGTGGTGACCGCCCTGCTGGAGGTCGGCATAGTGTTGCACGCTATCCCCTTCTCGCGACTGCGTCGTCGTCTCAGGATCGTTGTTGCCGACGATCAGGTGCTTGTGGCCGTGAGCTTCCTTAGGAGTTCGTTGCAACTGCCGGCCTTCGCCGCCATGACGTCTCCAAGATGCCAGACCTCGTCTTGGGAGCCGACCGTCTTATTCCAGTTCCGGATGAGCGCTGCGTCGCGTTCCTCCATGTTGGAGAAAGGCCTTCGATCCAGACGGAGGACACGCTGACCGCCGAAATGTGTGTCGCCGGTGAAAAACATCATCCGCAGTATTTGGCGCTCTGAGTTCGGACGTCGACAGCAGCCCATGTTGGTTCTGACGCAGCAAGCGCGCTATAAAACAGACCGCAGTATCTAGGTAGCGCACGAGCCGTTACGCCAACAGGTTTGCGCGCACAAAGATGTTTGCAGTTCGATTGTATCTTCGTCCGCTGTCGTTGCGTCAAAGTAGGGCCGTCCGAGCGGCCGCCGGTCCCAGCAGCACAGACGTTACCCGCAGCCTCTGTAGTTGTACGGTGCCGGACCAAACCCCGCATAGTAAGCCTTGGTTGAGTTTCATTAGTAAAGCTGAATATGCTCTTTGCAACGGAGGTTTATATGTCGCAGGTTCATCTGATTGACCATCTTGAAGCAGCCAAAAAACTCGCCGAACTCAGCGATCAACCGTTTGTCGTCTACCTTATCAAAATGGCAAAGGACGCCGCTATCAAGGCGGAGGCCGAGCGGAGGCGGGTAGCCTAAGCCAGGGCTTTCCTTTGCGGGCCAGTTCCACTGAAGTTTGTATGGTCTGCGCGAGCTCCAAAAACCTAAATAGACGAGGTGGATGACGTCCGCGCCGACGATCGTCGCAACATTGATCTTTGGGCCCTCAATCGCTCAATCCGAAAGGGCCTCCGATCTGATCAATTCGAAATTCGTCGAATTGTGCTACATTGACGATACGAAGACCGTGTATTCGGAAAAGGCGTGCTCCTTTGCGAATTGACTGTCTATCGGAGAGCCGAGCAAGAGCGTCCTATTCTCGATTCTGAGCACTTCGGTCACCTCAATAGAACGGCGATCCCGTGCGTTGACAGGGTAATTAGGAGCGCAGTCCCGTGGACGTTGGGAAACCTTCACCTAGCAATCAGTGGGCGGTGCTATAGGCGGCGTGGTATAAACGGCGGCGGCATCAATGGTGCCACCTCTGTCGTGCTTGCCATTCCTTCCGCCTTCGCATTTCTGTATTTGCTGGAAATCTAAACGAGGGCCGGGCAAGTTGTCCCTTACCTGCTTCTGGCGCGTGGCGCGGCATTCGTCGTGATTTTGGAACGACGTTCGGGCTTAAAATCCGACAAACGTTGGGTGCACTGACAGGCGCGTTCGCGTCAGGCGGCGCAGTGTCCTGGGTCATCGTACTCAACATTGTCACCCGACATCCGGTGCCGATGCGAGTTCGCCAAAGTGCCATCAAGACAATTGCAGACTACATTGGGCATTATGCTCTAATGCTGAAGAATCGCATGCGATATTGACAGCCTCGAATCTACAAACGACAACGAGATTGCCAAACAGGAGACACGCCAATGGCCGACGAAAACAATCCAAGCATCGCTCCAGACGCAGCCGCTGTAGCGCCGGAAGCCCCGGCAAAGAAAAAACGTGCACCGCGTGCCAAAAAGGTGGATGCGAAGGCAGCTGCAACGGTTGCGGAGCCAGTTAAGAAAAACCGTGGTGGTCGTCCAAAGCGCACCGAGGTTGCCGCATCGCCGACAGCTGCCAGCGCCACAGCGACCCGCGGTAAGCGCACAGCAGCAAGCCCAACGACAGGCAAACGCGGGCCAAACCGTTCGACGAATCCAACAGCGGCCATATCTCCTTTGGCCGACGACTTCGCGGAACTTCTCCAGCTCGAAGAGGAAAACCAGCGCCTCCGCAAATCGCTGGCAGAAAAGCTTCGCGCTGAGAACGCGGATCTTCGTAGCCGTCTTGGACTGAAGTGATCGCCTATCGATGGCGGATGGTTTGCTTCGCATCCGCCATCGGTTAAACTCCATGTAGAGAATCGTTCGCCCGATCGGACTTTCCGATCCGGTCTCTGCGCCGCGTATATTGGCGCGTCAAACGAGAGGGAACGTCGATGTCGCCATGGAACATTATCTCCAAATTTAGGTCTAAGGCCCCGGCTCAAGCTGCAAAACTAACCCAAGAGCCGGCAATCCCCCCTAGCGCAGAGGCCTCGTCGAGCGTTGCCTCTGACGAGGTGAGGACCACACAGGCCGCCCCGATTGCAGGCGCGATGGTACGCGAGCATGAGCGCGTCGTCGTCAAGGTCTCGGCCCACCACGTATCATCCGACAACTCTGCGGTGACTGAACAGCCGACGGACATGGAGGTAGCGGATGAGCCCCGGGATACGCATCAAGTTTCTGGGGACGCGCTAACGATCAGCAATGCTCGACCTACCTACGATCTTCGAACTAAGAAGAAAGCGGCCAAGCCGTCTCGGGTCTCCTTGAAGTCAGCAGGGGCCAAAGCCCCAGCCAAACTGGTTGAGCCGCCGCCAAGCGACGAGCGGGGGGAATATGTCACCGCAGTGTTCAGCTTGGATGATGATATCAAACAGCTCAGGGCCACACTTGCCGAAAAACTGGAAACACAGAACGACCAATTGAGAACCATGCTTTCCCGCTTCGATGGCAGATAAGGGTCGCGTCTCGCCTTAATCAATCCTGGCTCAACAGATTGATTCAGACTACGCTGACGATCGGCTAGGCAGGAGGCCCTGTTTGATGCGGGATGTCGTGTCGACCTCAAGTGAAAGAGCTGATGACAGACTTTCCGTGTGCCTTTTCAAGGGATAGAAGGCTTCGTGGAGCGGCTTGCTGGTCGTTGTGGCTGACTGCGGACGTTGGATTGCCGTCAACGGGACAAAGCTAGGGCGCAAGACAGCTAACGGCAGCGTTCCCATGGTGTCGTGCAATCGGCGCTCTCAACACACGCATTATGGTGCCAGCGGCGAGGCGGCGCAGGTTCCCATAGTAGGCTGCGTGCTGTTGCTAGGTGCCAATCTCCTCCGGATCAGGGACTGTGTTTGCAAGGATGTCGTGAATGCTCTTTCGCTGCTTTGGCGACAGATTGGGATTGCCATCGACTGTTCTTTCGACAGCGGCCTTCAATTTCTGTGCCGTCTTCACGAGACGTAGCTCTGCTGTCACGAGTTTTTCAGACGCCTGTTGCATCGGGAGGCTGCCCTTCGAAGCGTGATCAACAGTGCGGCTCCTCCTCGGCGTTTTCGAAGGAGACGCTTCTTTGTCGGTTGCTTGTGGAAGTTCAGGCTTTTCGAGGTTTTCAGTCGGGGACTGTCCGTAGTCCTGCAGCACGGCCGGCACCATTGGCATGGCTGTGAGTTCGACCTCAGGAATTTCGACCATGCGATACGGAGCAGCAGCAGCGGTCTTGAACGGTTCGACCTTGTAGTAGCGGATCTTTTTAGCCTGGATTGGCCGTTGTCCTTCGACCAGCAGGATCGCGTTCTCCTCCGGCATTTGTCTGATCTCCTGCGGCATCATCAGGTCGCGCTCGCGGATCTGCTCGACCTTGGTGCGGCGCGGAAGCCCCATCAGCTCGAGCGTCCTCGATTCTGACTGATAGCGGATCGTCCGCTTCCCAAGTGCACGAGAGGTATAGTCGGCGGTTGCCTGGTCGTTGGCGCCGAGGATGAGTTGAAGGCCGCAATTGCCAAGCAGCGAGTGCCGCGCGGTTTCGCCGTAGATTTCGTCGATATTCTTCAGGTCCTGAATGACGAAGGCTAGCTTAATATTGTAGCCCGCGACATAGGGCAGTTTGTTGAGAATCTCGTCCATTCGTTTCAACTGCCGGAATTCATCGAG
Organism: Rhizobium sp. 01N424; assembly: GCF_056399485.1. NCBI lineage: Bacteria > Pseudomonadati > Pseudomonadota > Alphaproteobacteria > Hyphomicrobiales > Rhizobiaceae > Rhizobium > Rhizobium sp. 01N424. The sequence goes on from NZ_JBFTRK010000010.1 coordinate 162,525, forward strand.
AAGGAAGTAGACGGGCAGGGCAGCCGGATTATGTTCGCGGGTCAAGAGGTCCATGATCTGCTGAACGAAGAGTGTCAGCAGTGGCCGAAGTATGGTCATATCGGTGATGTTGGGTGCCAGATAGATTGTGACCGGTCGCCGCTGCAGAGAGGCGATGTCGATGTCGGTGATACTGGTGGCCGCGACCACACGCTCGTTGCGGAAGGGAGCCAGCGCCTTCTGGATATCGAGGAGCGCCGAGCGCGCAGCGCGTTCGTTGAGTGAGATGTAGGCATTGAAGCTATCGACCGTGAAGCGGGACAGATCCGTTTCATTCTCTTTGATAAGCTTCAGCAAGGCCTGGAGATCGACGCCGGCATTGAAGAAAGCATTCACTTCGCCGAAATTGCGCCGATTGTGATAGTGGCGGCTCTCCAGGATGTAGCTGATGATCCCCGCAATGACCTGCTGGGCGGTGCCCTGCCAGACGGCATTCTCCGATCCGACCGTCTCCGGTATCAAGATCGCTGACATATTCTGGATATCGATCGTACGGCTGCCGCGATTGGAGCGTACGAAGTCGAGCGGATTCCAGCGATGCGTTTTCGGCGACCCTGGCGAAAACAGAAATACCTGATGCCCTCGCGATTTCCGGTATCCGGCAGTCAGTTCGAAAATTTCGCCTTTGAGATCCGTGACGATCATCGAGCCTGGAAACATCAGCGCATTCGGTATGACATAGCCGACACCCTTGCCGGAGCGAGTCGGTCCGATGATCAGGTGGTGACGATCGTCCTTTCGCCTCAAGATACTGCCACCGTAGGCGCCGAGGACATGGCCATCCTTGCGGAACCAGCCTGCGCGCCGCAGGGTACCCATATCCTGAAACGCCGCGTCTCCCAACGGATTGGAGGGTCGTCGAAGTCCGAACATCGCGGCTGCGACAGCGGTACCCAAAGCTGGGATCGCGGCGGCGCAGGCGACCAGTTGAAGCGGCCGGTTGCCGATATAGGCGGCAAATTGCTGAAGCGGCGCGAGCGGGTTCGTCGTCGTCATCAGATGGAGGACGCGTCCATCCTTCCATACGACCTGCAAAATTAGCGAATAGGCAAGCATCCAGACTGCGACTGCGAGCAGAGCGCAGAAGAACAGGTAGGCGGCGACATATCCGCGGCTCATCCTGTCCGCCTGGCGTAGAAGATCTCGGAGACGCCTCTTCGCCCGCCGTCGCGCCGTAACTGAATAACGATCGGGATGACCATGCGGATGTAGGACATCAGATCCTGCTTGGAGTAGCCGGAGGACATGCCGGCCTGCATCATCATCATCGCGAGTTGCTCGTATGCGCCCGCCGGCGTATCGGCATGAACCGTCGACATGCTTCCGGGGTGGCCAGTGTTGATCGCACGCAGGAAGGCGAACGCTTCTGCACCGCGGATCTCGCCGACAAACAAGCGATCCGGCCGCATACGAAGCGATGCCTCAAGCAGGGTCTGGATCGAGACGTGCGCCGTGCCTTGGTCGCCGCGTGACGCCAGCAGATGCACGCTGTTGCGATGGGGCGGGAAAAGCTCACGGGTATCTTCAAGCGTCAGGATGCGCTCATGCGGATCGATGCTTTTGAGGCAGGCGTTGAAAAACGTCGTCTTTCCCGTCGAGGTGCCGCCACTGATCAGCATCGACACACGTTCGCGGATCGCCGTTTCAATAAAGTCATGGATCCGCTCGGCTTCGAGCAGAGCTGTCAGCCTCGTCTCGATCTCGCTCGCGCCGCCAACGGTGACGGACACCCTGTCGAGCCCGCCGGCATCGCGATACTCCGCCAGCGTGAAGTCGTTGACGACCTGCTTGCGGATCGAGATCGAGCCACCGTCCGCGGCAGCCGGAGGCAGGACAATCTGGATGCGCTCGCCTGTGGGAAGTGCGGCACTGAGCAGCGGATTGATCCGGCTGATAAACTGGTTGCTGGCCGCAGCGACCCGTTCGCCAATATGCTCGATCTCCTTGGCTGTCAGTGCGGCAATGGCGTGGAACTCCATTGCGGCCGCTCCAAGGCGTTCGACAAACACTTCTCCTGGCCTATTGACCGATATTTCGATGACGCCGGGGTCATTGAGGAACTCGCCGAGCGGCGCCAGGGCGCGGCGCAGGAAATAATACGGATCGCTACCGGCTACGACCTTGATCGAGGCCTCGTTCATGTTTGATCTCCTTCAGTGCTTCCTCGACCGGATCGGGATACATGGCGGAAAAGTCGAGATCCTGCCGGACGTAGACGAAAATGCGCTCGCCCTGGTGCACACTGATGGTCGGTGGAATTTTGAGGTTCTCCGACAGCGCCTGGTTTGCCATGTCGGAGAACGTCTGGGCGATCGTTTCGCGTGCGAGGTCTGCGGCCCGATTGGAATTGGATTCTTCATTGCCACTGCGCGAGCTGTATTGGCCGCTTCCGTAACCCGTCAGGTAAGACGAGCTGGCGCCGACAATCGAGAGCAGGATCGCGGAGCCAAAACGCTCACGCCACTTGTTGTCGACAATGCCGGTGAGGCCGGAGCGTCCGAGGTTGTCCGTTCCAACACTGTTCAGCCGAACGGTGACGCCATCGTCACGCAGCAGCCTGGTCCAGATGACGAAGATGCGCTTCTGCCCACGGGTCACCTCCGACTGGTATTCACCAATCAGTCGCGTGCCCGTTGGGATCAGGACGCGCCGACCATCGAATGAATAGACGTCCTTGGACGTGATTGCCCGGATCTGGCCCGGCAGATCGCTATTAATCGCAGTTTCGAGGATGCCGGGGATGAGCGTGCCTTCGGGGATCATCGCGTCAATCCGGTCGATCTTGCGTGCCTTGGCTGACCGGTCGCCGACGGCCGACGCTGTCGCGAGGAATTTGCTGTTTCGATCTTCGCCCGCCACCGTTGGGCCGCCGGCAGCATTGCTGCCACCGAATGATGATCCGTCGCTTTCAACCTTCGCGGAATCGACGACGATCTGCTTCGAGCGGAATCGCTCCGGGAATATTTCCGGTTCCGGCTCGGCCGCAGGCGGTGCTGCGGCAACCGCCGGCGGTGGCGGCACGGCAAATTCCGTCGTGTCGGGCGGTGCGGGTCTTTCGGGCGGCGGCTCCGGTAACTGGATGATATTGTCAGCCGGTTTTGGATCGGGCTGAGGCTCCGGACGCAGAAATGACGGCGGCCTGAAGGTCGTTGTCGAGAACTCCTCGTCGCCCTGCAACATATCGCGTGCAGGCTTCTGAGGTCCGAAGAAGACGACGTAGACGAGTGCTGCGCCTCCGAGCAGCAAAGCGGTGCCGCCGAGAAGGTGCTTCCGACGGGCGCGGCTATCGCGCACCGCGACTTCGTCGCCGGCAAGCATGGCTTCCAGTTCTGGAGAACGCTGCATCAATTGCCGCTCCTTCTTCGTGTTGTCGCTCGGCTGTCAGGTGAGGGGCCGAAGACATCAGCGTCAGGCTGGCCGAAATCCGGCTTGCGCAGATTGAAGATGCAGGTCCACTGGTCACCATCGCGCATCGTATATTGCGTCGCGGTGCCATCGACGACGATGTATTCGCCCTCGCGCCGGTAGTTACGCAGTGTCTCGCTGAAGTCGCTGTTCACCGCGAAGATCGCCGGCACCTTTGGACCGAATTTGAAGAAGGTCTTCTTGCCGTCATCAAAAACCATCATCGGCTTAAGAGCCGCATCGCCGGAGAAGGAGTAGTCGATGTTGACGTTCGCCTTGTCGATGCCGGAAATGTTCGGATAGCCGGCGCGCGCTTCGGCCTCCTTCCGCAGCGAGGCATTCAGATCCTTTTCGGGATAAACAAAGCGGATCCCGAAGACCTTTTTGTTGTCCTCCGGCGCATAGTCATTGAGCTCAAGGTAGTAGATGCGTTTGGTGGTCACGACATTCATGTTGGTCGCGACATCCTTCGCTTTCGGCTTCACAAAAAGGATGTTGCCCTTGTCGGTTGGTACGACATCCCAGCTTGAGGTGTCACCAACAGCAATCGTCTCGAATTTTTCGTCCTCGTCGAAGATGATCATCGTCGAGATGCCGTAAGTCGCAAAAACGCGCACGACATTGTTCGGCTGGTAGATGACGCTGGTCACGCGGGGATCGAGCCGGCCGGCGGCTGGCGTCTCAACCGCGTTCGATGTGTTCGCTATGGAAGCTGCGAGCAGAAAGCCGATCAGAAAGAAGCGCCTCACCGATTGCTCTCCGTTACCGTTTCCTGGTCCCGTCGATAGTCGTAGACCTGGAAGCCAAGCGGGTTTTCGAAGCGCCATTCGTTGGTCGCCGGCGTGTCTGTGTAGCGATAGCGAACAACCGCGATCCAATGACGGGTGACCGCGTCGGTGTCGGAAACTTCGGTCGTGGCAAACCGCACGATCCCGGTAGAACTGTTCGGAAACGTCACGGATGCTATCTCGACTGTGACCCGTTTCGTTTTCCCGTAGACCTTGGCAGGGTTTTTGGCGTTGGCGGCGCTGTAGAGATCCTGCAACTCGCGGGCAGCGTTGCCGGTCGACAGGAGTGCTGCAATCTCGAAGTTCTGTTCGATGGCATAGGGATCGTAACCCTCGCGCGACCGGATATAGCGCACGATATTTGCCTGGGTGATGGCCTGCTGTTCAGTGAGGTTGGCCGGTCGCGTAAGACCGCTCTTGACCTCGAGATAGCCGGTGTTTCTGTCGACTTCGACGATGTAAGGCTCAAAGCTCTTCAGCGGCACGAGCATCACCAAAGCCAGCAGGCTCAGCAACGTTATGCCAGCGAATATCATCGTCACCAACCAGGCAAGGGTACGGGACCGCTTCGCCTTCTTGACGATCTCCTGCTCCCAGATGTCCCCGCTTTGATAATAGGTCCGAAGGTCAAGTTCTTTGGTATCTGCCATGTTGGTGCTTCATATCCGGTTGATCAGCCTGGGAGGCCCTGGCGGGAAATCTTCGTTTGCATCGCGGTCCGCGCTCCGTCGGTGTCCTCGTCGCCATCACCGCGGTTGGTGAACCTGCTGGCAAGGGAGCGGCCAGCGCGATAGGCACCTCGGCCGGCAGCTGTGCTGCCGCGCGCCGCCGTCAGGGGAACTTGTATTCCGACGAACTGCGAAATGCGGCGTGCCGCGCTACCGACGCCAACGGCAATCCCGCCGGCGATCCCCTGGCCGATCGATTGGATGTAGAGCATGACAAATCCACCGGCGACGCAAAGCAGCAGGAAGCCTGCGATGTCGGCAAGGGTGAGGGTCCGCAATCCGCTTGCTGCATCGATTTTGGTGAGCTCCGGGCTCATCGCTGCGATCAGAAAGGCGGCGATGACATAAATGAACAGCGGAATAAGCGCGTAGGTCAGGACCTGATTGAACCAGCCGATGCCATATCCCCGGGTTCGTTCAAACAGCATGCAGGCGATGAAGACTGGCGCGACACCGATCAGCACCCAGAGCATCACCTTCGCGAGGATGAGGATCGCTAGCGCAATCGCGATGAACACGCCGGCGCCGACTATGGTCAGGATGCCGATCATGCTGGGGAGGATGGAGAAGTAGCCCGATTGCTCGGCGAAAGCCGAGGCCGCCTCGTTGGCCGTCTTCCAGATCTGCGACAGGCCATTGGTGGGATCGGTTATCCCCGTTCCGGAAGCCGCAAGAATGGCCCGACCAACATCCTCGGGTGTGTCGTTGAGCCAGCGGTAGAAGAGGTTATCGAAATTTGCCCAGGAGCCGACAAGCGCCAGGATGATCATCATCCTGACAATCCGGCCGATGGTTTCGCCGACCGATAGACGCGAGGTGCCCATAACAAGTTGCAGGCCATACCAAGCAACATAGACTATCAGCATGATCCGCAAGAGCGGCATCAATTCGTTGCCGACGACGGTATAGGCCTGCTGCGAGAAACTCGAGCCGGTATCTTCAATCCGCTGAAGGAGATCGCCCAGAAAATCTTGCATCTTGAGACCCTATTTGCCGCCTGGTTCGGGGATGCCTATCGCGGAAAAGGCGGCGGCGGGATTGTTGACCGCCCGCATCGGCCCGCAATCGTTTCGGGGATCAGCAGCAAAGGAGGTCAGGTTGGCCGGCCGTTTGCAGGGGGCGGTCTTTTCCTTGACCGTGCCGCAGCCAGCCAGCATCGACAGGCTTGCAACGACTGCGGCATTCAGGATCGCGTTTTTCATGATTCAGTTGCCGTAGCTGAGCGCTTTTTTGGTGTTGGAAATATCCGTCAGGCGCCGCTGGTTCTCCGCCTGCAGCGCGGAGACTGCGCCGTTCATCACACCGATCATCTCGTTCAACGTCAGGCCCGACTGGACCTGGAGCTGGCTGTTCTGATCGATCGACCCCTTGATGTCCTGAGCGCTGCCGATCTGCGATCCTGCTTGCTCAAAAGCGCTCCTTCGCGTTTCGATTGCCTGTTGTGATCCGTTGATCAGCGCTGAAACGCTGAGCACGGAGTTGACGAGCTGCTCGTAGGACTTGTCACCGGAAAAGCTGCTGTTTTCCTTCCCCGACAGGCTTTTCACCAGCTGCAAGCCATTGATGAACGCGGTGGCTGCCTTGGCGATATCGCCGCCCATCGATCCAAAGTTGGGAACGCCCTCCTTGAGGATGCGATCAAAGGACGGGATGGAGGAGACGCTGAAGCCGTTGCCGATCGCCAGGTCCTTCAGAGGCGCGGCGGTGCTGCCGCGGTCACCGGTCACCGCCTTCAGCGTATCCTGCACCGTCGTCAGGATGTTCTTGTTGGTATCGAGGATCTTGTCCGTCGTATCCGCGGTCTGTTTGGCGACCGCGTAGTTGGTCTTGTCGATCACCGGAACGTCGGCAAGCGCGGCTGCCGGCAACAACAACAGGATCAATGTGCTCGAGGCCTTGAATATCATTGCAGTCCTCCATCATTGCGGCTGAAGCAGCAGCCGCACATCGTTGGTATTGGGGCGTTTCTGGATGCAGCCGTTTTGCTCGTCGCTCCACACAAGGTTCTGTCGGGGGTCGCACAAGCCGGTCGTATCGCGCGGCGAGGTATCATTGGAACCGCCGGCGGCTGTCCGTGATGATCCGGAAAGATTGGCTGACGACATCGCATTGCGAGAATTGACGAGGTCGGCCATCGCCGTCGTCAACTTGATGACGTTGTTCATCATTTCCAGATTGGCGTTGCGGGCCGTCGAATTCTGGTCCCAACTGTCCTGGATCGTACCGGTCTGCATCGCGCCAAGTTGCTGGTACCAGCTTGCAACGTTGCTAAGGCTGTCCGACGTCGACGCACTTGCGCTCATCGCATTAAGCGTGGATGACCGCATGCCGGTATAGGCGGTCTCCCCACCGCCGAAATTGAGGGGAATCCCCGACTTGTCTGAGCCACCGAAAGCCGGCAGCCAGTCCCGCGTGATCGAGGCGACGTAGCCTTGCGTCTCCTTGAACGGCGGGATCCCGCCATACTTGCTGACCGCTCCCGGACCTGCGTTGTAGGCGGCAAGTGCCAGATTGGTATCGCCGCCAAATTCAAGCAGTTGCTCTTTTAGATACTGCGCGCCGCCGCGCAGGTTGTCTTCGATATTGTTCTCGTCAACGCCGAGGCCTGCCGCTGTCGCCGGCATGAGCTGTGTCAGGCCAGTCGCGCCGGCGGCGGACTTGGCGCAGGGATTGAACCGACTTTCCTGATAGATGAGAGCGAGAAAAAGGCTCTCGTCGACGCCTTTTTCCTGCGCGACCCGCCGGGCGAGCCCGGCGATTTCTGGATTGGCTTGCGCAGCTCCGACCGGATCGTTTGTCCGGCCCGGCCGATACATCGAGCAGGTCACGGATGTGTGGATGATGTAACGGTCGTGATCCGTGTCTTCGAGATTGCTCGTCGTTTTGTCTCGGCGATCTCTTGGGTTGAAATTGGTGCTGTCGATCGTTGGTACGTCGGCCATTGCAGGAGCGGGACCAACGCTAGACCCGCATGCGAGAAGCATGAGCACGGCCGTGGCATATGTCGGAGTGCGGCTGCCTCTCACGGTTGCTGCTCCCAGCCGCAGAACTTCGCGAGCCAGCCCATGGGGTCGTCACCGAACTGATCACGGAGCGCTGCGCATTCTTCGATGGTTTCTTTGCGCCCGGAGAGGACTTTGATCAGGTCGGGCATAGACCCGAGGTCGAGCCTGGCGATGACGCTGTCATTGCCGTGCTTAATGAGAAAGGAGCGCTTTTCGGGCGGCGTATTGCGGATGAAGCTGAATTCCTTCGCCGTCAGCCCGAAACGGTTGATGTAGCTTTCCTCGTCGGCTCGCGGGTTCGGGAAATGAATATTGGTCGCCGACTGCTCGATCAGGGTATGGGCCGCCGGCGAGTTCACGATATCGGCAGCCGATTGGGTGCCAAATCCGACGATGCCATTCAGTTTGCGGATCGTTTTCATCTTGTCGACGATGAAGTCGCTGAAGGTCTGATCCCGTAGCAGGCGCCATCCTTCGTCCATGAAGATCATCACAGGCGTGCCGCCGAAGAGCTCGTCAAGACGGTGATAGATATACATCAGAGCCGGGGTGCGAACCTCGTCGTTGTCGAGGATGCTCGTCATGTCGAAGCCGAATACGCGGCGGCCGGAAAAGGACAAGACGTCGTGCCTTGCATTGAACAACCAAGCCTTTTCTCCGTCGATCCAGGGCCGAAGCCGAGAATTGAGATCGTTAGGATCGGCACGTGAACGGCCGGTCAGGAGACCGGCAAAGTTGACGAGCGTTCGCTCCGCCACCGGTTCGGACATGATCCGCACGATCGCGCGCTCAAGGGTGTCTTCTTCCTCCTGATCGATGGCATCCGAGCGATCCTTGCGCAGCATCGCCTTCAGCAAACGGAGGAGAAACTCCCGGTTTTCACCGGAGTTCTCGAGCTGCAGCGGATTGAAACCGGTAGAAGTTCCGGGTGAGAGGATCTCGTAGGAGCCATTCATTGCCCGGATGAAAATTTCCGCGCCGCGATCCTTATCGAAGAAGACAGCGCGGGGTGAGGGTTTTACTCGGAAGGCCTGGGCCAAGAGAAAGGTGAGGGCGACTGTCTTGCCGGATCCGGTCGGTCCAGTGACAAGGAAGTGGCCGATATCGCGCCGATGAAAATTGAACCAGTAAGGCGTCTGGCTCGTCGTTTCGAGGATGGTGATCGGGCTTCCCCAATGCGTGTCCTCTCGTTGTCCGGCCGCGAAATTGTGCATCGACGAGAGGCCGGAAAAGTTGGCGCTCGAGAGCATGGCGCGTCGCGCGATATAAGCATGATTGCCAGGCAGTTGCGCCCAGAACGCCGCTTCCAGGTTCAGATCTTCGCGCAGCCAGTTGATGTTCATGTCAGTAAGACAGGCGCCAAGGTCGGAGACCGACTTGTTGACCCCGTCCAAATCCCGCGACAGGCAGAGGAGCGACAGATGGTGGAAGCCGAAGACGGCTTCCTGGTTCAGAAGGCTGTTCAGCGCGAAATCGATATCGGTTTCGACATCGCTTCCAGCCTCGTCCGAAGCGCCGATCTGTCGCTTCAGACGTGTAATCCGCTCCTGCGCGATTGGCTTGTCTGCAAGCGTGAAGGACTGAGTCAGGATGAATTCGTGGTTCACCTGAAGCAGGCCATCCAACATCCCGGGCCCGGTAAAGGGCGGATATTCCTTAATCGACAGCATCGCGCCGAAGCGGTCGTCTTGCTTAACCGGCCCTTGCGCTTGCATGGTCCGCCTGGAGAAATGCAGCCTCGATGTGCCAACGAAATTCGAAAGCCCCATGCGCGGCAGCCGCATCTTTCGCTGTACTCCACACGTCAGAACCGAGTTCAAGAATTCCGCCGGTTCGGAATAGGGCGACCCTTCGATCGAGCGGATGCCGAGCGCTCTTGCGCCATATTTGTTCAAATCACGGACGATATTGCCGACAAGTTCCTCGAGCTCGTTGATTGTTTCACGGCTTTGATTAGCTTGCCCATCGCGCCCAGCCGCGCGACCGATCAGTCGGCGCACGCGATCACCTGCGGCCAGTGCCCCGCGCATCCCCGAGCGAAGCACCGTAAGATAAAGTTCGTTGGTAAACATGCGCTTGCCCCCAAGCGAGGCCGCATAGCGCCGATCGAGTTCAGCGCAGAAAGGATCGTCGAACTGACCGTCAATGGATGTATCGACCTGCCGCCTGATAACGGTGGACCACAGCGAAAACCGGCTGGAACCAAGGGCCCTGATCAGCGTGTTCTGCACGATCGAACGCATATTGATCTCGGCCTGATCTTCCGTCTGGAAGAAAAGACCGTCCAGCTTGATGATGCTCATGAGCGCGCCGCCATCAAGCTTGATGACGGTATCTGCAACATGACGCAGATAGGGAATGTGCTTTGACATGGGCCGTTCGCGGTGGCCAATCGGGCCGAAGCCGAGCTCTTCGCGGATAACGCTCAGCATGGTCAGGGCCCATAGGAATTGGCGCCCCAGAACGTCTTATTCGGCGTTCGGGGCGTCAGGCGGCTGGAGACCTGCAGCACGTCGAGCACGCGTGCATCCCAGCTACAGAGGGTGAAGAGAGCCGCATAAGCGACAGGCGCCGTAAGCAGTGCCCAAAGAGCGTTGGTCACGAGCCAGGCGATGATCGTCAGGCCAATCACCAGGACGACCGCCATGTAGGGGACGCCCCAGAGCGTGGGTGACCGGGTGAGGCCGATCACCAGCGGGGTCAAGTGAGGCTTGTCATCCTGAGCGGTCGCCATGGATCAGTTCCCGACCGTGGAGATCAACTGATCGACGATCGCGGGGGCCCCGAAGACCAGTCCGATGCCGAGGACGACCGCGCCTGCGGTGAACCAGCTCAGTCGTCCAGCGAATGCGAGAAATCCGAGGCCAATGACGGCAATGATGGCAATGAGCCGACCAAAAGGCCCGGTGATGAAGTCGACGACCGCCTGCACGACCGTCTGGAGGGGCGCAAACGCCTGATTGGTCGCTTGCGCCATGGCAAGATCAGCGGAGGCAAGCTGTACGAGGGCAATTGCGCAAACGATGGCAACACCCTTTACCAGAAGCTTCCGGCGGGGCGATGAGACAGGTTTCATGATCTGTTCCTTTGCTTCAGAATTGCATGACGCCGCTGACGAATTTCGGTGCTCGCGCGCCGATGACGTCGATCGTGGAGGTCTCACTGATTTCGATGGATGATTTGCCATCCGCCCTTGCCGTGATCGGGGCGGGAAAACCAAACTGATGGTTGATGACAGACGAGACATAGCGGACGGTTTCGGGATAGGCCGGCACGCCGCCGCTGTCGTAGACCGCCTGCTCACCCGCATTGTAGGCGGCGGCAGCAATGATTGGGTTTTTGAACTCATCGAGGAGCTGACGCAGATAGCGCACTCCGCCGTCGATATTTGCGACAGGGTCGCAAATATCGGTAATACCAAAGAGCCGTGCCGTCTGCGGCATAAGCTGCATTGGTCCGCGAGCGCCTTTGGGGCTATTTCGAACGCGGTCAAAGCGACTTTCCGTCCATGTGACGGCCAACGCAAAGTCCGGATCGACGCTGTACCGATTTGCTGCGATGACCACCAACGTTTTGATTTCTTCGATCGACGCCGGGGAGGGACCGCAGGGTCCCTGAACCGATGTGAGGCCTGGATGAACCGATTCGGTTTCCGTCTTCAGCGGAAATGCGCTGCCTCCAGCAGTATCCGTGTCATCGGGTTTCAAACTCGGAATTGAACCAAAATAGGCTTTTTCGTGAGAGCGCGGGCTAACTCGGCTGACGATGCCCGGACCATCGATCGCGAAGTCCATACTATCAAACGAACGCCCGGCATCGTCTCCGGCTGCAGCGGCATCAAACCGTCTAGAATCAAAGTTTTTCACGCTCTGTGCATGGATCGTCGGGGCGGAAAGGCATGCTACCGTTGCGGTGAGGCTGAGGAAACACCTGTTGAACATAGGGCTACCTGTGCGTTGCATTCGAGGGCAAACGACAGCAATTCTTCGATATTGTCAATTGTAAAGTGAACTAAAATAGGTTTCATTATTTTCAGGTAACCGCTCTCAACTCCAGGAGTGAGATGAAAATGGACCGAACAGATTTAGTTCGAAGCACTGCCATATGGGCTGTGGCGCTGGCGGCGCTGCTGACCGCGGTGAAAGGCGCCTTTGCAGTGAGCGCGGTCGATCCGGCCTACATCAAATCTCTTGCAGCGCCCGGCAAAGCGGTGCTGGTCGTTGAATATTATGATGGCGCGAAAACCATTGTGTCGCGAAAAGGATATGCCTCCTCGACTGGCTTTCGAGCTGCCTCGTCCTTGGACATTGTCGTCGACGGCAAAACAAACCTGCACCTGTATGGCCTTGAGCCCTGTGCCGGCGACATGGTCAATCGTAGAGAGAATTATTCGGGCTCGTGCGCTGACTTTGCGCAGCAACAGCTCCAGATTCTGTTGACGTCACCGAAGGTGATCCTTTGCCGGGCATTCGTCTCTGAGGAAAATGCGATCAAGCAGGATGTCACGTGCTTCGGATATTACTATTTTCCGGGCGCGCTCGACAGCGTCGACAATCTCGAGGAGGAACTCCTGTCACTCGGTGCCCTGCGGCTTGCGAAGAACCCGGATGGCACCCTGATGCGTCCGGACTTGGCGGATGCTGAAAGGATCGGCCGTCAGGGGTTTGGGATGTGGGCTGATCCAAGGGTGCCCAGATGAAAGGGGATATCGTACGCCTCGCAGTGGCCTGTTGGTTGGGCGCCAGTGCTTCTGTGGCAGCTGCTTCCCTTCCGCCGGACGTCATTGTTATCCACCCCGGCGTAACCCTGGTCTCCGGCGATACCTGGCTCGCAGATGGAAAGCGATACCGGCTCTTCGGTGTTCAATCCTGTTTGCGCGGCACCTGGTTTACAAACGCGACGGGTCAGCGGCTCGACTGCGGCGATGCCTCGATGGCTTTCCTCGCTGCCTTCATCAAGGATACCAATCCGCGCTGCACCCCTTTGGTAATCACATCCGAGCTTGCCTACGTCGTTTGCTCGGCTGCGATTGGCAATCAAACGGTGGATCTCGGCACCGCCCTTGTGGGCAGCGGCTACGCGTTCGCAGCGCTCGATAATCGCGGGCTTCCCGCAAACCCAGCTTATGCGGTTGCTGAGCAACGGGCGAGGGCGGCCAGGGCAGGGCTTTGGCAATTCGCGGATGTGCAGCATCCGGCACTGATTTTGGGACCAGCGGAGTCCCAAGGGAAGGCGCAGAAATGAGGATGAGGCGACGCGGGGCCGTTCTGGCCATTTTGCTTGTCGCCAGCGTGACGCACGCGGCAGATCTCCTGCCCGAAGGGCAAGAGACACTGCATCCGACATCGCCCATCCAGCCAATCGTTACATTGACCGGTGACGCATCGGTCATCGACGGCCGGACACTTTGGCTTCCAAGATATGAGCTTCGAGTGCGGCTTGCTGGCATCGACACATGCGAATTGCCGCAATGGGCCTTTGATCCGGACCGTGCCGAGGCAAATGGAGACAAGCTCAAGCCGGTGCCCTGCGGGGCATTCGCCAAGGCTTGGTTGAAGCGGACGATCCAAAACAGGCGGGTGGAGTGTCGTGTTCTGGCAGGGCGTGATGGCCTGGCCGGACAGTGCCGGGCCGGAGGCCGGGATCTTGCGCTCGGGCTCCTCAGGGTTGGCTGGGCGAGGGCCGTGGAAAACGTGGGCTTGTCGATCGGCTACCATCTGGCTGAAAGCCAGGCGAGGAGGGCGCGCTACGGGATGTGGGCGACGTACGTCCTCGACATGGATGAGTGGCGTACGAAAGCAGTCGACAAGACTGTCAGCAGACGACCGATCGCCGACTACAATCTTTTGCGTGAAAGGCGCCTCGAAATCTCGCCATCCTTTGCGGACGCCAGGCGCTTGCATAAGCGCACCGACCGCTGACGAACATCTGGGAAAAGTCCATGAAGCACATTTTCGTTGTTATTGTCGCGTTGTTGATTGCGATCTGTCCACGCCTTGCATTTGCCAACGAGTGGGGATGCGAGGTGCTGGTGTGTGCGGCGTCGTCCAATCCATCCTGGCACGGGGTACCGGAGTGCCATCCGCCAATGGACCGACTGATCTCGGAGATGAAAAAGCCCGGGTTCTCTTGGCCGACCTGCCCAGAAGGCGGGGCCGGCAAGCCTGGGTATGAAGCATTCGCCGAGTGCCCGGCCGGCTGGTCGCCAACCGCGGGCGAACATGGTCGCGACGGCTTTGCTAACTCGGAGCTGTCACGCTGCACCCGGGCCGTAAGTGACTGTCACGATGGTCGACGTCAGTTTGGAAGGGGCGGCGAGGGCGCGCGAACCGAAGTCAGAGACGGTATTACAAGAGTTTACGACGGAGGTCGGGGATGTGGATACAGGGAATACGTAGCCCGGCCGCGCCGTCAGCAACCCTATTTCTTCGATATCAGAGACCCGCAAACGCAAGTCAGCTCCCGATTCTATTTTGATTTGAGTAAATAGATCGGGCAGAGTTTCGCACCTGCAGCATTGACCGCCCGCATTGGTCGTAGTCGTATCTTGTCGATAGCACGGCCCGCTGCAATATCTCTCGTAAGGCGGGGGAGTTCAGGACCCGCACGGAGGCTCGGAAGTTCGGCCAATGAAGCGGGTCACTTCGGCTGTGATTTTACCTAAAGAGATGTCGTCCAACCCTCTGTCCATCTCGATAACGTTGACGAGCAGGTGCAAAAGTTTCTCCGTCAGGAGATCGGCATCCGGAGCGGTCCATGCGATCAAGGCCTCGCGAGACGAAGCCTCATCAGCAGCCGCTTTGATGAACTCGACGCTCACCGGATCGCCTGATCGCGCTCGGCTTTCAAAGGCAGAAAGCCGGAGCGCGGAACGAATATGTGCGTTTGCGAGCAGTTCCAGTTCGGCTCGGGCCTCGTGGTCTTTATCCATTTTTGACACGTGTTGTAGTGTTGAAGCGGCAGCTGACTTTGAATCGAAAAGCGCTAGGCACCATCGGATTTGTGAAAAGCACATAGCCAATCGCAGCGCGGGTGATATAACTCTCCGCACGGAATTGGGCGGGAATGCATGACGGCTAGGACTGACGAATTTATCAACGAGGCGGGGCTCGAGCCGACAGAGGACCCGAAAGTAGAACGACCCATCTATCGGCGGCCCGGGTTCGCTGGTATCCCCACGCCTCAGGAGATGGATGATGCGATCGCTGCATCATTGAGACAATTTCGAATCGACAAGGATCTATCCAGGGCAGAGCTTGCTCTCCTGATTGGCTCGCTGGAGCAGGTCTACGGACGATACGAGCGCGCGATAACGAAACTCCATGCTACGCAAATCCTTCATCTTTGCGAGGTCCTCGGCATCTATCCCGACGATCTGCTTTTCAAGGCCGCACCTCATATTTGGGGCGCCTCCGAGGAGGAAGCGAACGAGAGGCGTCGGATTACCAAGATGATCCAGTCACTGTCGCCATCGACGCTGCGCACCGTCGCTACTATTCTAGACTCGGTGTTCGCGCTGCAGAAATCCGAAAATGGGACCCCTCTCGATATCGACCTCAAAGAGCCACGATGAGTGTGGTTCAGCATGCTTTTCGGACTTGTCGCGCCGCGTCGTGAGGTAGTTAGTAGGTTGCTGCCGGGACTAAACATGTCTGCGCCTTTTGTTACTGCGCGGCAGGTGATCGTAGAGGCGAGAAGGTAGCGCCTGATATACGTATTCGGTCGGGAGCGCTGGCCTTCCCATCTTTCTAATTAGGCTCTGCAAATTCCGAGGGCTATTGCTCGAGGCAATTGTATAGAAGTTGCCGCTGTTCCAAGTCACGAAGGAACTGACAAAGAGATCGCTTAAGGCGTCTGCAATCTGCGGGAGCGTAACCTCGTTTCCGTTCATCCGTGTCAGAACTTCATCTTCCTTGGCTTGGATCTGCTCGCTGGTAAAGTGACGGGATTTGAAGCCAAAATCCTTCTGATATTCGCGTCGTCGATACTCAGAGGGATCGATATGTCGGAATTTCTCGACAAGGAGAAGTATACCATCCGGCTTCAAGTGTTGTCGGACAAAACCAATCTGATCTTTCCTGTTCGGTGAATACATTTGGAAGGTGGTGTCCTCCATGATGATGTCGAAGCCGGTTGAGAAGGGACGGAAATCTTCACGGCTCGCGATCACGCTTGGTGTGAGATGGTGGAAGGGACCGTGGAAAAAGAACGCGTGGGGCGGCTTGCCATAGGCTAAGAAGCTACGCTCATTTTCTACGTTCGGGCTGCATGACAGCGACTTCACGTGGCCATTGGCGATCTCACTAATGGTTCGGGCCATTGTGGCTTCGGCGGTCCCAAGGCTGTACAAACTCAGCGGCTCGCTTCGGTCTATGGCGTAGCGCAGGATCGCCGTTCCCAAACGACATTCCTCCTCAAACCTGTAGGGGATGCTGCTGAGGTAGTGCTGGTCGAACGGCCCCTGACGCTTTTCATGGAGCGCTATAAATTGGGCTGTTAATGAATCCCGGCGAAGAAGGCGGCGGTCAACGTCCGGTCGCTGCGACGGCATTCCTGAGCGTCCCGCCGCAGTGGACGAGAAAAACGCGGCAAGTTCGTTAAGCCGAGGCGCACGGTCGCACTCGGCGATGAAATCCGTAAAGTCCTGCATGTCAAAAATGGCCCTTCGCCTGCGCCGCTGCTCCGCCTTCATGACGCGAGACCGCTACTACCTGAAGGAAGTGCGGAGGCGGCTTACTGGTGGGCATTGTGCATGCGCCGTCAGGCCGTCCGCATTCAAAATTTTGATGTACTTTCATAAATTTGATACGAAATTCCACCCTTGATTAACGCGTCTTTGATTAGCAACCATCGGTAAATTACGGTAGCCTTCTATTTTTGAATTTGTGATTAGTGGTAAGGGCAATGACAATAGATTTCGACAACGAACATACGAGGTCATCGACGGCCGACGTCGTCGTGCAACGTCACGAACAGTGGCAGGGTTTCAGGGCTGAATTTGTGCGTCGCACCGGCTTGACGCGACAGGAAATCCGGGTCGGGGGTGACATGCATGCAATACTTTTGAATCTCGAAGGCGCGGCCCGATCCGGCGAGAATTTTATCGATGGGAAGCGCACGAGCTTTGTTGCCCGGCCGGAGGGCTCTCTCGCCTATGTCCCGCCTGGCCGCACATGGAGCGGATGGGACGACGGTGATGATACTGCGGCCTACTTGTTCCTCGCGGTTGATCGCGCATTTGCCGGACGGTTTTTTGATGATCCGCGCCGATCGGATGATCTTCGGCCGGAGTTGGGGTTTCACGACCTCGCGATCCAGTTTGCTGCACGCAAGATTGCAGCGGAGCTCCCGCGCATCGACCATGCCAGCGGCCTGATCGTCGAGGGCTATCTTACAACCATCTTCGGGCACCTATCCCGGCGGATCAATCATACCGAACGGCCGATCAAAGGTGGCTTGGCGCCGACTGTCTTGAAGCGCGTTCTCGATCGTCTGGGCGAGGTCGGCGAGAGGGTCACTCTGTCCGGGCTATGTCAAGACCTTGGGATGAGTACGGCACATTTCAGCCGTGCGTTCAAACAGTCGACGGGTGTCAGTCCCCATGCCTACTTCAATCGCAGAAGGCTGGAGCACGCCAGTATGCTCTTGCGCACCACTCCGCGTACGGTCACGGAGATCGCCTTCATCTGCGGCTTCGCAAGCGCCAGTCACCTGTCGACCACCTTTACGCAGGTCCTGGGAGTATCGCCAAATGTCTATCGTTCCGTCTGGCGCAAGATCGAGAAATAATGTCAAAATCCTGAAAGCTGGAATGGGTGAGCTTGGATAGGCTGTGCAGGAATGGGGGCTTCCTGAACAGCGGACCGGATATGATGTCGTTATCGAGACCTGATCTATGTAGACATTACATGACCAGTGTAGGCGCGTCGGCAACCGGTCGGAATGCCTACTTTGTCATCGTCGCTTGGATGGGCGTGGATATCAGCAACGGTCCTGCCTTCGTCGCTATTCTTCTTGCTGCTGGCAGCGTCGCGGAGTTTCTCACAACAAATCTCGGTGGCATCATCGCCGATCGCTATGAGCGCAAACTCGTTTGCCTGGTCTGCGATGGACTGCGAATGATCCTGATGGCCCTGACCATTCTAGGCCTCTGTCTGCTCAATCCACTGGCTGTTCTGACGGTCTCATGGATTGCCTACTCCGTCATCGACCGAACTTATCTGACGACACTTCAGGCGATGATCCCGGCGCTGGCACCTGCAGATCGCCTCGCGCGCGTCAACTCCATGTCCTACATCAACATGCAGATAGGCAATTTAATTGCGGCCGTCGCCGCCGGCCTGTTGCTGACGATGATCCCGCACGCGCTTTCCCTGCTCCTGCCTTTGTGCTGCTACGTGGTGTCGTTCTGCGCGCTATCGGCCCGCAGATTTAAAATCCAAAAAATGACGCCGGCACCGCACCTGAGGATCTGGGACCGGGGCATTTTTCCGACCGCCTTGCCGCCTGAGCCTTTGCGGCTCATCGCGGTTGTTTACGCGCTGATCTATGCGATGGGCATGCTCGTCAGCGTGCTTGCGTCAGCGCTTGTGCTGAGCCAGTTCAGGAGGTCTGCTCTCGAGTTCGGCTATCTCGAAGCGTTCTGGGCGGCGGGATCCATTGTGGGCTGTCTCTATGTGTTTATAGGGGGGGTGCGGTTGCAGAGCCAGGCCGGCCTGCTTCTGATTTCTGGTTCGGTGCTGGCCGTTTTCCTAGTCATCCAGAACCTCAATATTGCCTTTCTCCAGATGGCGGTGCTCGGCATTGCGTATAACGTCGCCCGTATCGTCATCGATGTGCATATCCAACAGGTGGTTCCGATCGAAGCGCTGGGGCGCTGTAGGGCTCAATTGCATACCGTATGCGTGGCTTTGGGGCTGCTGACATATGCTGCCGTGGCGACAGCCGGCAACAGCTTCCCTCCGGCGACTGTTTTCGGCTTTTTTGGTCTTCTCATGCTTCTGGTCGGCGCCATACTTATCTTGCGATACAGAGGAGCGGCTGCGTCTCGCAGTTGGTCAGGGACATGAGCGCGGCGTCGTCGATCGATCGTGAGCGGCTTCTCGCTGTTCTGTTCGATCTCTTTCCCTGGTCGCGGGTCTATCGCGATCGCCCAGTCCGAGACTATGCCGCCGCACTCTTTGAAACTCGATCGGATCTCACCTGCTCGACACGCCTTCATGCAAGACACGTTATGTGCCGCTGGATCAGACAGAAAGCTATAAAAGTTGGATTTGATACCGTGAGGGCCGACAGGATTGTCGAAGAAATCGACAGTTTCCCAGTTCTCCAGACAGGGCCGCACCTACATCTGCTCATAGAGCCAGACGCATTCTACACACATATCTTCAGCCTCCTCGGACTTCGAGCGCGCAACGCTACAAGTTACGTGTCTTATGCGTGTTCGACCGTGAAATTTGTCGAAAAGAGCCGCAAGGGACCGGGCTGGCTGCGCCTTGATGGGCAGGCGGTGAACGTCTTCGGCCTCAGCCGCCGCGAAATGATACCCTATAGTGTTTTAGCGCAGAACAGGGACTATGAATTCAGGCTGCAGCCGGCCGATGGTTACACGAGTCCTTCACCTGCCATCCAGAAATTTCGCGAGTTCTTGCCGGAAGAGTCTTTTTCATCTGGAGCAGCTGCAATCAAGGCCGCAAACCAGAGATTGTGGCTCGAGTATTTCGATCCCCGCGTCGATTTCCTCCAACTTGATGACGACGACGTCATTGATCTCGTCGTTTCTCATCTGGCTGATCCGAATTCCTGGCTACACTCGAAGTTCTTGGGCGATGCTACGCTGCCGGTGACGATGCTTCGAGCGGTCGATCGGCTTGCGTCGACACCCTGGCGAAACTGGCTGAAGAATAGCACGCATTATTTCTGGGGCTGCGATAATGGCCGCATCTATCCGATGCTGCTCGAGGCCGGCATCCTGAAGCCGGCTGACGGCGTTGGCGAAGGGATTGCATTTACGCCCGAGGGACTCATGAGCGGGCTGACCGCAAAGCGGATCGTTCCCAATCTGTTTCTGGTCTTCATTGTTACGGCCATTCTTCCAGGTGTAAGGGTGCTCGGTGGCAGCCGCCACACTGTCTACTACCCATTGATGCGTTATGCATTCTGTTCGGGGCTCGTAGATAGCGAGCGGGACGATGACCTTCTGCGATCGCTACTGCACGACAAGAGAGCCGGAGCATGGGGGCACCGGGTAATCAGCGATGAAGTTGAACCCTTCGCGCTGCTCAATTCGAGGAACGGCGAGGTGCCCTCCCTGCTGTCGCGTTATGGTGCCAAGACGTTTGACCGCTCCTGCGGTCCGCTCGAAAGCTTCATCGATGACCCCTTATGGGTCGAACTGGCAGCAGCGCTTGGCAACGGAACGGCCAGCACGATGCGTGGCCCCTGGGCCTTTGCTTAAACGGCAAACACTCACCTCTCGCCGCGCATTCATGAGGCGTTTCGGATATTAGAAGTCCTTGAATCTTATCATATTTTGTCTTGAAAAATGCCCGCCGCGCGTGTATGTTTCTGGATGAGGCAGTACGCGCTGCCTTGGGGCTTCATAACCCCTGCTAGCGGTTGATGCCGGCCGATACGGCATCGCACTCCCTTACCTTTGGTCGGGGAGCCTGTGACGTATGTCCAGGTTCTCCGGAACTAAAGGCCACAGGGCCGTCTAGCACGGTTATGAACTCCCCGATCTCGGGTTAAGTGAGTTTCTTTGGGCGGGGGCGCACCGCTTGAAGCTCTCTCACGGGGAGTTCGCGATGAACCGTCAATCCGCACTAAGCCATCGTTCTGCTAGATCGGCCCGGCGCCCGGCAGAGGTCGCACAGCCGGATGCTCATCCGGTCGACCGCCATGTCGGCCAGCAGATTCGCATCCGGCGCATCCAGTCGAATGTTTCCCAGAACGATCTCGCCAGGGGGATCGGCGTGAGTTTCCAGCAGGTCCAGAAGTACGAAAACGGCCGCAACCGGGTCAGCGCTTCGATGCTCTACCAAGTCGCTGCATGCTTGCGCACGCCGGTCTCGACTTTCTTTGTCGGATTGCCCGAACCTGCTGATGGCCAACAACCGTTGGCGGTCGCCGAGATCGACGAGAGGATCGCCTATATCTCGACGGCCGAAGGACGCCAGCTGATTGAAAGCGTCCTTCGTCTGTCACCGCGCCTCCGCAGCAAGGTTGCGACGCTGCTGAGCACCATCGCTGAGGAGAACGAACCGGAGTAATCGGAGACGTCCGGCTTAGCCGGCGATCGTCAATCGCGCGCAGTTGCCGCTCTTGACCAGCCTTGTACCATATTGGTTGGAACGGTCGGCCAGGTCGTCGAGGATTTCGCCGGCGAGCCAGCCTTCGGCAAGCACGGGATAGGGAAGACGCGCTGCTGTTCTGTCATCTAGCGCATCCGGCCCGCCGACCGCGATTGGGTCGAGATCGATGCCCTCAAGGTTTCCTTCGCCGTCAAAATGGCAGGTTGCAATCACGCTCTTCCAGACGTCGCGCGGGCTCCACTCGTCATCATCATGCGACGTATGGAACAGGAAATTGCCGAGCCCATAGAAGATCGGCGCGTTCTTATAGATCTCGACCCCCTGGAGAACCGGCGCGCCGTGGCTGACGAACATGCGCGCACCGGCATCGACACAGATCCGTGCGAAATCCTGAACCCATCCGGGCGTTCGCAACCAGTCTGGCTCCCAATGATGGTGATGCAGATAGGCAATGACAAACAGGCCCTGTGCCGTCGCCTTGCGGATCGCAGAGAGCTGGCGGATCGCGCTTTTCGGATCGACAGTGACCCGTCGATGTGTACCCAGGCCCTGTCTGAAGACTGTTCCGAAGAAGTCGGTTTCATTTGTGCCGTCGGTTTGCGGAGGATCGTTAGGCTGGGCATAGTTAGCAAGCTCCAGCTGCGTCGTTCCGACCTGGCGCTGCAGGTGCTGAAGCACCGCAAAGGCGCGCTCGTCGACATCGAACCGGCGCTCCACCTTGAGCTCGTTCACGCCAGGGCGCGCCGGACGAGTGCCTTTGGCGTCGGCGGCGTACATGAATGCGGGGCCGGGGCCTGCATCCATGGCGACCAGCCCAATTGCGCGACCCGCAGCATTGCCCTTCCCGGGTGCTTCGGCAGACTGCAAATCCTGGCCGGTGCCTGCGTGAATGAACCCAAGCCGTGTTGCCTCCTCCATAGTCGAAAGAATACCGGGTGGCCCAAGATCGAAGGCGTGATTGTTTGCCAGTGACAGGACCGAGAATCCCATGCTCTTCAGGCAGTCGAGCACCACGGGTTCGGCATAGCCGAAATAGGAGCCTTTCAATGGCCAGCCACCGTGGCTTCCGAGGACGGTCATCTCGAAATTGGTGAAGGCAAGATCGGCACGCCGGATCAAAGCTATGACGGCGTCGAGGCGGCTGTCGGCCACGCCGCGAAGATCCTGGTGGATGAGAGATTGGCCGGTGGCCACGACGGAAATAGGAGAGGTCATAGTAACTCCTTGAGAGAGTGCCGCTTCGCCTTTCGACGAAGCGGCCGGAAGGATGTCTGGGTTCAGGGGTTGGGCGAGACATCCATTCCGAACCATTGCAGGCTGAGGCGCTTCAACGTGCCGTCGGCCTCGGCATCGGTAATCGCCCGATCGAGACGTGCGGCAAGATCCGTATCCGCCTTGCGAAGGCCGATGCCGACACCCGGGCCCCACGGCCCACCCGACAATTCAGGTCCGTAGAATGCGGCTTGCCTGCCGCCATCGCTGTCCAGAAACGCCTTCCACGTGAAATAGTCCGCAAGCCCGCCATCGATGCGTCCGGCAGCAAGGTCGAGCTGGAGATTGTCCTGTGAGTCGTAACTGCGTATCTCTGCACTGGAGCCGACCAGCTCCTTGAGCACGATCTCGGAATTGGACGAGCGCAGCACGCCGAGCGTCTTGCCTTTCAGAGCCAGTTTCAACCCATCAAGGACGCGCTGCTTGTCGGCGGTGATCTCCGTTAGATCAAGCTTCTGGGTGATGTCAGTTGCCGGGAGCCCGATCTCGCTCCGCATGACGATCTGATTGAAGCCTCCAGCATAGGGCTGCGAGAAGGCGATCGACTTTTTTCTCTTCTCGGTTATCGCCATGCCGGACATGATCGCGTCGAACTTGCCGACGGTGAGCGCCGGGATGATCCCGTCCCAGTCCTGGGCGACGAAGCGGCAATCGAGTTTCACACGGCGGCACAGATCCCTGCCGACATCGATATCAAAGCCGACCAGCTCGCCATTGGCGCTGATCGAGTTCCAAGGCGGCGATGCACCCTCCGAGCCGATGGCTAGGGTTGCAGCATCGGCGGCGAGCGCGACGGTGACGTTAAGCACCAGGGCGATGCTGGTGAGTGTAAGCTTTCTCATACAGTTCCCTTCCTGTGGTTGGTCGATGGTCTTACCGGTTGCCGGATCAGTGGCGCACGATTGGGTTGAGGCCGCGCTCTATTGCTCGAGCAAGCCAGGTGATGCTGAGGGTTGTGGCAAGGTAGATCGCACCGGCGACGACGAAGACCTCGTAGGGTGCGAAGGTTGCAGAGACGAGTTGCCGTGAGAGGCCAGTAACCTCAAGAATGGTGATGGTGCTCGCAACCGAGGTTGCTTTCAGCATTCCGATCACCTCGTTGGTATAGGCGGGAAATACTGTGCGGATCATCAGTGGGTAGGTCACGAAACAGAGCGTCTGCAGACGCGTAAGGCCGAGTGCCTTGGCGGCCTCGATGGGACCTTTCGGAACTGCCAGGAAGCCACCGCGGAAAATCTCGGTCGTGTGGGCGGCACTGTTCAGCGTGAAAGCTATCAGAGCGCACCAGAGGGGTTCACGGAAGACTGGCCAGAGAAAGCTATTGCGCACCAGAGCAAGCTGCCCGAGGCCGTAATAGATCAGGAAGAGCTGGACCATCAGTGGTGTGCCCCGGAATATATAGGTATAGCCGAGCACGATTGACGAACTCAGGGTTCCCTTGGCAGTGCGCACGAGTGCAAGAGGAAGCGAGACGATGAACGCTATGAGGAGCGGCACGACCGTCAGTCCTGCCGTCAGGACCAGACCGGTCGGGAGCAGCATAATCGCCTCGCGAAATGCATCGAGGTTCATCGCTGCCTGCCCCGGTATTCGAACTTTCTTTCCAGGATTGTGAAGGATAAAAGCGCGATGCTTGTCAGCGCCAGATAAATGGCCGAGGCAGCAAGAAAATAGGGCAGGGGTGCGCGGTTGGATCCAGCGCCGACATAAGCGACGCGCATGATGTCGCTGAGGCCGACAATGGACACGAGCGCGGTATCCTTGATGAGCGAGATGCAAAGATTGCCATAGGCTGGCAATGCGAGAGGAAGCATCTGGGGAACGATGACCAGCATCCAGCGGTGCAGGCGCGGCAGGCCGAGAGCGAGGGCCGCTTCCGTCTGCCCTCGCGGAATAGCCATAATTGCGCCTCTGAAAATCTCGGCGGCGTAGCCGCCAAAGACGATCGTCAGCGCAGCCGCGCCGGCCGCAAAGGCATTCACCTCCACATAGCGTCCAGCGATAGCGCTAAGTCCGGCCGTACCGCCAAAAAAGACGACCAGAATGATGAGCAGCTCCGGTACGCCGCGGATGACGGAAACATATCCGGCAGCGAGTTGACGAAGCGTCGCGGAACGTGACAGCGAGGTGCCAGCGGCGGTCAGTCCGATAAAGGTTCCAAAGCAAACGCTGACGAAAAATACAGACAGAGTCACAAGTACTCCGATACTAAAATCAGAATAGCGCATGATTAGTTCTCCAGGTAGGAAAGCGCCGGTTGATTTTATACAAATAGGAATGGCAAACTATAAGGATTATTTCTCGTTAAAACCGCCGGCATAAACCGCCGCGCGACATTTTATCGAGCAATAACCTTTGATTGCTGACCTTAGGTTTGAAAATATACTTTACAAAATGGAGGTCAATTTATAAGCTGCGATTAAAACCGATAAGTAAACCTTATCGAGATGACCTTACGTCATGGGGAGCAGCTATGTGGAGATAATGAGTTCCGGTCTGAAGCTGCGTCATCTGCAGGTATTGCGCCAGGTCATGAAGGCTGGGTCAGAGCGATCGGCGGCCCGCAATCTGCGCATCAGCCAGCCGGCAGTCAGCCAAAACCTCCGCCACTTGGAAACGATTGTTGGTTTTCCACTCTTCATCAGGGAGAACAATCGCCTGGTGGCGACCACGCAGGCCTATGAATTGCTTCGCAGCGTCGACACAGCCTTAGCCGGCCTTGACCGTCTTGGACGGGCCATAGACGGTATCCGGAACAGCGACAGAAAAACAGTGACGATCGCCGCGCCGAGTGCCTTCTGCCTCCGGCTGCTTCCTTCAGTTGCGGTTGCTGTCAGGAGCAATAAGGCTGCCCAGGCATTTAGCATTCGCACCGGCGCTTATGACGAACTCGCCGATCACGTCCATCACGGACGCGCCGACATCGCGCTGACGCGATTGCCGCTCGATGAACGCCTCTTCGATTGCCGTCCACTGGGCACTGCGGCGAACGTCTGCCTCTTTCCCAAAGGTCATCGTTTCCACGAGCGCAACATCCTCACGCCCGATGATCTTGTTGGCGAACCGCTTGTCGACATCGATCCCCAGTTCGCCTCGCATCAAATGAACGTCAATGCACTGAGGTTCATGGGCGAAACCCCCGAGGTCGCGGTTGAATATGACGCCCACGGTCATGACGCAGGCTTCGTTGCCGCCGGCCTCGGCGTCTCGATCACCAATGACCTAGTGGCTCGCGAGTATCAGCGCTTCGAGCTATTTTCTCGCCCCTTCGAGCCAAGCGCCATCTATCACTATGTGATTGCATGGCAAAAGGAACGGCAGCCGGACGGGGCGGTCCAGCGAACTATCGATGCGCTTATTCGGGCGGTAGAGGAAAACGGCCGGCTGGATACCTGACTGTCAGGCCGGGTCGGCAGGCTCCTTATAGCATGGGCGATAGCGCGCCAGTCCAATTCTTGATCAGCTGTGCGCAGAAAGCGCATGCTTGACGCGGGCAATGCAAACGACCACGGCGCCAATGACGATTGGAACCGATCCAAGCATGATGAGCGGATCGACATGGAGGCCTGCGTGATCGGCTGCCTCGAACGTGATTTTGAGCAAGCCCAGGAGATAGTAAGTGATGGCGATGATCGAAAAGCCTTCCACCGCTCTCTGGATCTTGACCTGGACGGCGGCTCGTTCTGCCATCGCCTGAATTTGCACGGTGTTCTGGAACTCGATTTCGACCTGTATGCGCGTCTGTAGCAGATCAATCAGATGCATCACTGCGCGCGAAAGCTGATCCAGGCGCAGCGCCGTCGCCTCACACGTGCGGACAGCAGGCCTGAAGCGGCGGGTGACGAAAATTCCAAACCTTTGATATCCCGGTAAGTGTGTTTCTCTGAGCTCGGTGATCCGCTCCTCCACGATCCGCGCATATGCGGCGGTCGCCCCAAAGCGGTTGCGCGTCCTTGCGGATGCGGAAATAATCTCGGCCGAGAAGGCCGATATTTCCTCCAGAAGTTTCCTGTGCTCAGCCTGAGCGGTCGTCTGGTTCCGGTTCGACAGTTCCATCAGCCTGCTGTCGTAGGACCCGAGCGATGGCGCCAGTCTGCGTGCTTCAGGAAGTCCAAGCAGTGCCATGGCCCGGTAAATCTCGATCTCGTAGATGCGGCGGACCATACGGCCAAGGCGATAGGCATTCAGGCCGTTGTTGAACAGCAGTATTCGGCTGGTGCCGTCAGCCTGGACCCTGAAATCGGAGACCACGGTTGCATCGCCGCCGGCAACGGCGGAAGCAGCGCTATCTCCAAATCCGAACTGGCTGAGAGTTGGTCCAAGTTCTGCCGGCGCCGGGCCAAGGACAAGAATGCCGACATGCGAGACTAGTTTTGGTGCGCAAGGGCCAAAAAGTGCAGTAATCTCCTCAGGCGAGAATGTCGGACGTGGCCAGCTCTGGGGCTCCAGTTCCAGTCTGGATACCCTGGTCGCACTGACAAATTCGGTGTGGACTTCGATCTGCACTGGTGCCGTACCGCCGTCGTCACTCGACACAAGGCGGCTCCCGATCGGGCCGCCCATTTCAACAGGGACAAGGGCGACGTGCTCGACATAGGCAGGCCCTTCAAAGTAGATCGAGGGCCGGGCGTGTAGTTCTGCATTGAAATCCGACGTCATGGATCCGTCTCCCGGCAATCGAAACTTGCTCGGCGACATCAATTGAAGCCGCCAGAAACCTCAATCATCAGCGACGGGGCAGGTCAACGCGGCGGCGGTTCTTCTAATCGATTTTAAGTTTGGATTTTGAAATCGTCGCTCGTCTATTCAGCGAGATTCGGCCTCTACCCCCGGTGGGCCGGCTTCCGTACGACGCAGACAGATGAAAATGCAGCGCCCTTCAGTAATGCGCGATTGCGATTGGCTCGTCCTCGCTGGCTTCCGAAGCCAACTCTGATGCCAGCTGCCGGACGCTGTTGAATTCGGCGTACCCGTCGAAGGACGTGCCGCCGAGTTTGAGATTGAAAGGCAGATCCGTCCCATCCGCTGCCGCCGCTGAAGCCGCGACGCGAGCCCTGATACGCTGGGCAACGTCGATAGCGTTCTCGGCGGCGGCTCCTGGAAGAAAGATTCCCAGTTCGTTCATGGAAAGCCGCGCGACCAGATCCCCGGCGCGCACGGACGACTGGATGATAGCCGTCAGAGACTTCATAACGGTTTCAGCCCATTCCGGGCCGTAACGCTTGCTAACCTCGTCATATGAGCCAAAGACAGCAGATACCATGATGCCACCACTATCAGTGGCAATGCGCTTTCGACGCTCCGAATATTGGCCAACGGCCTTTGCGAAGGCGGTCCCATTCATTGCGTTCGTGGATGGATCTCTGTGCAAAAGCTCGTCGATGCGGTGCGCCAGACTGTCGATCTCAGCGCCTTGTAGCCTCACGATCAGAAGCAGTGAGAAAGTCAGAAACGCCATTAGTACCGACAATGTCGCGACAAGGAGCGTCACTGAGGAATTGCCGTCGAGCGCGACCCACGAGGCGCCAATGACGATCGCGACAGCTGCAACAGCTCCTGCCGCTGGTCCAGCAAAGGCTTTCTTGGAGATGTGCGAACGGAGCTTTCTACTCATCTTTTCCACCCGTATTGCGCGTGGGAGTAGACTAGAACGGCGCATCCAACAGTCGATTAAAGAATTTGATAAAACTATCCATAGCTCGCCGGCAGCCAGTCGGCGGAGAACTCTTGCTCGCATCCTGCAGATTATCCCAGATTAAGTCGTGAATAACTGCGGCAGAGGTCTTTTGAGCGCGCCGATTGTTCAGTACAATCTGGCTAAACGAGCTAGTTTCTAACAGGTTTGCACTGTGGTTATTTCGAGAGTGACAGATATATTCATCCGTGAGATCCTGACGGCTGTAAACCGTTCCGAGCGCCTCTCCGACGTCGATAGGCGAATGCTTGCCGAACGTAGTCTAGAGACTGCCCAGAAAATCTGTGATGCCGTTGGCGGCGAGAAAAGTGCGGAAGTGATTGCTGCTGCGTCGATATTGCGCGAGGCGGCGGAAGATCTCGGCATTCTCAAACGCGGCAGAGAAGATGTCGTCGCCAGCCTTCTTAACACCGCCTCAGCAGCCCGGTCCTTCAGGATGACACATGGAGTCCGTTGACTCGATAGAAGCGGTATGGTCGACGGTGTCGATAACGGACCCGTTTTCCTGCGCGTCCGCGCCTGAAATTCGCGCAAGATATCGGTATAGTGCCGCGCAAGCTCGCCAACGAAAGCGGCGTTTTCGATAGCTGCCGCAAATGTCCGGTGATGAGGACAAGTTCCAAGGGTTGGCGTCCGAAATCACTTTCGATCACAACCCCGGCCGCGGCGCACCAAGCGGTATTCGGCGCGAAGCCTTGGCAAACACTGACCGAGTTCCGAGCTAATCGTAGTGGTCAATAGCGATCAGCGCCGATGTCAAACATCGACGCGTCCAACCTTGAGGCGCGGCAGTTTGACATTTTCTTGCGGTTGGCGCTCCGGTTGCTGGGGCCTTTCTCGATCGATCATTCGCCACTCGCGTTCAAGGCGTTGCACGACGCTTTCCGGTATCATTTCCACCAATTCACTCTCCCTATTCCTTGGGAGCGCAACAAACACCATCGGAGTAATGATTTCAAATAGGTCTCGAATTTAAAGTAACTATTTCTGGTTAATAGTGTATTCGATACAATTTCCAGTAATGGCCTTTTCTAGACTGGCGCCGTCGTGGCGAAAAGCAGGATGCCTCACCCTGAAGGGATACCGTTGCCTACTGGTCATTCGGAACAAGCTCAGTAGTACTTTGGGATCGTCTCACCGACCGCAGGGTCCACTCGTCAACGAAAAAGGGCGCAAGTCACACAGGCGTTCCGCCACTCGACAGGAGGTTAGATGCTGCGGGTTGTTCGGCGGGTATCGAGGACATGCTCTCATGACCCCAAAAGACCTCGCCCCGGAAACCAAAGCCTGACTGAGACGGGTTGAATATGGCGTAAGCAGCCAGCATTCGTGACGGTATCAAAGGCTGTGGACGACGATTGTCGAATTGCACAGTCCATGCGCATGCCGAGATTTCAAATTCGATAAGCCACTGGTAGTTATTGCCGGCTTGATAGCATCGGGCAGGCAATGCAGACTCGGTTGGATTCGTGCGGCGCTTGCAACGGCGGGCAAGGCGAGCCTGCGCGTCTACCCGGCGGGCAATGTAAAATAGAAGCGGAGTAATCTTGGCATATTTTGTGGTAACCCGCCGCATGGTCGTCGAAGCTGATGATGAGCAACACGCCGCAGAACAGGCAGCTGCAAATGCGACGGCAGATCAGGTCGCGTTTGAGGTCCTGAGGGAAAATAGTCCGCCGGTCAGGATTGTCGTGGCATTGAAGAGTGAACGGTCCGGCGTGGCGCAAAGCCCTTCCGAGCCCACTGTGCCATCTGTTGACCCGACCTTCTCAGCCGGGAATGACGGCCATCGAGGGTTCACTCAGGAAAAGTCGTCAGTTGTTGCGATGGCTATTGCGGGCGCCGTGGGTTTCATCACCGGTATTGCCCTTGCGGGCATATCGCTGATTGTCTGGCTTGGGTGACGCAGCGAGTAGAACTGATCTGGCCGTGACGCGGTCAGAAGGAAAGGAGCGGCGCACGGAAATGCGGGGAATCTGGCTCGGCAGCTTCCCGGCATGCCGAAGGCATGCGCAGGTGACGATTGAGCTTCATTAGCGACGAGCTCCTGCTCGCACCTATGGCAACTGGAGGCAAAACTGCTTCGCCCCCAGGATGGCAATGTGCCAGCCATCGGCATACGTCCACAGCCAGCGCGTCAGCCGATGCCCGGCGCTCGCCGACGCCCGTCTCGCGGATTCCTTCACGCCGTGCTCAATTGAGATGGATCACGGCGATAGCAATTGATCCCCAGAGGCTGGCGACAAAGCACCCGATACCGATCAGTGTGACCTTCATGTCCATAGTGCCCCCATCGAAGGCAAGTCTCCCACCCGGCGCGTGTGCGGTACAGTGAGTGGCCGGGTGGGAAGAATTGGCGGCAACCCCAGAAGCCGCGCCACGATGAAAAGCAGGTCTTGGGTTTTGGTTCAATGCGAACCGCTGAGTAAGCTTATCAGGTAAGGTTAAGCCGTCGCATTTTAACGATCGCAATGGCGGATGAACACCGATGTCAACAGCGGGAGCCTGCATATGATGTCCATGACGGCTGAATGACCGATGCGGCCGATCGAGCGTATCTCTCCGCTGCGATAAACGGCCCAGAGAACATTGGTGTGCAGCTCATATTGAAGAGTGGCAATGTTGCGGGTGTGAATTGGGAAGGAGATGACCATATGCCCAACTCAATGGGACAGCCGGTTTCGCTGTGACTGGATCGGTACTAGGGTCAACGCATCGACCAGTATACCAGCGTCCGTTCGGGATGAACCTTCCGGTGTAGCCTCATTCTGCACCGCAGGTAGTGTCACGGCTGGGATGATAGATCGCCACTCCTCGTCGAACCGATCCACGATGGTTTGTTCACTAAGACCCGGCACGGAACATTTCCCTTAGATTGAGACCGCTGGCCTGGGGCACAGGGAGCCTCCGAGGTTGCAGTGCTCTTCGCTTCTCCGTGCGAAGCGCCCAACCTATTCTCAAGCCAAGGTCTGTCGGAGGCAAGGCAGTCAAAAGCGGTAGCGTTTTCGTTCAACTGGGGACGAGCAGTGATACGAGCTGTCCGACCGGACCGGTCTACGGCAAAGAAATTGGGCGTCGTTTTGTTCGCCATCGTCACCCGGCAATGCAGCAAATGTCCAAGGTAGGGACGGATGCCAATTGCGGAAAGCCTGGCCGGGGAGGGGTGATGCAGACTTTCCGCGCTGCCTAGAGGCGAAACATAAGTATATACTGTTACTGCTATTTCATAGGGCCCATTTGTCGCAGGCAGGGCTCCTGCACATACTCGATTCCCAGACGCCAACATCAGCAGCAGAGTGCGGGATGATAGGCGTTCGATTTTAGGAGGAATTGGGCCCGCTACGCAAAAAACAGGCGGGCCCCGTAACAATGTCGCGGGATCTCATTCCGTGACGATGCTATCGTGGCTGCAAAAGATGAACGATGTGTGAACTCGCAAAGCGAGCTCTCCTCGCGGTCACTCCCGTACCCTAAGCGTGGTCTGGCAGTGACGCGATTTGCCGCTCATGCAGCTTTTGAGAGCTGAGCGGTACCGTTCTTTTGCTGCCGTTTGAAGAGCTGCCGAGGATAGCTACGGTGAACGCCATATTTGGCCGCGAGAAAGTCGATCCTGGCCCCCGCCAGGTATTCGGCGACCAGGGCAAGACGTTGTTTTTGCGTTAATTTAATACGTGCCACGGCGGGAGAGATAGCGGGGGATTGCGTTTTTGTGAAGCTATCAGGAGCCGTCCATTTCTGGGTGGATATGGCGCTGCTAATTGCGACTTGCGTTTGGTCCAAATCGATCCAAGTCGCCACGTCCTTAACTGTATATTGACGATGGACGTGGTTGCATGCAGATGCGAATCGCCCGCGAAGGTAGCTTGAGTCGCATGACGAGACGGTTGAAATATCTTCTGTTGGCGATTTCGATATCGCTGATGATGTGGGGCGGAATAATTTCTGGCGCCGTCTGGCTGATGAGCGACGGCACTGACAACGCGTTTACTGCTGGCACTCGTTGATCACGGCAATCCCCACATATTTGTTAAGCTCCGGCAGACATGACTGGGGGAGCCTTACAGGCGGCCCTTTGCTCTGCTTCTGACTACATGGAATGGCGGTGGCTCTGTGCCGCTTTGCGAGCTGCTTACGCGACACGACGAGCCATAGGTGCATCCGTTTTAATCTCGTGCCTTCTTGTCATTGCTGTCGCAGTGGGATCGTTTGGAACGGCACAACGGAATCGAGCAACGTGCGAGGGAAGCATCGCGTTCGGCGACGCTGAAACCTCGGTCAAATGTTCCGGTCAGCTAGTGGATATCCTCGATGATTTGTGGCTCTGGAACATCGTTGATGAGGAGCGTGTCGAGTATCCACGTTGACGCGAAAACGAAGATGACGAGAAAGGCGATCGATGTCAGCCGAATGTGGAATGCGACCTTTAGCATTCCGAGACACATGACCTTTAACGAGATCAAGCACAATTCGGCAATCTGGCTTAGGCCGCCTGGTCGATCTTTAAGAGGTGATGCGCCTCTAGCTGTTCGACCGTCTTGGACAGATAGAGCAGGCGGACCTATTCCGTCAAAAAAGACGCAGGTGCCTGGCCGCTTCTTGGCTAAAATGGGCGGTCGATGAAGTCCTCGATCGATTTTGCATACTGATCTGGGTCCTGGTAGATCGCCAAATGACTGACATTGTTCAGGATTAGGAGTTTTGCACCCGGGATGTTGGCTGCAATGTAGCGCGAGTGCTCAGGCAGTATAAACTCGTCATGGTCGCCCACGACAATCTCCGTCGGCACGTGGATGCGGTGTAGATCGGCGGCGGTATAGTTGGGCTCAGTCTTCCATAGGAGTTCGATGGCGGCTCTGAACTTCTCAAAATCGCCCGGGGTCGACGACAGGCGCTTGTATTCAGTTTCGTCGCGCGCTCCCGCTGCGGCAAGCACCGTCATGTCAGGATCGTTGTTCAGGCCGTCCGGTGTGACATTGGCCGCATGTGCGAACAATCGGCTTAAATGCTCCGGATGGTTCATCGCTATGTCGAGGCCGATAATTCCGCCATCGCTCCAGCCGACCAGCGAAACTTGTGGTTCATGCAATTTATCAAGCAAAGCAACGTAGTCCTCCGCCATCTGGTGATACGATAAAGGTATATCAGTGCGCGTCGAGCGGCCGTGTCCGCGGCTGTCTGCAACGATGATTTCATGCCTTTGCGAGAGGCGTAGGACTTCGAAACCCCAGACATCGGCGCTGCCCATTCCTCCGTGGATCAGCAGGATCGGACTTCCACGGCCCTTGCCATAGATGGCATAGTACATCCGGATACCATTGATATCGGCCAGTCCGCTTTCATCCGCCACGGGCATTGGAGGAGGGGCAGTGAATGTTTGCCATTTTTCGACAGCATGGCTGTCCTGCACCATGGCCAGATGCATCACAATTGCTGCAAGCTTTGAGAATGCGTGCCGAAACATTACAATTTTTATCCAGTGCCACGTTTGGAAAGAAACGAGCAAGCATCATGCCACAAGGGTGATAAAGCAGACCCGGTTCCAATCGGAGCCGTTGTTCGCAAGGTGGACCAACAGCTAGAATGCGTCTTTGAGGCTGCGCTCGAGCCGTAAAAGATCGATTGCCGATGCGTTTCGGTTTCGCCTTGAACACGCAGCGAATGTGTCTTCATCGTGCTCGGCTCGATATCAAGGTGCGTCGTCCATGCGCAGTCCCTGCGCAGCGGACTCTGAAGGATCCCCATAGTATGCTAACATTTGCAACATCGCCGCGATCGCAAACGCGCTTGCCGGGGTGACGATCTGCGGAAGAAGTGGAAGCCTGATGTTTATTCGGCAGCCCTTGTTCCATATCGCTCGATTACTTCTCGCCATCGCATAACGTAACCATCAACGATGGTTCTAGTCACTCCGGAGGCCAGCAATCGTTCTTCGAGATCGTTCGGCGGGCGCTTTTTCGTTTCTGGCGCACTCACGGTCGGGTACGGCCCACGGATCATTTCCCCACGATGACCTGCGTGCCAGGTTGCACCATCTCGTAGAGCTCCTCGACATCCTGCCGGTACATGCGGAAACATCCACTTGAGGCATTGGTACCGATAGACGAGGGGTCGTTGGTGCCATGAATTCGGAGTAGACCGTCGGCAAGGTAGATGGCGCGTGTGCCGAGCGGGTTTTGTGGCCCGGCCTTCACCACTGCCGGGAGCCTGGGGTCCTTCGCACGCATGCTGGCAGTCGGACGCCATTCGGGGTGTTGGCGCTTGGAAACAACCCTCGTCGTTCCGAACCATTGTTTGCCTTCGCGGCCTACAGCGATCGGATAGACGAACTGCCGTCCCTGCGAGGTCGTGTAGGAAAGCACGTGCTGACGTGTTGAGATGGTGATGACTCCCCTCGCGGCACGTAGGAAAGGCTGGCGACGCTCCCTGTCTGGTACACGATAGTGCGGCTCCCGATACTCGGGCTCTTGATACTGCGGTTCGTCCTCGTAATAGGGAGGCGGTGGATAGGGACTGTATGGATCGTCATAGCTATAGCCGCCGTATTCATCATAGCCATCGTATGGCGCATAGACCTGCGCCTCAGCGTGAGCCGCTGTTAGCACGAAAAACGAGAATAGGAAGGCCAGCAGTCTCATTCGCACCACCCAATGTTTACCAGATGATTGCACCGAACTCTGTGGCGGCACTATGACCGCCAGACAAGACTGCCGGCTCCCAGGTTTATGTGGTCTCCAGCTCGATGTTCATAGCCTTCGGTCCTTTGTCTTTTTATCCGGTTCGGTGTCGAAAGATACCTTCTGGCCTTCCCGAAGCGACTGGATGACTGAAAACTGAAGTGCTGAGATGTGACTGAAGATGTCCGCACCTCCGCTATCAGGCTTTAAGAAGCCGAAGCCAAGGCTTTGATGATGTTCTCCGGTAGACTCAGAGCCTTGCCGACATCCCCAACCTCCGTCCAAGTGATGGCGCCAGAAAGGGCGTTGTCGTTGGAAATCGGCGGGCGGATTACGCGTTGGCGCGCGATATCGGCTACTCCCGCTTTCGTGGCAGGAGACCCCCACGAATTCTGGAGGCCCTGTCCTCTTGCGCTGGCGCGGTAGGCTTTGCATGGGCTGACTGCAAAGCAACAAGGCTCTGCAGTGCACTTTCCCGGTCTGCCTCACTCACCTTGCCGACGGCAACACCTGCCAGATCGAAACGCTCAGCGTCCGGCCGAGCGCAGGCAAGGTAGTATCGCTTCGAGTGAACATAGCCAGACGTGACGCGCCGAAGCTTCGATACGGTCCTGTCGGGCTTGAGCAAGCCCCTGATCTCGTCGAAAAGACCAATTGCGAATGGCCGGACAGGGTCGCCGGGTTCGGACGGCAGAATATCGATGCTGCGTACGAGCATCTCGATGATGGCTTCGGCCCGCCTGACCTCAAGCTCGGTCGCGAGAATGGGACCTGTGTCTTCCCTCTGCGCTTTCTCCATCGTCAACTCCGCGTCGCTCATCATCATCTGCGATTGTTTTCATATGGGTCTACTGTTGTAGTCATTAAAATGCGAAACGGTCACAAGGCAAGTGGCCGGCCTGCCTGTCACGAGGTCAGCTTGATCGAGAAGATGGAATATGTGATTGGGTCTTTCGATACCCGAGCCGCCTGAATGCTTGACACAGCCGTCGCGTGGGATCGCCGATCTCCAATCTGGGCCGAGGGTGATCTTTCAGGCAACTCAAGGGGTATGGCATATCTTCGCGCGTGGGATTTCCGCCAGTGACTTGAAGGCTACCACCGCGCAATAGCGAGACGCGGGG
Organism: Rhizobium sp. 01N424; assembly: GCF_056399485.1. Classification (NCBI taxonomy): domain Bacteria; kingdom Pseudomonadati; phylum Pseudomonadota; class Alphaproteobacteria; order Hyphomicrobiales; family Rhizobiaceae; genus Rhizobium; species Rhizobium sp. 01N424. Next base: position 198,568 of record NZ_JBFTRK010000010.1, read on the forward strand.
TGGGCGGACACGCCCACAAATGTCGGTCGCAATGGCCGTGCTCAAGACCACTCGAGCAACCATTGCCGGCAAGCAGCAAGCTCCAGCACGTTCGCCGCCAGCATGGCGGCGTGGGCGCGGGACTATTTGTATTGAACCAGGCTGCTGATCGCGTGATACGCCGCAAGTCGCAGGGTGCCGATGCAGGAGGCGCGGGGTGTCGTTTTGCGCCATAGAGTTGCCTGCTGCTACTCGATCGGATCGATATCGCGCTCCCTGTCCACTGCGTCAATCAGGTCGCTGGCGTTCAGGCGGTATTGGCGGGGAAAGCGCGGGTTTGCATCCCGAATTTCCGGTTGATGACCGTCTTCGACCTCGCCAATCCAGCGCAAAAGCCGTGCCTTGAGATCATCTGAGGTTTCGCGAAACGACGTCAATCCCACCAGGTTGACCATCTCATAGGGGTCATTGTCGAGATCGTACAGGTAGGCTTCCCGGTAGGAGTCCGAGCGCGCCTCATCCTTATCGTAATCTGACGTCACGCCATATTTCCAGCGGTGTGTTCTGAGCGCACGTCCCGTTTCCGTCTCGGAGATCTGGAAAAAGATATCGTCGCGCCAGGCAGCACGATGATCCCGGATGACGGGCAGGATGGATTTTCCTGTCATTGCTGCAGGGATATCGAGGCCGGCGGCATCGATCAGCGTTGGGGCAACGTCGACAGTCGAGAAGAGCGCACGGACCTGTCCACCGGCCTCGAAACCGGGGCCGATCACCATTGTCGGTACGCGCACGGCACTTTCATGGCAAGAGCGCTTGTACTCGGCATTTCGCGTCTTGAAGTGGCAGGCGTGATCTGATGTGAACATCACGATCGTATTGTCCAGAATGTCGAGGCTTTTGAGCGCATCCACCAAACGGCCAAAGGCTTCGTCAAGGCGTTTGACCATCCCGTAATAGCCACCAAGGTGCCAAGTGCTTGTTCCCTTGAGCGTTGCGAGATCCGGCGGTGTCCACGTCTTGGCGTCCATCATCTCGCGATAGCCGTCGGGGGCGGGATAAGCATCGGTATGGTTCTGGTGGTGGGGCTCTAGAAAAGACACAAAGAGGAAGAACGGCTCGCTTTGATGATCGTCGCAGTAACGGATCGCAGCATCCGTGAGCGCGTCGACGCGGTATCCTGGAAGTTTCTTTTTCTGGTCATCGACATCGTAGACGACGGTGTCATAGGCGTCCGAGGTAAACTCGAGAAGGTTGGCGGCTAGCCAGCTCTGATAACCGCCCCGCTCGCTCTTGGGAACCGGGTCTGTACCGCCGAGATGCCACTTGCCGATGTATCCCGTTTGGTAGCCATTTTTCGCGAAGACCTTGGCGATTGTCTCTGCGTCATCGGCAAGCGGGATGCCGTTGCGAAACACCCCGGTCTCGGTGGCAAATAAGCCTGTCTGCATCGATGATCGTGCCGGACCGCAAAGTGGCTGGCTGGTAAAAGAATTGAAGAGATGCGTTCCCTTGGCCGCGAGACGGTCGAAGTTCGGCGTCAGGCCCATCGGATTACCGTGGACGCCCGTGGTGTCATGACGCTGCTGGTCGGTGAAGAAGACGATGACGTTGGGCTTGCGCATAGTGTGCTCCGCGATCTGCATTTTGCGCGAACCTAGTGAAGTCACCCTTCCATTGGAAATGACTTCGAAACCCCACGGCTATAACTTCCGGGAATGGCAAGTGTCTCGCTGGCCAGCTGAGGCAGCAGATCAAGGGCTCGCCGCATGATCGGGTATTCGCGCGACGATGTCCGGTACCACGCTCCCGAGCCGAAACTCCAGATCGGAGCCGCAAAATGGAGGGGGACGAGCCCGAACTGCTCGGCCACGTTGGCGAGCGAAAGGGGGGCGAGCGTGAGCTTATCGGAGTTCGCAACGATCCTGAAGCTTGCAGCAAGCGCCTCGACTTCCATGGCAATGTCGGGCGGCGGCAAGCAGCTGTCGCTGAAAAAGCCTGCCATTCTGGCTACGATCGCATCGTCGCGGCGGTATATGACCCAGCGCCTGTTGGCAACGTCTTCGGGCCGTACGAGGTCAAGCCTGGCAAGACGATCGCTCTTTCGGCAATAGGGCACGATATCGACCCTGATGATCTCGGCAGTTTCGATACCTTCGGGCGGGCGGTCATGGATCGCGCCGAGCATAAGATCGACGTCGCCTGCCACCAGCCGCGGAAGGGTGAGGTCCGCCACATTGAAATCCAGGCGGACCTTTGTCTCGGGAAACTCGTCGGACAGGATGCGGGCGATATCGGGAGCAATCTCCATGTGATAGGCCGCACCAGCACCAATCGAGAAATGCGGCAACGAGCCCGAAACGAGCGATTTGATCTCCTCGCGTGACTGGCGGTATTGGATCTCGATGCGCTTGGCCCGGTCGCGAAGCTTTGCTCCGGCCCGAGTCAGGTTCATGCCACGCGATGTGCGGTCAAAGAGTGGAGCCTCATAATCGCGCTCCAGCCGGCGGATCATTTTTGTAAGGGCAGGCTGGGTCAGGCCGACCTTGACGGCAGCTGACGTCAGATTTCCTTCCTCGGCCACGACAAGGAAGGCGAGCAGCGTTCGATCCACGGTATTCCTCCACGTTATAGCTGAACATGGATAGCATTCGCCTTCGGACAAATCAGCATCAGCCGTTCCTTTGAAACGGCTCGGCATAGAAAACCCTTTCTTTAACGTTGCAGCGTTTGTCGGCTTACTCTCAGAAAATGCGATTTCGACGGAGGAACCCTATGAGTATCAGCAGATTTGCAGTTCTCCTTGCCGCGGGAACGATGGCGGCATTTTCGACACCGGCCGCAGCAGCCGACAGCTTCCTGGATGTCGGCTCGCAGGAGCCGATTACGATCCTGATCAATGCATCGCCTTGGTACAAGGGGTTCGAGAACGTGGTCGCGCTCTACGAAGAGCAGACCGGCAACAAGGTTGACCTCGAAGTCACGCCATTCGATGGAATGCTGGAGAAGGCACGGTCGGCCGTGCGCAGCGGCGACACCAGCCCCTATGATCTTGTCAACATCAACGGAAATTCCACGGTTGAATTCTATCAGGGCGGCTTCCTTCAGCCCTTGAACGAGATCGATCCCAGCTTCCAGGTCCCAAAAGAAGTCTACGCCTTTGGCGACAGCGGCTGCTGGGACGAAGCCAAGAAGTTCCGTACCTGCGCGAGCGGCAAGTTGATGGGATATTCGCCGAACGGCAACGTCCAGCTTTTCTACTATCGCGACGATGTCCTGAAGGAAAAGGGTCTGAAGGTCCCGGTCACGTTCGACCAGGTGCTCGAAAACTGCAAGGTCCTCCAAACCCCGCCGGATAGCTACGGTTACCTGCAGCGCGGCGAGAAGGGCGACTCGATCTACTACGATTTCATGGCCTATCTGTTGTCTTACGGCGGCTCGATCGAAAAGGACGCCGCCAATGGCGACTTCACGGTTACGGTGAACAGCCCCGAGGTCAAGCAGGCGCTCGACAAGTTCATCGAGATCTCGAAGTCCTGCGGACCGCAGAACTACGCCTCGCTCGGACAGGGCGATCTCATCCAGCTGATCCAGACCGGCAAAGGCCTGCAGGCCCATGCCGTTGTCGCAGCCTTCCCGAATTTCGACGATCCCAAGAAGTCTGCAGTCATCGGCAAGGTAAACGCCGCTGTCCTGCCAAAGGCCAAGGTCGACGGCGAGCCTGGCGTTGCCATCGGAAACTGGGTGCTAGCCGTTCCGAAAAACGCCTCTGACGATGGCAAGAAGGGTGCGCTCGCGTTCTCGAAATGGTTCCTCACCTACAAGGCACAATATGCCTATGCCGAAGGCGGCGGGATCCCTGTGCGCGAAGACGTCTTTTCCTCCGACCTGAAGGATCGGCCCGAGTTCCGTTGGATGCCGGCATACCAGGAAGAAATCAAATACGGCAAGCAGCTGCTTGGCTATTCGGAAGGTCCGGCCGTCAACCAGGCGCTTGGCCTGCGGCTGAACCAGGCGCTGATCGGCGAACTCTCCTCCGCTGCGGCGCTCAACCAGGCCGCAAAGGATATCGAGGCGATCTTCAAGAAGGGTGGCCGCAAGACAGGTCTCCTTAGCCCGCTCGCCGAATAGTCATTCCAGCAGGCAGCCGTTCCTCACCAGGAGCGGCTGCGGAACATGCCATGACGACAAGATCTGAAAAGCCTCGTCCCTTCGCAGACTTCATCGACCGTCATTTTCAGTGGCTGGCACTGGCGCCGGCCGCCCTCTTCCTGCTGCTTCTGACCGTCTACCCGGTTGGCGAGCTGATCGCCATGTCTCTTTCGACGATTACCTTCGAGAGGGCCAGTGAGATCTGGCAATTCACCCCGGCGGAGAATTTCAGGCAGCTGCTTGACGACGACATCTTCCGGATTGCGTTAAAGAACACTGTGGTCTTCGCGATCATCAGCGTTTTGATCGAGCTGGCCTTTGGCCTGGTGCTTGCCATCCTTGTCTCGTCGGCGGGCAAGGCAAAGGCTATCCTGCGCACCATCCTGATCATTCCGATCCTCATGCCACCGGTGGCGATCGGTTCGATGTGGAAGCTGATGTACAGCCTAGACTTCGGTGTCCTGAACCAAGCCGTCACTCTTGTGGGGCTGCAACCGATCAACTGGCTCGGATCGACTTCGTTGGCGCTGTTGTCGGTCGTCATCGTCGACGTCTGGCATTGGACGCCTTTTGTCTTCCTCATCCTGTTCGCAGCCGTCGAGGCAGTGCCCGGCGACGTCATCGAGGCGGCCCGCATCGACGGCGCAAAAAACCGAACGATTGTCCTGCGGATCATCATACCGCTGATCTGGCCGACGCTGCTGGTCGCGATGTTTTTCCGCACGATCCTCGCCTTCAAGGTTTTCGATCAGATCTTCCTGTTGACCTCAGGAGGTCCAGGTACATCGACCGAGGTCGTCAGCCTCCACCTGTACAAAGTCTATTTCCAGCAGAATGATCTCGGATACGGCTCAATGCTGTCAATTGCCGTGATTGCCGCGACCATTGCATTCATTTGGGTCGCGCATCGCGCTGGCCGTTTCGTGAGGGCTACCTGATGCTCGATCTGAGAGGCCCAAGCCGCCTGATCGGCATTCTCCTTCTTTCAGCCGGGGTGTTCGTCATCCTGGCTCCGTTCCTGTGGGTTTTCCATCAATCCTTGAAATACGAGATCAACATCCTGCAGGGATCGTGGCTCTTTAAGCCAACATCCTTCAACTATGCCGACGTGCTTTATTCCCGGCGCTCAGATTTCCCCGAAAACGTTTGGAACAGCCTCGTCGTTGCTATCCTGTCGACATCAGGCGTGCTGATCATCGGAACGCTTGCGGCCTACGCTCTCGTCCATTTCAAATCGCGCACGCTGATTTCGCGTGTCTTCCTTGGCTGGACGCTGATTTTCAACATGATCCCACCGCTCACTCTCGTGGGACCTTGGTATCTGATCTTCCGGGAATTGAATCTCTCGGGCACGCTGACGGCACTGGTGCTGACGCATATCGCCCTGAACCTTCCAATGACCATCTGGATGATGATGGCCTATTTCCGCGAGATCCCGCACGAGATCGAAGAGGCGGCGCTCGTCGACGGATGCAGACGGCCCTCAATCTTCTGGCGCATTGCCCTTCCGTTGGCTGTGCCCGGGCTTATCGCGGCTGGAGTTCTTGCCTTCGTCTTCTCCTGGAATGAGTTCTCTGTCGCGTTGACGCTGACCAGCCGTCATACGGCAACGGTTCCAGTTGCGATCTCGCGCTTTGCCCAGCAATACGAGGTTCAGTACGGCCAGATGGCTGCCGCTTCAATCCTTTCCACGATACCGGCGCTGATCATGATGTTCGTTGGGCAGCGTTTCATCGTCCGGGGCCTCACCATGGGAGCCGTAAAATAATGCGGCACCTGCCCTCCGGACCTCAGGGAGACCACTCATGAAGACTGTCTTCGTCCTCTTTGATTCATTGAACCGGCACATGCTTGGCGCTTACGGCGGCACCAGGATCCCGACGCCGAATTTCGACAGGCTGGCGGCGCGTACAAGGGTCTATGACAAGCACTACGTGGGTTCTCTGCCCTGCATGCCCGCCCGCCGTGATCTCCTGACCGGACGGCTGACTTTCCTGCATCGCAGCTGGGGGCCACTTGAGCCGTTCGACAATGCGTTCCCGGAACTGCTCAAACAGAAGGGCGTTCATTCGCATCTGATCACTGACCACTATCACTATTGGGAGGATGGCGGGGCGACCTATCACAACCGTTACTCCACCTTCGAATTCGTTCGCGGCCAGGAGTCCGATCCCTGGAAAGCCATGGTCCAGCCGCATTGGGAGCGGCTGCGGGAAAAGTATCACGAGGCGCAGGCGCCCAAAGGGCCGATGGGCAAATTTGCGCCCTATCTCATCAATCGCGAGTTCATCAAGGAGGAGAAGGATTTTCCTTCTGTCCAGTGCTTTGCACATGGCCTTGAATTCCTGGATGCCAATCGTGATGCGGATGACTGGCTGCTGCAGATCGAGACCTTCGATCCCCATGAACCGTTCTTCGCTCCCGAACGCTTCAAGGAACCATTCAAGACGGACTGGGATGGGCCGATCCGGGACTGGCCGAGATATGGCCGCGTCGAGGAGCTGCCGCAAGAGGCTGACGAGCTTCGGGCCAACTACTATGCGATCGTTTCGCTCTGCGATTTCCTGCTCGGGCAGCTTCTGGACTATTTCGATGAGCACGATCTGTGGAAGGACACAGCCCTCGTGGTGACGACCGACCATGGCTTCCTGCTCGGCGAACATGATTTCTGGGCAAAGAACCGGATGAACATGTACGAGGAAATCGTTCATATTCCGCTGTTCGTTCACGACCCGCGCAAGCCGGGAGCACGAAGGATCGACCGCCTGACCCAGTCGGTCGATGTCGGACCGACCTTTCTCGACCTGTTTGGCGTGGCAGCCCCTCCGGAGACCGAAGGCTTCTCGCTCCTTGCGGAGCGTCAGCGCGAGGCGGTTCTGTTTGGCTATTTCGGTGGCGCGGTCAATGTTACGGACGGCCGCCACACCTATCACCGGTTTCCGGCGGACCTCGCTACTCAGGAAATCTTCCAATATACCGTGATGCCGACGCATATCACGCAGCCGTTCACGCCTGAGGAACTCTCTGCCTCTACGTTGTCCCCGCCATTTGGCTGGACGAAAAGCGTGCCCCTCCTGAAGGTGCCGGTCACACAGCGCTCACCGATGTACTCGAATTATGGACCGGGAGCACTGTTGGAGAAGGAGACGCGGCTCTATGACCTGGTCAGAGACCCGGGGCAGCTTGCACCGCTCGCCGATAGTGCGGTAGAGCGTCGGATGATCGGCATGATGTTGAAGCTTATGGGCGCCAACGAAGCCCCGGATGAGGCATACAAGAGACTGGGCTTGGCGTCCGCTCTGTCGCCCACTGACGCGTCACGTCGAACTCAGGAACTCAGCCGCCGGGATTAGGGATGATCACCGCATTGGCTTTCGTTTCACAAAGCGTTTGGTGTATTTCAAAGCCAATGCCGCTGCGGCGTTCTCAACGTGCTTAACCCGGTATCTGTTCGATGTGAGGCAGCAGATTTCGCATATACGGCAAGAGGTTGCCCTCACGGCTGGCGTTCTCAGCCTCCCACCCAAACTTCCACGCATCGTGGCGGGAAAGCCAGTCGGCCAATCCGTCGTGGTTTTCTGGGGGTAGCTTGTCTGCTTTTAGGAAAGGGTTCTCGTGGCCGGCAAGTCCCAAAACACACGCTCTGGCTCCGGCTTCCTGCAGATCCATCAGTTCTTCTATCGTCATAACTTATCCCCTAAGGCGGATGCTATCAACAGGAGGCGCTAATGCAAGCATTGTCTTTCTCAAGAGTTTGCAGATGCTAGGAATTTGCATCGGAATAGCTGGACCGAAGAGCGCAGGGGTAGGGTTGCTCGACGGACCAAGGCTTCGCACTCCGAATTAAGAACACTCGGCTGGAGCACTGTGACAACTGACAGCCTGGCTTGCGCGTTTAGCGGGTACGGTGCCGTGATACACAGTCCTTGGAAGAATCACGCGGTATGTGCGGCCACGGTATTACGATCCTCGTGTCTGGCAATGATCCGGTCAAAATCCACGCCCGCCATCGGGCGGGAAAAATAGAAACCTTGCAGATCGGTGCAACCGGCCGCAATCAGGAAGTCGCGTTGCCCTTGGGTTTCGATACCCTCAGCTGTTGTGGTCTTGCCGAGCTTTCTGCTCAATCCGATGATTGACGAAACGATGGCAGCTCCCTCGGCCTGGCTTCCAAGCAAACTGACGAATGAGCGATCGATCTTGACCCTGTCGATATTGAATTGGATTAGATGGCTAAGCGAAGAGAAGCCGGTTCCGAAATCATCCAAGGCAATGCGAATTCCGTGCGCCCGAAGAACCGCAAGGGTCTCCTGAGCGCCGTGGTCCAGATTAAAAAGCGCAGCCTCTGTGAGTTCGAGTTCGAGACGCGAGGGGCTGAGGCCGGCCTCCTTGATAATAGAAAGAACGCGGTCACCAAATCCGCGGCGCCGGACTTGGGAGGGCGAAACGTTGACAGCCAGCGTGATGCTCAAAGGCCATGATGCCGCTCTTAGCGCGGCAGTTCTCAACACCCACTCCCCGAGTTGGTCGATAAGGCCGGCCTCCTCGGCAATCGGAATAAACATGTCGGGCGTGAGCAACCCTAGATGCGGATGCCTCCACCGTACCAAAGCCTCCGCACCCGACAGCGACATTTCATCGGAAGCCAGGTGGACTGATTGGAAGAATACTTCCAGTTCGCCCTTATGTCCCGGTGTGACGGAATCGCTGGCGGAGCCCAGAAGAAGACGAAGATCCCGAGTCAGGCTGTCCTTTTCGACATTTCGGGTATCAAGATATTCGTGATACTCGACACACCGACCCCTTCCACGGCTCTTGGCCTCGTAAAGCGCCACGTCAGCGCGACGAAGGTATTCGCTGCGGGCTAACGTCCGGTCGTTGACCATAACAGCACCAACCGAGCCACCAATCCTGACAACGATATCGCCGTTGCGCAGATTGAATGGCTTGGCGAGCTCGGAGACTACCTCCTCCCATAATTCTGGGAGCGCTCGCCCCGCGGCGCTCCCAGGGGACAGGAGCAAGGCGAATTCGTCGCCGCCTACCCTGGCAAGCATATCCCGTTCTCCAAACAGAGGGCTCAGCCGGATCACAACGCTGCGCAGAAGCTCGTCCCCTGCCGGGTGTCCGTGGGTGTCGTTGATCTCTTTAAAGCGATCAAGGTCAATGAGTGCCACGATGGCATAGTCAGCAGAAGCATCCAGGGTGTCGAGACAATGCTGAAAGCGCTCCGCAAAGAGCGCTCTGTTGGGCAATCCCGTCAACACGTCATGATAGGACAGATGACGAGCATGGTCCTCGCTGCGGCCCAGTTCCTGCAAACTTTTTCTCAACCGTGCCATGAGTGCGAAGAACAGACCGCCGATCAGCAGTCCTGCGACCGAAAGGAGGGGCACGAGACGGGCAACGACGCGTGAGCCGGGAAGATCCGGCGTCCATATGATAAAACCGATGGGCTCGCTCGTAGCAGTTGCCTCGATCTGGAAGGCGACCTCATTTGCATCAGCGTCTGCGGTTCGCGCGTACCGGGCGCCGGCAAGGCCCTGCTCACGGCTGAGCGCATCAAGAGTGGCCCCATCAAGAAAGCGGAAAGCAGCGAGATACAAGGGCTGCACCGGTGTTACCTTGACGCCATTGGCTTCGATTGACCCTGTCACTTTCGCGACGCCCGCAATAGACGGCCGCCCCTCCAGTTTCATCAGCGCAACATGGATCCGCTCTGGGTTCGTCTCGCTCTGCCCAGGGCCCTTGAGATCGGACTGCTTTATCATCGGCAAAAGGAGCGGGCGGACCCATCTGTACCGGCGGGCGGTTTCGGCGTCGGCCTCAAGCGCAAGATCGCCGGTCGATGTGACCAGATAGGTGCCGTTGTATCCAAACACGGACTTTGCGACGGTGGCGAAAGCTTCGGCGGTGCTATTGTCGTTTCCGTCATCCGCGGCCACCGTATTTTCCGACAGGAGTGACGATAAGCCTGCAGCCATCAAGCGCATGTCTTTCGAAACCCGGTCTACCTGGTCCTGAAGGCGGCCGTTGACGAGTTTTCGCTGATGGTCCAACGCCGCAGCGTCACTTTCTTTCCCGGCCCAAAGTGCTGCGACGAACACGAGGCCGAGAATGGCAACACCGCTGATCGCGAGCAGCACGAGTGTGGCTCCAGAAGAGCGGGCGGCTTTCTGGGCAAGACGTAGGGGTAGGTCATATGCAGACAAAGAGCTTCTCTCCCGGGGCGCCTTCAATTCTGGCGCGCATTCATTACGAAAAGCTTGTCAAGGATGCGCAAATTTAGTGCTTGGAAAGGGTAAGCATCTTAAATCTTTGATGGTTTGATTGGCATCATCAAACAGCCTGATAGGCGCAACGAACGGTGGGGTCGCAACATGCCAGAAATGACGATGTTCATTACGCGAAGGATGCTGGTTTTGGGTTCGGTGATGGCCCTTGCCGCAGGGGCGCCGTTTCCGTCGCTGGCAGCCGAAGATGATACCGTCCGTGTGGCGGTGGAAGGGGGATTTCCACCATTCAACTACCTAGACTCCGAGAACCAGCTCCAGGGATTTGACGTCGATGTCGCCAAAGCCGTGTGTGAGGCGGCAGCGCTCAAATGCGAATTTGTGATCCAGGAGTGGACAGGCATGATCCCCAACCTGCTCGCAAACAAGTATGATGCCATCGTTTCGTCGATGTCCATGAGCGCCGAGAGACGTGAGAAAGTGGCGTTCTCGGCAAAATATTACGACAGCCCATCCGTGTTCATTGTGCGCAAAGGTTCCGACATTGCAGGCACGTCGCCCAATGACCTCAAGGACAAGAAACTTGGCGTCACTGCAGCAACGGCGCAGGAGGCATACGCGAAAAAATACTATCCCAATGTATCGACGGCCGTGGTTCGGGCATCGCCCGACCTTTACAAGGAACTGGCTGAAGGAAGTGTCGATATCATTTTTGAAGACAAGCTTGCGGTCTACGACTGGCTGACCAACACCAAGGCCGGAAGCTGCTGCGAGTTCAAGGGCGAGGACATCAAGAATGCTGAGTATTTCGGTGACGGAGCGGGGATAGCCGTGCGTCCCGATGACAAGGATTTGCTCGGAAAACTGAATGGCGCCCTTGAGAAAATCCAGTCGAGCGATGTCTACGATACGATCAATGCGAAGTATTTTCCCTTCAGCATCAGGTAGACGCGATCCGGACTGACCAGCACCGTACGTTGTCAATGGTGGATCGCGCCAGAAAATAGCCTCATATACCGTCAATCACACTTTCGCCAAGTATAAAGGCACCTGGTTGGCGATGTGCGGGATGGATAAGGCCTATAGCCTCGCCCGTATCCTGAACGCCGACGCCTGAATAAACGGCCCGCAGAAGATGTGACGGGACTTTGGGCCGGCTATCCCGAAATCTAACGATACCGGCTCGTCGTTCGATAAACTATTTACCAACCATCCTGATGCGTCTTGGCGGACACTGATGGACGAAGGGCTCGCGGCGTTAGCACAGTGGGCCCTTCTTGTCGTTTGGCAAATGTTAACCGCGCTCCGGAATTTTGGGTTGCATGGGACGCCCGCCACTAAACCTCGTCAGGATGCACGCCAACCTCCAGCCGGAGGATCTGCTGCGCATTGACGCGATCGTAGGGCCGCACGGCCGGTCCAAGTTCATCCGTTATGCTATCGTATGCAGCTCGACCAGATCGCGCCCACATCACCGGTTCCTCGAACCCCCATCTATAGTTGGGGGCGATGACGCACTAGGTCCGAAAAGCGTTCCAAATGTCTCGGCAAATGAGAGTTTGTCGAAGTCTGGCGTTTCGTGTGGACTCGGCATTGAGAAGCCAATTCTTTCCATAGCCTTCATTGCTTCATTGGCTTTTTGCTGGATTGCAACCGGCTTGGGCGGGGCAACGTTCAGGTAGTCAGCTCCGGTTTCCACATACTGAAAGATATTGATTTTTTGCCCGGCCTTAATCGACACGTCTTTGAACTGAAAAAACTTTTCATCCATTGCTGGATCGTTCACGACGTCTATTAGACCGCGATAAGCGTCTTCGGTAAAAATGATCTGACTACGCTCCGCTAAATTCATGACACGGGCAGCGAGGTTAATGACTGTTCCAGCCACATTGTAGTTATCGTTGACGTCGCGATATATGATCCCTTTCCCCTCAGACACGCCAACGGCGAGGTTGAAGTTCGCATGACAGTTGCACCACCCCTGTTCTCCAAACTTCGCACAATGTGAAGCGCTGTTCGCGGCGTGAACCTCTTTAAGGATTTGCTTTGCGAAGAACAGATGAACGTCATGCATTCCCTCGAACGGAAAACAGACTGCAGCACCATCTCCTGAAGGGATAAGTATCAAGTCGGACCGAAAGTTTACGCCATTGTCCTCACAATACTGGATATAGTTTTTTGCAGTTTCAGAGCGCGCCTTCTCTAAGCTTTTCATGAGCGCGTCGATCACTTGAGCTTGGGTCTGCGACCGACGCTGCGAGTAAGCTACGACATCGACAAAGACAATCTTCAGATTCGTCGACCTGTTCTTGGTGTCGATAATGCTGTCAATCAATTTCGAACTCATGCAATTCGGCCTCCATTTGGAGGGAATCCATAGTACAAGCATTTTCTTCCGGCAACCCTAGCTCGCAATTCTGAAATATTTAACCAGCCACCTGCAATTATAAACATATGGGACGCCCGCCACTAAACCTCGTCAGGATGCACGCCAACCTCCAGCCGGAGGATCTGCTGCGCATTGACGCGATCGTAGGGCCTCACGGCCGGTCCAAGTTCATCCGTGATGCCATCCGCATGCAGCTCGACCAGATCGCGCCAGGCGACGAGAAGGCAGGCGAGCCCTACTTCGAGGATGACGGCCTGCACGAGCCGCGCCTATCGGCGTCTGGTCGCGCCACCGTCTTCCGCGTTCTGCGCAAGAAGCGCCGCAGTCTCGATGAGCTGCAGCGCGCCTTTGGCTTCGATGATCCGATCGATTTCCTGCATGCCCTGTTCGGCTTCAAGCCTCTCCCAAACCGTGCTGCCAGCGTCGTCGTTGCCGAGCTGTTGTCCAAGGGCTAACGTGGTCTGAGAGCAGCAGTTACCGGGAAGATTACATTATGACGGAAGAGATTTCCAACGCATTGCAAAAGGCCGCTGCGGAGTGCAGAGCCGTCGCCGGCATGCCCATTACTGACGTGGGGCACTACCCGAACTCAACCGAGACTGAAGAGCACAAGGATCGGGTCACGGAGATATGTGACGAGCTGGCCTCCCTTGCACAGCAAGCCCTCAAAAGGCGAGTGTCCCTCTCGGAATATGACGCCTTGAGACATAAGCTCGCTGCTTTGGGTTCTCATCCAGCCGGTGAGACCTTCCGAAAGATCCAACAGGCATTCGTGAAGCAGGGACCGCCGTACTCATAAACGGCCCCTTTTGATGATGGGGCGGTGGGGTGTTGACCTTAACGCTATTGAACGACAATCCTGGACTTGGCGTTCGAAAAGTAAGATGGTGCCGGGCGCCAAAATCCGGAGATCTTATGAGCCTCACATTTTCGCTGATCATCGAAATATTGATGCTGTTAGAGATCACCCGCCGCTTTCGCTTTGTAACGGCAGTCCATCTGGTAATTCTCTATGTGATCTGTAGCCAGATCGCCTTCTTCTTCGGGAATGTCTTGATCGATGATCCCGGCCCGGAGAGCCGCCTCACCTACCTCTTCAATCAAAATCTTGGTATCTGGACCTACTTCCTGATTGCGGTCATCGCATATTCATCAAGTGTTCTCCTCGCTCCGGCCGAAACCGTTTCGACCAGGCAGGTCGTTAAACAACTCGCCGGTGCAGCATCACGGTTCGTCCCCTACGTAGCAGGGGGTTGCGCGCTGTTCGTTTTCTTTCAGCTGTCGGTCATCGACTACAGCAGCATGATGTTCCATGCTTGGTACGGCGCGGCGCCGCCGAGGTTCGATTCTTCAGCCCTTAGCGCAGCTTTTAAACTCTACTCGCTATTTGCGATCTTGTCGGCCGCATCATTGCCGCTCGCATGGCGATCCGGATCTAGGTTAAATGCTTTCGTCCTTACGGTGACCACGTCTTGGCTTTTCCTCTACTCCCTATCGAGCGCGTCGCGCGGCGCAGCTGTCATGATTTTTGCGTTCGCTGCAGCTTGGCTTGCAACCACAAACCGGAACCACATTCCTAAACTTGCTGCCAGCGTCGTGGTACTTCTCCTCGTAATGCAAAGCGCGCTGACAAGCCGAGGCCTTGGCGAGTTTGGACTTTCGTCACTACCCCACATGATTGGGAACGCCTTCGATCTGTCGGGCACCCAATTGCGATACGTCATCGTGAACCTCTTCCAAGGAATTTTCACCACGACAGACGGCTTGACGGTCTCAGCGAATTTCAATCCCATCTATTCTTGGCTTTCATTTTCTCCGCTCCCCTCGGGCATTGATGGCTTTGACAAGGTGCTCAGAAACTCGGAAATCCGCCTGGGGCTTTACGTGCCAATGAGTGCGATCGCAGAAGCCTACAACTTCGGCCCGATATTCCTGGTCATTGCGATCTTCACGCTTTGGCTATCGCTGCGGTCGACGCTGATCTCCCTGTCAAAAGGGTACGCGGCTGTTTCATTGTTCACATCGCTGATGCTTTTTGCGTTCTTCGTGCAAGCCAACGCATACCCGATGCGCAATACCTACCGTCCATTTCTAGCGGTAATCGCGATCAACTTTTTGGTCATGTTCTTCTTCAGAAAAAATAATTCCGCGGGGCCATTACGAAATGTTCAACGCAAGACAGATCGATCAACGAAACCCAACGTTCTCGCGGTTCAGCAGACTATGACCCAACTCCCGCCAATTCGTTGGTAACGTGCAATCTTCCAGGATACAGCTAAACTGTAGGCTTTTTCTGTGCGAAGACCATCAAGGCTGATCTCATAGAAGGCGGCGTTAGCCAGAACATCAGCCTCGCTGCCCTCCAGAGTGTGATGTTGTTCCCAAAGTATGCCGGTTCGGCATCATGGGTGTAGGTCACGAGGTTCCAACGATCAGCCGGAAAGGCGGACCTTATCTGTGTCACCGTGTTCATGCGGTAAAACGTTGGAAACACGTCCTGTGATTTTCGATTTGGCTGCGCTCGCTTCAGGACTGTGGAATGAAGAGCGTCAGGCAACAGGCGAGACGCAATGCTGATATACCCGTTTTTATTAGGGGTCCTTGCACAAAACCATCCCCCCGGCTTCAAGACCCTGAAAACCTCGGCCTGAAATTGAGATGGATGCTCGATGTGCTCCAACACCCAGTCGGCAAACGCGAGGTCGATCACCTGGTCGTTCAGCGGCAGCGTCCCCGCTGTGATGACGTGCGCCTCGTCCAGCGAAGGATTGCTGAGCACGGCGTCGTCAACGTCTAACCCGATCACCTTCGCGCAGCGGCCGCGGAAGTTCATCATTTTAGTACGGAAGAGATGACTTTGCTCCACATGAGCGTAGCCTCTGCCTGCTCCTATATCGGCTACAACATCTCCCGGGTTCACGAGGGCACTAACCCTCTGGAAGAACTCAACCGTTCCATCGACGCGACTGTAGCCGCCGACCGACACTTCGGGATATAACTTCTCCAATGCACTGATGCTAGATTTCACGACCTCAACCCTCCTTGGAAGTATGAGGAACAACTTGCTGCTCGCGGCAACTATATGTCAAGAGTGTCCGAAGTGGAGACCCGCAATTGACACTGCGTTACTAACCACGCCCTGTATACTTTTCTCGATAGCGACCAAATGAACCCTGCAGAACAAGCCAACTTCTACCTTGACGTCCTGATTTGGTCGGTAATCGTGGGTGGGGTTTTCGCAGGGCTGATCGGAGGCGCCCTAGACGCAATGAAGGCGGGACATCCTAAGCGCGTCTACAAAAAGGTGCCGCGAGGAGTGTTACGGGTATTGGCCGCTGTCGACTATTTGCTCTGCAGGACTAGGTAGACGACGCCCATCGAGCTAACGAGCCACATCCCGAACCAAGGAGCTAGAGGGTATCCAGCTTCGTAGGACGTTACCCTCAAAATGGTGGAGTCAAACATCAGCGAGCCGATAACGAGCCCGGATGCGAAACACGTGACGATCGCCGACCCCCAAGCTATGGGCGTGAGGAACGGGTATCTCTTTCGCAGAAACAGAAGGCCGAAGATTACAACGAAGGCTACAAAGCCGATTATCATGATGATCCCGCAAAACCCTACCCAACCGACACATTAGCATTCACGGGATCATCAACTCAACAGTCATGCCGCCATAGCCGCGAGCGCATCCATCGTTTGGTCGGCGTACCAAGCGCCTGCAGACCGGCAACCCGCGTCGTTTAGGTGAGAGGTATCGAACATAAGCGGATGGCCCGTGGTGGCACCGGACGCCACGAAGCAACCGCCTACAGCCCCTACAACCGGCTTGAACTGCACCAGCTTGTCAGATGAGAACTGGTCGAAAGCAGCCTTCACCGCCGCCTCGTTGTCGACCAGAGCAAGCGTTCCGCCCGTCCCTCCGTTCACCGGGGCAACACCAAAACCAATGATCGGAAGGACCGGATAGCGGGATCGCAGCAAGGCTATTGCAGCGGCGCAACGCGTCGTGATGTTCGAAGCTGAAGCGTTCTTGTCGTTGATGCTGCCCATCAAGAAGATCGGCCCTGTCGGCACTCCATTAAGCGCTTCGTCGCCATTCTGGATGCGCTGCAGGAAGTTGTAAGCGGTCGGGCTGGACTGGTCCCAGCCTGTGCCACCGGAGCCGCTATTCATGTGGCCTTCGAACCCGAGACGATCTGCCATATGGGCGAATGGCCCATCGCCTAGCGCCGTTGCGGCAGAACCTTGCACCCAGCTATCGCCTATGATCACCGAGCGAAATTCCGGATCCGGGAGTTTTCCAACCGTCTCGTTGGCGCCGACATAAACACCCGTGAAGGTGCAGCCCGGCTGGCCTTCGAGGATGATCTCTCGACGAGCTCGCCCGCCGATCGACGAGAAGTCCAGCGTGATATATTCCGTTCCGCTGGTATTGAGGGTCGCCGTTCCCGTCAGATCGACATACTGTCCATCGACGATGAACCGATACTTCGCGGTAGTGGCGGCACCTGTCAGACGAAACGTCACCTTCGCCGCGTCGGCAGAGAAGCCGATACGCCACCAGTTGACCTGACCGCCTGCCCCGTCACCAAGGTTGCCACCGGATGTCCAGATGATAGCCGACTTGAGTTTGGAGCCGGATGCGTACCACTGTCCGCCCGTCTCGCGGAATAGTCCAGCCGGGAAGGCGCTGCGGTTAAAGGCCGTAGTCTGACCCGCTGGGGCCGTTGTCCCGTCCGGAGTAATGGTCGGCGGCGAAGACATGACGCCGCGTGAGCGGATATTACTCTGCTTGGCACGACGAGCGGACGCTAAGGCGCGGCGAACGATATCATATTTCGACTGTACTGCGACACGGGTATCGACCATTTATGCAGCCTCCACGAGGTAGTAGCCGTCCTGATCGATCAGGTACGCGCCGTCGTTATCAATGAGGAAAACAAAGCCTACGGGCGGGACTAGCCCCCCACCGCCCTGTTCTGGGGAGCTCAGGAAGGAAATGAGCTTTTGCTCTGGTGAAAAGCCAGCTGGTGGCTGCTGCGCGCAAAGCCATCAGGCCCCAGGTCCAATTTTAGCGCTGTCATCCCAGGCAGGCTCTAAAACATGAGTTGCCGCACACAGATTTGTTGAGAATTCGGAATGTCGAATCGCGCCGAGACCGGTGACGCGGATCTATGGATTTCGTCGAGGGTACACCGCTTGACGCATCAAGGGGCGCGGGGAGGCCAATGATTGCCGTATTGTTATGCAAGCGAACCCACGCAGGTACCTCGTGTTCGACGCGCCATCTGCCACCATGTACGGTTTCCGGCAATCCCGGCCCCAGTGCCTCCAATATCCCTGCACCTGTCCGGGACTGATTCTGAGGCCGCTGCTGTTAAGTCGATGAGACAATTGTTGGCCGTGCAGCTTGAGTTTTGTTGCTTCTCTCCGGCCAATGCGGGTCTCGGTCTTTCGTCGAGCGCCAGGTCATTGGCCGTGGCGAGGGACTTTTGCTGATGCCTCCGGACAATTTGGCAACGATGACTTCCAGCCTCAACTCCGGCTGGCTACATTTTTCCAAAAGGGAAACCCTGCTTATTGACCGCCGACTGTGATTTCTTATTGTGCTGCGCGATGAAACGTTTCTTCTCAATCTTTATCAGCTGCGCCCTCACGGCGTCTGCTGTACTCGCAATTGACAGCCGGTCCGCTTTGACGACAGTCCTGAAAACCTGCGAAATCAGCTTCAAACTCTCCGGCGGCGCATTCCCCTGTCTGAAAGTATCTGAGGGGGAAGATCCGCTCTTGTCATATGCCGTACTCCGCGAGCCGATGGCCAGCCAGCGGACGATATTTTCGCCGCTTGC
The DNA here is from genome assembly GCF_056399485.1 of Rhizobium sp. 01N424. Taxonomy (NCBI): domain Bacteria; kingdom Pseudomonadati; phylum Pseudomonadota; class Alphaproteobacteria; order Hyphomicrobiales; family Rhizobiaceae; genus Rhizobium; species Rhizobium sp. 01N424. The sequence continues at coordinate 217,173 of NZ_JBFTRK010000010.1, forward strand.
CGAGATACCGGGCATCGAGGATCCGCGCCTGTTGGCGCCCGGTGCACCAAACTTTTTTTCCATGGCGTGGAGCGAGCGGTCGTTGGCCGTGCCTGAGGGCAGAGATCAATGGGACGGTGTTGCCCTCGCGATAAATGCTGCGGTCAACCGTACCCAGGATCATCTCCACATCCACATGGGGTGCCTTGCGCCGAAGTTCACCGCGGCGCTAGCGAAGACAAAGGTCAGCTCCATTGAATTTCGCCGGCTCGGTATCAAGCTCGAACGGCAGATCTATTGGGCTCGTTTTGTGCCTGCCGACGATCTGTCTGGCATCAACCCGTTTAAACTCGTTGCTGACCAGGTGTTCCTAGCGAAAAGGTTCATGGGTGGCGTCACGATTGGGGTGATCGGCGGCGAACGCGACGGTCAACGGGGATTTTTCATATTGGCGAATGCGATGGGGCCAAAGTCAGGTCACGATGCGTCTGCAGAAAGCCTGATCGATCCGTCATGCGGACGCTGACGGTTCATCGGGCATCCGAGGATAGATTGAGCCAGCCTTGCAACCCCAAGAACGTCGTTCATGGTGTGGAGCTTCACGGGAAAGAAGCGCTGGATAGAAGTCCGCGGGAAATACTGGCCGTCACTAGCGGCAGTATTATCTTATAAAGCGCCGGATAATATAAGTCATTTCTCTAAAATTATACTATTTTATTTTCGATACTAATTTATGTTATCCATGGTTTACAGTAAATATTCTCCGGATCTCTGTGTCGCTCGTGCGGTATGAAATTTACGTTGAGTATACGTGGGGGGAGAATGTCGTAAGTCTATTTTTAAGTACGCCATCATCGTCGCAGCTGTGGTCCTGTCCGGACCCGCAATGGCCGGTACGGGCAATCCGCCCAGCCACAGTTTCGATCAAGCGACGTCGAACGGAACATTCAGGTAAGCCGATCCGTCACTTTCCAAGCTTACCGATGGCATCACCGGGGACACAGGGTGGGCGGATAGTGGAGGCGTCGAATGGGCGGGATGGACCAACACGCCCACGGTCAACATCGATTTCCGGTTCTCCAGCTTCGTCCAGGTGCGTCCTAGGATGGTCGCCTGAAATACTGGGCACGACTGCATTTTAGAGGCCGTGCCGCGCGTTAGGCGACGCCTCGCGTCTCGTAAGACTACGCAAAGAAAGCGATATAAGATGACATAATGAAATCAAATGGGCAGCTTGACGCCAGGAATAACCCAGTAATAGTCTGGCGCAGATTAACTTTCTTTGCTGCTTATAGTTGACGCATGATTAAGATTCAGCGCTTTGTCGCTCGCGGTGATGTTTTTTTCTAATGGGAGTTTTAACGTGAAGAAATCGCTAGCTGCCCTCCTCTTGGGCGCGACGCTTGCGTTTGCGACATCTGCGAGCGCCACAATGACGACCGATCGCGATGAATTCGAAGACGCTGCTTCGAATTACTCGGTTACGTCCAACTACGGCACCAACCTTTCGACGCCCGGTGCGGTAACGCTCGGCGGCGTCAGCGCCTCGTCGTCCAATCCACTTCAGGTCCTCCAGATCGGCAACGGTTGGAACACAGGCTCCTGGATCCAGAAATACTCTGGTCAAGTTCTGTTTTCGCAGTACGCGCAATCGATCACGCTGACCTTTGACAAGATGGTGACCGGCTTCAGCTTCCTAGCTGAGGCAAACCTCTATGGGACGAGCTCCGTCACCCTGAGCGCTGGCGGCGAAACGTTGACGCAGGACGTCCTGACGAAGAGTGACAAGGGCGGCGCTGCCTACTTTGCCTGGTTCGGTGATGCCATCAGCTCGCTGACGATCAGCACGAGCGACAGCTTGGGCTTTGCCTTCGGCAAGATCGCTGTTGCGACGAACGGCCAAGCTGTTCCCACGGCGGTGCCTGGTCCGGAAGCCGGTGCCGGCCTTGGCGCGTTGGTACTTGGCGGCATGGCTTTCTGGATGAAGCGCCGCCGCAAGGAGGATGTCCTGGCCGCCTGAGCCAGCTATCCCGCGCAACAATGACGGCCCCGGAAACGGGGCCTTTTCTTTTGCAGCGATGGGGCGCCTATCGGCCAATCGACCTACCGGCCTGGGCTCGACACCTTCCATGAGCCTCCGGCGATCGAAGTCGACTGGAGAAGGATCGTACCATCCCGTTCAGGCGCGTGACGACCACCAGCGTCGTCTAGGAACAGTGGGAGCGAGGTTCCCCCTTGAGCCATGGAATTCACAAGAACGACCGTGATTTCGAAAAACCGTACTGAGCGCACGCAAAGCAAGGGCTCGGCGGCGCGAATGGTCGGCGTATTTTCAGATCACGCAATTGCCGGATCACTCACCACCGGTTGACGTCAAAAGCAGAATTCCCGTCTGGAAGACAAGATAAAAAGATGGTCCTGCGCTCAAAAATTCCGTCAATACTGACCATATCTCAGTTAATCATTTAGACGTACATGAGTTGACAGCCATTACTGCAATGTAGTTCTCTTTTATTTGTGCGGGGATTTAAAGTCACGTCGAGTATGCGTGGGGGGAGAATATTGTGAAGTCGAGTTTAAAATACGCCATCGTCGTCGCGGCCGCGGCTTTCTCCGGTCCGGCGATGGCTGAAACGCTCAATCCGGACAGCTATAGTTTTGACCAGCCGACGACGAACGGAACATACGATTATTCTGATCCATCGTTTTCGAAGCTGACCGACGGTATCACCGGGAACGCCGGATGGGCCCATAGCGGAGGCATCGAGTGGGCCGGTTGGTACAACAAGCCGACGGTCAATATCGACTTCCTCTTCGACAGCTTCGTGCAGGTCGCCTCGATAACCTTCTACACGGCCCAGAACAGCCTCAGCGATGTGGTCTTCCCCTCTCTACAGGTTTTCTCATCGACGGACGGCATCGAATGGGTTCTGCAAAAGACCCTGACCATACCCGCCGACGGTGCCAACAACACGTTCCATGAAGACGGCGGCCCTGCTTCAAGCTTTCTTATCGACGGTCTGAATTTCGTGTCGCAATACGTACGCGTCGCGGCTCTGGCAAACGGTTCCTGGACCTTCGCGAGCGAAGTGACTTTCGAGGGATCTGCAGTTGCAGTACCAGGCCCTGAAGCGGGAGCCGGGCTGGGGGCCGTGGCCCTCGGCGGCATCGCTCTCTGGGCAGCGAGGCGCCGGCGCCTGAATGTTGGACTCACTGGCTGATCGCTCGATCTGTGATGATTTCAGAAGGCTCCCGCTGCGGAGCCTCTTTTTTATGCGGGCTCCCCGCTGCACCTGGTGACTAAGCGGCCGAAAATCCCGCTGCGGCGGATCGGGTGTTGGTTTCGGACATCCGTCGCTACCGCTGCGCCAATGGGACATGATAACTGGAGCCTCTCACCCTCTTCACGCATCGCTGTATTGATCTCATTACGCTTTCTTATCCTGTATGCCAGCATCCTGTCGTTGAACAACCGGGGATCGCAGAGACTATGACGGCAAACATCCGAGACATTCTGGGCTACTGGCGAGCGTCGCTGGCGGATGGTGCGCTCGGCGAAGGCAAATTCACTCAAGCTGACCGAAAGCGTTTCCTCGAAATCCCGGCAGCTGCCCTCAAGACCGGAATTCTGCCGAAACAGTTGTTGGACCAGGTATTCCGGGACCAGGCGTCGGTAAGGACAGTGGCCATCCGGTTCTGGCCTCTGGTGACGGCGCGCAAGTCATCGCATGGGGTAGCAAGGACCGGCGGCCTGCCGGACATCGTCGCGCCCGTCGTGACCGAGGCGACAATCGATCGAGACGGACGGATAACCCCGATGCGCAATGCGCTTGCGCGGGACCTCTTGACGCCGCTGCCATCAGGCGAGTTTGCCATAGGCTCCGTCGTGCACATCCACGCAATGCCAACCAACAAGACAACAATTTGGAGCCGACCGCTAGGGGTCTGATAGAAGTGCTTTGATCATATTCCCTCGAGTAGCCCAAATGGGGGTTTCAACACGTCCTTTTCGATTGCCAATCTGGCTCATGTCGTAACCGAGGAAGGATGATGGCATGGTCCGACGTCTGCTTTGGAAGATATGGAAGGCCGATAACGAACGGATATCTCGCTTTCATGACGGCGAAGGAGGGCTGATAACTCCAATGGACCTTTTGCAGCTTCCTAGGCGGATATTAGAAAGCCTGGATGCGAAACGCGGAAAGTTTGCGGACGAACCCTGGTGGCCGCCGAAGGCCACGGTAGCGATACGCTCATTGATCGAGCCCAATTGGTCTGTGATGGAATTTGGGTCTGGAATGTCAACACTCTGGCTTGCCCCGAAAGTGGCGCAAATTGTAAGTGTCGAACATAATCGCGATTGGGCAGACCGTACCCGCAAAAGCCTCGATGCAGTAGCTGTGTGCAATGCGTCTTTGTTAATTCGCGACGAAGAAACCCACCTGTACGACCTTCCCGACGAAAGTTTCGATCTCATAATCGTTGACGCGATACGAAGGGCCGACTGTGTTCGATGGGCTCTCAAACACACCAAACCCGGCGGATACATTTACTTGGATAACGCCGACATCGACAAGGATCGCCGTCAGGAAGGCGTCAAGAACCTTGCCCGCTCCCTGATGCGCGATGCTGAAAAATCTGGCCTTGAGAGCTGGCTCGGGAAATCTGCACAGCGGGGATAAGTGGAAATTCTGCCTGACTTCGGCTTAGATGCCAGGAACAGGAGATACCATGACGAGACGACCGCGCCGGAACCATAGCCCGGCTTTCAAGGCAAAAGTGGCGCTCGCCGCCATTCGAGGCGAGCAGACGCTGGTGGAACTGTCCCAGCAGTTTGACGTGC
>NZ_JBFTRK010000011.1:0-199563 GCF_056399485.1 Rhizobium sp. 01N424
GATCGGCGGACTGACTTGCAAAAGCATCAGCGCACTCATCAGCACCTACAAGGCACCACGACATTCCGCCGAACCCGCCGCTGTCGGCGAGCATGCCAATCTTCGCGGCAAAGCCTACTTTCATTAAGGAGACAATCGAGAATGCTGACCAATCCCACTGTCGACACGCTGCGCCAACTCGGCCTTTCCGGCATGGCTTCCGCCTTCCAGGAACTGGAGATGCAACCGGAAGCGAGAGGCCTCCAGCACGGCGAATGGCTTGCGATCCTGCTCGAACGGGAACAGACCGCGCGTCGCCAGAAGCGCTTCGAGGCAAGAGCGCGTGCTGCCAAGCTCCGCCATGACGCTCAGGTCGAGAATGTCGATTTTCGCGCAGCACGCGGTCTCGACCGTAATCTCTTCCTCAAGCTTTCCACCTGCGACTGGATCAGGCAGCGGCACTCCTTGCTATTGATCGGGCCGGCCGGCGTCGGCAAAAGTTGGCTGGCCTGCGCCCTTGGCCACAAGGCATGCCGCGAGGACCTTTCCGTCGCTTACCACCGCGTCCCCAGGCTATTCGCCTCGCTCGCCCTGGCACGAGGCGACGGCCGCTATGCGAAGCTGCTCAAGAGCCTGGCCAAGACCGACCTTCTGATCCTAGACGATTGGGGACCGGAGAAGCTCAGCGACGAGCAACGACGCGATCTCCTGGAAATTGTCGAAGATCGCTACGAGCAGCGCTCGACCATCGTGACCAGCCAGATCCCCGTGGACCACTGGTACGATATGATCGGCAATCCCACGATCGCTGATGCCGTATTGGATCGCCTTGTTCACAACGCCTATCGCATCGACCTTTCCGGCGAGAGCCTGCGCAAACATCGAAACCTGTCAGCCGAGGATGCAACTCAGGCTTGACCGAGCCGATATACGTCGACATTGATAAACCACGACCCAGAGACCTTGCGGCCGTCCGGCTTAGCCTCGGAACCGCGTCCGGTATAACGCTGGAATAAGCGTCCGGTTAAAGATCGGAATTCCTGTCCGGTTTCATTGGAATACGCACCAAGTACCGAACGGCGGCTCATCGTCGTCGAAGTTGCCATTGCTCGCAGCGTCATAGGCGTTAATGCTTCGACCGCCACCGCGGGTGCCAAATGCAGTCAGTTGCACCATTACCTCCTTGGCGTGATCGATGGCCTCTTCCTCGCTGAATGCGTGCCCGTCAGCGACCTTGATCGACACCAACTCCCCGTCGTCGCCTAGCCCGATGATTATCTTTTTATAACGAAGAGGGTTTGGCTCTCGTCCTAATCTGAAATCGATAAGGCCGTTCCCGTAGACGTTCGCTACAGCCGTGAAATTTATCCACGTCAGGCCACCGGCCACCAAGGTCACTGCGAGCCCGTAAATGAGAAGCGGGCCGCAGGCGTGGTAGAGTTTGCCCTTGGCGTCACCGGCTTCAGAAATTGCAATCAGCGAACCGCCGTGAACAGCCAATAGGGAGGCGAGCAACCATTTGCCATAATCGAACTGTTTGCCGAGTGTCGTAAAAAACAGTTCTTTCTGTGTCTGGTAGCGGGTCTCCATCGATATAAACGATTGGGCTTCGACAGTCGGCTGACTGCCGGCACCATTAACATTTGCCGATGGAAACGTCTCTGCCACTGGGTTCATCCAAAGCGTTAGTTCGCCGAAGCTGTTTTTTTGATCAGTCACTCATTGCCGGAGCGACCGCGGCCTCGAGCTGTGTCGTGACCTTCGAAGGCTTGCCAAGATCGAGTTGCAGCCATCCGGCTTTAACCAGCCTGTCCAGTGCCAACTCAATGTGCGGTCCGCTGAACTGGCCTTTCCTGGTGTTCCAAGCATAAACAAGCCTCTGCGCCTCAAGCGCGCTGGTGGCTCCCTCGTGCTTGGCAACCCAGTAGACCGTCGCCAGCAACTCCAAGCCGAAAGGAGTTTCGAAGCCACTAACGAGGTCTGCCACGCGGTCAAACCTCTTTAGCGTCTCCGGTCGATCAGAAAGAAACCGCTCTGCTTCCTCATTGGCTCCCGGGATGATCGAGAGCTGCTTCGTTGGCTCATCACCACCATCAGCATATCCGGAAAGCAAATGTCCTTCGACGTCACGCAGCACATGACGAAGGTTCTCAGCGTATGGGCCGTAGGGGGCTTTTCGATAGGTGAGCGCAAGCTTCTCTCCCGCCTCTTGAAGGAAAAACATCAGCTTGTGCGCTTCGAGGAGAGTAACAAATGGGTCCATCAGTCCATTGAGATAGCGCTGGAGAAGGGCGACCAGTGCAGCCCGGCCGGGGCTCATGCTGGGCACCTTGCGATTCCGCGCAAGGGCTTCAGCATCAGGCGCTCCGTTCGGTTCATAGATGGTGACCGAGAGGCTTTCCAGCGGCTCTACAGCATCGATAATCTTAGGGCGAACTTTGGACCAATCGAGCCCACCTAGTCCCGAACCCAGCGGTGGGATCGCGATCGAGTTGATCCGGTAACGCTTGATGACGGACACGAGGTCAAGAAGGCCGCTGTCAATGTCTTCCATCCTGCTCTTACCCTTCCAATGGCGCTTGGTGGGAAAGTTGATGATGTACCGCGGTGACAGCTCTCCCGTCTCAAAGACAAACATTTTCCCGGGATTGACTTCGCCACGCTTGCAGGCCGCTTCATACGCCTTGAAGTTCTCAGGGAAGACGTTCTTGAATTGCAGAGCGATGCCGCGCCCCATAATGCCGACGCAGTTTACGGTGTTGACGATGGCGTCTGTATTCGCCTGTAGGATGTCGCCCACTACGGACCTAATCATTGTATCCCCCGATCAGTAGTACCAAGCAGGTAGCAATGCCACCTGAGGCTTGTGCGCCGTTTGCAGAAGGGCATTCTGAACCTGGTTGAATGTTGCCAAGTTCTGCGCTGCGATCCTATCGACCAAATGCCACGGGAACCGCTTATACATCAGAAATTCTGCTTGCTTCGCTTCTTTGACGTCCGATTGAGCCCAGCTGTTCGATGCGATGTGAGGCCAATTGAGCTGATCAAGCTGGTTCACATCCTTCCAGAAGCTCGTGTAGGCCGCGCCAGCGTTGCTACCTGTGAAGGCCCAGCTTTGTTTGGTGCCAGCCCACTCGATGACCTTATGTAGATCGGCCTCAAGATGAACTATTGGGCCTTGGCCGCCTCTATACAGAAGCTCAGGACTGTTGGCGCAATGGATGACATAAAGCATAACGGATCACGGGCAAAAGTAGAATGGCACAAAATCTGCCACCTTCGCGTCAGCGTAGCATTTAACCGGAAGCTCAAATCGCCTCGCCTTGATGGTGCCCATGCCGATCGTTGTCCCAGCGGCGTCCATCCCGACGATTGTGGAGTCGCAGAACAATTGTCCCGATGAGATGATCGAAGGAAGCCTGTCAACGTTCACGATATGGTAAATCTTCGGGCTTGCAGGAGGAGCTGTCATCTCAACCGCCCGCACCAGGGGGTGCATCATTCTCCATGAACTCCGGATACTGCACGACTTCGCTCTCGATCGTGTCCACGGACCTCTGCTGAACTTTAGCGAGCCTGACGCCGGGGCCACCGGCGACCAACTCACCATCGGCTTGGAACACGACGCCGGCCTGCTCAATCGCCCGCTGGACTGCCTGCACATTCCCGGCCGAACTCCGCTCCGTCCCGACGGTTTCCATTCGCTTTATGGTCTGGACCGACAGGCCGGTGGCCTTCGCAATGTCTTCTTGCTTCAGGCCGACGAGCGCTCGCCCTGCCTTCAGTTGATCGGCCGTGATCATCGGTCCATCCTCTAAATGTCACTTTTCGTATAATTTATGTACCGCAGAGATTGACGCGCTGCAAAACGTTCATTATACCTAGCGTACAACATAGCAATTCGCAAGGAACACTGCAGATGCCGAACAAGTCAGTTCCGGCCACGGCCAAAGGCATGCCCAAATTCGACCGTGCCCACATCATGCAGATGGCTTGGGCCATGTTTCGCAAGCAGTGGAATGGCAGCCGACCGGCAAACGAAGCAAGCCGCCGCAAGTCGTTCTCGCGCTGCCGTGGATGACGGCCAAGTGGCAGGCTGCCGAAACGCTCAGAACCGTCGTGGAAGCGGCGGGAGCATCGAGTGCTCGCCGCCGCGCTCTCCGAGGTCCGCCGCCTGCTCTCAAGGAAAGCGTTGGCGACCATAGTCCTATCGACCCTTAAACGGAATCCCGTTTCGGCCATTGGAAAGCCCTTTGTTACCATTTCGTCGCACGCGATTTATCCACACCATGGCGACGGAAGGCGAGAGCGTCTTCCGATCAATTAGTTAGCCTGTAGATACCCTGTGGAGAGGCAGTGGAGGGGATGTGCAAAAAGCGTGCCCCATCGAACGAGGGATGAAAAGCGTGACTTGCGCGGCATATGCGAATCCGCTCAGATACTATTCTCGGACGATGGCCTCCGCCGCAAAGTCGCCATCTCCGAACCAGGGCGCTCCGACGTGATGTCGAGAAGCGCCCTTTTCATTTCCAGGAATGCGGAGCCGTTGCCTACGGTCTCAGTCGCCTTCACCGATGTAGGTGAGGACGGGACTGCCGCCTGCCGTCACCTCGCGGACAAGCCTCATCTTCTCCAAATCAGAAATGACATGCCGGGAGAGACGACGGTCTCCGACCAGCCACGTACTGCCGACTTTCCGTTGATGACGAAACCGTCGAATTGCAGTGACTGCATCGCGCTGCGTCTTCGTCAACGCAGCTTCGACGGCATTCCCGTATCCTGTGGTCATGTTCGAACTCCTTGACCCGTGGCTAGGCAGCGATGCGCCTGGCGGCCTTATCGGCGAGCTTCCGATTGTCACCGTGCTCCTCGATGATCGTCTGTGCGTCCTCGACGGAGATCCTGTGTTTCTTCGCCAGCGTGATGGCGTCGTAAGGTTTTTCGGACGCAGGTGCGCCCTTGGCGTTAGGCATGGTAGTCTCCAGTGCTTCTGTGGTGGTGCAGCGCTATCAATGGTCCCTCTCGAAGGGACTGCTGCCGCTTGGATCAGATATGGTGATTCCGCGGACGGAATTCCATAGTCGCCCCTGATCGGTGACACTCTGGAGTTAGCTTGAAGGGCATTGGCGCGGGGAACCGACCCAGCTCGCTGATTTGTTGTCGTCGTCGACCGGATATTCTTGGAGATCGCCTACAGCGGGAACAATCCCAGCGTGTCCAATGTTTAGGGTAGCTGGACCGACAATACTGTCATTTTCAGGTCCGGAGCGAAGTCATTCAATTCGTAAGGAAACCTGGAGAAAACGCATGAGCACCCTTTTGATTATTGTCGTGTTAATCCTCGTGCTAGGCGGTGGCGGCGGCTACTATGCTCACGGCCGTTATGGAGGCCGCGGGCTCGGCGGCGTCCTCGGTCTGATTGTCGTCGTCTTGATCGTTCTCTGGCTGTTGGGTGGGCTCCATGGAGGCGCCGTAACTCCTGTGTGACATTACGCGGCGGGAGGTTCCGACCAACCTTAGAAAATCTGACACCGTGGGTCTCCTACCCACGGTTTTTGCAAACATGAGCGACGGAACGCGTCGTAAAAGTTAACTTCGTGTGGGGACGGTGGGATAAAAGGGAGCTCCGTCGATGGTGACACCATCGACGGAGTATCTTGCAGGCGGATTACGCGAGCGGGCCGCGACCTGTCAGGAGGACATCCTCTTCATCGTCGCGCTGGCGACCGCCAAGAGCTGCAGCGGCACTAGCAATAAAGGCACCGATGAGAAGTGAGATCGATCCGACAAGCGCCGTTGTGGCTGCGGCCTTTCTCGCCTTGTCAGCAGCAGTCTGCGCGGCGACCTTAGCCTCGTCGATTTGCTTGAGGACCATGTCTACCCGAGTACGGGCGTCCGCCTCTGACAATCCGGTCCGAGCGGCAACGATGCTCGCGATGTAGGTCCTGTCGCCTTCCGGAACTTCGCCCTTCGCGGCGTCGTTCAATAGAATTCTCGAAACCTCCGCCGAAGCCGCGCCGTCGTCTCTTGAAGCATTCGCGCTGACCCGCTCAGGCCGCAGAAGGGCGTCAGTGAAATAGGAAGTCGAGAGATCAGGTTGTGTCGAAGTGGCGGACGCCGCTGTAGCCGCTGTAGCCGCCGTTGCCGCAGCACTTGCGCCCGCACCTGCCAGCGAGGTCAGAGACGAAGCCAGAAAACCGACCACAAAAACAGTCGATATGGCCCAGCTGATGAAGCCGTGGGCTGTGTCGCGGAAGAAGACCTCGTCAGTGTGGATGGCTGCCCATTTCGTCCGGAGCCGTCCAGTCAAGTAGCCGCCAAGCGCCGAAGAGAGCCATTGAACAACGACGAGCCAGATCGCGGCTGTAATGCCCACGGTGGCAGCGGAGCTGCTCTCCCCAGACCAGGGCGAGACCATCGTCAGGCCAACACCAGAGCCCAGAAGTAAGAGAATGAGCGTGACGCCGATGGCCGCGAAAGCGCCCCCCAAAATCGGGCCCCATGAGATGGCGGATCTGGAGGATTCGACGGGAATATCTCCCTGTGTTTCCAAAATAGACATCTTTGACTCCTATCGTACGAAGAGAGCGAGAAGAATGATGATCGGCAGTGGAACACCGAGAAGCCAGAGTAGAATACCGCGACCCATGATGAAAACTCCTTTTGAAATGAATATCTTGCGCCCATCAAACGAGTGAGTTGAACAATGGTTCCAGAGCTTTACTTGGGTTGAGTGAAGCCGGGACTTGGCGTGGCAAATTCATTAAAGCCTCGCGGCCTTCGGGCGATACCATAGGGGCGGGGAGCAAGCACGCGTCTATGGATCAAGACCAGTGGGAGTAGTGGATTCCTGGGCGTTGCTGCTATCGGTCTCCAACGCGCGGCCTGACACCGCTTGTCCTTCCGCTCGCTAGCGTCCGACCCGTTCCATTGCACTCTCTGAGGTTAACGGCAGGCGTCAGTCTCAGACGGAAGCAGAGAGGTTCGCCTCGATCGGAGGTTTCGTCGCGCTCGCCGTATAATTGGTAATCGTCGATGCGGCGACGACTGCTACGACCTCCAGCACGTGCCGCTAATCGAAACTGACGTTCAACATGTTAGATCTTCCGCGCATGGATATGCGCAAGCAGGTTGGTCGCAATTTCGCTCGCCTTCGTCGGGAAATGGGCCTGACACAGCAGGATGTGGAAACGCGCTCCGGCTATGGCCAGCAATATCTCAGCGGCCTTGAAAGAGGGAAGCGAAACCTCTCCGGCATCACGCTAAATGAAATTGCCCACGCGCTGGGAGTGAGCCATGTCGAACTCGTCTTTAAGAACTCCCGCGTTCCCGTTGGAATGGTTGCAGCCATGTCAACGCAGGGCGCGACCACAGAGGCGACCGTTGCAGATTATCTGTCGCTCACGGTTCGCATGGGGGAGCTTGCAGAGATCTGGACGACGGCCCATTGGGTAATCGGCCCACCACCCAAACTTTCGGACCTTGGTGCTACGGTGAACAACGCAATGCGCTTCTCTCTAGGGCTGCCACCAGGCAAATCCTCATAAGCCCGATAAATCCACTTCACATCGACCAAAGGATTGAGAGGGGCGCAGCCTGGAGGCGTTCGGCAAACGGCGTGATGCGGTCATGATCATGCAGGACGAGGCCACGTACGAAACGGTCACCGACCGCTGCCTGCAACTGACGTAACCCGCGAAAATCATCGGCCTTGACGGTCGCAGACGCCTTTACTTCAATACCGATTATTCGCCCGCGCCGATCCTCAATCACGACATCAACCTCATCCAGATCCTTCGTTCTGTAATGCGAAAACGATACGCGTCTCTCAGACCAGGATGCCAACTTCATCAGTTCGGAGACGACGAAACTTTCTAGCAAGGCGCCAAATCGGGTCTTGTCGTTGGATAGCCTGGCCAGTTCGTCTTCGCGCAAAGCCGCCAGAAGCCCTGTATCGATGAAATGTATCTTTGGCGTTTTGACAAGCCGACTGAGCCGGTTGTTCGACCATGGCATCAGAGTTTTGATAAGGAATAGACGCTCTAAAATGGCTATGTATTTCTGAGCGGTGACGCCGGACAATCCCAGTGCAGAACCGAAGCTGCTATTGTTGATCAATTGGCCGGCATGTTCTGCAAGGATGTTCAGGAGGAGCGGCAAACGATCGAGCTGATCGATGTTGGCAACGTCGCGCACGTCACGATCTAGGATCAGAGTGACATAGTCTTCGAGCCACGAGACGCGCCGGGCCAACGTGGTTCGCCTCAACGCTTCAGGATAGCCTCCGGCCAGAACCATTCTCATCAATTCCTTGCCGAGAACAACCTTATCCTCTACGGCCGGTTCGTCCCCCGCAAACAGCCGGTCGAGCATAAGGCCTGGACTCGATCGGATTTCGGCCTGCGCAAAGGGAAGAAGCGGAATGACTGCCATCCGGCCGGCCAAGGAGTCAGCAATAGCTGGAATGGTCGAGAGATTGGCGGAGCCCGTAAGCAGAAATCGTCCCGGCTCCTGATCGTCATCCACGCTTGCCTTGATTGCAAGCATCAGATCGGGGGCTCGTTGGACCTCGTCGATAACCGCGCGCTTGATCCCCCGGATAAACCCGGTCGGGTCGGCCTTCGCGGCGTTCAAGGTTCCCGCATCATCCAATGTGATGTATGGCCGATCCTTGTCCGAGAACATGCGCGCGAGCGTCGTTTTCCCTGCCTGCCGCGGCCCGGATATAAAAACGACACGGGTGTCGGCTAGAGCTGCCTCCACAAGAGGCAACGCTTTACGATCGACAAGGGGCTTCGAATTCGAATGATCAGTCATACGGCCATTCTTAACTCAATGACCGTCCAATTTAAAGTGAAATGCCGTCCATTTTCAATCTAGCAAACGTCCGATCTTAACTAACATCACTTTTGGCCTCCGAGCAAAAGCCTTGGCAAGGAATTGGGAGAATGGCTGACTGAGGGAAGGGGTGCCGGTAGCAAACGCTCATGGCTGTGCTTTCGTTGCGCTTACCGCCGGGTGATCTCCGGGCATCCGCGACGGTTTGCAAACTGCATGCGCTCTGGGCCGCGGCGGGTATACCCCTGAATGACGATGCTTCGGGGCGTGACGCGGAGAACCTGCGCGCGACGAAGGCCCTCACCACGGGCAATGTCAAGCGCGTCGTCCGGATCGCATCCTCGGTCCCGTCTACGATCATATCGGTCATCGTCCCGATTAGGGTCGTAAATCCCGACCCCGCCAGGTCCGACCCGCAACTCCATGTCTTGCGCTCCCGCGATAACCGGAGCGACGGTCAGGCCACTCATTGCGGCGAGCCCGATCAGTACGAACTTGATGGTTCTGTGCATTTTGATCTTCTCCGTTTGATCGTCTGAAACATTGGGAGAGATTAATTGTTCCAGCGGGCAGGCGCAGCAGCGGCTTGAGCGCAAGCTTTCAGACATGGGGCCGATGGGGTCGGTCGACAATTCTTGCTATGTCGCCTCCTTAAGCATTGGGCTTTGTACGGTAAAAGACAGTCGGTTGTTCTGTATTTTCAGGTCATTAGGTTCGCTTGCATCGAGTCGGATTCACTCCGAACGCTGTGGGGACGAGAATGCCGACTGACGAGCGTCAATACCGGAACGAACTGCTAAAAAAACTTGACACAAGCGACCTCACGCTTCTCGCTCCCCATCTCGAATTCGTGACGCTGGACATTCCCTATCAGATCGAAAAAGCCCACGCGCCAGTCGATTACGTCGTCTTTCTGGAATCAGGGCTGGCGTCGATCGTTGCCAGACTACCGGGCGGGCGGGATATCGACGTGGGAATTGCCGGGCGTGAAGGCATGACCGGTGCTGCGATAGTGCTTGGTGGCGAGCAATCGCTGAATACGACCTTCATGCAGGTATCAGGTACTGGGTATCGTATCACATCTGCAAAGCTACAGGAGGTGATCGATGCTAGTGCCACGCTGCGCGGTAAGCTGCTTGCCTACGTTCAGGCATTTCTGGCGCAAATGTCCTCGACCGTGCTTGCCAACGCCCATGCCAAGCTTGAGGAGCGCCTCGCGCGTTGGCTTCTCATGGTTCACGACAGGATGGATGGCAACGCGATTTCGCTAACCCATGAATTTCTGGCCATCATGCTCGGCGTGCGGCGCCCCGGAGTTACGGTTGCGGTTCATATCCTGGAGGGCAAGGGTTTCATCCGCGCCAATCGCGGCAAGATTATTGTTGTCAACCGGCTCGGCCTGATGGACGAAGCCAAGGGCTCCTACGGAGCAGCGGAGGATGAATATCATCGGCTTATGGGTGTGAAAATTCGCAAGACCTAGCGTCCCCAATCATTTCTGAATGACACCATACCGGACAGGAAAGCCCGGGGCGACAGAGAAATCAGTAACTCTCGTCTTCACCGGGCTGCACGTCCACCGCCGACCCGGTTTTCTCCTGAGCTCGCCCAGGGCCAATGCGCGGAGCCAATCCTATGTCCTGAAGGATCTGGGCCTTTTCAGCTTGCGAGAATTCTTCCATGGCGCTGATAAGCTCCTTACGCCCGCCGCGGCGATAGATTTCAGTCAGCTCACTTAACTTCATGAGTATCTCGCAAATGGGTTCTGTTCGCGCCTATAATCAACTCCCAAGGCAAATGTTCCGCGATGGCGGTGCGGATGATCTCCACGCCCGTGCGCTGTTCCATCAAAGCATTTCGCGGGCGAAGACGGCTGCAACCGTCGAAATCGGGATCGTGATGATGCTGATCAACCCCCAGAGCGCGAACCCTGAACTTGGTCCGTTAAAACAGAAGGCGTTCAGAAGCGCCTTCCAGCGAATTATCCAGGGCAACGATAGCCCAATCGACATTCCAATCAGCCATACCATCAAATGTCCTCCTCCAGTATCCTGATGACAAAGGGCCGAGAAGAGGTATTCGTTCCAGCATCGCGCGAGCGAATGATCTAAAAGGGCTCGCCACGACATACAGATGCGCGCCACGCGATGCTTCCGGGTGGTCCGCCAGGTCGCATCAGCGCGGAGAAGTAATCACAAAAGGTGAGTGGCGTCGCGTGACGCAAGCGTGACAATACCACCAAAACAGGTTCCTGATCACTCCTCGTCTTGCAGATATTCAACCTCTTGCTCGACGTTGATGAAGAGCTTATCGATCATCCACATGCCAACGAAGGTGAAGAGCATGATGGCGACGATCCAAGATAAGCGTAGGTGAGACGGCAGCGTTTCCATTGTGTGAGCATGCTGAAGGTCGCATTTTCTCACAATTTGCCAATATGGATTACGCCTGCACAGCCGCACCGCAGGATGATCATCTCGCCGCTACCCCGACGGAGATCATTTCGCAGTAGGCGGTTCGAAGTAGGAGGTTGGAAGATGGCCGGCCACCATCTCCCCAGCAACCTTCGCGCCTCTTCCAACGCCGCCCTGATCCGTTTTGAACACGCAGCTTGCCCCGCTGGGCCGGACGCCTGGTGGTGGAACCGTAGGAAATGATAGGTCGGCTGGTTCGTGTCGTTTATGCGTATGCGGGATCGGCGGGCAAAGACGGGTTTAGCACCACCAGGCTGAAGGTGAGATAAAGTTTGTTAGGCGCGATGGAACTTAGGGACGACGCCGGACTTCCTTCCGCACAAAGGAGAACGGATATGCCAGACCATAAGAATTCCCCCGCGGTACAATCGATGGAAATCGAGCAGGCAGGACAGCGCAAACGAGCCTCGAAGGGCGATCTCGAGACTGGGCTTGAAGCCACGTTCCCCGCGTCCGATCCGGTTTCCGCAACGCACACCACAGTGTCCTCCGGTCGAACGGACACTGACACTGCCGACCGCGTAACGGAAGGCGAGGATGACTATGGACTGGTCGACCAGGCACTCCAATCGACGGGCGAAGGTCATCACGACGGCGTCCGTGCCGGGAGAGATGGCGTGCGCGCTCTCGGACGGGACGTTGATCGCCTGGGCGGCACTGCAAGTGAAATAGCTTCGGGAGCTACGTCGCTCGCAAAATCCGAAGTCCGCGGTTACGTGAAGGACATCGAGGCCCGGATCCGCGAGCGCCCTATTGCGGCGGTCGCAATCGTCGCTGCGCTCGCCTTCGTATTCGGAGCGACGCGCTGAGGAAGCCGACCCGCTCAATAAGACAATAGTCGACACGGGTCGACGGTCTGCCGAGGGTTCGCCGGAGAGGGTCAAACGCTCGATCGGGGATTTCTTGAAAATTGCCACGTACAATGTGAACGGCGTCTTGGGCCGATTGCCTGTCCTCCTAAAATGGCTGAAGGAGGACAGGCCCGACATTGTCTGCCTTCAGGAACTGAAGACCGCCGATGATAGATTCCCACGAGAGGAACTTGAGAAAGCCGGGTACGGCGCGGTTTGGCACGGGCAGAAGAGCTGGAATGGCGTCGCGATCCTGACGCGAGGTCAAGAGCCCCATCTTACCAGAAAGGGGCTGCCCGGCGATCCGAGCGACGCGCACAGCCGCTACATCGAAGCCGCCGTCGACGGCATCCTGATCGGGTGCCTCTATCTGCCGAATGGGAATCCCGCCCCCGGCCGGAAGTGGGACTACAAACTCGCGTGGTTTCGACGACTTCAGGAATACGCGTCGGAGCTCCTCGAACTGGAGGTGCCCGTCGTCCTGGCCGGTGACTACAACGTCATGCCGACGGATATCGACGTCTACAAGCCGGAGCGGTGGCTGAACGATGCGCTGTTCCGGCCGGAAGTCCGCCGTGCCTATGCGGATCTCGTAGCAAAGGGGTGGACCGATGCTGTCCGGCATCTGCATCCGCACGAGCGCATCTACACCTTCTGGAAATACTGGAGGAACTCGTTCGAGCGCGATGCCGGCTTGCGGATCGACCACTTCCTGCTCAGCCCGGCCATCGCCTCGTCACTCCGATCGGCAGATGTGCGCAGGAAGCCTCGGGGCTGGGAGCACACGAGCGATCATGCGCCCGTCATGATCGAGCTCGATTTGACAGCACTGGTGAACGACTGATGGGAGCGAAGACGAACACACCTCTACAGACACCTGACGGCCGATACATCATTGTGCGCGGCCGGCTCTGGCGAAAGACGAACCCGGGCCTTTCCGAAGAAACGCGTACTCGCTTGGTGGCGGAGCTGATGGCTGCTCGCAGAGCGGTAAAGGAAGCCGGCGACGACGATGTGCGACTGCGGGCTGTGCGCAAGGCGATCGACGCTGCGAAGATCGCGCTCGGCGAGCGGGGGCCGGTGTGGTGGCATGACGGCGCGCCTGATCTCAATCGTCACATGGCAAAGACGACGTCTTATGCGGCTTGGCATCGACGGATGACAGGCGGCCGTTAAGAACGGTCGAAAAATCGGATCGACCTTGTCGGCAACGGCCGCCGTCATACGTCTAGTTATCATGTCACGTGGAAAAGCGGAGCAAGGGAGAGACATGACATGAGCGAGTTGAGGTCAGCAACGGAACTGGCAGCGAAACGCGTCAGCAGATTTCCGAACGAAACCGCCGAATACGCCGCGGCAAGAACGGCTCTCCTTGCGGAAGAGATCGAAGCCCGGCGATATCTTACCAAACTGGCCGAACAGCGCATGCGGCTTCCTCCTGGCCCTGTCGTCGAGAAGGACTATCGTTTCAGGGACGAAAATGGCCGCGAGCTGGCTTTGACCGACCTGTTCGGAAAGCATCACACCCTGGTGACCTATTTTTGGATGTTCGGTCCGCAGCGCGAGAGGCCTTGCCCTATGTGCACGAACTTCCTAGGCGGCGTGAATGGGAACGGCGCCGACGTGAAGCAACGGGTCGCGTTCAAGATTCTCGGGCGCAGCCCGGTCGAGAGGCAGCGTGCGTTTGCGATCGAGCGCGGCTGGCAAGACCTCGATTTCGTAGAGACCGTTGGCGACGATTATGCCAGAGACCTCGGACTGCTCGACGACAAGGGCTATGAGTACCCGGCATTCACCGTTTACCAGAAAGACGGAAACACGGTTCGCGTTTTTACAACGGCGAGATGCCTGCCGAGGCCGCTGATCCCGGCCAGGATCCGCGAGGCGCTGTCGATATCGCAACCCTATGGAATATATTGGACATGACGCCGGCCGGACGCGGCACGGACTGGTACCCGAAGCTCAGCTATTGATCTGGCGGCGTCGACAGGCTGTCAGAGCTTCCCTCGTTGAAAGCGCAGGCCTTCTTTCGATATTGGCGCTTTCCTCAAAAGAGATCTTCAAGGTCCTCCAATCCGGTAAAGTACCAGAAACTGTCATTTTGCGCGGCGATCGACCGGTTGGGGAGCGCGAACATCTGCCCTGTCCATGAGGCCGAGGAAAGGGCATGGGAGGCGCCGCGGTCATGTCAAAAGAAGGATGCTGGACGCAGCGCCGCTGCGCAGAAGTCGCCGCAGCGCCTCGCGCGCTTCCGGACGTCTTGTGGCACGCGATATCGGGCAGGGCGGGCCGTTACCTAGAATGTTGTCCATTTTGGATTTCGGTGAAGAATGGTGCCAAGGCAGAGAGTGGTCTTTATCATTCACCGCCAGATGCGGCCAATAAGGCCATTCGCCCACCGAAACACACTAACTACCGGAAAACGCGTCTTGATCGAGAAAGTACTGGAACTAGACGGGCGCGATGCGGGTTTATCGCCACCAACAGAATGGAAGACCCAAATGAGCGATAAAGAGCAGGCGCCGATGGTGACGTTTAACAGGATCGATAAGAGTGCGCACTTTTCGTTCAGGGGGCGAAGGTATGAACTGCAGGGGAAGTACAACAGCCTCGATGACGCTCGACAGGTAGCGGAGAAGCAGTGCCGCGCCATGGGCTGGAACGGTTAACTCAAAATTAACCAAAGCCGAGCATCCTGTGCGCAGTTTCCCCATGTAAGTAGCTGGTATTTATCGGCCGCGCTCCCCAATGAGTGCGGCCTTCTTTTTGCGCTAACCGAGTAAATGAACGTGATACGCAATATCCGAGAGAACACGACCATTCTCGAAGTCGTCTTCACCCACGAGGGCGTCGAGCGATATGTCCATACCCTTGCGGTATTGTCTGCAAGATCTGTTGGAGCCGGCATCGCAAAGGCAGTCCAACAGTTCCAAAAAGAATGTCCCGGTGTCGCGCTTACTGATGGCGTCACCATCGCGCTTCGAAATGCGGACCTATCGTGAAATTCGTAAGCTGGTAAAAGACGGCCGATCGGGAACATCGAGCGGTTTGCGAAGTTAGTGTTTCCTTAGGCGCAAAGGAAACCTCACATGAAAATCATAACTGCAATTGCCGCTGCAACGCTGTTGACTGTGGCGCTCTCTGGCTGCGGCAACACAATCCGCGGCATGGGCAAAGATACCGCCAATACGGTGGACGCTACACAGAACGCAGGCCACCGAGTAAACCGCGCAGCCTCGAACTAAGTGAGGCTCAGATAGGGCGTGGGATTTATTCTGCGCTCTCTACGCCTTTTGGCTGAATTGTATTAACTGCGGATCTCCTTATTCATCACTGGGTCGGGGAAGTAGAATAAGATGATCGAAACCCCTATATGCCAAAAGCCCGTCGCACCGGAATGCGACGGGCTTTTTTTGTCTAGGCCAGTTTGATGGCCGCATCTCTTTGCTTCCGGCATTCCTCAACGAAGCCAAGGCATCGGGACCGGACCGAACGAAGCGCCGGCCAGCCGATTTTTCCGCTCGTGGCCGTAGCTGCGTGCGGGTTCAGTCAGGTCGCCTGAAACGATCCAGCGCGAAAATGCCGAGGCAACGCCGCGCATCATCGATGACTTGATCAATGGCGTCGGGTCAATAGGGGGTGCCGTCCTTGTCTGCGCAACAAGCGCCCTCGGAAGGTTCACGCGATTTTGCAACTCGCCAAGCGATGGAATTGCGTGGTGACAGGCGGAACTCTTGCAATCGTCGAACTATCTCGAACCGATCGAACTCGTTGTGAACGTCATAAGGATTACGCCGGCTGCAGCCGTCGCCTTCAACAGGTCGCTTGGAAGCAGCGCTGGGGCGGCCGAGCGTTGGCTGACTTGAGGAGGAGCCTACGCCTGTCAACGTCTGGCAGCCGGCTAAAAGGAAGACTTCCGACCAAAACCTCTCGCATAATCAGGGCCGAATGATAGAGTTGGCTTTTCTCAACCAATGGGAGCCGCGACATCGCTAACGTCAGCAATCCAGACCATAACCCACGCCGCGTAACCGACATGGATGCCCTCATCGGAGTGCGCCTGCGGGTCGCGCGCCTTTCTGCTGGGTTAAGTCAGACAGTCGTAGCCGACCATCTGGGGATCACATTTCAACAGGTTCAAAAATATGAGCGGGGCGCAAACCGCATTGCAGCCACGACGCTCAACAACGTCGCCGCCCTCTTCGGGGTTTCGATCCTCTATTTCGTGGAAGAGGGATCGGGGAAAGGTACGGCCGAGGAGGTACCGCTACGTCCGAAGTCTACAGACTTGGCCATGACCAAACGGGGCCAGCGTCTTCTGAGATATTTCGCGGCATCGCCGGACAAGGTTCAAGACGCGGTCTTCAGATTGCTTCAATCCACTGGAGGAGACGAAGGTGAAGGCGACGACTGATTGGCGGATGGTTTGATTTGTTACCGGGGAGGCCGGCGTTGGCCTCGCCGGGCGCAGTCGCCCAGATTGACCAAATCGACCATCCCGTCTGCCTCTCGGTCTCCAGTAGGACGCCATTAAAATCCACTGCCAGCCTTTAAATATGTCTACGGTAATTATCGTCGGCTTTCTCGGAGACCTAGTACCGACGATAGGCATACCCTGTTGCTGGCGCCCTGAAGGGCGTAGACAAGCCCCATGGCCGCACACCCATTTGATTCCTTCAGTGCAGATTCTGATGGACCGCAGCGTCTCTCATGGCTAGGTGTTCGGTAGACAGCGGGGCTTCTTCGCTAGCCCACACCAACATCGCCAGCGCGGCGATGGCCAGGTATCCCAGTTTGCTCGTTAACGCGCTACGCGCAGCTTGAGCACGGGTGCAGCCGGTCCTAGTTATCGAGTTCATTTTGTCGCACTCGCTGCAGGTTCGTGCTAGGAAACCTTTATGCGGCTCGGTCCAATCCCCAGATATGGGCTGGACCGGCAGAGCGCCCTTGGCTGTGGCTCAATCTTCCCAGATCCAACAATTTCGAACAGCTGGTAAGGTTCTCATTCTGTAAGACATACCGAGATGCAGAGACGCCACTTCACCAATTTTTGAGACGATACTCCCTAAAAATTGGACACCGATTGGTTCGAAATTCGAATTGTTGACTGGGCGAGCAACTAGATAGCACCCGACCACCGCCGCCTATCGAACAATAAAAATGGGGGTTCAGTGGGTCTCAATGCTTGCTGTCGTCTGCGGGTCAACAAGATCGTGGCCGAAGGGGTTTGCAGCCACCAGAAGGGCTAAAATCAAGATCGCGGCAGACAAAGAGATCGCGGGGGATGTCATGCTGAACCCTAAGAAGAGAAACGCGAACGCACTACCTATCGCGCTCTCGGACGATAGCTTCCAAGTGTCAAGCATTCGTAAAGGCCAGGGGGTTGCCGACGCCCATTGAAATCCTTGGATGTGCTAACGATCGGAACTTTCCAAGCCGACCAGACCTGGCGACGTTCGGTCCTGAAAACAGCCTCGGAGTAAGGAGTTTCGGGCATCCAACCACCGAGATTGGCCGTGACCATGCGACGACAGCGGGGCCGCTGGTGCCTTGCACGGGGTCAGTCTCGGGCAGATGTAGCTGGGCTATCCGGGCGCAAACTGCCTTTGAAGGAGGTGAAGCTTGGATGTCAGCTTCTTGTCCACGGGGATATGCGCCGACTACCTCGAAATCGTCACTAGCATCAATCCGCATGTGGCCTGTGCCGGCCGGGAGAAGAATACAATCTCCAGCGCTCAAGTCGATTTCGTTCCCGTCAGGCCCGCCGATCAGCAGCTTGGCATGGCCTTTGCCGACACCTAGCACCTCATGCGCACCCGAATGATAATGCTGGTAGTCAAACACACCGTTCCGCCAAAGTCCCGTCCAACCATGCGAAGCAAACAGTTTC
The DNA here is from genome assembly GCF_056399485.1 of Rhizobium sp. 01N424. NCBI lineage: Bacteria > Pseudomonadati > Pseudomonadota > Alphaproteobacteria > Hyphomicrobiales > Rhizobiaceae > Rhizobium > Rhizobium sp. 01N424. Next base: position 18,033 of record NZ_JBFTRK010000011.1, read on the forward strand.
GCAAACTCGTCCGATCCATCCTTTGTGATGAAGACGCCACGATAAAGCAAAACGGGAAGGGAAGGGTTGTTGGGAACCCACGCGCTCGCGTCGAAGATCAGTTTTTCGATGTCCACTTGCTGCCTCCGGCCTCCGTGGCTGATCACAACCTTGCAATGGCTGTCGCCGCTTTGCCCCGTGGTGACGTTCAAAAAAGGTTCCACGCTGCAACGGCGGCTGCGATCCAGAACAATCCACTGACCTCAGCTGCGATCAGATATCCGGCTGTACGTTCGCTCATGCTCTCCTCCATCACTCCCATATTGTGACAATGCAACATGTCGCGTGAAGGTTCCCACGTCGAGGTCCTTGGCGAGGCTTCGCTTGTGCTGTCGATGCACCAGGCGGGCTCCTCAAGTTGTTAGCGTTCTAGTAGGATTTTAGAACGGGAGCGCACCCATATCGCGAAGGGGCAAGTGCAAACCGTAATATCTAGGTCACCGACGTAGATCCAATCCCTGGAGTGCACCGGCCTAGCGCGGTTTGCCGGGATCGACCAGACGGCCATCGGTCGTCACTATAAGCAATTCAAAAGAAAGCCCCGCTTGCGGCGGGGCGAGTGGCGGGAGTGGACATAGCCGGCAGAGGAACAAGCCGGCACTTCATAAACGCGGGTTGACCTGTATTGGTTCCTTGCGGGACCGGTCGACGAACATTCGGCAAAAAGAGTTGCTTCGAAAGTTTCGATAGGATCGCGCCAAAACTTTCTCAGGAACCACAGCCCAAACATCGTCAATGTAATGAATAAGAGGACGCCCAAACCTTTCCTAAAGACGTTCAATATGGACACGCTGCTGACCGAGATTCCATGTGCGTCGCTGGAATGTCATTGCGGCTTTACAAGGAGAGCCGGGGACATCCTTTGACTTTCCAACCGCCAGCGGATCACTATGGCCGGCGCCATATCGCATTTTGCAAAGGAGTTGCCCATGCCTCCGCGTTCATGGGTGGAACGCGTCTTTAAGGTTGTGCGATGGAGAGACCATGCCGAGGGAGGTCATTTTGCGGCGATGAAGCGCCCCGTGGAACAGGCAGAGGACATCAAACCCTTTTTCGCGGGCTGGGTCGAAGTGCGTAAAGACCTGCCTGCGGAGGTAGATTGAACACTATCTCGGTGTCCGGATTTGCGCCGATGCCCGTGCGACAGCCTAAAAGGTCCCTGGGACAACGCCGCGAATTTGATCCAGATCAGGTCAAATTCCCCTAAATTTCGAGGGGGGAGGTTTTTACGCTCACCGCAACTCGAAAATATAAACCCAGAAATCATAGTTGCGTTGACTCTAATACATGGTCAGAGCCTCCATGCTCCGTCTCTAATGGAGGAGCGCAAGATGTCAGTAACGTTGAACACGTCTATATCCTGGAAGAATGCAACACCCGACGATGCAACTATGCTGGATAGTCTACAACCCAACATCATAAAAGCTCACGTTCGGGAGTTTTTGACCCTACTCTTTCTCCAATTCGAAGATCAAGCAGGTTCGAAGCACTTTCTCAAGACTTTATCGAATTCGATGATGAAATCGGCCAAGCAACACCTGGACGAAATCGAGGCGTTCAAGTCAACGCCGCCTGTGGCTGGAACACCCTATGTCGGCGTTGGTCTGACAAAGAAAGGTTACGACAAACTCGGAATAACCCAGACGCCGGGCGACAGTCTCTTTGGGAGCGGGATGCAGATGTCCGAGCTAAACGATCCCGATGCCAGTACCTGGGACCCGTACTTTGGCGATGACATTCACGCGGTTGTCCTTGTCGGAGATATGCTCAACGAGACGAAAGTTGCTGCGCACGACCAAGTTGTCAGCCTGATCAACAGCTCCTATGGCGTCAAAATTGTCGGCTCGCAGGATGGGTTGGGCCTGCACAACAACAACGGCCAAGGGATCGAGCATTTCGGCTATGTCGATGGCCGCAGCCAGCCGCTCTTCCTCACAGAAGATATCGAGGGCGAGGAGAACGGGACCGATGGGACCGCAAACTGGAACCCCGACTTCCCGCTTGGCCAGGTCATCGTCGCTGATCCGGCGGCCCCCGATCCAACCGTGCATTTTGGAAGCTACTTCATTTATCGCAAACTCGAGCAAAATGTTCGGCTCTTCAAGGAGGAAGAGGAGAAGCTGGCCGTTCGGCTCTTCGGTGCAGAAAACGAGATCGCGGGAGCCATGGTTGTCGGCCGCTTCGAGGACGGCACCCCCGTCACCATGCAGTTCGAAGACGGAGTTGAATCTCCGGTGCCCAACAACTTCAACTATTTCAGCGACAAGAGCGGCGCGAAGTGTCCGTTCTCCGGACATATCAGGAAAACCAATCCACGTGGGTCGGGCGGGTTCGAAGATCAGGATGGCGAACGCAAGCACCTTATGGCGCGACGCGGCCAGACCTATGGCGTCAGGACTGACAATCCGAATGACGGCCGGATTGACAACAAGCCGGACAAAAACGTCGGCCTTCTGTTTATGGCCTTTAACAGCGATATCGGCAACCAGTTCGAGTTCACGCAAAAGAACTGGGCGAACAACCCGGGTTTCCCACGTGTGCCGGCCGGTTTTCCTTCGCCCGGTGTCGACCCCGTTATCGGCCAGATGCCGAGTGATGGCCTACGCCCAGACATGGAGGGAGCGACTGAGTGGGGAAATCCCGCTTCCATGATAACGACACCGGCTATGCCGCGAGCCGTCACCATGAAGGGTGGCGAATACTTCTTTATGCCGTCACTGGCCTTCCTTAGGGCGCTGTGAGGTGAGGAGGTCAGCAGTCATCGCTGGCCTCCTTTTTTCACCACGCCTGCCCGCGGTCTGTGAAGGCGCTCAGCACAGCTGAAGGCAGGCTCAGAAGAGGCGTATTCAAGCTAGGTGTCCCGGGCCGCGGCATAAACGTCCGCAACATTCTACCGGTCAAACTCGACAATGACCCCGGGTTTGACCATGCTGCTCAGCTCTTCGACGTCCCAATTCGTAAGCCGGACGCAACCGTGAGATCCGGCCTTATCGATCAATGACGGTTCTGGCGTGCCGTGGATGCCGTAGGTCGGTTCCGAAAGATCGATCCAGACGGTGCCTACCGGGTTGTTAGGACCGCTCGGAAGCGTGAGTTTTGTCTTGTTCTTGCCTTGCTGAAAGTTGATTTTGGGATTGTAGACATATGGCGGATTGCGCGCCACACCGTTGACCTTGTGCTTGCCCGAGGGGGAGGGATTGTCCTCGCTGCCAATTGTCGCGGGATAGACGGCCAGGACTTTGTTGTTCTCATCGTAGGCAACAAGCTCGCCTGCCTTGCGATGCGCCTCAATCCGCTTGACGTTTCCTGTCCGGGGAGCGCCGATCACGGCTACGGACAGCGTTTCGCCCGGGACAAATTGCGCAGTCGGGTTCAGCGCATAGATCAGGTCGACGTCCATATGGAAGCGCTCAGCCAATTTTTCGGCGATGCTGGTATAGCCAAGATGGGCCATTTTTGCCTGATCGGCGTAGTCTTTCGGAATCTCCGCAACGATGTCGTCGCCGTCATCGGGGGCAATAATGTAGGGCCCGACGACGTGCTTGTCGTCGGACAGTTGCGCTACTATGTCAGCGTCCAACTTTCCATCGACGGGAAGTCCCTGCAGCATTTCGAAGCCCGAGATCGCTTTCCGAACGTTTGCGCCATCCAGTCCGTCAATGACCCCCGGGGACGCGCCAGCACGATCTAGCAACACCTGAAGGTGAATGATCACGGGATCTGGCTGGGCGTTTCGTGGGCTTTTGTTGTTCTCCTCAGACAAGAGAGTTGAGAGATCGGCATTATTGATCGCCTCGGGCGATAAACCTTGAGCGTGAGCTGCTCCCATCGATGCGAGGGAGATGACGGAGCTGAGAAGGAATGTTTTCATCATTCCGCCTAATGCTGCCAACCTGCCTGATGTTCCATCGACGCGCGCGATCACTGCCTTGGCGAATGCTTGCGTTCGCTGCCGGCTCCGACAGAAAGGCGAGCTTTTGAGGAGCGATATGGTTCTTGAAGCGACCATACGTCATCTCGATCGTTCCTCGCATGATGCCCATCGAGCAACCGAGCCTTTGTCCTTACTGCGACTTCTGACCTACAATGATCTCAGCAAGGCTTACAAATTTTCCCGCCGGATAACGTTGAAGATAGGCTTCAATCATTGCCGGATTGCCGCTGTCGCGAACGCTTTCCCAAAACGACACCTCCACCGCGGGATCCTCGCTGGTCGCCGGGCCACGATCAAGGCGTGTCCGGGCGAGGTCGGCAAAGGTTCCGTTTGGATAGCGCTCAAGATAGATGCGAAGCTCTGCACCATCATCGTCCTCCCGGATCGACTCCCAGAATGCCACCTCAGCGGCGTCGCCCTCAACGACCAATGTCGCGTCCTTCGACGGCGAGTCGATAGATTTGGGCACTGACAGCATGGGGTCGTAGTCCGGGTCAAACAAGACCTTAAATACGCGAACCGGCCGAGGAATGTTCTTGACGCTATGTTCGCCCATATCCTCAAATTTGGCAGCGACCCGATCGCGCAGGTGATCGCGAACGCCCCGCGTCACACAGATTCCGCCAATCTCGGCTAAGCCCTCAAGGCGCGCCGCGATGTTGACACCATCGCCAAAAATGTCTCCATCCTTGACCATTACGTCTCCGATGTTGATGCCAATGCGAAAATTCATCTGATGATCTGGCGCCTCATCGGCGTTCGCGCGGCCGATGGCAAGCTGAATTGCTATCGCGCAGTTGAAAGCCTGAACGACGCTTGGAAATTCGGCAAGGACACTGTCGCCGGCCGTTCCGAATATCTGGCCGTTCGCACTTTCAATCAGACCGTCGACCACTGTCCGGTGGCTTGTGAGTATAGCAAGGGTTTGCTCTTCGTTGACGTGCATTAGACGTGAGTAACCCTCGACGTCCGCAGCCAGAATCGCGGCGAGTTTTCGTTGCAGGGGTGGTGCTTCCAAGATCGATCCGATCCGACGGTTTGTGTTTTCAATAGAATGTGCAATCTGACGAGGTTGTTCCGCGACATGGTGCAACGGCGATCTTTGCCTTGAAACGAATGTTTGCCTTTCGAGGACAAGACCGGTGGCCCGCGCTTGCACCGAACTCTGGCGCCTCTAGTTTCAAGGTGAACAAGAACGCTGGAGAGATGCCGTGACGAAGATCGCAGTGATTGGGATGGGCGCGATGGGCAGTGCGGTGGCGAGGACACTGCTCCGCTCGGGCGCAGAGATCGTCACTCACCTTGAAGGACGCTCGGCTCAAACACGAGAACGGACGACGGCCTCAGGGGTCAAGGACATCGATCTAAAAGCATTGCTGACGTCGGACATCATTCTGTCCATCGTTCCGCCCTCACAGGCATTGGCCGTAGCCGAACATATAGGCAGGCTAGCGCGCGCCGAGAACTCTGCCTGCGTCTTTGTTGACTGCAACGCCGTCTCGCCAGAGACCGTGGCCAAGGTTGCAGATGCTTTCGATGAAAGCGGTATAATGGTACTGGATGGCTGTATCATCGGTGGGCCGCCGGAGCCGGGCAAGCGCGGCCCACGCCTTTATGTCAGCGGCGGAGCTGGGCAGGTCGTCCCAGTGCTCGTCGAATACGGCCTCGATGCTCATTTGCTGGAAAGCGGCTTGGGCGCGGCCTCCGCCCTGAAAATGAGCTACGCGGGCATCAACAAAGGCTTGATTGGACTGGCGACCGCGATGCTCTTGGCTGCAGCAAAGAGCGGAGCTGATAAGGCGCTGATGTCCGAACTGGCAGAAAGCCAGCCCCAACTTTTGGCGAAGCTTTCGACGAGCATTCCTGACATGTATCCGAAAGCATACCGCTGGGTGGCAGAGATGGAGGAGATCGCCGCCTTCCTTGGAACGAATGCGCCCGGTGCAAGTGTATTTGCTGGGATAGCGGGCGTGTTTCAGAAGATGGCGGTCGACAATTCGGGTGACCAGGTCCTGGCGGCGGCTTTATCCGAAATGCTGGAGACGGGATCAGCCCACGGCAGTATCAATCGCTACGATGCACTCAGCAATGGGAATTTCGATGCCGGCAGCAAGGGCCTCGAAGCCGTTCCAAGCGCTCGGGAACGGCAGGATCATGCGGAATTGGAAGACGAACTAGAGGAGGGGCTCGAAGACAGTTTCCCGGCCAGCGACCCTGTCTCGGCGACTGTTACCAGTATCCCGGGTCGCGCCAGGGCTTCGGAGAATTGATAGATGCGGTCGATCCCAATCAGTTGTCGTTGATCGCGTCATCGATCTCGACGCCGATGGCAATGGCCGCAGTATGTTTTGCGAGGTCGGCTGGCAGGGCGTCGTCCGCGTTGGAGACGGATGGTAGGCTCTCAACAGCGAGTCATCGCCTGTCCAAAGAAGATTTCGCCCCAAATCAGGACTTTATCAATTCCTGTACCCGCTTCGTGAGTGTGCCTATGTCGAAAGGCTTGGTGATGACCTGCATGCCCGGTTCGAGATGACCGTTCCCGAGAACTGCCGTTTCGGCATAGCCAGTCACAAACATGACTTTGAGTTCGGGGCGAAGCTCACGCGCCGCGTCGGCGACCTGCCGGCCGTTCATTCCGTTCGGTAGTCCGACGTCTGTGATCAGGAGATCAATCCTCACGTCCGAGCGCAGTATCTTCAATCCTTCCGGACCGTCACCGGCTTCCAACGTGCGATAACCGGCGTCCTCGAGTACATCGACGACCAGCATGCGGACCAATGCCTCGTCGTCAATCACCAGTACGGTCTGTCCATTTTCGGACTGGAAGTCGCTAAGTTCGGCCTCTGCGGTGGCGGGAATGTCTTCCGCAGTCGCGTGACGAGGCAGGAATATCGTAACGGTGGTCCCTCGCCCGACCGCGGAGTGAATCCTGACGTGGCCGCCGGACTGGTTCACGAAGCCGTGGATCATCGACAGACCCAACCCCGTGCCGAGGCCAATAGGCTTTGTCGTGTAAAATGGTTCGAACGCACGCTTTGCCACTTCGGATGTCATGCCTACGCCGTTGTCCGATACGGCCAGTGACACATAATCTCCGGCAGGTATTTCCCGCAGGCTCCCTGCCGCCCGGTCGATCGTTCGGTTGCCCGTCTCAATTGATATCAGGCCGCCATCAGGCATCGCGTCGCGAGCGTTGATGCAGAGGTTGAGGAGCGCGTTCTCGAGCTGGTTGGGATCGACCAGTGTTGGCCAAAGACCTTCGGTGGCATGGAACTCCACAGCCGTCTGAGGACCAACCGTGCGGCGAACCAAGTCCTCCATATTCACCACGAGCCGGTCGACATTCGTTGATTTCGGCTCCAGCGTCTGTCGCCTGGAAAAAGCCAATAGGCGGTGAGTAAGCGCGGCAGCCCTCTTCGCTGCACCCTGCGCGCCCGTCATATAGCGCTCGAGTTCGGCAAACCGGCCCTGCTCGATCCGGGTCTGCATCAGGTCGAGGGAGCCCGAGATACCTGCCAGCAAGTTGTTGAAGTCGTGGGCGAGGCCACCAGTAAGCTGTCCGACGGCTTCCATCTTCTGACTTTGCCTTAGCGCTTCCTGAGCCTGCTCCAATTCGGCTTCACGCTCCTTCACGTGAGTGAGGTCGCGTCCGACAGCGATAAAGTTCACGCCGTCCAATTCCGGGGCGACTGTCCACTCGATATGCTTCCAGCCGCCATCGCTTGTGGCGATGCGGTTTTCGAAACGGGTCGGCTGACGAGTCATTGCCATGCGGCCTATCGCCTCTATCGTCGGTGGCTCGTCCTCAGGATGCATGAAAGTGGCATAGCCTCGGGAGAGAAGCTCTTGCTCGCTCCATCCCAGTACCAGTTTCCAAGCAGGACTAACCGCCGACATCATCCCGCTATAGTCAGCCCTTGCCAGCATGTCCTGTGAGAGATTCCACAACCGATCACGTTCTGCGGACCGGGCCTCGACTTGAGCCTCGAGTGTCTCGTTGAGCTCTCGAAGACGCGTTTCGCTTTCCCGCAACGCGTGAACGCCGCGCGCCCGCTCAACGGCGATCCGGGTGCGCTCCGCGAATTCCTTGATCAGAGCGAGTTCTCCATCGCTCCAGTTGCGCTTTTCTCCATGGTTGACGAAAAAGACTGCCACGAGCTTACCTTGTTCAAGCACGGGCACGTTGACGAACGCCCGCGTGCTTTTTCGTTCCAAGGCGTGAGCGGCCGCACCGGCCGTCCTGGAATCGGTTCTTGTGTTATTAATGACAGTAAACTCGCCGAGCTTGAGACTATCGACGAAGGTTCCGTACGCGCGCAGTGGCACTGTGCCGGAGAGCGATTCGACACCCATCGCGGTCCAGTCGCGATCTGTATGGAGTGTCTCCGTGTCGGGATCTACCGCGGAATACCCGACCCGGCTGCTGCCGAGCGTTTGCCCGAGAACTTGTGCGGCGGCATACGCGATATCAGCAGGTTGCTCAAGATCGCGGATGGCGTTGGTCAGATCGACAAGAGCGTTACGTCGGATCTCCGAGGACTTTCTTGCCGTGATCTCCAGGGCTGTCCCGGTCACCCGCAAACAGCGGCCGGCCGCATCGAACGCGCCACGCCCCTTCGCGGCAATCCATCGCTCAATGCCGTCTTCTTTTCCGATCGTGCGATATTCAACGTCGTACAAAGCTCTGCGAAAAGGATCGGCGGCAGCGAGGAAAGCCGCCGTAGTCGCGTCCCGGTCGTCGGGATGCAGCCCGTTGTAGAAATCGTCCATGTTCACCCCGACTTCGGGCGAAATGCCGAACATCGCTTTCGTGCGGGGGGCCAGATCAGGATGTTTTCCACCAAATCAACATCCCAAAGGCCAACGTCAGCGTTGGCGACGGCAAGGCGAAGGCGCTCCTCGCTGGCCGCAAGTGCCATTTGCTCGCCGTTAAGACGCCGTTCGAGCAGCACACGGACCGTCGTTTCAGGGGTGATATTGAGGACAGCTGCGACGCTACCGTTCTCGTCGCGCAAGGCCGACAGTGAGTAGTTGAACCAGGCAGTCTCAGTTCCGCCACCTTCGAGACGCGCCATCTCAAACGGTGCGTCCTCGAAATAGAGTGGGGCGCCTCCCGCGCGAACGCTGTTGAACTGGGGTTGAAGCTCGTCCCAAATCTCTGCCCAGACCATGGAGCCGGGCTGGCCGAGGGCCGCGGGATGTTTCGCAGCTAGGATGCGTCGATACGGATCATTGTAGATAAGAGCATAGTCCGGACCCGACCAAAGGCAGATGGGGAAAGGAGAGTCGAATATAGACCGCGCCATTAAGCGCAACGCTGGCGACCAACGTGTTGTCGGACCCAACCTGGTTTTCGCCCAATCAACAGCTCTAGCCAGTGAACGAACCTCCCCGGGGCCTGCAAAAAGCGAAGCCGCATCAAGACGCGTTTCGTCCTGGGTATCTGATAGGTCGTCGATCGTCACGTTCACTCCCAAATGCGCGCGAAGTCTATGCTATATAGAACAGACCTCCAATCTCTGACAGGGCCGTTGAGAAGGCCGCTTATGCAAAGATGCTTTTAGTCTCAACGCTTCGGATGGCGGCCCTGCGCCACGGCGCCTGAGCGAACTTCCTCGCACAGTTTGCGACCGTTCTCGGGGTCGGGTAGTATCGAACTGGTCGACATCTGGCAGCGATCGCATGGCTTAATCATTGCCCGCAGTGATCTCGAAAACCGCGATCGTCATCGACTTCAGTATGCAAGAAACCGGTGCCAGTCAGCCACCCTTGTCGAGATGTTCCGACCGTTCCCAAGGCAGTCTGGCGACGAGGTGAAGCACGGCCGCTGCCGACATTGAGACTTCGTGTCGTTGGCCGTTCCGAAATGCCACCAGCGTCTTCAACGTTCTGGCTGTGGTTAACTCGCTAGATGCTGGCCCACATGGGCAGTTTGTCGAGAAACTACGTGCAGGCGTCACTGCCGGAAGCCGCACCAAGGCGCTCAACCGTTCCCAGCGCTCTGATACTTTAAGCGCGTCGCCTGGTCGAAAGACCGCAAGTTTGGGTCCGGTGGGCGTTGCCATTGCCAGTGCGTGGATAGCGTCTGAAAACGCCTCCAGCTGGGCAAGCTTGGAGACAAACTGTGCGAAACCAAATGTTCTGGATTTCGCGTCGCCATCCTTGGGACGCACGTCTATGACCGCGACATCGGGACGGTTGTTGGCTAGCCACGTCACTGCCTCATGGCACGTGTCCAAATGCGTGACGTCACGAAAGCCAGCTCACCTAAGATCTCCTCGACATCAGGGCAATGATAGGCTCGTCCTCTTAAAGAAGAGCATTTTTCTAGCGGAGACTGTCCACGCTTACCTCCCTTGGTAGCCTGGTACCGGATACCAGTATAGTTCGTATGCTACATTTGCAATATCGCGCGATCACAACGCGGGCCGTGAACCTGGCTGACGATCGTCAGGAAGACGCGATGGCCAATGGTTATTCGGCGGTCCTGCTTCTATGTCGCTCGATTACCTCTCGCCATCGCATCACGTAGCCATTGACGATGGCTCTATTCACTCCGGAAGCCAGCAGTCGTCTTTCGAGATCGTTCGGATTGAATTGGCCAAGGGTGGTTCGCTCCGGGTAGTGTTTGAGAGTGTACCGAAACATATCCTCCCAGCTGCGGCGAACTCCGATAGACTCGTCAGCCAAGTCTTCGCGGCACAGATTAATGACCTCGATCAGCGTCATGATATTCTCCAGTCCGCGGTTTGTTTTCACCAGTCTTGCTGGTGGCCGGTTACGCTGCAATCTCAGTCCATAGCGATGTTTGCTTCCTTCGCGGCGGCGATAAATGCAAGCCGCGCGTCTTCGTGTGGCACCCTGCGATCCATCGCTGCGAGGCAGATTTCCTGCGCGGCCCAGAAAGCCTTTCCGGAAGTGACTGGCCATTGCGAAATCAGAAGGTCAAATGCGGTCCGCATGTTCGAAACAGGTATAAAACCCGATCGCGGTCTAATTTGCACTACAACTATCTTGGACCAGCCTGCCAAAATCATGAAAGTCCGATGTTTCCGATGTCGATCTCAGTCCGTAACACGTTCGGCGAGCATACGTTCCGGATCTGGAGGGAACATTGGGGACGGCCAGCCCTTAGACAGATGATTGAATGGAGATCGTTATGTCGGACAACAGCACAAAGACCGTTACCGCAACGTTTCAGACACGCGAGGGTGCCGACCTCGCTATCGAACATATGGTCCAACACGCGGGGCTAGACCGCGCCGATATTTTTGTGGAAGCCGGCGGCCACTCGAACAGCTCGGGAATAATACCAAACGGTGGCGATGCTCCCTCGGTACACCACGGTGCTAGAATGGATGCTGCGCTCGGCGGCGAAATCATCGTTTTGGTCATGGTCAGAGCCGACCAGATACCGACCCTCCATCGCATTTTTGGCGACGCCGGCGCAATCCACGTTTCCAGTCGCTAGGGCTTCGCTCAAAGCAGGAGCGATCAGCACGCTGCCGTTCTCATGGAACGATATGAAGGCAGTGGCGGCAAATCTTCTGCCACGGTTGATTCAAATGACGCGATGACTTGATGACTTTTTAGTCAGGTTATGCGCTTTCTGCATGGCTGGGATCGCGCCTTAGCGCTGCAAAATTAGCCTGACCTCCATTACATGAAGGTCATCGAGACAAACGAAGCGCCAAGGACTGGCAGCTGTGTTTCGAAAGCCCACGAAAGGGGRTAATCATGAACGTAGCACGCACTCTGAAGAACTGGCGCAAATATCGTCAGACGGTCTCTGAACTGGGCCGCATGTCCAATCGCGAACTCCACGATCTCGGGATTGATCGCAGCGAGATCCGCAATATCGCACGTGCTGCCTCTCTCTAACCGGTAGCGGACAGCCAATTCTGGAGCGCCTGCCGATATTCGGCGGGCGCTTTTTCATTGTCCACTAATATCAAGTCGGCTTCTCGTCATCCCGAAATTTCTGGTGATATGCCTTGCGCGGCCCAACCTATTCTTCCAACGCAAAGACAAATCTTTATTTTTATTGACAACTTGAACCCAAACAGATCGAGGACAGTTATGTTCGCAACCGTACAATCGGTTGAGTTTGCCTACCAAGTAATCTCACAGAGAAGAAATGGCATGAACATTAAACCTATCGCCGTGGTTGTCGTAGAAGACGAGCTACTCCTGCGGATATCGATCGCCGGTGAGCTTGAGGACGAGGGCTTCCTTGTGTTCGAGGCGTCTAACGCGGACGAAGCCATTGCTATAATTCAGGCGAACCCTAAGATCCACGCTTTGTTCACCGACATCGATATGCCAGGCAGCATGGATGGGCTCAAGCTCGCCGCCTTCGTTCGCGACAGATGGCCGCCGATCAAGATCATTTTGACGTCTGGGCATCATGACCTGGCGGGCAGTGGGTTTGACATAGATGGAAAGTTTTTTCCCAAGCCATACAAGGCCACTGAAGTGGCAAATAAAATTCGGCAAATGACGGCGATCTGCTGAGGGGGAGCGTGGACCGTCGACAGCCTCAGATCGATCGGTCGCCGATGCGGTGTTCGTCCGACAAGGGACGATGTCAAAGTTAATTGGCAGTGCTCACCGATCGGCCTATGTTGGGTCGTCGGTCGGAATGCAATGGCAGCGACCGCTTGGGAGTTTTACGAGCTCTCGCCCCTCTAACAGGGAGGGCGATCTATGTCGGAGCTATTCCGCGCGATTTCGTTCAATGATGACGTGACCCCGGCATTCGAGGCCATGGCTGAGTACTGTGCAACGCACCGCGTCACTCCGGACAGCCTGGAGGGATGCTCCTTGGCATCGCGCCTCTTCGACCTTTTGCAGGCCGGATATACGACCAAAACCGAGTTGTTGGCTGCTTTGGGCGAGGCACGGCAATGTTAGTGGTTCGCGCGATCCCCAACGCAGCTAATCAATCTCTTCCCCCTGTCATGGGGCAACCCATGAAAGAACCGGCTGTTGATCTCATTCTTCGGATCGGGAGTTCCGTCGGCAGGGTACCGAGCTCCGCAAGATGATGGAAGCGGATTTTTGAGGCATCCATTTTTCACCGTCCTGGCATCCGGTTTAGCAGGTACCAACACCTAGCTCCCAAAAGCTGTAAGGTTTCAGAAACGTCGTTCAGAGTGAGGTTTCGACCTTCCGTTTAGGGAAACGTCCTGGCATCCTCGAAATCCATCCTATTGGCTAGCCCGCCAATCCTCACCCGGAAGAGACGTACACTCTGTACGGCGTCGTACTAACGTGACAATTTGCGATCGACGCAACGGCGACGGGGGATTTTGATGTTTGGGCTCCGAGGTATTTCTCTGGCAATTGTCAGTGCCTCACTCAGTATTTTTGCTCCGCCGGCGCTGGCGCAGGTCAGCGACGACATCGTCCAGGCGACTACGGGGACTTGGCTCATCGCTTCCGCCGATGGTTCACTCGGTTGCAGAGTGCAACTGTCAAAGGACAAAACGATCGGTGGATACGCATTAACTGAAGAAAGTCCGTGCGGGCCGCCATATCATGACATGCTTGCCGCATGGGACTTTGCCGAACCTGGCATCGTCTTCCGCGATGCCACCCGGAAATCCGTACTCGGTTTCGAAGAACAGGAGGGCGGACCGTGGCGCACGCCGCTGGAGGTCGAGCCGGCGGTCTACTTGGTGCCAGAACCAGGCACAATGGAAAGAGTACCCACCAAGACGGCTGTTTCCGGAACTTGGGCTCTTTTGGATCGAAAAGGGAAGACGCTATGCCATGTCACCCTACTTGATACACCAGCGGCGGGCTACGACGACGCCAACGCCCTTGAACTCTCCAAAGACTGCAATGGCACTGTCCGAAAGACCAAAATTACCTTTTGGCAGATTTCCGAGATTTATCTGTCCTTCTCTGCAGGAGAGGAATCGTCTTACGGCTGGATGCCAGCTGCCGACGGCTTCGTGACCGACGATGGGAAGTACCGGCTTCAACGTGAGAAGAAGTAACGCAACAACCGGACGGCGCGGGGACGATTGCCTCGCCCAGGATGCCGCTTTGAACTCGCAAAAAGCGTCCCTAGAGGGTTTTAAGAAGCCGGAGAAGAGCAAGAATCTCTAAGGGCGTCCGCCGTTTGAAGGCGATGTACATCGGTTCCTCGTCGCCATGGAACCTTCGTTTGAAGGCGGCTTGACCTTGGAGATTGAAAATATGGGTATTCACAGCACGGGAGTCGAAAGCACGCTTGAACAGGCTTCTCCAAAATCCACTTTCCAAAAATCCGCTTCGCCCGATGGCCGCAAGAGGCGAGAGGCCCAATGTCACAACAGCGCGTCCTTCCTCCCGAAAGCGGTCCGCCGCGAACCTCGTCAGCCCGATTTCGGCGTGGGATGTCGTCCCCGTGAACTTCCGCTTGAAGGCGGCGGTATATCCAGTCACGGAGCCATTACTAAAGAGCGGATCGAAATCGAGGATTGCGACAGGACGGTTGTCCGGATCAAGGATGAGAAAGCGGCGCATGTCTGGTGACAGGGCACTTAAAAAAGGCCTGTTGAGGAAGCACATTTCCCGCCGGTTGACGATTCGACCCGATCTCCAGTCTTCTGAAACGGCTTCGATCTGCTCTTGCGTGGTTTTCGTCCCATCGCATTCTACTATCGAGAAGCCTTTTTTGATAAGCCAGCGCTCAGAATAACGTACGGTCTCGTTTCGTTTGCCAGCGAAGTCATGGGTATCAAGAGTGAGACGGGTGTCCACGCCCATGCGATTGACGCGGTAACCGAGCCCAGCCAGCACGGAAGCCGTCTGCGTTCCGATCTGAACAAAACAGGGGCGACCTGCGGCTTTCACAAAGCCTTCAATATATTTGCGTCTTTCGATCGGGGCGGCCACCGGATCACCAAGGACAAAGGTGTGGCCCATCTTGGTGGCGTAGGCCAAGTATCCGCTATCATCGCCGTAATGGCGCAGGTTTCCCTGAACCGCTGTCGAATAAGCTAAGGAGAAATCTCCATGTTTTCTACAGAGATCGAGCTTTTCTTCGCTGGGATAGGGCGTGTTCGGAAGGTTAGCAACGTGGCGATCGAACACTGAATCGATGAATCTGCGAACACCCGGCATGTCGAATCCCCCCGCTGGCAGCCAGCATCCTAGCAGTGCCAGAGGCAACATGAATCACCTAACGCGAATACTGTTTTAGGGGCTTCTACATGAGCTTTCGGCGAACACTGTTGCTATTCGGCACAGCCGTGCGATGTTGCGTCATGGAATCCGATGACACAATCGAGAAGGCCGTGATCGTCGGGGGAGGACTCTCGGGACTGACCGCCGCGTACGAGCTCAAACGCGCAGGTATAGCTGCGCGTATCTTCGATAAAGATGATCAGATTGGTCGAACTTGGCTCGATCGCCATCCTCAGTTGTCTCTGAATACACACAGGAGCGTGTCCCACCTGCCGCACTTGGAGTACCCCGGCGGAACGCCGGCCTTTCCACGAAGGACAGACGTAGCGGTTCATCTCCAGGAGTTCGCGCGACGGCACGATCTGTCGGTTGAGCACGGTGTGACGGTTTCAGATATTAGGCGAACTAAAGACTGTTTCACGATGCAAATCAACGCCGCGTCGATCCGGGCTCGGAACGTCGTCATCGCGACGGGCAGGGACCGCTACCCCGTCATGCCGAATTTGCAAGGGGGTGACGCCTACCGCGGCTTGCTGATCCACTCATCCCAATTTGGTGATGCCAAGCAGTACGAGGGAAAGCGGGTTCTGGTCATAGGCGGAGGCAATTCCGGCTTCGACGTCCTCAACCACCTTTCTAGGGTTCGTCCGGCCCAAACGTGGGTGTCTGTTCGTAGCGGCTCGATTATACTACCGAAACGTTTGCATGGAATTGCAGTCCATCGATTGTCACCTTTGATCGCCTCGCTGCCCTCGAAGGTCGCGGACGTTTCGATCGCCTTGACGCAGTTTTTGGCGTTCGGAAGCCTGGCGGACACAGGACTTCCAGCGGCCCACAAGGGTGCAGCGACGCGTCTCTCGAATGAACAAATCGCCATTCCTGTCGATGACGGGGCAGTCCGCTCGATAAGGGATGGGAGGACGAAAGTCGTTCCGGAGGTCTTGGGATTTTCGGGAGAGATGGTCTCGCTTGCGGACGGCACATCCATCGATCCAGAGATCATAATTGCCGCCACGGGATACGGCGCGGGCCTCGGAAGCCTAATTCCCGCCTTGGACGGAACGGAAGGGGTGAGTATTCGGCAGAGCAACCCCCACGAGGGCCTTTGGTTTGTTGGTATGACACCGGGCCTGATCAGCTATTTTCACAATGTGCGGCGTGAGTCCCGTCAGATAGCCAATGCTATTCGCGCACGAAGATATCGTTAGTTCACCTAGACTTCGCCGACCTATTGTTGCCTCAAAACGGGATCGATTGCCGTGGCCTGGCAGCGCCTGCTGCTCCTTCAACCTCTTATAGTTGTCCGGCGGCGGACGAAATTCGCGTATTAAGCCTCGGTTAAGGTTCGTTAGCAAATATGAATATGCATTTTGCAAATGGAGGTTCGAATGTCGCAGGCTCATCTGATCGATCATCTTGAAGCAGCCAAGAAACTTGCCGAACTCAGCGATCAACCGTTCGTCGCCTACTTGATAAAGATGGCGAAGGACGCCGCGATTAAGGCGGAGTCCGAGCGAAGACGGGTCGCGTAAGTTGACGCGATCCAAGAGCGCGAGAGGCGGACCTTTACGTCAGTTGAGTGAACACTTGCGTTGCTTGCTTGTCACGAAGCTGCAGTCGCTTCCACCACACTGCCATCTCCCAAAAGGTCGGCCAAGTGGTGGCGAGCACGAGAAACCCGACTTTTTATGGTCCCGAGTTCGCAACCGCCGGAGTGTGCTGCTTCAATATAAGACACACCGGCGGAGACAAGCATAAGTGCCTCGCGTTCGTTGGTGGAAAGACGCAGCAGCGCGGTATTTACGTCAATTGCCCGCATGTTCCAGTCCTGACTGGCTGCCACCGGCACATCTTGCAACGCCACGTCCGAAATCAGCCCGCAGCTCTCGCGTTTCGCAGCCCTGTATCGGGTGGCGTAAAGGTTGCGCATAATGGTGAACATCCAGGATTTCATGCTCGTTCCGGCAGAGTATTGATGCAGATGTTCAATGGCACGCTTGAGCACTTCTTGAACGAGATCGTCGGCGTCGTTTTCGTTGGACGTAAAGCGGTAAGCAAATTTCCGTAGAGCCGGCATCAGTTCAACGATCTCGCGGCTCTGTGCTGTGCTTGCTGGTACGTATAGCATTGATGATCTCCCAAAGAGCCACAACGCAATGCCTACGTGGACGTTCCCGACGAATTCCGTACGATAGCGGACGCATTTATTTTGTCTCGCGTCATTTCTACAAATATGAATTGGTCAATTACGCTTGAATTGTAACAACTTAGGGAGTGAAATAATAGGCTGATCTATGTAAGGGGCTCTTTCACGAAGGGACTAACATGTCCGGAAGCGGACAATTCATGCTAGATAACTGGTAATTCGGTGTATCCTGAAGATCAGCCGCTGCCACCGGCTGGGCCCACTGAGAGAGGAAACACGCTCTCGCCCGCAACAGAAGGCGACACCATGTTAATCGATGACCTCACAGATGCAGAACAGCTTCAGCTTTTTCAAGATGTTTTCACCGAATGGGCCGAGGCTACAGGTAACTCGCTCGAAACACAGCTAGCCAAACAGGCGGCTTCCATTGCCCTCAATTTGATCGCCTTCGGAGCCGACACTCGCGAGGCGCTCACCGCCGACCTGCATCGGTCGATGGGAGTCATTTCCTCTGCATCAAACGATAACATCCAGTCATATTCTTGAGAGGATTGTTGATGACCTTTAGCGACCTATTGGGCAAACATGTACTTGTCGTCGACGACGATTATCACCGGGCCAGCGAAACAGTGCTTTCCCTAGAAGATCAAGGAAGCGAAATCGTAGGTCCTTATCCGAATGTGCCGGAAGCAATCGAAGTTATCAATCACGCGGTCGTCGATGCCGCTGTTGTCAGTGTCCGGGTCCAACTCGCAGGCGTGGTCTCCCTAGCTGATCGACTGCTCGCTCATCGGATACCCTTCGTCTTGATAACAGAAAACGACGAACCGCAGCTGCTACAGCGTTTTGGCAAGGTGCCCGTTTTGAAAGAGCCTCTCGAGCAGGAGCAAATGGTGATCGCATTGGCGGTCGCGGTGGCCCAGTCAGCGACCCGCCATTGACGCTCGTTCATAAGTGAACTTGGAAATGCAGAACATTCGCCGTACTACCTCACGGCGCGTCAAACTGTCCATTAAGAGCCTGCTATCATTTGCCTAATCCTATTTGCGACTTCAGTAGGCTGATGACGATTGCCCCGGAGCCTGTTAGCAGCGCTTACGCGCGGCGCCAGCAATCCAAGCGGCGCATAATCTCGCCCCTCATTTAAGCTCGTGATTTCGCGATGGCCTGTCACTTCTGGGAGGGCTCTTTGGGCCGCCCAGCCAATCTGCACTGCAACGATGGACAACACGGTACTGCATGAAGACGCGCGTCTCGCGTTTCATCGCCGTCGCAACACCGGTCTTATGTCTGATATTGTACCATGTCAAAATTAGTTGGCGGCACCGGCCGATGGGTCGTATGTTGGATCGTCGGTCGGAATGCAATGGCAGTGACCGCTTGGGAGTTGATACGAGCTCTCGCCGCCCCTCTAACAGGGAGGGCGATCTATGTCGGAGCTATTCCGCGCGATTTCGTTCAATGATGACGTGACCCCGGCATTCGAGGCCATGGCTGAGTACTGTGCAACGCACCGCGTCACTCCGGACAGCCTGGAGGGATGCTTCTTGGCATCGCACCTCTTCGACCTTTTGCAGGCCGGATATACGGCCAAAACCGAGTTGCTTACTGTATTGGGCAAAGCGCGCAAATCTTAGTGTCTTGCAAGGTTCTGACGCACCCAACGAATTTCCACCGATTACGGGACGAAGAATGAAACAGTCGGCTGTTGATCTTATCCTTCGAGGAGAGCGATTCGTTGTTCGGGTGACCGAGCTAGGCAAGGTGACCGAGCAGGATTTTACAGGCATTCACTTTGCACTTTCCTGGGCGTCAGGACAAAGCGTGCGCCTTGGCTTGCGGCTGCCCGACCAGCCCGTCTTTACCTCAGAATCGTAGTCGCAGTGTGCCGTATCCCACCAGGAATAATTTTCTCAAGTGCAAGGCTGACTTTGCGTTATGGTGTCGAAAGCCAGCGATACCATTGTTACTTTAGAGGACGGAATTCTGTGGCAGCACGTAGCTGCCATAGTCTCATGCGGTCTTCGGCACCACATTGGTCGCCTTGGGACCTTAATCTTCCTGCCAGGCTCTGTGTCTAACAACACCTTCTGGCCATCGGGCAGGGATTGAATGATGAACGCCCGAGGCGCGGAAATTTGGACGCAGATATCCGCTCCGCTGTCATCCAGGTTAAAGAGAACCCCTCGTTCAATTTCGAAAATCAGACCGTTCCAGTGGCGATCTATGCTCACCGTGGCATTTTACGGGCGGCAGCACGCGGTTGCTTGTGGTCGCCTCCAACCAGAAAACACAGCGTCAGAAGCACACGACTTCGGGTCGTCGCTTGATCCATCGATCGATCGGAAGCGGTCCTTCTTCCCAACCGACTGGGCTCCAGTCTATGACGAAGGAGCGTGGAATTAGGATATGCCTGGCGTTGCGCCGAACAATTAGCACGCTGCAGTCGCAATCCATCGGTTCTATCATCAACGCACGACACCCGCCGTCTGTATCGATGGTTTCTATGACAATTCGCATCGCGCAGCTCCAAGTTTAAGAGCTCCGCTTTGTGCAATCGACCTTGCTTCCAGGGTCGCGTCGCGGCGCGTTCCCCGCTGGCCAAATGGTGAATGCAAATCGCCCGCACCACCGGTGGGGAACCTTGATTGAGGTTGGGACATTTCGACTGTTTATCAACACGGGGAAGACGCCATGGCTGACAATCTGTCGAAGTACCGCGATAAGCGGGATTTCAAGAAAACCGCTGAGCCCAGCGGGGAGACTACCGTTCAGTCGTCAAACCGCCAGCGTTTCGTCATTCAAAAGCATGATGCGACCCGTCTCCACTATGACCTACGCCTCGAACTCGACGGCGTTTTCAAATCTTGGGCTGTCACCAAAGGACCGTCGCTCAATCCCCAGGACAAACGATTGGCCGTCGAGGTCGAGGATCATCCCCTCGACTACGGTGATTTCGAAGGCACCATTCCCAAGGGACAATATGGTGGCGGTACCGTCATGCTATGGGACCGTGGATACTGGGAACCAGAAGGAAACAAGAGCCCAGAGCAAGCATTGGCGAAAGGCGATTTCAAGTTCACCCTCGATGGCGACCGACTTCACGGTAGCTTTGTTCTCGTTCGAATGCGTGGCAAGGAAGGTGAAAAACGTACCAACTGGTTGCTGATCAAGCACCACGACGATCATTCGGTCGAGGAAGATGGCGCAGCAGTGCTCGACGAGAATCATACGTCGGTAGCGTCGGGGAGGACGATGGAAGCGATTGCTTTGGGAAAGGGCCGAAAGCCGAAACCGTTCATGACAACAGGAAGTGCTGTCGAGGCAGACGCCGTTTGGGATAGCAGCCAAGGACTTGCCAATGAAGGGCGGAAAGCCGGAACGAACACCAAGGCTAAAGGCAAAGCTATCGTCTCTGACATGCCTGAGTTTGTGGAGCCGCAGCTGTGTGAAACATTGGAGCGGCCGCCAACGTCCTCCGGCTGGATTCACGAGATCAAGTTCGACGGATACCGAATACAGATGCGCATTCAGGACGGCGAGGTGGCTCTGAAGACTCGGAAGGGGTTAGACTGGAGCGCCAAGTATCCCGCGATTGAGCAGTCAGGTTCAAAATTACCCGACGCGATCATTGACGGAGAGATTTGCGCCCTTGATGAGCATGGCGCTCCGGATTTTGCAGCGCTGCAGGCCGCTCTTTCGGAAGGCAAGACCGACGACCTTGTCTACTTTGCTTTCGATCTCATTTTCGAAGGTGCCGAAGACCTCCGCGAGCTTCCGTTGTCAGGGCGCAAGGAGAGGTTGGCGACTTTGTTGTCCGACGCTGGTGATGATCCCCGTCTGAGGTTCGTCGAACACTTCGAGACCGGCGGAGACGCTGTTTTGCGGTCAGCATGCAAGCTTTCTCTTGAAGGGATCGTCTCGAAGAAAGCCGACGCCCCCTATGAATCAGGGAGGACGAAAACCTGGGCCAAGTCAAAATGCCGGGCAGGACATGAGGTCGTTATCGGGGCATACGCAACCACGAACGGCAAATTCCGGTCGCTGCTGGTCGGCGTAAATCGCGGTAATCATTTCGTCTACGTGGGTCGGGTGGGAACGGGCTACAAGGCTAGCGTCGTCGACGAGCTGCTGCCGCGCCTCAAGAAAATCGAGGCATCAAAGTCACCATTCACCGGGATTGGCGCACCGAAGAAGACCCCGGATATTGTGTGGCTGAAGCCAGAACTGGTCGCGGAAATCGAGTTTGCCGGCTGGACCGCTGATGGACAGGTCAGGCAAGCAGCGTTCAAAGGACTGCGTGAGGACAAGCCAGCACGCGAGGTGGAGGCTGAGAAGCCAGCAAAACCGGCGGCGACCGATCTCCCGGACCCGACCGGCAAGCCGACGGCACCGAAGCCATCAAGATATCGTAAGGGTGCGAAAGTCGACGTCATGGGCGTTTTGATCTCTAGCCCAGACAAGGCCCTGTGGCCTGACGCTCTCGATGACGACCCGGTTACAAAAGTCGATCTGGCGAAGTATTACGAAGCCGTTGGCCCATGGCTCATCGAACACATCAAGGGACGGCCATGCTCGATCATCCGGACGCCGGATGGTATTGGCGGAGAGCAATTCTTCCAGCGCCATGCCATGCAGGGGACCTCCAACCTGATCGAGCAAGTGAAGGTCAAGGGCGACAAGGCACCCTACCTGCAGATCGACCGCGTTGAAGGGTTGGCAGCAATCGCGCAGATCGGTGGCACCGAGCTTCATCCATGGAACTGTGAGCCAGGCCAGCCGGAAGTACCGGGTCGCCTGGTGTTCGACCTCGACCCCGGTCCTGACGTCGATTTCTCGACCGTCGTTGAAGGGGCACGGGAAATTCGGGACCGGTTGGAGGAACTGGGCCTCGTCAGCTTTTGCAAGACGACCGGAGGAAAGGGCCTCCATGTGGTGACGCCGCTATTGGTGCCGAAGGGCAAGAAGCTGTCATGGGATGAAGGCAAGGCGTTTGCCCATGATGTCTGCCAGGAGATGGCAAGGGATAGTCCCGACCTTTATCTCATTAAGATGTCTAAGGCTCAGAGGAATGGCCGCATCTTCCTGGACTACCTGCGCAATGATCGAACTTCGACCGCAGTCGCACCGCTTTCCCCGCGAGCACGTCCTGGCGCGACCGTGTCGATGCCGCTGAACTGGACACAGGTGAAGGCAGGTCTCGACCCAGCGCGATATACCATCCGTACGGTGCCGGGGCATTTAAAGAACAGCAGCGTGTGGGAGAGCTACTGTGATGGTCAGCGCTCCCTTGAACAGGCGATGAAGCGATTAAATAGAGGGAAGACGAGAGCCGTATAGCATATCGAACGTCATGTCATTCGAATGTCCATCACTGGAAGAAGGTCCGTTGGCAGCGACGCAGGCAACACAATGCCGACAGTCTCCACGCGGACGGCAACAAAAAAGGCCCACCGGGTAGCACCTCTGGTGGGCCTTCTTCACGTCAACAGAAGCTTACGCTTTGTCGACAACCTTCTTAACTGCATCCTTGGCTTCGCCTTTGGCCTGCTGCGCATCGCCCTTGGCTTCCTGCGCAATACCGTTGGCTTGCATCTCACGGTCGCCAGTGGCTTTGCCGACACCCTGACGGGCTTTGCCTGCGAGTTCGTTTGCCTTACCGGAAACCTTGTCAGCTGTGCTGCCCATCGAATTTCTCCTTTTCAGAAACTGAATTGTTTCAGTGGGATATCAACGGCAGTCTCAAGAGATTGTTCCATGCCCGGGCAATCCTTTGGTGCTACCGGCTGATGGATTTGACCACGCTGCGTGCCCAGCCGTCGCCGCGACCGGCGGCGAAGTAGAGGTTTCGCTTAGAAACGGCACCCGTGGAGTACGATCGGGTCGTCGTCGCCGAGGGCAACGGCCCGGCCACCCGTGAGCTTCTCGTCTCTGGCGAGGAGGAGCCTCGATGGCTCAACGTGACGGTGGGCGATTTCATAGTTCCCACGGGTGACGGGGACAACAGCCTCAGCCGGAAGAATCGCTGGTCGAAGTTAGGGTCGCGCTAACCGGCGACGCGGCATGGCGCGCCACGCGCATTGCAGCTTGTGATTGTCGGCGACAAATAAACCCTGTGTCTACGTCGAGAAGGGAAGGGTGTGCCGAAGTTCGCTCAAAGTGGTGCAGAGACCATGTCACATGTCGCCCTGCAGCAAACCGCTCTGCGATCCGTCCACACGCCCGGCGTCGAGCAAGTCGTCAGAGAGCTGTTCAGTTCAGACGCCGACAATTTCGAACTGCTTGAGAGCGAGACCATCTCGCATAGTGCTTAAAGCACGAGTTACAACAGCCTCGCGAACAAATAAATCATTGGAACTTCTAGGTTTTCAACGTGTTTTCGTTCCACCCAACAGGAGGTAACACCAATGAAGAAAATCACCCTTCTCACCGCGAGCCTTGTGCTTATAGCATCTGCGGCTTTCGCCCAGAGCCAGACGCCAACCACCTCGCAGACGACGCCTGCGGTCAACACCGAGCAGAACCCTGGCGCCCCAGTCGCTGGCAAGAACAGCTTCACCGAAGATCAAGCGAAATCCCGGATCGAGGAAGCCGGTTACAAGGATGTATCCGGCCTGAAGCTGGACGACCAGGGCGTCTGGCGCGCGGCCGCTTCCAAGGATGGCAAGCCAGCAAATGTCTCTTTGGACTTCCAGGGCAACGTCACGCTCGCGAAGTAACACCATAACGGAGAAATTCCCATGAAAACCACGATCACAGGACTTTACGACGGCTACGACGACGCCAAGGCAGCCGTGAAGGCGCTCGAAGATGCGGGCGTCCCCTCGGACGATATCAGCATTGTCACCAATAAGGCAAACGGCGACCCCGATGTCGAGGGGCAGGGCAACCGAGCGGGTGAAGGTGCCGGCACCGGCGCCGGTATTGGCGCAGTCGCGGGGGGCGCAGGTGGCCTCCTGACAGGCCTCGGCATGCTTGCGATCCCCGGCGTCGGCCCCGTCGTTGCTGCAGGCTGGCTTGCTGCGGCGGCAGCCGGTGCGGTCGCTGGTGCGGTTGCGGGCGGCGCAGTTGGCGGTATTGTCGGCGCAATGATTGATTCCGGCGTGCCGGAGGAGGACGCGAACTTCTACGCAGAGAGTGTTCGTCGTGGCGGTTCCGTCGTGACAGCCCGTGTCGAAGATGACCGACGCGCACCTGCCGAGGCGATCCTCAATTCGTCACGTGTCGATGTCGCAGCTCGCCGTGCGAGCTACACCGAGCAGGGTTGGACACGCTTTGACGAAGCTGCGGATCCCTACACACCGGCGCAGATCGCCGCTGAACGCGACCGGTATCGTGACAATCGTCTGTAATCACAGCAACACAAAAAATGGGAAGCCTCGCAGCCTATGCGGGGCTTTTCTTGCTGATCACCGGGGAGCCCCACTGCACGACCGAGATACACAGGAACCCCGTAGCGCTCTCGTTTCCTAAGATGCTCTCGTGTCGACTGGTCAATCAGAACGAATTCCCGATCGCCGCATGGCTTCGCTCGTGAAGTGGACGCGCGAACCTCGCTCCGCAACCCGAGCGACCTGACCAGACCCCGGCATTGTTGTTTCATAGCGTCGATGATGACCGAGCGACTCCAACCATTGGCGTCAGGTTCGCCGATCGAATGGCTTGGGGACGCGACAGAGTTCACGACAGCTCCTCTCAATTGAGGCGCAGAAGTTCCGACCAACCGGCCGCGTCTGTCAAGCTTCCATCATGGGACGGTTTTCCCGTTGGTCAAGCGGTGTCACTCCGACGGCTCATGGTCGATCGTTGGGCCATTTCTTGGGAAGTTTCCTCGCTGGCTAACCGCCGGAAGCAATCAGTCCGAGCAGTTCAAACCCCGATGCCGGCTTTGCGAGAAACGAAATGCCAAGTTCGTCATCGTGATGGGCAAGCGTGATCAATCCGGACGTAACGATGATTCTGATTTGAGGCCATTGAGTGCGAACCGTCGCAGCCAGACCAAGGCCGTCCACACTCCCGGGCATATCGACGTCGGTGAAGAGAATATCGATCTTGTTATTTCTGAGGTGAATAAAGGCTTCGTCGGCGTTCGCTGCTTCAAACGTACTATGTCCTGCCTCTTCAAGGAAATCGACAAAGTTGTAGCGGAGCTGGGGCTCGTCCTCTACGATAAGCACGCTGTGGCTCATGCCGAAACGGTCAGGCGTGTTCGGGCGTGCGCGCGAGATTACCTCTGCACCATCCTTCGAAGCGCGTGTCAGCTCAAGCAGATCACGTTCGAGCACGGCCTGTGCCCAGTGTTTATTGTCCTGCCCGAAGGGACGTCCAGCTTGCTCCCAGAGAGCATAGGCACGTGCGGCGGTCCAATCGTTTCTATTTTGATCCATAGCTAGGTCTCGCAATCGTGAAGTGGGCAAGTGTGCCGGAAATCCAAACGCGGTCAGCGAGGACTGTTGCTGCCCCGTTTTCACAGGCGGAGAAAAATGCGGAAGCCTTGATTTGGTTCCGCGAATTTCCGGGAACTTGACGCGATTCCGGGGGCTCTGAGGGAACCTGTTCACAGTCGGATCAGGAGACATCGGAACCATGTGGATAAGCCCACGTTCCTTACTCCCCAACTTCCGCCGACCATTCTGGCGCGATTATCGAAAGACTTCATGACACGGATAGCTATTATCGGATCGGGTCCAACCGGCATTTATGCGTTGAAGGGCCTCATCGCGTCGGAGAGGCCTCTTTCCATTACGATCTTCGAGGAGACGCCAGATGCCGGGAAGGGCACGCCGTACCATCCGGCCGTAAACGACCGCGCGATGCTGGCCAACATCGCTAGTATCGAGATACCGCCGATCTGCGAGAGCCTTGTCGATTGGCTTTGCTCCAGAACTGACGACGAGCTCCAGGTGCTGAGCATAGGACGACGGGCAATTGGTGACCGTGAGTTTTATCCCCGCGTCGTGCTCGGGGACTATTTTGCGGACCAGTTTTGGATGCTGGTGAAGCGCGGGATTGCGGCTCGTCACGCCATCGACGTGAAAGCAGGTCACAAAATCCTCGATATCAAGCTCGGGAGGGACGATATCTCACTTTCATTCGCACGTCGCGGCGGCGAGGCTGGCGAAGCGCAGTTCGGTCACGTCATAATGGCCACAGGTCATGACTGGCCGGAAAACACCGAGGTCGCGCCCGGCTATTTCTCGTCTCCATGGCCCGCCGACGCGATCCGGCGGATTGGGCCAGTCGAAGTGGGTGTCCTCGGCACCTCGTTGAGCGGAATCGACGCCGTCGTTTCCGTGGCCACAGCTCATGGCATGTTCATTCGTGATGAGGATGATACGCTCCACTATCAACCAGAGCCCGACAGCGAGGGTTTTCATCTCACCATGATGTCACGCAAGGGATTGCTTCCCGAAGCGGATTTCTACTGTCCGATGCCCTACAGGCCTCTTGTTGTGTGCACCAAGAGCGCTGTCGAAAGACTGATTTCCGACGTTCCCGATCGTCTCCTGGACGAGGTCTTCGAACTCTTCAAACAAGAGATTGTCCTGACCGATCCGGACTACGCCGCAAGGATAGGACTGGGACTGTCGACGGTCGAGGATATCGCCGACAGGTATTTCCGGGTCCGCGAAGAGGCAGACCCGTTCGTGTGGGCGGCGAGAAATCTCTCTGAGGCAAGAGCTAACAAGGCAACTCGCTCGACAGTCGAATGGCGCTATGCGATCCTGCGCATGCATGAGGTCGTCGCCCTCGCTGTGCCCCACTTTAAAGAGAGCGACCTAAAGCGTTTCCACGAGCACTTCAAAACGGTGTTCATTGACGACTATGCTACCGTCCCCCACCAATCCGTCGAACGCCTACTGGCCCTGCACAATGTCGGCAAACTTCGGGTACGCGCCTTAGGCGACGATTACGATATTCGGCGCACCGACGACGAAACTAATACGATCGTCAGCACGGACACCCAGAGTATGAGCTTTTCGGCGTTCATTGACGCCACCGGCCAGCATGCACTGTCGGCATCGGACCTTCCATTCCCGAGCCTGCGGCGCGCCGACGTCTTGAGGGACGCGAAGACCACAATCCGAGAATTGGACAAGGCCTACTCTTCTTTCCGTAGGACCGGGGGCATCGACATCGATGAAGACTTTCGGCCGCGCGTCGGACCAGACCTGACCAATCATCTCTACTGCGTCTCCGTACCGTTTCTGCTTCACAAGCTTCCCTTCGTCCAGGGAATTACCAGCTCGCATGAACTCGGGAAGCGAGTGGCGCGCGCCATCCTAGCCTCAATCAGCAGGGACGAGCGGCTGTTTCAGTTCGGCAGCTCTGGGGAACCGACGTAGACGGCTATACCGACAGAAACTACTGCCTCGCGGATGCCGCCTCGATAGACTTCGAACCGACGGGCGCGCCCTCGGGCTACGGCACGCAACATGTCAGGTTCTTCATCGATGCTTGATTGCGCAAGCATGTTCATGGCAAAGCGTTTGGCGATCTCGATGACCGTTCCACTGTAGAGCCGGCTTCCGGGTGAGCGAACGTCCCAGCGCTACCGTCTTTTTATCTAGCCCCTCACGGCTTTCGTCCGTGCGCAGTCACTGGTCATGTTCCGATCGCGCCATGTTCACGGCATCGCCGAAATCAGCCTCCACCTGGTGGCAGTCGATGTCAGTGTGATAATCATTCGATCCTCTTGGGGTGGCCAGCTCGTGTTTCCGACGACCACCGCCCTTCACGGAGAGTTTCGTGCCATCGAAAAATCTTCGACGCGCTTCCAGGAACATTGGACGGACTTCGCGATTATCAGTCACCAACAGGAGAACGTCGATGGATAGAGATCAAGAACAACGTGAGCGCGCCTACAAGATCTGGGAAGAAGAGGGCCGCCCAGACGGCCAGCATGACGACCACTGGCGTCGGGCGGAAGAGCAGCATGAGAAGACCGAAGAGGAGGCAGCCGCGGTCACTGAAGCCAACCAACACGCCTCCGATGAATTCAACCGCAAAAATAGAAAAATGGCATCGCCGATCGACAGGCCGCCATCCAGTGTCGCCCCGGATTGATTTCATCAACAATACCAAGCCACCTTGGGCCACTGCCAGAAATCAAGTTGGCCCACCTTTGTGTGGGCCACCAGAGCAACGTGCCTTCGTCCCGGCTGCAATTTTGCTGATTGCTGTCTCGACGCCGCGGGTGTCAAAGGAAGCGGATCAGTGCGCTTCTGGCGAGATTATCGGAAACGTCAGTTGTGAGTTGTGCGAGATCGGGGCTAGGAATGGCGATTACTATCCCGGCCAGTCTCTTGAGGGGTGCCAGTTATCAAGAAGGCCTTCGATTTCGGCTAGAACCCTGCTTTGAGTCCTTTGCGACATCGGAAAATCCGGGTTGCTTGGTCCGTATCCATCCTACGAACTTTTGGATCGCCGGGTCTTCACGAAGTGCCGTGATGGTCGAGAAAGTTTTCGCCAACTGTCCGTCAGTGAAGACTGCGTGTATCTGGCGGTGACAGACACGATGCAGGGCGATGGTGACTTTGCCGCCTTTACTTTTCGGCACGAGGTGGTGATGTTCTATCTGACCCTCAGGGATAACGCGGTCGCAAAGCGGGCAAGGCGTTAATTCCTGCTCAATATGCCATGAAGAGACTTCGTTTCGGATCTTGCGTGCCATTTGCCCTCAATCGAATGCACATCTGCGCTTACTGCAAACTTGGTCTCGGCGCCGCCAACCAATCATTCGGATAATAATCTCATGTGCCGCGATCAACTTCTTTAGCATCTGATTATTGAGGTCAGACCTAATGGGTTTCAGACGACCACGGGAAATTCACATATTGGTCCCGGGTGTCGTAGCAAATGTTGCCGTACATTTTGAGGTATTTATTTCTTCGGGCATCGTCGGCATAAACTGCCGCAGGATTTTCAAGATCGACGCGATACTGATCCATATTGTCTCTGGTAAGCGCGATCGGCAAGATATCCATCGCCTGCGGTATGCTTTTTCCGTCGAGCCAGTCGGCCGCAAACTCCCCCATGGCATATCCGAATACGGGCGAATTCAACGAGATGCTCGCCTTATATGGACTGTCACCTTTCCTGATTTCGGACACGGCTTCTGGCTCGCCATCGATCCCCCCTAGGAACTGCTCGGATCGATCTTTGCCGGCCGCGCGAAGGGCCTGCAATGCGCCGAGCACGACAGCATCGCCGCCGAGCACGACGTCGACATCAGGATTGGCCTGAAGAATGACATTCATCGTTGCAAAGCCGCCTTCCTTGCTGACAGGGTTTGGTGCAATGTCGGCGACGATCGTCACCCCAGGCATTTCGGCGAGCGCATTGCGCATGGCTTCGAACCGGGGTGTTAGGAATTCCATCGTATCCTGGGTGAGCAGAACGACTTTGGCCTTTCCGCCTAGCCTGCTCTTAATGTAGGGAATTGCAGCATCCGCCAAAGCTTTACCCGTTGCGTACTGGGGAGCGTTCAGTAGCAGAGTCGCGGGCGGGGGAACAATTGTGCCGACAAAGCTTCCCGCCCATATTGTCTGCTGGAGACCCACACTTACGGCCGCCGGATCCGACGACGTCGCGACCAGTGCTCCAACCTTTTCTTGTCGATAGCGGTCGATCTCCGCGATTGCCTTTGAGACGTCGTTTTTAGCGAGGGTTCGAGAATATTTCAGCCCACGATTCCGAGCCGCCATCTCGAGGCCGTGGTTCACGCCTTGCAAGAATTGGCGTTCGTTTTCCTGGATGTAGGCCAACTCCCTTTTCAGGCCGGGAGGCCTGGAGCAGGCCTGCCGGGCTGGATCGTACAGTGCAAAGGTTGTTCTTTGCGTTATCCCGGGTGAACCTGTTTGCGCTTGTGTCGGGCCGAAAGCCGCCAGCACAACGCAAGCCGTCAAAATGCTGCGAGAGCAGTTCAGTGTGGTGCCTCGATCAAGACGCATTGTCCCTTCACCCGGAGTAGAATGTACGACGGCGCACATCGATTCTTACCCTGTCGCCGAGGCGCTGGGCTCTTCCAATTGGAAGCACAATCGCGCGGCTGTCCCGGGATTGCGAGTCCGATATTCGATTTTACTGCCGAGATTTGAGCACATCGCATTAACGATGCGGGTGCCGACGCCTGTCCCCTTGGCGGGTTGGCCTTCCGCACGTCCAACACCATCGTCCTCGACGAGCAACTCAACGTTTCGATCGAGTCTGTTCAAACTCACTCGAATCTCGCCAATTCCGTGCGGATAGGCGTATTTGAAAGCATTGGTCACCAGCTCGGTGACAATTACGCCAAGGTTGACACTGGCATCCGTCGGCAGCTCTACAGCGTCGATCTTAAACGAGATTGTTACCCCGTGGCCCTGGGCGCGCAGTGAGGTGCGAAGGTGTTCGAGCAGGCCCGCCAGATATTCGGTGAGATCAACAGCGCGAACGTCACCGGAGCCATAAAGGCGCTTGTGAACCAGGGAAATTGCAAAGATACGATCTTGTGTCTCGGCTAGCGCATCCTTTGCGGCTTGATCTGCCAATGCCTTGGATTGCAGGCTGACAAGTGACGACACAAGGGCGAGACTATTGGCAACGCGGTGATTGACTTCTGACAGCAACACTTCGGCCCGATCCCGAGATCGGGCCAGATCCAGCGTGCGCCCAGCCACCCGGTCTTCAAGTTCGGAATTGAGAGCGTGCACCTCGTCGCGTGTGGCACGCAGCGCTCTGGTATAACCGGAGACTCCATAAGCTGCTCCACCGATCACCGCGATGATCACAAGTGATCCAAAGCCAGACACAAGCCGAACCCATCCGGTGTTGGCCCGCTGCTCAGCGACGCCGGTCGTCAGTTTATCGTCCGCTCTGCCGATGATACCGGCGAAGAATACGTTGGCTTCATCCGTCAGCGCCTTGCCGCTGTTAGTGCGGAAAATCGCCAGTGCCTCGTCGTCGCGCTTTTCGCGCTTCAGTGCGATGGTTCGATCCAGTTCCGCGAATTTGGCAGCAAGAAGGGTCTCTAAGCGCGTCAAGGTTGCATCGGACCCGGACGATGGAGAGAGGAGTTTCTCAAGTGCGGACAGATGGCGCTGAGCCTGTATCTTCGCAGCCTGATAGGGTGCGAGATAGATCTCGTTACCCGTCACCATGAACCCGCGCTGACTGGACTCGGCAGTCTGCATCGCATTTCGCAACTCGACCGCGGCGATCCGTATATCGCGTGCCAATATCGCCTCCTCAAAATAGGACTGCGCTCGTTCCCCCAGCCAATAATTCATGGCGACAATCGCCGTAAGGGCCAAAAACCCGACAAGCAAAAACGCGGACGTGGATCGAAGGGGCGAAGGGCTCGGTATAGTCATCGGCGCATTGGTGCCTGATTTACGATCGGAGCGCTACAACCAAATGCGAAGTTGCACTGACTGGTGATCAAGACTGGGCTGGGCCGTCCACCACCGAGCACACATCGCCGTGGAGATCCGGGCTCGGCACCTTCGATCGACACGAGCTATTCCTCCCGGATAGCGTGGAGATCGCGAAGGAAGACGGTTCGACGGCCTGATCCGTCAACTAGCGGCCAGCACCTTTTCCAGATCTTCTTCGGATATAGGCCAAGCCTCGATGAGACCACCCGATTTCAAAATAAGCGTCATCGTCCGATGATAGGCTTCCCACATGACGTCAATCGGCTCTTCATCAACCCGCAGGTCAAAGGTCCCCGCCGGGTGTGGCTTGGCCATCCCAGCCAGTTGGAAGGGCCGAGTGATGGAAATGCTTTTAACCGTTGTCTTCATGCCATTGATCCGTTTCCTTGGGATCGGGCTCGAGTTGTCGAGCCCGCTCGTGAGGTGGGCGGCATCTCGGTACCGTTACTGGCCCGAAACGAGTGCTCTTGAAGGCACCTATCGCAATTGGGGCCTCCAGTGACGTCTTTCATTGGTTGCTGCTGTTGGCTGGAAGGGACGATGTCCTCCAGGGTGTGGCGCTTGTCCTCGACTAAGCCCTTTTCTATCACTTCAACTGAAGATCGATTTGACATTCTCTGCCACTGCGTGGACCCGGAAATTTTGTAAATGCGAAACTACGCGCCGAGGGGTTGCCACTTTCAAACAACAGTTCGGGTCAATTGAACAAAACTACTGGACGGTCATGGACGCAGCCCCCTTGGCTGGCTATGCCATTCTCTCTCGGCCAATTTCCTTTCAAACCGCGCAAAACTTGACGGATCGATGCTTTAATTGATGGGATCGTTCCGAGGGGCGAAATGATGTAAACGCCTAGGCCGGCTTTGCTTGGAACGCACCGCACCCCCCTCGTTCTCCCAGGCGGCCAGGGCAGCAGGATCAGAGTTCAAGCGCTGCCGTCGAGACGACGGATAATTCTCAGTAGCTATGGTCGCGCCTTCAATTCGGCGGATGATCACGATTTCTGCCAAATGCGGCTCGCCGGGGTCGGGTCGGATATCGGACGTCGCGTAATTCGCTCGTTTCAAGATGAGCCTCAGCAATCTCTGACCTTCGGATATGTGGCTCATTCTCAAGTCCTCTATTTCAGAAGGACACACGCCCTTCCAATGCGAATACCGTAGTCCAGTAGCGCGCGTACCCGTCTTGAAAATGCAGCTACGTAGCCTTGTTAGTGAACGCGACGCCCTTGAGGCGTTACGCCCTGGAGGGCATATCTGTGCAGGCCCGAAAACGGCAGGATTTTGGAGCCCGTATCGGTCATGTCGAAATTTCGGTGCAGCGCGTTAGCAAGCTGAGCTGGATCTTTCACACCTTCACGGAAGAGCTTGATTAAGAGCTTGGCTGCAGCGTTCATATGGCCGTCTGAGTGTACCGAGATATTTCCTGTATAGCCGCAGCTCACAAGGATGCCCTGAAGCATCGTCAGGTCTTCTGTTTCCAGATGGGAAGTGCTGATTGCGGAAGACATCAAGTCCTCCTTTCGGTCGGGGCGAAGCTTGACAGCCTCAATCGGCAGCGCCCGTTCAATGGCTGCCAAGGCGGTTACCCTGCTCTCAACGACAACCAATAGCAAACGAATTCTTGGCGGTGACAGTCAGGGCAAAGCTCCAAACTGCCGATCGGGGGGTCCGATACCGTGCAGTAGCTCTAATGGGTCAGTATCCTGAGGCCTTTCCAGCTGATCTAAGCGACACGGGCATATCGCAATGCCCCGCCCCGACGGCGCGTAGGGGATAGGGTTCGCCCACACACGAGGGGGTGGGCGAACCCTCTGGCGTAAGCTTGGCAGAAGCGATCCTTTACAAGGCAACTCTCCTCTCACGTTCGAGAGCTATTGTCTCGGGCCATGGTGGCGTGGGATGAGGAAGTTCCGCAGCTTTACGCCTTCGCTGATTGCAGATCGACAGTATCTCATACTGGATTTCAGCGTGATTGACAGGAAACGACCACCGTGGATCACAGGTCTATAGCCGGTGCCGCCTCGTTAGACCGTGTGCTCTCCCGCTGGCAAATGACATGAGGCTCGCCAGTTACCGCCAGAACCGCTTCGCGTCGAGAAGATCGTCGACCGATGCTTGCGCCCTTTCAATCAGCGCCTCCTTGTCGGCATGCGAAACCACGGACGACCTTGCGGGATGCTCAGCGAGGCCATGCTTCTCAAGCACTTCATACCCGGTAGCCAGATCGTTCAAGGCGCCGAGGTCATCCTGGAGCGCTTCGATCGCGGCAAGAAATTTCCTGTGCCGGCGCGCTGCGCGCTTGTTCTCGAACAGCGAAACGAAGAATTCCGTGGTATAGCGAAGCTTCTTCGCGTCCTTGCGAATCTCATGACGATGCTCGTCATCGACCTTCATCAGATTGTGCGCAGCTTTCTTTATCCGCTTGCGCTGTTTGTCCAACACACGCGCCGCGAACTCCTGAACACTTGGTACATCCGCCATTCCGCTCCCAATTCCGGAGAGGTATTCGCCGCATTCGAGCCATTCGAAGAGGTCGAGCATCAGCGCTCTCGATCTCAATGAATCCAAGGCTTCAATCGCGTCACGATAAGCGGCCTCTTTGGCCGCTTTCAGCCTGGGGACGAGATCGGCATCGGTGGCCTTTGCAACCAGCACATCGACGTTTCTGGCCTCGCCGAGAACGGTGACAATCCAGCGGAGCTCTTCCTTAAGCCGATGTGGTTCGTCGCCGGGAATGAACGCCTTGAACAGCGAGAAGGCAGACAGCAGCCGGCGAAGGGCGACGCGCGCCTGATGAAGTGCGTCTACGTTGGGGTGTTGGTGGAGCACGTCCACGTTAAGTCGAAATTGCCGGATGCAGGATAAGGCAATGGCCTGGAACGCGGAGGCCGCGTTCATATCCGTTTCGAGATCGACGCGCTCGGCCTTGAAAGCCTGTTTTTGCGCCTCTATCAGCGCGAAGCCCCGTTCAGCTTTGGAGCGCATGCCGAACCGAAAGCCTGCGACGCCGTCGATCTTTCTCGCGCAGACGAAAAGGTCGCTGATCTTTCCATCCTTCAGTTCGATTTCAGCTTCGCTTATGGGGGAACGACGGTCGCCCGATATGACTTCACCGCGGTCGATGACAACTTCGATGCTTGAGCCGTTCTCCTCAAGGTCCCATTGGCGTCGTTCGATCAAAACGTCAAAGACCGGCTCCAGCTTCAGGTCGGTGCCAAACTTGCCGATGAGTGGGCTGGTGTGGTCGAGGACGGGTTCGTCCCCCCCGATCGGCACTTCCCATTCCGATCGCGCAAAAAGCGACCGGGCCGGGCCGGTGGCTTTCACGGTCTGCACGTGCGCTTCACCAACCTCTCGGATGCGCAGCGTGTACCCTTCCTGCCAAAGCGCTCGATCCCTCGTATCGAAATAGGTCGATCGTTGCTTTAAAATCTTCGCAGGTTCGCCAAGCAGACGGGAACCGAGAAGGCTCTCTGTCGCTTCATCTGAAAGGTCGAGCTTAATTTCGGTCTCGGATGACACGATCTACTCCAGTTAGTAGTGGACGCTCTCAAACGCTGACCTAGCTGTCATAGTTCAGTGGTACAGCGCTTTGATGAAAGTTAGAAAGAAATCGAAAAGCAATATGCTCTCGGATGACCCCTCATTCTCTTTGACCACGACGTCAGCTCGTGACATCCAGCAGGCCGGAGCGATCTGCTATCGTCGCAATGAAAAGAAAGAGCTCAGCATCCTTCTCGTTGGCAGCCGCAGGAGCGGTCGCTGGGGCGTTCCAAAAGGGCATCTCGATCCCGGTGAGACCAGTCACCTCGCCGCGGGACGGGAATCGTTCGAGGAGGCCGGCGTTGTTGGCGCGGTCAACAGAGAAGTCTTCGGCACTTTCTACTATACAAAGGATAGCTCACCACATCGCTATCAGGTTGCCGTCCATCTCCTTGAGGTTTCCGAACTGTTGGCAAACTTCCCCGAGAAAGCGGTGCGGAACAGAAGTGGTTTACACTGAAGGCCGCCGTTCGTGACGCCGCCCAGCCGGGCCTTCAGGCCCTGCTCGAAAAGCTGGAAGCCATGGGCCGTTGACGTTCAGCTTCGCCAAATCGCTGTCGAGGGCAATCCGCTCGCAAAAGAAAGTCGCCAGGATCTTGGAAGCCGTTCTGCAGCCGCCGGCGCGCAAGCGGAGACGAAGCGCCTCGCCGCGGCTCGTGACAACGGTAGGGTTCGGCACCAATCCCGGGCGGCTCGTCATGAAATCCTTTCTACCTGCCAACCTGCCAAAAAAACCGGCACTGGTAGTCGTGTTGCACGGATGCGGGCAGACACCTGAAAGTCTGGACGCCGCTTCCGGCTTCTCGCGGCTGGCAACGGATAGGGGCTTTGTAATTCTCTATCCGGAGCAGACGAGAAGCAATAATTCGCAGTTATGCTTCAACTGGTTTCGCCCCAGCGCCGTCGCCCGCGACCGCGGCGAGTTGCTCTCCATCAAGCAGATGATCGAACATGCCAGTCAGCGGCATAAGATCAACGCGAACCGCGTTTTCATCGTCGGGCTTTCAGCCGGTGGGGCCATGACCGCAGTCCTGTTGGCAACCTATCCGGATCTTTTTGCGGGCGCGGCGATCGTCGGTGGAATGCCGGTTGGCGCCGTTCGCGATGCGATGTCGGCTCTTCGTGCGATGAAATCTGGCGCTGCCGCGCCCACTGACGGATGGGGTCGAAGGATCACGACCATTTCGCCTAAACCGCGGTTGTGGCCCCCAATTACCATCTGGCACGGAACGGCTGATCGCGTCGTCAACCCGGCGAACGCAGATGCCAGCATCGACCAATGGCTGGGAGCCATGAGCATCGATCGCCGATTAGGTGATGTCCAAACAAAGGCTTGGGGCCACCTGCATTCGTGGAAGGCTGCCAATGGGTCCGCAGTTTCCTTCTATTCGATCGAAGGCATGGCCCATGGTCTTCCCATCAAATCCCGCGGCGGCACCCAGCGCCTGAAAGACCCTTTCGTGCTCGCGACCAACGTTTCAGCGCCTGTTGAATTGATGCGGTTATGGGGGCTGCCTAGACGCTGAGTTAGTCACCGCAGTTACTCGTGCGCGTCGATAACGCTGGAGGCTATGCGCGGTTCTGCTCGCGTCAGGTGTATGCTGCATCGGATGCGGCGCTGGCGAGGCTGCCCGCGCAGCCTCGCGATTGTCCGTCGCAAATGAATGAACGCCAGAAAGTCAGCATTCAAGACGTCGGCATTGATGGTGAGCATGCCGTGCGAAAAACCCGGATAGGTCTTGATGATGCCATTCCTCAGCGGCTTGAATGACTTGCGCGCAGCATCGGCGATTGAGACTACCTTATCCTCGTCACCCTGCAGTACCAGGGTCGGGACCGATATCGACTTGAGATCTTCGGTCTGGTCCGTTTCAGAAAAGGCCTTGATGCCGTCATAGTGTGTGTAATCGCGGCGCCCACCATGCCCTGCCGCCACCAGTTCTGGATGACCCCCTCTTGCACTGTCGCGCCTTCACGGTTGAACCCACAATCGGGGCGGCCGGAAGACCACGGAAGAACTACGCTGGCAGCGAATGCGGATCGCAGACCATCGAACAATGTCGTCGACCGTGCATCTGTAACGACGCAGCCGCAAGCATTGCTCATGACAAATCAAACGAAAAGTGCTGTCTGCGCCGACATTTTCTCGGGTATGTTCTGTGGATATCCATGATGTGTTCACGTTAATTCTCAGCGCCAATTAATAACTGGACAAAGTCGTATTCCTGTTCTGTTCATGCTTACTAAGGATTTGCTATCGGCTTCCGTAAATGTCCGCTATCGTGCGTTTCAGGCGATAGGCATCAGTTCCCTTAACAGCTCTGTAGTACCTATCGAGATCGTGTCAACGACGTCGCCCAAGTTTGTGCGGTGGTTGAGTTAAGCGCTGCCGCTTGAGATCGTCCGCCGCCGTCCTGACGCAATCTAAGCTCAGCGGATGGTCCTTTCGGTCAACTGAACAAAACATTTTACCCGTATGTGATCTAACAAACAGATGAGGCGGCGCGGATGGGTATCTAACTAATCCTTCAGTTCTACCGGGTTCGCGCGCCCTCGCTGGATTGGATGAGCTTTGGTTAGGCGCATCAGCCAGTGCACGCCGGAAGGACACTTCTGGAGCGTGGCCGAGCAGTCATTGCGCGATGGACCAAATGTGAGCCAATGCGCCGCCGCCTTCATCCACAGCTCAATAGCGCAAATCAGCGGGATGCTCCAAGGACGCAGTCTCGCCTGGTTCCAAGCCGTCCGGGTTAGGCAACATCTTGAGATAGGTCGACGCAACATCTCCGCCTTGGTCGCCGCAAAACTCTTCGATCCTCTTGGGACGACAACGTGGTGAAGGGGCGGCGGATTACGTCAGTCCTTAATCTGGAAACCTCCAATGTTAGTCTCGTAGTCGCGCTCCGGACGACCATAGGTGTCGCCGGCCAGCGTCCTTAGCCCGGCTCGATTTCGAATGGTAATGAAAGCTCTTGAGGCAGAGATTAGGTGTTTGCCTTCCAGCACATGCAAGGTGGTCGTCACGCTTTGGCGGCGCACGGCCAGCATGACGCCGATGAATTCGTGCGTCAGCGCAATATCATCTGTTTCAGACCGGTCGTGACACATAAGCAACCATCGCGCCAAACGGGCTTCTATCTGCTGGGTGGCGTTTGAGAAGGCCGTATAGGCAACCTGCACGGAGGCGGAATGAAGATAGCGGGCCAATAGATTGCGCAATGGTACGCTTTCTGCCATCGCTGCCTGAAGGTACACGTTCGCGATGCGGTGTCCGGATCCCGACACTTGCATGAAGACGTGGTACGGACTGGACGGCACTCCCGAAACAGCCGAGGTCGGTATCAGCCCCTCCCGCCCAAAGAGACCAATTTCTGCTCTCGGTTCGGACGTCGACGCAACAACGACGGAGCCGATTCCGTTTTCGAGAAAATAGGTGAAGTCTACAGCCATCCCGGGTTCAGCAAGGCTCAAGCCTCGGGGCAACGTTACGAATTCCAAGTGCAACGCCATCCGCCCACGGTCGTGGGGGCTCATGCGGAGCAGGAGGTTGTTTCTGAATTGGGATTGGGATGCAGTTTCCAATTTCGCTCTTCCGATTGAGGCAAGAGCAAAGACGGATCTCCCAGCCGGTCGCGCCAGACGTCAGCAACCGATTGTTGAGCCTGCGCGCCAAAGATGTCTTCTTTACGTTCTTCCACACACGTGGCGCTTCGTAGGCGAACATCATTGCAAATCGGCGCGATTTGAAGCCGAGAGCAAGCTACCCGGTGGAATCTCGGCTATGCGTGCAAACGGATCACCACTGTAGCGAAGGCCGTGGCATTCCACCAATCATCTGGAAGACCCCTGCCAAAGGCGGAAAGGTTGATTAGTTGTCTGGTCACGCAGCTGTCGCAGTGATTGCTTCCCGGCGTCGGTTGCCGAAGCTCGATAATGGCCAGCGATCACGCGATAGCGTGAAAACGTGCCGGAAATTTTATCCATTAGAGGAAGCCGAAATATAAGTGACAAACATAGAAATGTCCGGTACCGTGCACTTCTAGTGAAAGGAGCCCGATAGGGTTTCATCGCTTGATTGCGATTGCATTTCCCGCAAAAAAGGGCTCGGCCCCGCTAAGGTAACCTTTGTCAGTCAACCAGCTCCATGCGACGCCGAACGACGATGCAAGGCAAAATCTCTGGCGCGCTTGTCGAAGCGGCAGCAGCGCGCGGAACGCGCAAATTCGGCCAGGTATTTCGGCAATAAAACCTACAACGCACTGGATATTCCGACATTGCTCCTGGCACCCTAAGCAATCTACTGGGACACAGTCCGTCGGCGACTCACACTTTCGCGAGCGGCCAGCGATGTTCCTCTTTGCGCGCATGCGGAAGCACGATCAACAAAGACCGTATGCCCGGCGCGCAGGTGTAGCGTGGCCATCGTCACACCTGATCCCGGTCTGCACCATCGCAGCAACTCTACTTCGAAGGCGAGTAGGCGTTGATAGATAACAAAAAACTCGTGATGGCAAGAATTCGAGCTGAGATGGCGAAGGGAACGTCAACATCAGATGTTGTAGAGATTGTCGCTGAAATATTCGCCCGGCAAACGGCAGCAGACGAAACGCAAGCGATACGAAACGCCCCAAGGTCTAAAAAGACCTGAATTGCAATAAAGCTAGGCTGTCGGGTCCAGACCGCCGATATTTGCAAAGTATTCTCGTTCCGGCACCCCATAGGCGTCGCCCGCCACCGCGAGGAGCCCCGCTCGGTCCCGTATGGTTACATAAGTTCTCGACGCTGCGATGAGGTGCTTTCCCTCAAGAATATGCAGCATTTCTGTAACGCTTTGGCGGCGAACCGCCAGCATGATGCTGATAAGTTTGTGGGTGAGATGGATCTGGTCCCCGTTGGAACGATCGTGACACATCAGGAGCCAGCGCGCTAAACGTGCTTCGAGCTGATGAGCTGCATTTGTGTACGCTGTATAAGCAATTTGGACCGACGCTGCCTGAAGGTATCTTGTCAGAAAATTCCGAAGGGAGACGCTCTCGGCCATCGCTGCCTGGAGATGAACATTCGGAATTCGGAAGCCCCAACCGTCAACTTGCATAAAGACATGATATGGTAAAGACGAAGTCCCCGCGATTCCGGAGGTGGGCGCCAAGCCTTCTCGTCCGAACAGCGCGATTTCCGATTTGCGCCCAGTTGGAGAACCCACAACGATTGAGCCTATACCCGTTTCTGGAAAATAGGTGTAGTCGCTGATAGTACCAGGCTCGGCTAGACTTGTATTGCGCGGGAGATCAACCTTCTCCAAGAATGGGCGTACTCGCTCGAGATCGCTCTTCGCCAACTTGGCTAATAGATTGTTTTTGAAAAATAATTTTGAAATCGCCGACATTGCTCGTCCTCGTGAGGCAAGAGCAATCGGGTCTCAAAGTCGGTGCGTCCACATTGCAGCCGATGATCAGAGCCTAGTCTCCGACAACTCGTTTATGTCGGTTTATCTCGACCGACAATTGGCCGGCAGCAATGTGCACTTTATCGGACGTTGGAAACTTTGCGTGTAGGCCTGACACTGCGCAAAAATGCTCGATAGTCTGTCCGGTATCGTCCATTCCTATTGGGCCATAGCGCAGCTACCCGCATTCAGAATGCATTGAAATAAGAGGTTTAGAGCCAACAGAAGAACGAAACGCGAGAGCTACGGTCGTTCGAGGCCGAAGTGAATCGAGAAACCACGGTCTGTCAGTTGCCGGATTGATCTGAGGAGTCCAACGGACTCTCGCCGCCCTTCCACCTTCAATTCAAGCTCGCGAGCAAGATCGATTGGGTCGGCCATACCTCCCTGGACGAGTCTGATCAGCAATCTTGCAGCGACATTGGGAGGCGCATTGCCCATACATTTGTGCTGTGGCCGGCATCCCCCAGAAGTTCTGCGATCAAGCTCAACAACTGTTCGGTGGTGACGTAGCGCACGTTTCCGGAATACATGACAGCACACACTCACCGTGACGTCAGCACATCTCGCTCTGCGCTCAACTTTCGATAGAGGGCATTAAGCTCCGCATGTCTCGATTCCTTGATATTGGGAGACGCCATCTCGGCATCCAGTTTTTTCAGCTCTACTGCGATTTCCATTGATCTCGCTTCATTGCCGTCTGACGATCTGAACCTGATCATGATGTTCTCCGTGAAAGGGCTGCTGTTAAAATTCTGCGAATACCGGCGGTTGCGCTATCAGGCAGTTCAAGCCATATCCCGGAGACTTAGTGTCAGGTTATTACTTCGGCGTCGCTCATAGAGCTTTGCTGCTGCCTCCAGCACGGATGCCCGCTCGCTGTCGAATGCGCTGAGGCACCGCGCCGCCGTCGTCTGCTTCAACGCTGACGCCTCAACTAGGAATTTGACTTCAAACATGCCGTCATATCCGGTGAAGCGGACGCCGTTCTTAATTTCGTCGAAACTTCGGCTTCGGTTGGGAAACACTAGCGACATCTTGGTACGACCTTTAACTTTCGCAGGTTTATGGCGCAAACCAACGACGCCTATCACGCGATCGACTGACTTCCGCAGTTTGCTGGCGCGCGGCGTTGTGACGTGGCAGCCGTGTCGCGGTGCGGTAAGCCTCGGATTGCGAACGGATGTAGCGCTTTACTCGATACCCGGGTTTTCGTTTCGTAACGACCAAAGTGATTTTCGAGCTCGGTTTGCAGAGCCACCGGATGTTCCATCCCAGCCTGAAACGATTTGATCAGTAGTTTCGCTGCAGGTGTTACGCGCGTGCCTGTCAGCTCGTGGCTTGAGTAGCCCGCATCTTTCAGGACATTTTGAAGAAAGTTGATATCGGCGACTGTTAGAAGGTGAGGCGAAAGTGCGGAAGACATTGTGTCCTCCTTTCAGTCGGGGCTAGGGCGTGATGACCCTAAAGCAGCAGCGCCCTGAACATGGCTTACTGAAGGAAGAACCCTGCGCTTCCAGCGCGAAGAAAGCAAACGAATACGAGCCTTCGTCGACACCGGAGGAATAAACGCTGTCCGTAAAGCGAAGTTGATGGTCGTGGAGCTCATCCTGCAGCCCTAACGAACAGGCCCTGGACAGAACCGGTGGCGGAAACACAGAAGCACCATCCGGCGTTTCGCGGGCGATGACGAGGAGTGATATCGAACGATCGTGTATTGTGACTTGTCCTGGCGCTCAATGCGGAAGGAACGCATCCCTCCAGGAGCGAGAGGGCAGCTGGCAGATTTCGCTTCGACCAAGAGCAAAAGAAAACCGCAACACGCCGCATATTGACCCGCGCTATCTCACCGCCCTTGCCGGCCTCATTCCGGCAGGCCGCGTTGGTCAACCCGAAGAGATCGCCAAGGCCGTGCTGCGGGACGCTTGCGCTGGGTGTCGGGGGTGCCGGATGAACCGCCTGCCTATGCGGGCACCGACTTCATCGTCGTCAGAGATGGGCGGATCGCCGCCGTTTACCTGTTCTTTGATGGTGCGCCTGATCCGACCAGTCCGGCTGTGAACGATGATCAATGACCGGCGGATCTCCAAGACAAGTTCTCGCCTAGTAAACGGGCCTGATACGCCTGCCGTCCGTCACTTCTTGATAATCAAAAAACAGGTCGCGGCGTAATCGATATGCGACGGTCGGGGATCGGGCAGAAGAGCTCGACCGTCGTATGGCCCACGATCTGTGGCCAACACGTTGGCTCCTTGACGCGTCGCCTCCGGCGACGCGATCAACCCTTGGTCTTGCTTGTTTTCGTTGAAGCCGGAAAACCTCCCGTCTGCTTCAAGAACACAATGGTTTCAGCGCAGACCTCGCGCCTGCGAGCTTCTCGAAGCGCCAACAGCCGCCTCTTGTCACCAGGCGTCACATCTGGGCCGCCGGCCCGGGATGCGAGCTCATCGGTTTCAACAAGATCGATCAGGAGGTTGCGCATGACGCCATTCATTTCGTGGAGATTGCGCATTTCCAACATCGCCGGTGAAGTCCGCATTCTTCGCGAAATCGCATCGTCGATAGACTTTTCCGTCAGTTTCGTTGCGACGACGAGGTAGCGAGCGGCCAGCACACCGAGTACTGTAAAAATAAAGATAGAGACGGTGACAAGCATGACGACGGGCTCCTAGTGTCGAATAAATCGTGCTCGGCAACGGGTTGGTCAATGCCCTCCCGCAGAAAGTCGCAAACAGAGTGCCATATGACCTTCAGTGTGTCTCAGGCTGGAGGCAAACACGGGCGCAGTGGTCCGGCCGCTTGTGCGCATCTCCCCTTTGAGCTTTGTGCCGCAACGATCGCGGCGCACGATGGGCAGACTGGAGACGATTCGATTTTGGATCTCTGCCGCTAAGCTCCTTGAGTAACGAGGTGATCATCGCAGCAATTTTCGAGACTTCACAGGGCCTGCTGGCAATGGGAGCGATCCTTGGGGCAGGTTGCGTCACACTTGGGGCGCAGAATCCCGCTTTTACGTCCGTCCTTTCCCGCCGGAGGTCAGCCTCTGATGAGCGAAGCGCGGCATGCAGGCGGTTCTGGCTTTGGACGACTTCGTGGGGTCGAGCTATGCAGCCGTTCACGACACCCCGGAATTCAATCCGATGAACGAGGGCGAGTTCGTCTTCCAAACTCCTGATCCGGTCCTGGCGTTGGCGTCGCCGGATCGCTTGGAGCTACTTGATGAGGATATTGCCGAAGAACTCATGTGGCTTGGCAATCGCGTCCTTAACCTGGGAACTGCCCTTGATGCGCTCGATCTTTCGGCTCGAAATTTCGATGGCTTCTTCGAGCGCAGGCGGGAAGGCTACGCAGTGCTTGCGGCGCAAGCAATGGACCTGATCGACCGTCTGGTCAGCGAGTACGCGCTTCGTATGCCCGACAAGCCTGATTATTATCTGCAGAGGGAGGGCTTTGTCCGCGTCCTGCGAAGCTCGGGGGAAGGCCGGCAAAGCACACGGACGGCGCGTCAGGTCAACAAGACCCCGGTTCCAACGTGACGCAGCTGTTTCCGAAGGCAACCGACGACGCTAACTGACGGCCCCCAAAATAGACCCGGCGACCTTTTGGCACCTCGCGGCCGAGGCAACGGCATCGTATCTATTCCTGCTATCGCTGCCCTCAGGAGCCGACTTTGCTGAAAATCTATCGCGACATTGACGGAGCCGTCAGAGCAGGCGCAGCCGATGACTCGTTGCCTGGTCACGTCATCTGGATGGACCTCCTCGATCCCGACGAAGAGGAGATCGCATTCGTCGAGCGGCGTGCAAGAGTAAGAGTTCCAACACGAGAAGCCCTAAGCGAAATCGAGGTGTCGAGCAGGCTTTCCAAAGAGGGAGACCGGCTTTACCTCAGCGCACCAGTCGTTGGTCATGCCAAAACCGAGCACGCCGAGCTCTCGCAGGCAGGCTTTATCGTCGGCCCTGACTTTCTGGTGACGATCCGCTTCGACGACTTGCCGGCTTTCGATGCTGTTGCGGAACGGATAAAACACGATGAAACGCTTGCCAGCGGCATGGGTGTTTTCGTGGCGCTGCTGGAGGCCATCGTCGACCGTGGTGCTGATGTTCTTGAGCATCTGGCCGCCGCAGTAGATCAGGTTTCCCGGACGGTCTTCAAAGGAAACCTCAAAGGTTCGGCCTCTCCCCGCAGTGCCAACTTTACGCTGCGACGCGCGC
This sequence comes from Rhizobium sp. 01N424, assembly GCF_056399485.1. Taxonomy (NCBI): domain Bacteria; kingdom Pseudomonadati; phylum Pseudomonadota; class Alphaproteobacteria; order Hyphomicrobiales; family Rhizobiaceae; genus Rhizobium; species Rhizobium sp. 01N424. The sequence continues at coordinate 62,952 of NZ_JBFTRK010000011.1, forward strand.
TTTCTAAAGTCGGCGCGCTCGGCGATCGATCCTCGAAGGCCCGCGATGTTCTCCTCGGCGTTGGCAGTATGGCCTCATTTACCTTGGATGTGTGTCACGAGATGCTGTCGGACGAATTCCGTGACCAGCTCCACGCGGTGACCAAGGACGTCTCCTCGTTGAGCGACTACGAAACGCATCTTTCGGACAAGACCCAATTTCTCCTGGACGCAGTTCTCGGCTTCATCACCATCGAGCAGAACGACATCTTCAAAGTGCTAACGATCGCCTCGGTGGTCGGCGTGCCGCCGACTTTGATGGCGGGCATATGGGGCATGAATTTCAAATTCATGCCGGAGTTGGGCTGGGAGTGGGGTTACCCGTTTGCCTGGACGGCCATCATCCTGAGCGCCATCGCGCCTCTGGTCTGGTTCTGGCGGCGGGGATGGTTTTGAGAATCCCCAGTTTGCGGAATCGGAGGCTGTGAATTGTCGACCGGGATGCTCGGCTCTGCCGGCGGCCGCGGGTGAGACTTTAGAAAGCGGGTGCCAGCGAGACGAGCTCGTGTCCTGCTTCCAACAACAGACCTCGTGACCGCTCAACGTCGTACTGCTTCAGCAATAGGTAGTCGCCATTGAAGGTGGATACCAAGAATATACCGACACCATTTTCCGAAAGTGGACGTATGACCGACAGGACGATGCCCGTCTCCCCGAACGCGAACGGGCCAATGAACTTGAAAGCCGTCCACCCGCCGTCTTTGGAAACGCCACCAGGCACACGGTCAGCCAGGCATACGATCGATAGTTCGTCGTCCCCGCGGCTTACAGATCCAAAGCCTGGTCCGGACCACCATCCGGGCAACTCTGCGGTGGCGTCCAATTGAACTATCGCGTATTCGCCATCGAGTTCAGCAATCTTGATTGTAGGCATGCAGGTTTTCCGGGGAGATCTGTTTTCACACGTCAATGTCGTCGGCCTTAGCACACGCATAAGCCAATTCGGCAACCATTTTTCGACGCCCTTTGCCATCAGCGGTGTCCGCTTCTGCATTGGAGACTCGACTGGCAACCATGAATGTGTCCTTCTAGAAGTGAGGAAAGACTGGGGCGAAGCGCAAGCCAAGACAGTGCTCGTCTGCGCCACCAGAGAGTTGAGGCAACGGACACGGAGGAGCCCCCCCCATCAGTTCATAGGCGCTGGTTCCGTCATTAGCGTTTTTCAGAAGGCTTTCGCAAACCGTGTCACAGACATTCTAAACCTGGCCGTCATCAACGCGCCGGAGAGGAAGCAAGGCGGGCGCCGGGCCGCCATCGTGTCAGTCATGGCTCGGGCATCGTCTTGAGTGATCTTTAGTCCAACTCGCGACGTCGCCGTCTTCGTCGCGCATGGACTCGAGATCCGAAGTCGGGACGGCAACGGGCTTGGCGCCGATACCGAGAAAACCGCTGACGTCGATAACCGCTGTGCCGCCAGCATTGCAGCCGTGAATGTGGTCAATCTTGCCAACCTTATAGCCGTCAGCACCATAGATCGTGGCGCCTGGAGCGCCGCCGTCGTCAGTTCAGACGATGGCAGACGAATGTGGTCTATGGACAGTTCCTCCGTTGTTGGAGGATGGAATAATCTGCAGGTCCGCCAACTGTTCTGAAACTGACAACCGCATTGCAGCACTTACTGTCGGTCTCGATCGTCAACGATTATCCCTCCCGATAGTGAACGATTTTCAGTGTCTCGCGTTCTCTGATCCGACAAGTTTATTTTGCCTCGGGGACGTCATGAAGACCATCGCATTGTTGGGTTCTGGAATCACCTGCGCAGTCGGCTCCTGCATTGCGGCAGCTTCGATCGCGTCCATCATTTTGGCAGCGCCCGAACGCCATACATTCGCAAGCGAAACCGCATCGGACCTGTGGACTACAGCGCCAGTCAGGATTGATCGGTCGGCTCAGTCGTTCGAAAGGGTTCCGGCTCAGTTTTCGACATACGCCCTCGCGCAACCATCTGCGAAGACGGGTCTTGCCAAAGGCCCGGCCACAGTCGCCGCACCAGTCTTGAACACGGCAATGTCGAGCGAGCATTTGAGCTGGTGCATTGACCGCTATCGCTCCTTCGATGCGAAGACCAATACTTACCGCTCGTTCAGCGGCCAGACTCGTACCTGCTACTCGCCTTATGAAAGCGGTCCTTCGACCACCGTTACGGCTGCTGAAAGTGTCCAGCCTACGTCCGTGACGGCCGCGGCCGCCTCATGGTGCTCTGCCCGTTACCAGTCATACCGTGTCGAGGACAACACCTACCAGCCCTATGACGGCCCGCGAAGGGCTTGCGAGGGTCCGCGTGCGTCTAGCGAGGTGGCATCAAGATAGCCCGAGCACACCGGATACCTTGCGAAACGTTAGCGGCTGACCGCGAATGAAACGGCATGGTCCGATTGGCTTTTCTCCGAGGCACGTACGCGTTCTTATTCACATCTCGTGAGATACCGCCGTCCAAGCAAAGGCACTATTTGCCTGGCAACATTGTCTGAAGAACCCCGTCGCGGCGAACCAAACCGTGAAACAGTGCGGCCGCGAGATGCATCACGACGAGTGCGAAAAACGCGAAGGCCAGATAGAAATGTGCGCTCCAGAGCATAGCGTGCAAGCTCGCGCTCTGCGGCAGGATCGGGGGAAGACGGACACCGCCATAGAGCACAATCGGATAGGCCGCTGCCGACATCATCGCCCAACCAATGAGCGGCATGGCGACCATCAGCAGGTATAATGCAAGATGCGACAGATGGGCAGCGAGTTTCATCGGCAGCGGTAGATCTGGTGGCAGAGCCGGGGCACCCGATATGAAACGGACCACAAGACGAACCAGGGCGAGAACGAGGATGAGGATTCCCAGAGTCTTGTGTGTCACCAGCAGCGCAACGTACCGCTGACCGATCGTCGAGACCATCCCGACGCCGATGAATAGCATGGCCAGAATTCCGACAGCCATCAGCCAGTGCAACAGACGCTGGGTGGCAGAGAAACGTGTTGTGATGCCGGTCATGGTTTCGCGCTCGCTGCTGTTCGGGGATACTGGCTCGCTTCACTGGTTCGAAGATCATAGGATCTGGCATAGGCAGCCGATCGTGCTGCAGGAAATGGATCATCGGAAACTTCGATGCCGTCCGGCAGAACTGTCGGGTCGAAATTGATATCCCGGCACGGGCCGTCCGCCTCTTGCTCGATTTTTTCCACCACAAGCGTTCCAGCTTCCACCGTCCTTCGTTCAGGCGGCCAGGCCTTTGTCGGATCGGATGTTGGATCTGAAGGGTCGGCGACTGTCAGAACAAGGGTCCAGCGCTGGGGCGACTTGGATACACGGTCGATGATGTCCTCTTCAAGATGATTGGGGCCCAACTTTGCGAAATCCTCAACTGCGATCGTCACAGGCTGAGTTTCGGGCCGCAGTGACCAACGCACCGCGTTCTTGGCCCCGTCACCATTCGTAAAGATGAATGCATTCAGGCTATTGAAGGTCACCTCGGCATAGCTGGCTGTCCAAGGGGCCTTGCTTGCCCACTCGCCGAATGCGGCAAATTCTGGATGTGCTGCCACAAAGCCCTTCATGGCATCAGGGTTCTTGCTCTTTGAAGCCTCGAGCAGGTCATAAAATCCCTGCGGCGTCGAAACCGCGAAGACGGGCGGGTCAATCAGCGCCATGCGCCAGACGTTACCGTCCGGAGCTGAAATTTGCACACCGATGCCGCGCACGCGCACGGTAGGATCTGCTGCGTTGGGATCAGGCGTTGCGAGGTTGAAACGTCCGAGAACCGGATATCGTCCCGCGATGAACAACGGTGCCTTCGAAAGCGCGACAGCGTTGCCATTGGCTTCGAAGTTGCCCGTGAAGCACACCCCCTTTGCATGATTTCTCCGATGCCCCAGCGCGGGTCCGCCAGGAGGCGCCAGAGCGGCGACAAGCTCCATGGGTGTTAGGCGTCCGGGTGTGAGCCATCCGGCAGTGTATGCAAAGGCGCCGACGCTGAAGCCCACGACGGCACTGATCAGCACGAGGGATCCGAGGGCGGAATGCTGCGAGCCCGGCATGAAAAACTCTCCGTCGTTTCAGTTTTTCTGTGATGCTGGAAATCGATTGCGATGCGACGACAAGTGGTGCTGGGGATGCTTCACCTGCTTTCAGGTTTTGAAGAATGGCATTGTTGTCCATCGCGGTCAAATCGGAGGTCGCGGTGGAGGCGGCCTCAATGCCCCGAATGCGGAACCTGAAAAAGATGACGGATTCTTGCTGTAATCGAGGTCGGGTGCTGATCTGCTGATTGCCTCAAGTCGTTTGAAAGGTGAATCTCGCTTTCGACGCGTCGCGTCAATAGCAGTCCGAGCTCTTCTGCAAGTCCAGGACGGTCTCGCATGACGCCAGCCAGGACCTCTTTAGAGATTTCGTAGACGACGACAAAAGTGAGCGCACGCATTCTGGCCGGTTCGACCGCACCCATGAGGACCCCACGTTCGCCAAACAGGTCGCCAGGCGCCAATCTCGTGATCTCGCTCATGACCCCTTCAATCTCACGCTCGACGACGACCACCCCGCTTCGCACGATCATCAGGGACGTCAAAGCAGCGTCCTGGGCAGCGATGACGACATCCTGTTTGAAGGTCAGCCGCTTCATCTCCTGCGCAAGGTTCTCCCTTTCGTCCTCTGTCAGAGTGGAGAACAACCCTATCGAGCTCAGGAGCCTCCAGGGAGTTCCCGGGTGTTTGGATGTCGCGTCCTGAACCTGAATTATGCCGGCCGATGCGTTGGCCGGTGGACCGAGCTGTATTCCAGCCGCTTTGGCATGCCTGTAGGCAAGGTCGTAGATCTCATTTCGTGCCGCTGCGATCTTCGAAATCCCCGACACGCGGAAGGAGAGCTCGACATCAACGCCTGATGCATCCATGCCGACAATCGAAACGGATGGAGGCGGAGATTTGAGAATGGAATTGGCGCTGAGCAAGACCGCCTGCATTGCCTGTTCAATCGTTGCCGGGCTGCGGGTTGGAAGCATTCGAACCGTCACGGTAGCGCCATGGACCTCGTCGGGAGCGGTGAGGTTCGTCAGACGAGCCTTCGCAAGCGCGCTGTTCGGCACGATGATCAGATCGTTGGTGCCGCTCAGCAGGTGAGTGGAGCGCCAGTTCGTCTCCACCACCCGGCCCTGAACATTGTCGTCAAGCACAATCCAATCGCCGACATTATAGGGCCGGCCGAGATTCAGTGCGATGCCGGAAAAAACGTCGTTGAGGGTACTTTGCAGTGCCAGACCAAGGACGATTGCGAAAACGCCGGATGTGGCGATCAGGGTGCCGACCGGCAGACTGAACACGAAGGCAATAATCGAGAGAGCCGCGCCGACGTAGATGATGCCCACAAGCAGATCCTGTATCAGCCGGCCCTCTCTCGGATTTCGCTCGAAAATCAGAAACAGCCGAACCGAAGCGACAAGGACCATTGCAGTGCCGATCCACCACGTCGTTTTCGCAAGGCCGAGAAACAAACGATGTGTCAGATCCTCGGCTGTCATATCGGTCGACCATGGCGCGACACCGTTGGCGATCAGCAAGACCGTCAGCATCACGAAAAACACGACGTGAGCGGAAAACCGCAGCGCGGGCCGTCCTCTTGCAAAGACTCTCGCTATCAGAATCAAGACCACAAGGGTCACGAACTGAGAGATCGGGTCTCCGAGAACACGGCCTATCAGCGTGTAGGATAGGTCTGACATGGTGTCTCCTGGATGATGTCCGAGCCAACCTTATCCCAGCGCCGCATGGTAGCAATCGACGGGCAACAGGAATCTTTTCACCAGTCTGCCCATTCTGAACGAGTCAGGACCCACCTTCGCGCAGCGATAGTTCTTACCGCGCCACCCGATCGGCCTTGCGGAGCAAGGCTCGGCGACCGATGTCGCGATATCTATGACGAGCGCAAAGTCGTGTTCGTCAATCGGGTCAGCCAGTGTCCTGCAGCGGTATGAGGTACCGTGCCTTACGGCGCGTCATGGCAAGGTCCTGATCAAGCGAAGCCTGTTGCCGGGTGCTATGGAGACGATGTGATCCTATTCGAATGTCATGACTACAGCGGCGATCTCGTCCTGCGTGTAGCCGGACTCGCTTAAGGTAATGCTGAGCTCTACCTCAAATCGCCCCATCCAACGCTCCGCCGCCCCTGATCCCTATCGAACCCAGACACCGACTATACCCTGCTGCGAACGAACCACGGCGCTATCGCGGCTTTACCTCACACGGTGAAGAATTCCATTCGACCGCCAGATGATCGGCCGGCACGGCTTGCGTGCTAATGATCGGCATAGCGCCGAAGGGAGATATGGGTTTCCCGGCACTTGCCAAGTCCGTAGATTTGTTACGCCGGCTGGCAGGCACCCGTGTTGCCACCAACTATACGGAATCTCGGCGATCTGCTAGTCGCTGACGTCTATCCTTGCCACACTCGGTTCGATGCCAGGCGTTGCAGGATAGCGCCGTCGATGTCTCTCCTTTGATGAAGCCTGCGAAATGACCGAAGTCCGAAAATCTGTCCTTGCTGTCCCCGGCATGCTGCCCTTGCTTGCCACCGTGGCTTTCACACTCGCGGGCTTCAGTCTTCTGCTTCCCGTTTCGCCATTCTGGGTGGTTTCAGGTGGCGCGAGTGAATTTGGCGCCGGAAGTGTGACGACCACGCTCATGCTGTTCACCATATTCGCGCAGCTCGGCGTAAACCGCGCGCTTAGGCGCTTCGGTTGGACGAGAATTATCGCTGTTGGGCTCGCATGCCTTGCGGTTCCCGCTCCTTTTCAAGCGATCGCACCTGACCTCGCGCTCGTCCTGATCTGCAACGCGTTCCGTGGCCTCGGGTTCGGGATATTGACGGTCTGCGGCGCGACTGCGCTCAACCTCCTTGTTCCCGCATCCGAACGTGGCCGATCGGTCGCAGCTTATGGTCTCGCATCATCACTTCCACAGTTGCTGTTTGGTTCGTCCGCACCGGTCTTTGCGGGATATTTTGGCAGTGAACTTGTCATTGCCGCCGGCGCGCTACCGATCGTCGCTATGTTGTGGGTCGCCCCCCTGGGGGCGCGCTTGAAAAGACTGGAGGAAGAGAACGACCAGGAGGAGGTCGTGCTTCCTGGCAGCCCGCGGCAGGTGTTCGGATTGATCTTTCCGGCACTCCTGGCCCTGCTCATCGTGACCAGCACGGGCGGCGCCCTGTTGACATTCGCAAATCAAATTGCGCCGGGCCCAAAAGCCGCAACAGCCGCGCTTCTTTCGCTCACCGGTGTCGCCGTGATCGCCAGGTGGATCGCGGGCACCATGAGCGACAGGCTTGGCACCAACAGGTTGATTCCTGCGCTTGTAGCCGCAACCGGGCTCGGAGCCTTGATATTAAGTTGTTCACTTTCCTTATCGCCTGCCATGAATGTGATACTGCTTGTCCTTGGTGCGGCAGTCCTCGGTGTCGCGTACGGCGGACTTCAAAGCGCAACTCTCGTTCGGGCCTTCGAGGACAGCGGCCGATCCAACGCCCCAACGGCTTCCGTCCTCTGGAACGTAACCTACGACTTCGGCACGGGCGCTGGCGCGCTGTTCTTCGGCGCGATCGCTCAACAAAGCAGCTTTATGGTCGCTCTCTCATGCATGGCTGGTCTGAGCATGGTTGGAGCGCTCGCTACAACGATCAAAGGCAAAACGTCTGGAGTCCGGCCTTAGCGACCATCGTTGGTGATCTGAACCCTTCAAACTGGACCGTTTTTGGTTAGAGTTTTCCGGTGCATTTTCCAAGCTGGGAAAGGAACGGAAGACGATGAAAGCATCGCAGTTTTCGGACGCACAGAAGGCGTTCATTTTGAAGCAGGGTGATGAAGGAGTGTCGGTGGCGGAGATCTGCCGCAAGGCGGGAATTAGCCAGGCGACCTATTTCAACTGGAAGAAAAAATACGCGGGCATGCTGCCGCCGGAGATGAAGAAGCTGAAGCAGCTCGAGGACGAGAATGCACGGTTGAAGAAGATCGTCGCGGACCTGACGCTGGACCGTGAGATGTTGCAGGACGTCATCCGGCGAAAGCTCTAAGGCCTGCTCGGAAACGCGAGATGGTGAAAGGCATGTGCCGGGATTGGATGATCTCGATCCGGCGTGCCTGTGGGGCACTGAACTTCGATCGGTCGACCCACCATTACACCTCTCGCCGTGCCGATCAGGCCGGTCTAGAACGTCGAATTCGTGAGATCTGCGAGAGCCGTGTGCGCTATGGTTATCGTCGTGTACATGTACTCCTGGAACGCGAGGGTTGGGGGACCAACATCAAGCGAACCTATCGCATTTACAGGGACTTGGGCCTGCAACTGCGCAACAAGACGCCGAAGCGACGGGTCAAAGCCAAGCTGCGGGAAGATCGGCAAATGGCCGTCGGACCGAACGATGTCTGGGCGATGGACTTCGTGCACGACCAACTCGCGACCGGCAAGAAGCTGCGGGTGCTCACGGTGGTCGACACCTTCTCGCGCTATGTGCCGGTGCTTGATCCACGTCACAGCTATCGAGGTGAAGATGTCGTGCAAACCTTGGAACGGGTATGCCGGAAAGTTGGCTATCCGAAGACGATCCGTGTCGATCAGGGGACTGAGTTCGTGTCTCGCGATCTTGACCTTTGGGCCTATGCCAAAGGCGTCACCTTGGACTTCTCACGCCCCGGCAAACCGACCGACAATGCGTTCATTGAAGCGTTCAATGGCCGCTTCCGCGCCGAATGTCTGAACCAGCACTGGTTCCTGACCCTTGCGGATGCCCGCGAAAAGATGGAGGATTGGCGTAGAGAGTATAATGAGTTTCGGCCACATGGTGCGATCGGCAATAAGGTGCCGATCTCGCTGATGAAATCAGGAGGCGCAACCAGCCCGCCTCCCTGAATGAAGCCGGAAAACTCTAGCCTCAGCTGGTCCAGAGTTTGGGGGCGGTTCATTGGTATAGCCCTTGGCGGGAGACAATGCTCAAGTAGAGGTGGCTATCGTTGATACCAGACCTGCAGGATTCCTGCCCCCCGCGCTGCAGTGCGTTAACGCCGTCACTTAGCAGGTCGTAATCAAAGGGAATGTCAACTTCGCAGAAGGCGGAGCCAAAGGCCTTGTCGTTGGAATTTCGAAGGATATGTTAGATCCTTCGCAAGAGCATCGATGACACGAGACCCGATATGCGATCACGCCCTGGTGCCTGCCTTTGACTGCTTCCGCCAAGGCACGCTTTGCGCAGCTCGTCTTACCACGAATTGACGAGGGTTTTCGTCTGGCACGCTGGCTGACGGGAAGTGCGACCGATGCTGAGGACGTGATGCAGGAGGCATGCCTGCGAGCTTACCGTTCGATAGAGAACTATGTCGATGGCAATACGCGTGCGTGGTTTCTGACAATAGTGCGCAACTCTGCCTATTCGTGGATTGAAAAGAACAAGCCAGATCGGCTAACCTCGATCGAGGACCTTACTGAAGAGGCGAGACAGGCAATTGACAACAGTCTGTCCGTTGTCGGAGCTATGTCTACACCGGAAGAGGCGCTGATCATCAAGATACAGGCCGTCCGGCTGCAACATGCCATCAACGCCCTGCCGGTACATCTTAAAGAGACCTTCGTGCTGAGAGAATATCATGGCCTGAGCTATCGCGAGATTGCCGAGGTCAGCAGTCTCCCGATCGGTACGGTAATGTCTCGTCTTTCCAAAGCGCGCCAGTCGCTGCTTTCCCAGATCGAGGAGGACAGCCGTTGACCATCGGCAACGACAGCTGGATCCTTCTAAATGCCTATCTTGACGGCGAACTCTCGCCTTTTGAAGCGCTTGCCATGGAAAAGCGGCTTCGGCAAGAGCCCGAGCTCGCTTCGTCCCTTGCAGTTCTGCGACGCCTCTCAACGGAGGCAAAAGGCAGCTTCCTGGAAGATGCGGCGCCTGACACACTGCGAGCATCCGTGCTCGCGGCGATTGGTGGTCCGGAGCTTGGGGAAAGCTCGCTAAACGCTCGCAGCACAACACGGAGCGCTGCGTGGCTCGCGATCGCCGCATCGCTGATTGCCGGCATCGTGGGAGGTACAGCCGGCGGATTTTTCGGGGCGACGTATATGACGCCGTCACAGACACCGTTCGCTGCCGATGGAGAAATATTGTCGGCACATCTTCGCGCTCTAGTCGCGCCGCAGCCCTTCGATATCGCCTCGTCCGACAGCCATCTGGTTAAGCCGTGGTTTAACGGAAAGACCACCATCGCGCCGATGACGCCGGATTTCGCCGCACAGGGATTCCCGTTGATTGGCGGGCGGATCGATATCATTGCCGGCAAGGCTGTCCCGGTGATGGTCTATAAGCGTAATCGGCACATCATCAGCGTCACAGCAACGGAGACCGGGCGGTCACCGCGGCCTGAGGCGCAAGTGATCGAAGGAACGAATATCCTAGCTTTTACGGGAGAGGGGCTTCGATACTGGGCCGCATCGGACCTTAATCTAACCGAACTCAGAATGTTTGCCGGGCTCTACGAACAGCAACTTGCCGCTGTAAAATAGATTTCCGAAAAATTCGCGCATTTCGAGAATAAAAGACCGTGTTCTCCGGTTACTTCATCAGTACTAACCGGTGAGGGAACGATGACTGTAGTTACAGCAGCTGTCATGGCGGGCGCGGCGGCGGGATTATCGATTGCGATACCGTTCGGTCCGACGAGTTTTTATCTCATAGAACGAACGCTCGCCGACGGCGTGCGAACTGGCATGGTGACTGGCCTCGGCGTTGCAACCGTCCATGTCGCCTACAGTGCCATTGCCTTGACATTTGGCCTCATCAGCTACGGCGGCGCCCATGGGACGGCGCTGATGACGGTGTTCTCTGGGCTGATTATGGCGTTCTTTGCCTTTCGTGTCTGGAAGCGACACCTCGTATCGACGGGAGTTCGATCGCGACTGCCCGGCTTGAAGCGGGCCTATTTCGATGCAGTCGCTTTTGGTTTGCTTAACCCGGTAACTCCCGCCTTATGTGCAGCCGCGGTCACCGCCATGGCGGGGGCAGCTTCGCCGGGCAGTCTCGTTGTTCTCGGTGTTTTCGTTGGCTCCCTGATGTGGTGGTCCGGACTGAGCCTAGCAGTATCCGCCATGCGCCAGAACATCAGCGCGCGCATCCTTCGGCACGCGAACAGGGCAGCAGGCATCCTTCTGGCCTTTCTAGCGATGTCCATGCTTTTTCGCGGGGCTCAAGAGCTCGCGACAGGCCTCCTTTAAGCCGGAGATCGGCCGACAGCTGTTGGAGCAAATTTATGAGTTTCGAGATCGTCGAAGAAATCCGGCTCGTGAGAAATCGCCTGGTGGATTTATCCCAACATGATCGTCGCACCCTTCTGCGAAAGATTGTCGAGGCACTTGACACCATTCAGGATCACTCCGCGGCGAGCAGTCTGATTAGCGATCCCATTGGCATCGATCGGGTGATCATCAGCACAAGCCAATCCATCAGCCAAATCGCGAGGCTGCCCGACCGCGAGTTCGAGATCGTTATCGAGGAGTTCAACACCCTGTTCGAAAAATTAGCACAGGCCGTGTTGGACGAGGCACCCCCTATCTCGGGCGAGTTCCACTAGACCTGAAGGCGCGCGCCGCGGCGAAGACCGGAGAGCATGGCGCCAGAGTAGCAGCGTCGGTGGCAGGGCCGATCATCAAGGCGAGTGTCGAACGCTCAGCCCCCCGTGCTCGGCGTCGCGCCTAAATTTGGAAGCCGGGAGCCGGAATCTCTTCTCGCGACCGTCTAGAAAACGGCCGGCAACAGGCTTCGTCTCATAGGCTCCTTCAACTGAAGGCGGTGTCTTCCCATGCCCGTCCTGGCGCAAGAGGCTGTCCGGCGCTGCCATCACATGAGAAAAATGGAACGCATCGCGTCATTCGATCATTCCAAGAGTGAATGGATTGGAACGGAGCTAGGCAGATGCAAATCCAAGGGGTCTACGCCGCACTCGCGACCACCGACATCAGGAAGTCGGAAGAATTCTACAGCTATCTTTTCGGCAAGGCGCCCGACGATCGCCCGATGGTGCGATTGATCCAATGGCGCGATGTTGCCGGCGCGAACATACAGATATTCGAGGACGCAGATACCGCCGGTTCGGGCCGATTGACGATAGTCGTCCCTGATATGGCCGATGCCAGAAATGCCCTTCGGAAGATCGGTGTGCAGCTTGTGGGTGAAGCCCAGGGTGACTATGGCCGGATTGCACAGATTTCCGATCCAGACGGCAACCGCATCACGCTTGCTGAACCGCCCTCAAGAGCGTTCACTCGTTAGGCTCGCGTCGCCGGCACGGCTTTCACACGGCCAACCGGATCAAGGTAATCCGGACAGCCAACAGCAATTGAGCGCCAACCGGGCAAGAGGTGCGGGAAACCTGGCGATCCATGTGCAGATCAACTGCGATGGTCGCGCACCCGTCGTTATGTAAGCCGTTTCATGCACGCCCTGACAGCCCCCTGGTGTTACGCCCCAAGGTTCTTGCAGGCAAAGTCGCCAGCACTATCTCTTATGTAACAAAGGTGCATGGCGGGATACTCATGGCGAACCCCTACGAAACACTGGGTGTGGCAAAAGGCGCATCGCAGAAGGAAATTCAGACCGCGTACCGCAAGCTTGCCAAGAAACTGCATCCAGACCTCAATCCTGGAGACGCTGCATCGGAGGAGAAATTCAAGGCAGCTTCAGCCGCCTACGCCATCCTGGGCGACGAAGACAAGCGCGCCAAATTTGACAGGGGTGAGATCGATGAGACGGGCGCTGAGCAGCAACAGCGGAGCTACTATCGTGACTACGCTGCGGATCAAGGCAGCGGCGCCCGTTATCATAATGCAGGCGGTTTTGCCGATTTCGGTGACAGAGACGACATCTTTTCCAGCTTCTTTTCCGGAGCAAGGAGCAGGGGCAATGCGTCTTACCAAGGTAGCGACCTGCAGTATCGACTGGAGGTCAGTCTTCGCGAGGCGGCGAACGGTGGCAAGAGGACGGTTTCGCTTCCCGAAGGCGGGACCCTGGAGCTCAAGATCCCGGCTGGGGTCCGGGACGGCCAGATCCTGCGCCTTCGTGGAAAAGGCGCACCTGGCCATAATGACGGATCGGCCGGCGACGCCCTCATCGAAATCCACGTTCTGCCTGACAGACAGTTCTCCCTTGAGGGCGATGACGTCAGGACCGAAGTCCCTATTTCAATCCGCGAGGCGGTTCTCGGCGCAAAGGTGGAGGTCCCGACCCTGTCGGGCGCGGTGTTCCTTTCGGTTCCACCAAATTCCAGCACCGGCAAGACGCTTCGTCTCAAGGGCAAGGGTTTTCCAAACAAGCATGGTGGCCATGGCGATCAATACGTCGTCCTGAAGATCGTGTTGCAGGGCACGCCGGACGCAGAGTTGAACGAATTCATGACCAACTGGGAAGCGGGCAAGTCACATGATCCGCGGCGTACATAGGAGGAGGCGATGGACGAGCTTGAATATTGCCGTACCCTGAGGATTGAAACGTCAACCCTTCAGATGTGGGTCGAGGAGCGATGGATCATCCCGGTTGGATCTCCCGACGCTTTTTCCTACGAGGATGCAGATGTGGCAAGGGGTCGTTTGATTCTGGACCTGATCGGAAGCATGGGGGTCAATGATGCAGGCATCGACGTGGTCATTGATCTTGTCGACCAGCTCCACAGTCTGCGCGAACGGATGCGTTTGTTGATGGATGCCATTGCGACGCAGGACATCGCGGTCCAGAATGCACTCGGCCGCGCACTCAATCGGGGCTGATGCCCGCAGAGAACGCCTGCCAGGTCATTCATTCTTGCTCATCGTGCTCTTGTATTCGAACTCGGCGTTGGCTGGGTGGTCGACATATTTGTGCTTGAAGACCTCCGCGTCGTCGGCCTTTTCGAAACCGACCGCCACCCAGCGAGACGCGGCCATATTTGAATCGGCCCAGATGACGAAAATCTCGGCTTCGGGAAATTCGCTTCCCCAGTCATTTGCCCGATCTTGGAACGCCTCGTCGGTTTCGAAGGAAAAGGTGAACAGTGCCTTCAGCCGTTCTTCATGGGCATGGAAGTAATCCAACACCGACTTCTCGTTGATAGGGAAGGGAGCGCTTTCGAAATTGTCGTCTGTGCCGAACTGCAGCGTCTCCAGATTCTTGCCGCCCTTGTTCCGGCGTAGCGAGAACTCGAAATTGTGGTGTTCCAGGCTGTAGGCAGTCGCTGTCTTCGGATGGCTCCATTCAACGCGGTTCAATTCCATCTGCAAACTCCGGTCTGGCATTTGGTGGCGCGAAAGTGGTCGTGCAATCAAGAACTAGGGCAGTCACAGATTTGGAGGAGGTCCCAACGCCGATGAGCCGTTGTCAAAGGTGTGATCTGCCGTCTGGTCCCTGCTCGTCCGCAAGTTCAGTGATACCTACCAGGATGAGATCGAGCCCGGTCAGGAAGTCTGCCCTGTCATCGTGTGCCGGCAGATGAGCGGCCATACTGCGGGTGAACGGAAACGCAGCGGCACCGAGGTTAGACCAGTCCTTTGCCATTGCCCGGAGGAATAATTCTCGATCGAGGCCGAGGTCGCGGGCCATCTCGGCATTGGCAGCATTCTGCCCCCCAACACCCAGAACATAGTTCAACAGGGTGGCCACGACCGACCACTCGACCGCCGGATCAATCCCCATCTTGCGGACCTGCTGCCCGAACCGTTCGAGGATCCGGATCGATGGCATCGACCCCGGTGCCTGGGCAAGAGCCGTAGCAATCCAGGGCCTTTTATCGACCGCCTCGAAGAGAGCGAGCGAAACTTCACGGATTTCCAAAAACGGCGATGCTCCCCAGGTCGGCGCCAGAACGGCTTCGACAGCTGCGTCGCAGGCCGCGATCAGGAGATCGGCCTTGTGGGCAACATGATAATATATCGCTCCGGCCCCGGTGTTGAGGTGTGCGGCCAGCGCCGGGAAGGTCAGGCCGCGTGTGCCGGCGATGTCGAGCAGCTCTACCGCCGCCTCGATAATGCGTTGCCTCGTCAGCGAATCGGACCGTCGTCTGGTGTCTTTTTTCATAGTTGATATTGACACGAATGGAATGGCATTCCAACTATGGAATGACATTCCATTCAAGGAGATTGTTCGTGAACGTTTCAATTATCGGCGCAGGGCTAGGCGGCCTCACGCTTGCCCGCGTCCTCCATATCCACGACATTGCCGCAACCGTCTATGAAGCGGATGCCGATCGCGATGCCCGGCCTCAGGGCGGGATGCTCGACATCCACGATTTCAACGGCCAGCTGGCGTTGCGCGACGCCGACCTCTATGAACAGTTTTTGGCCCTTGTGCATCCTGGAGGGCAGCAGTCGCGCGCGCTCGACATGCACGGCAACGTCCTGATGGACAATCCTGACGATGGCACTGGCGGCCGTCCTGAAGTTCAGCGTGGCGAACTGCGGCGGATCCTTCTGGATTCTCTTCCGCCCGGCACGGTATTATGGGGACATAAACTGAGGACCGCCGAACGTCTCGGGAGAGGAAGGCATTTTCTTTCGTTTGAGAACGGTTCGACTGCCGTGGCCGACCTGCTGGTTGGCGCCGACGGCGCGTGGTCGAAAGTTCGCTCCCTCGTCTCGGGCGCCAAGCCCGCGTATTCGGGAACGACGTTTGTTGAAACCTGGCTTCACGACGCAGACACTCGCCACCCCGCAACTGCAGCGGCCGTTGGCGGCGGCTCGATGTTTGGTCTCGCGCCCGGCAAGGGAATCATGGCACACCGGGAACCCAATGCCGTGCTCCATGCCTATGTCGCGTTAAATCGGCCGAAGCATTGGATCGATGCCATTGACTTCTCCGATCCCCCCAGCGCGAAGACCAGGATCGCAGCGGAGTTTGAAGGCTGGGCGCCAGAACTGACCGCCCTGATCACCGATTGCGAGCGTGACCTGGTCGCGCGCGTCCTTCATACGCTTCCGCAAGACCACCGATGGGAACGGGTTTCAGGCGTCACCTTGCTTGGTGATGCGGCCCATCTGATGATCCCGTCCGGTGAAGGGGCCAATCTCGCCATGCTCGATGGCGCCGAGCTTGGCAAAAGCATTGCAGCCAGCCCTGGCGATATCGAGACGGCACTTGCTTGCTACGAACAGCAACTCTTCCCGCGCAGCCATTCGGCTGCGATCGAAGCCGCAGAACTGGTCCAGCTGATGTTTGCCGAAGACGCGCCCTACGGCCTTGTTGAGGCATTTGGGCAGGATCTGCTCGGCAAGCCTAAGGCGGCAACCAAGGCCTGATCCGTGGGCCGGCTCCGGAAAAACCCTCGGCGGAGAGGATCGCCGGGACCTTGCAAGAGTGCCACGATGGGGTACCGTGACCTCTATACACCGGGAAAGTCGATGATCTCGATAGCCGACCGATCAGAGATTGCAATTGGCGTCGGGATCATCGCCCACCGAACGCCGTAAAATGCAGCAGACACCAATCCATCGGCTGCAAGGGTCATCGCCCCAAGAAGTGCTTGCGCTGACGCCCGCCCGCAAGGTAACCGGAGCAGGTCGGCTCCGGTGAAAAATTCTTGTCCATCCCAATCGAGCGCGACCTACCGCCAGAAAATCGCAATCAGGAGCCAGTCTTCATTGTCCGATATTTACGCAATCGGCGACATTCACGGACGCGCCGATCTTCTTGAGGCGCTCCTCGGCCATATCGCCGCCATTCAGCGTGCCGCTAGCTCGCAGCCCGTCATCATGTTCCTTGGCGATCTTATCGACAGGGGTCCGCGCAGCCCAGAGGTCCTTGATCTCGTTTCATCCGCTCTCGATCGCTATCCCGGTTCGCGGCTCGTATTGGGAAACCATGATCATTACCTGCGCTCGCTGCTGCGCGACGAGCTCGCTGAGGACGATGCAACCAATTGGATGGATTGGGGCGGCGTTGCGACCGTCAGCGCTTATTCAAGCCAGCCGGTGCCTAATTTTACCGGGATTGCAACCGAGATACGCCAACGCTTTCCGCATCATGTCGGCCTCCTGAACGGCGCGGTGACCCATGAGGTTGCCGGCAGATTCTGCTTTGTGCATGCAGGTGTGCGCCCTGGCGTCCCTCTCGCCGCACAGACCGATTACGACTTGCGATGGATCCGTGCGGGATTTCTCGATCACGTCGAGCAGTTCGACCATATCGTCGTGCATGGCCACACCATCACGAACTCTCTGTGGCCCGAAATCTACCAAAATCGCATTGCGCTCGACACCGCCGCCTACCGGACGGGCAGGCTCAGCGCCGCCGTCATTCGCCATGACAGGCTTTCTCATTTCCTCTGCACCGGCATTGCCGCTAATGGCGGGATCAGCGTGGAGGAATGGATGTCGTAAGCGGGGCCAGCGATACACTGCACTTGCCCGCCAAAGTGTCAGGTCCGAATTTCCCCGATGCCGGATTTCGCGTGCGACTGGGCCACGATTTTTACGGTAGAGCTGGCTCGGCAAGTCGCTCACCCGTTTTCGAGACGATGCTGTATTGGTAGGGCTCACGCGAAGTGATCATGATGGCATCGTCCGGCAGTGGGCGGGCGAGCACCTTTGCTTGGTCCCAGGGTGCCGTCATCCACAGTTCAGTTTCCTCGCGTGTGCGCAGGAGCACAGGCATCGCTTTCTCGTGCACGGGCCGGACGGCGTTATTGGGATCCGTGGTCAGGAAGCCAAAAAGATCATCAGTCGTCAGACCGTCTTTGACCTTTCTGACACTTTTCCATTGCGCCACCCACAGTCCAGCAAAAAACATCAGCGGCTTTTCGGGAGCGGCAGAAAACCATGCGTTGGGTGTCGCCTCTTTGCCAGTCTTGCTTTTTGGATCGGGTTCGGCAAATGACGTTACCGGCACCAGGCACCGGTGTTCGATACCCAACCATCGCTTCCAATGCGGCAGATTCAATTTGCGCACGTTTGGTGTCCCGCGGTCTGGCTCCATGCGGATCAACTCCTCCATGTCGACAGTTAGACCCTTTGCCCTGGCTTTTGCAGCACGCGCCTCCGCCGCTGCTTTTTGCACGTAGAAAGGCGCTGGAAGGCCCCAACGGCAATTTGCGACCTGCCTGCGACCGTCAGCCACGTTCCTGATGACTGGCGCAAGCTGGTCGGTATAGATCTGGTAGGCGGGCATCGGGTTAATCAGGCTCTCGGCGTCCTGAGCCCATTTCGTAACCCAGTCCTTGTCTTCCATGCGATAGAGCGTACACATCGATCCCCGCCTCCGATTTCCTCGACGGTAGCCGATGCGGCTGCACCTGCCAATAAAATCGTTACCTCAGTCAAGCACGGAACTCCTTTGAAGCAGCAAGTCCGCAAGGCCGCACCACCTGTCGCCGAATGAGACTTGTGGCTTACTATGCAAGGATCTACCAGGTCAGCGAGAGTTGTTCGGTGCACGGCTCCGTCCTAGGCTCCAGGGACGAGAGCGTCACGCCGAGAAGCCGGATGCCTTTTGACACCGGAAAGACGCCTTCGAGCAGAAGGCGGATGCCGTCTTCGATCGCGCCTTCCGAACTTAATCCTTTTGCCAGCGTTCGGGAGCGCGTGATCTGCGTGAAGTCGGAATATTTGACCTTGAGCGTTACGGTCTTTGCGGCAATGCTGTTTGCTTCGCAATAGCGCCAGACTTTGGCAATGAGCGGCATCATGCCATCCATTGCCGGGCCATAGGCATGAATGTCGGACGCGAACGTGTCCTCGGCGCCCACAGATTTGCGAACCCGATCAGGCTTGACCTGGCGGTCGTCGGTGCCGCGGGCAATCCCGTAGTAGTAGGGTCCTGATTTTCCGAAATGACTGACGAGAAACGCAAGATCCTTGCCTCTAAGATCTGCACCGGTCTCAATGCCGAGGCGCAGCATTTTCTCGGCTGTCGCCGGTCCGACGCCGTGGAACTTCTTCACTGGCAGCGCTGCCACAAAGCCCGGACCATTCTTCGGCGTGATAACTGCCTGTCCGTTTGGCTTGTTGAGGTCGCTCGCCATCTTAGCCAGGAATTTGTTGTAGGAAATGCCGGCTGACGCATTGAGCCCTGTCACCGCCTTGATCTTTTCACGGATTTCGAGCGCGATCTCGGTTGCGATTTCTATTCCCTTGAGATTTTCGGTGACGTCGAGATAAGCCTCATCCAGGGACAGTGGCTCGACCAGCGGCGTGTACTCGGAAAAGATCGCCCTGATATCGAGGGAGACCGACTTGTAGACGTCAAATCGCGGCTTGACGAAAACCAGATCCGGGCATTTTCGCTTGGCCGTCACGGATGGCATTGCCGAACGCACGCCGAACGCGCGTGCCTCATAGCTTGCGGCTGCGACGACGCCGCGGGCCTCAGCGCCACCAACGGCGATCGGCTTTCCACGAAGTTCGGGATTGTCGCGTTGTTCCACCGACGCATAGAAGGCATCCATGTCAACGTGAATGATCTTGCGCACTCGCTCTGCTGCGGGGTTGTCCGGTTCGGCACTCATCACTCATTCCACATCATGCGCCATCCACCAGCGGCTCGCATCAGGCCTCCCTGGTTTCCGGCTTCGCCGCCACATCGAGCTGGCACCTGTCTATCCCGTCGGCGGCATTCATTCTCTCGCATCCCAATGCCAGCCGGCGACGCAAGTTACGTATCGGGATTGCCGCGCCATGCCGCTGCACAACTGCCTTGCGATTCATCTCGTCACTGCGACCGCATGCCCGGCATGCGACAATGAGAACCTTGCATCGAACCTGACGGAGAATAATCCCATCTTTAAAGGAATTTTTTCTTATCTTTGTCATTTTGCCGATCTGTGGATGAGCTCTTTCTACCGCATTGATTTTGCTTCCTGATCGCGCGTCGAGCCGCTGTGGACGAATGTTGGACCACGAGTATCTGCCCAAACATGACGATTGACTCAAATGCCAATCAGGAACAAACAAGGAACATACTTGCTTTTGTGCAGAATGGAAACCCGCTTTTGACAGAGGTCAATTTTGGCGCACGGTGCCGCAAATCTCGTGATCTCCGAGCTTCGGGAACGCATTCAGCATCTCGAAGGTCCATCTTCGCGTCCGAAGCGGGTCCTACCCTTCGACATACCCGACATCGATGATCGCCTGCCAGGCGGAGGCTTGGCCTATGGCGCTCTGCATGAATTTGCCGGCGGCGGCGCGGGAACTGTCGACGGCGCGGCGGCGGCACTTTTCGTAGCTGGCATTGCTGCCCGCACCACGGGCCAGATTGTCTGGTGCCTTGCAAGACCGGACCTGTTTTTCCCTGCGCTGGCGCAGGCGGGCCTCCATCCGAAGCGGGTCGTTTTTGTCGAGTCCGCCAGCGAGGACGACGTCATCGCCAACATGGAGGAGGCCCTGGGCTATGGCGGTCTGGGTGCCGTGGTCGGCGAGCTGGTGCGGTTGCCGATGACCAAGTCGCGTCGCCTTCAGCTTGCCGCGGAGAAGTCTGGAACCATGGGGCTGATCGTCAGGCGCTGGCGACGACAGACAGAAGCCAGGGACTTCGGCCAGCCGACGGCTTCGGCCACGCGGTGGCGGGTGAGTGTCACTCCGAGCGAGGAGCTTCCTGTGCAAGGCGTCGGTCGAGCACAGTGGCGGTTAGAGCTTATAAGAGTGAAAGCGGGCGAGTGCGCTGAGTATTTCGTAGGAGCGTGTGATGCCAAGGGTCGTATCAATCTATCTTCCGGAGCTGGCGACGGACAGGATCAGGCGAGCCGATCCTTCTATTCCCGTTGAGCAGGCCATCGCCGTGATCGCCCGCAGTGGGTCGAAAAGGTGGGTATCGGGCGCCGATGCTGCAGCCAGGAAATCGGGCGTCCGTGTCGGTATGCCTGCTGCCAAGGCCCAGGCGATCTTTCATGGGTTGATGCTGGTCGACGCCGATCCGGTGGCCGACGCAGCGGCACTCAAACGGATCACCCTCTGGGCCTTGGGCCAGTATTCGCCGCTCGTCGCTGTCGATGCCCCTGACGGGATCATCATGGACACCGAGGGGGCCGATCATCTTCAGGGCGGGGAGCCGTTGATGGTCTCCGGGATCGCCAACCGTTTCCGCGCCAAAAAGCTGTCGGCCCGCGTTGCTATTGCCGACACGTGGGGGGCGGCACACGCCTGCGCCCGGGCAACTCGGCAGGAGAGCGTGATCGTACCAGTGGGCGAGACCGTACGTGCCGTCGAGAAGCTGCCGCTCTCAATGCTGCGGCTCTCGTCCAAGATCGTCGGCGACCTTCACACGCTTGGCTTCAAGACGATCGGAGAGCTGTCGGCAACACCTCGTGCGCCGCTCGCCCTTCGTTTCGGTCCTGAGATCGGCCGCCGGCTCGACCAGATGTTCGGACGCATCGCAGAGCCAATCGAGCCTATCCGAGCCGCTGAGCTGATCGAGGTCAGCCGTGTGTTTGCCGAGCCCATCGGGGCCGCCGAGACGATCGACAAATACGTCGGCTATTTGATCATCCGCCTGGTGGCTGAACTTCAGCGCCATGGCCTTGGTGTTCGCCGCGCCGATCTGATTATCGAAAAGGTCGACGGCACTCGCCAAGCCGTTCGTTCCGGAACGGCAAAGCCGTCGCGTGATGTCGTTTGGCTGAAGAAGCTCTTTCGCGACCGCACTGAGACAATCGAGCCGGGTTTCGGAATTGAGAAGCTGACCCTGGTGGCCGTCAGGGCAGAACCTTTCGAAGAGTTTCAAAAGGTCTCCGCACTGGTCGAGGAGGAGACGCCCGATATCACGCCGCTGATTGACATCTTCGGCAATCGCGGCCAGCGGGTCTATCGCGTCGCTCCTGTTGCCTCCGACGTTCCCGAGCGAAGTGTCGCGCGGATCGCGGCGGCAGCCGCAATCTCGGACGAGACCTGGGTGCATCACTGGCCTCGGCCGGTCCGACTGCTGGCACAACCCGACCGGATCGAAGCGATTGCGCTCATGCCGGACTATCCGCCTGCGAGCATCACATGGCGCGGACGAAAGATGAAGGTCATCCGCGCTGACGGTCCTGAACGGGTATTTGGAGAGTGGTGGCGGCGCGACGGTGAATTCGACGCCGTTCGGGATTACTTCGTCATCGAAGGCGAGGGCGGCGAGCGCCTATGGATTTTCCGGCGCGGCGACGGCGTTGACCCTGCCACCGGCTCGCGCGAGTGGTTCGTGCACGGGATATTCGCATGAGCTACGCCGAGCTTCAGGTGACGACCCACTTCAGTTTCTTACGGGGGGCATCCTCGGCAGACGAGCTGTTTGCCACCGCCAAGCAATTGGGCATCGAAGCCTTGGGCGTCGTGGACCGGAACTCACTTGCTGGCATCGTCCGCGCGCTTGAAGCGTCCCGTGCCACCGGCATCAGACTTGTCGTCGGTTGCCGCCTCGATCTTCACGACGGCATGTCGATGCTCGTCTACCCAATGGACAGAGCTGCGTACTCCCGCCTGACGAGGCTGATCACGCTTGGAAAGAGCCGGGGAGGGAAGGACAACTGCATTCTCCACCTCGATGACGTCGGGGCCTACGCAGAGGGTCTCATCGCGGTCCTCGTCCCCGATCTCCCGGATGAAACCTGTGCCGTCCAACTCCGGAAGATGGCCGAGATCTTCGGTAATCGTGCCTATGTCTCGCTCGCGCTGCGCCGGCGGCCGAACGACCAGCTGCGGCTACATGAGATTTCCAATCTGGCGGCCAGGCATCGTGTGCGCACTGTTGTCACCAACGACGTCCTCTTCCACGAACCGGGACGACGACAATTGCAGGATATCGTCACCTGCATTCGCAACAACACCACGATCGATGAGGTCGGCTTCGAGCGCGAACGGCATGCTGACCGCTACCTCAAGCCACCGCAAGAAATGGAGCGGCTGTTCCAGCGCTATCCAGATGCACTTGCACGCACGATGGATATCGTCGAGCGCTGCAAATTCTCGCTGGAGGAGCTGACATACCAGTATCCTGAGGAGGCGATTGTGCCCGGCATGGATGCCCAGCAATCCCTTGAGCATTACGTACGGGAATACATCCCGCAGCGATATCCCGAAGGCCTCCCACGGAAGGTTTTGCGTTCTATCCGGCACGAGCTCGATCTCATCAAGGAGATGCGCTACGCGCCGTACTTCCTGACCGTGTTCAGCATCGTCAAGTTCGCCAGAAGCCAAGGTATCCTGTGTCAGGGGCGCGGATCGGCGGCAAACTCGGCTATCTGCTATATCCTCGGGATCACCAGCATCGACCCGGAAACCAATGATCTCCTCTTTGAGCGCTTCGTTTCAAAGGAGCGCGACGAGCCGCCTGACATCGATGTCGACTTCGAGCACGAACGGCGCGAGCAGGTCATCCAGTGGATTTACAAAACCTACGGCAAGGAGAAGGCCGCCCTCTGCTCCACGGTCACCCGATACCGCGCCCGGGGCGCGATCCGGGATGTCGGCAAGGCTCTGGGTCTACCGGAGGACATCATCAAAGCCTTGTCGTCGGGGATGTGGCACTGGTCCGAGGAACTGATCAGCGATGACCGACTGAAGACACAAGGTTTGAACCCCGCAGACCGTCGTCTGGCACTGACGTTGAAGCTGGCCCAGCAGCTGATGGGAGCGCCGCGTCACCTCGGCCAGCACCCGGGCGGTTTCGTCCTGACACATGACCGCCTCGATGACCTCGTCCCCATCGAGCCCGCGAGCATGGCCGATCGCCAGATCATCGAGTGGGACAAGGATGACGTCGAAGCTCTCAAGTTCATGAAGGTGGACGTCTTGGCACTTGGCATGCTGACCTGCATGCAGAAGGCGTTCGATCTTATCCGCGACCACAAACATGAGCCGCTCGATCTTGCCTCGATACCGCAGGAAGACCCTGCGACCTACGCGATGATCCGCAAAGCCGACACACTTGGAACCTTCCAGGTCGAAAGCCGCGCACAAATGGCGATGTTGCCACGACTGAAGCCGCAGACATTCTACGACCTCGTCATCCAGGTGGCGATTGTCCGCCCGGGTCCCATTCAGGGGGATATGGTGCATCCTTATCTGCGCAGGCGAGAGGGGAAAGAGAAGATCGAGTATCCGACGCCGGAACTAGAGGCCGTCCTCGGCAAAACGCTTGGCGTCCCGCTGTTCCAGGAAAGCGCCATGAAAGTCGCCATGGTCTGCGCCGGCTTCAGTGGGGGTGAGGCGGATCAACTCCGCAAGTCGATGGCGACGTTCAAGTTCACAGGTGGCGTCTCCCGGTTCAAAGACAAGCTCGTGTCCGGTATGATCACAAACGGATATTCCGCTGAATTCGCTGAGAAAACATTCAGTCAGCTGGAGGGCTTCGGAAGTTACGGTTTCCCGGAAAGCCACGCCGCCTCTTTCGCCCTTATTGCCTACGCGTCCAACTACGTGAAGTGTCACTTCCCGGACGTCTTCTGCGCTGCGCTTTTGAACTCCCAGCCGATGGGTTTCTACGCGCCTGCCCAGATCGTCGGAGACGCCCGGAACCACTGCGTGGAAGTCCGGCCCGTCTGCATCAACCGATCCCGGTGGGACTGCACTCTCGAGGAGATCGGCGACACCGGGCGGCATGCCGTCCGGCTTGGGATGCGAATGGTGAAAGGGTTGGCCGTCGCCGACGCCGCGCGCATTATTGCGGCGCGCATGAACCGCGTGTTTGAAAGCATCGACGACGCCTGGCGGCGATCCAACGTCCCAACGGAGGCGCTCGTCCAGTTGGCCGAGGCCGACGCCTTCCTGCCCTCCCTTGAACTGGAGCGGCGTGACGCGCTGTGGGCAATCAAGGCGCTACGCGATGAACCCTTGCCGTTGTTTGCGGCGGCCGCTGAGCGCGAAGCTGCAGTCATCGCCGAGCAACAGGAGCCGGAGGTCCACCTACGGCAAATGACCGACGGCCACAACGTCATCCAGGACTACGGCCATGTCGGGCTGACACTCCGTGGCCACCCGATCAGCTTCCTGAGACACGACCTCGAAAAACGGAACATCGTGACTTGTTCGGATGCCATGAATGCCTGCCACGGTCGCTGGCTGATGACGGCAGGGCTTGTGCTCGTCCGGCAGAAGCCTGGGAGCGCCAAGGGCGTCATGTTCATCACGATCGAAGACGAGACCGGCCCAGCGAATGTGGTCGTCTGGCCGTCGCTATTTGAGAAGAGGCGTCAGGTGGTATTGGGGTCATCGATGATGGCGATCAACGGCAGGATACAGCGGGAAGGCGACGTGGTTCACCTAGTCGCCCAGCAGCTGTTTGACCTTTCCAGCGATCTAACGGGTTTGGCCGATCGCCATGTCGATTTCAAATTGCCGACGGGCAGGGGCGACGAGTTCGCTCATGGATCGCCTGGTAGTCCGGATTCACGCGATCGGGCGCCTATACCCAAAGTCAGGGATATCTACATTCCAGACTTGGATATCGACACGCTCAAAGTGAAAAGTCGGAACTTCCATTGACAAGGGCAGCCACGCATAGGAACTGACATTTTGGGGACTCAAATCTCCATTATCTGTTCCGTCACTGATCAACGCATGTGTTGTTCACGGCAACCCGAACAATCGCCGCAACATCCGCGTTTTCGGAAACAATGTCGCGCTGATCGACTGGGATGAAGCGCATGTCGATGCCGCAGATCTTGATCTGGCGCTACCCGAAAACGCCGCCGCCCTCGACGACGGCGCGTATGATATTGCGCTCAGGCAGCAGCTGCCTGGGAAGCCGCCGTCTGCTGGCGCGACGACTACGCAGTCAAGAGGCTTGCCGAAGTTCGAGAAACCTGATCGATCCAGAGCGCTGTGGATCGCGACGGACAGGACGCCGACCCGGATCGCCATGTCGAGGCACCCCACTCATCTGAAGGGGACCGCGATGGCGAGAAGCAAGCCGAAACGGCTGCCATTCTTTTCACCTTACTTTTCGGAAGCATGGCCCGTTCATGTCGCTGAATGGCTTCCGCGAAGAGCAGTAGAGCCTCTGGCCCAGAGAGTTTTTTCACCTGATCTGCATCGGCCGTCTTCAACGCGATCTTTTCGGCGAGCCCCAGTCCTTGCCCCATCGCCGCGTCGAGCAATGTTTCGGCGGGCACGACAATCATCGTTGCCTGTCCCTTCAGCTTCAATTGCCTTGAGGCGATACAACACATCACGCTACGTGTCGCTCAAGCATCGCTGCCACTTTCGCGGCCTGAAGGCGCGAAGATGTCTTGTAGGGATAATGTTTCCAGCACCACCATTCCTGGTTCTCACCTTTGCCGAAGGGAAAACCCGCCCAGTCGCCGCAATGGCAGCGTCGTGCCACAAGGACAGGCGCGCGCTGCAGGACCGGTCTATCGATATCGCTCACTTTAATTCCTCCAGGTTCCAGCCGCCCTTCGGAGCACTCCATCCTTTGCGGGTGGCGCGAAAATCAGCCTCTTCTCTGGCTTTCTGCTTTGGCCTCGGCAGGTCCGTCCGCCCAGACCGTGATACGAAACCGGCCCGCTTTGAAAGTATATCTCGAGAGATCACGGTTGCGGCCCGACGCATAGCCTGCGCGGAAGATCAACCTTGCACTGCTATAGTCGGTCCGCTCGCGAAACGCCGGAAGCTGGGCATCCCACCAGTCGCGAAACGCAGCGCGAAAAAGCGCCTTGCGCGGCGCTACCTTGTCGAGCATGTCAGGTGGTCCGCTCATATACGGGCGTCCATCCCCGGGCAAAGCCGACGCTCATCGAAGCTTCGGCATGCGCCAGTTGCTCCCTCAGATGACGG
Source organism: Rhizobium sp. 01N424 (assembly GCF_056399485.1). Taxonomy (NCBI): domain Bacteria; kingdom Pseudomonadati; phylum Pseudomonadota; class Alphaproteobacteria; order Hyphomicrobiales; family Rhizobiaceae; genus Rhizobium; species Rhizobium sp. 01N424. The sequence goes on from NZ_JBFTRK010000011.1 coordinate 89,702, forward strand.
CAATCCTCAATCAGGGTAGCGATCGTTGCCAAGGCGTCACCGTCGTGCCATGAAAGCGCTGCGCGAACGTCTTCGCTTGCGGAGACGAGCAGGATAGGTGCAGCGGTCGCCTCCGGCATCAGAGCATCTCCTGATGGCGGTAATGCGCGATGATGCGATCGTAGACACCACCGACGGCATCATCGACCGTCCCGCTCCAGTCAAACCAGAGCGCTTTGACGATCCGATCGGGATTGCGTAGACGATGCAAGCCGCAAGCCTGTCCTTTGTCTTCGTCTATTGCAATTTCGATCTCGCCAAAGGGGCCGGCGTCGGGAACGCAAAAGGCGCAGGCCACAGCAAAGCGCACACTGCCGGCGACCCGCAGGCCGACCATCCGGATCAACTCAGGATGCATTTCGAGCCCAGAAGCCTCCTCAGCAGGCGTCATATACATTTCGAAGCCATCAGCGCTATTATTATCGTTGCTGCCACGGTTCATCCTTCGCGCAAACATCCTCGCTCTCCATTGCTCACTGTCGGATTGGCGGCCGCATTCGCCGTATATGTTCCTATTATGTTCTGTTTTTTTACGGAGTCAACATGACCAATCCGGACTATTGGGCGAGCCAAAGCAGGCGCCTCCCTCGTCACCCGTCATGATGGTCTGCTTAGGCACCTTTGCGCCAGTTGATTTCGAATTTGGCCCCTAGGCGCACTTTCACCTGATCTGCGCAAGGGAATCGACTAAAGCTGACTGACCGGAAATCAATCCGAGACGGGCACGTGACGCAGCAGTTCGATTTCTTTACAGATGATGATGAGGCTGAGGCACCGGCACTTGGCCCACGGCGACGGCGTAGCGTCAAGCAAGTGGTCACCGCTGATAGCGAAGGCGGCCTTGTTCGGCAGCTTGAGGCAACCGGCCGCTATCGCGTCCTCAAAAGGCTTGAGCCCAGGCCAATCGTGCCGTTTCCACGTCCCGGCTTTTTCCGGAGAGGCGTCCTCGTCGATGCAGAGACGACCGGATTGAACAATCGAGAAGACGAAATCATCGAGATCGGTATTGTCGCCTTTTCCTTTGACGAGCAGGGGGCGATTGGCGACGTGACTGGCGTCTACAGCGCGCTACACGAGCCGACCAGGCCGATTCCGGCGGAAATCACGCGGCTGACCGGGATTACTGACGAAATGGTGGCCAGCCATATGATCGACCCGCAGCAATTGCGATCGCTGGTCGAACCCGCGGATCTGGTCATCGCCCACTACGCCAGGTTCGACCGGCCGTTTTTCGAAGCATTTTCACCTGTGTTCGATCGCAAAGCCTGGGCCTGCTCGGTTTCGGAAATCGATTGGGCAGCACGCGGATTCGAAGGCAACAAGCTTGGATATCTGATCGGCCAGGCTGGCTACTTTCATGAGGCGCATCGCGCGGTCGATGACTGTTTCGCGCTACTGGAAATCCTCGATCGCGGTCATGGCGATGGCGCCAGCTCGCCGTTCTCGGAACTTTATCTGTCGAGCCAGCAGAACCGTGCGCGCATTTATGCCGAACACAGTCCCTTCGAGATGAAGGATCAATTGAAGATGCGCGGCTACCGGTGGTCAGATGGAAGCGACGGCGGGCCGAAATCCTGGTGGATCGAAATCGAGGAGCACAGGGTCCAGGATGAGATCAACTACCTACGCGCTGAAATCTATGGATGGGAAGAAGCCGACCCGCCAGTGAGATATATGACTGCTTTCGAACGGTTCAAAAGCTGACGCTTAGGAGACGATTGCGAAGAGGTAGGTGAGCTTACTGGCACCACATGATCGACGACCAGGAAGAGGTCGGCAGCGACCGGGCATCAGGGTGACCGGCATCACATGACCACAAGCTTCATTGCCCAGTTGGCAAAGGCAGCTAACGAGATCGAGAAACTGCGGCACCTAGAAGTCAGCAGCTCACTCGTGCAATTGTCGAAATTAGTGGCCTGCGCGGAGCGCTCGGAATTGCCGGCGCCGGCACACGAAACGATCAGATCATCGCGCTATTCAACGCATCAGCTAATGTGGATTATTCTCGTTTGCCTGGGTGGTCCACAGCGTTGTTGAGTGCAGCAGAAACGGTCAGAACCCTGAAAGTGCCTCGGGTGGAGAGACCAGAAAATTGATCCGTGCGCAGGATCCGATCGATTGAGGATCACACCCGGCCTGCAGACGCACCGATCTCCTCAGCTCGGACCCGTTGGTTAGGGCTCGCCAACAGCCGCAGATGCATCACAGAGTTTCGAACTGACATCCCGACCGCTGACGGTCCGGGGACCGCCTTGGTTTGGCCTCGTTGACCAGCGACGAAGCATCGGAAACACCTGAGTCAAATTCGCAGAAAGGACCTTCTATGATTAAACTAACGCTTGCCGCGGCAGGCTTCGCGCTTTGCCTATCACAGGCAGCATATGCGTCCAGCGATGCGGCCTGGAACGCGCTTTTTGCCAAGGTAAACGGGACATGTATTGGTCAGTCGGGCCTGAACACACCAGAGGCATCTGCCCCTGTAGTCTTCGATGATGCAGCTGGCAAGATTGCTCTGCTCATGCGAGGGCAGACAGCCAAGGGCAAGTCGAAGGTGAACGTCAGTCTCATCTGCCTTTACGACAAGAAGACCGGTAAAGCCTCGATCGCCGAGTACCACTGGCTCGGCAAATAGCAAACGCTGTATCGCGACATCTGAAAAATTCTAGCGGCGCTCAACACTCAGACACTTGGCCTTCTGAGAGCGCCGTCACGAGCGCGATGATCGATCCATGGGCCGTTTCATCGCGGATTTTCGCGAGAACCCTTTTCAGGTTCAGCCGGTCAGGACACCCGTCCGCCTGTTCGATGGCATTGACTTCAAACGATGGCGGCATCCTGGCCGCCGCATTGTCCGAAAAGGGCAGGGCGACGTTCTCAAAATCTGCGCGATTGCCCATACGCGACTTGACCTAACGCAATTTTGGCCTTCTCAAATTTTTGAATGTGTGGATGTGATCCCCAGCTGTGCTTCAAGAGTGTTCTTAGACACTCCGATGAGCTTGCGCCTTCCCTGATCCGCCGGCGAAGTTCGATGTCAACCTGCACGGAGCGCGCGCGGATTTTACAGTCATTATGCATACTTCTGAAGCTTCGCGGGGCCCGCGGTTCCAAGACATTGACAAGATTTCGTCGAGTTTGTCATGTCCAACCAAGGAGGCTATGCTCGGGGGGGCAGCACTGGAGCGGACAATTACGGTCAGAAATTAGACGGAACCTCGTCCGGCGACGTAATGTTGAGCACTTCAATCCTGATACCGGAGTTGAAGTTGTGTGCCTTTTCTCCGCCCTTCAAAAGGGGAGCTATTCGGCCGCATGTTGAAGTGGATAACCGTCCAACGGTTCGACAAGCGCGATGATCTCAAAGTCGCTTATCATGCAATGTTGGTCGGAACCCGGAACTGCGATGGTCCAATAATCCGGATCCCCGCCGAAGACCGAGGACACTTGAACGATGGTCGTCTTGCCATCGGTGTGCCTGTCGGAACGAGCCCAATAGAAAGCCTCAGGTACTAGACTCTTCATACCACCTACTCCCACAACTGCCCCGGATCATATCAGGATTTTCAAAAATGAGTATCCCTCGCTTAGCATCATCCCCAGGCGCATATTGCTGCTTTGCCGTTGTGCTTCTGGCTGGGATGCCACGACTGCTTGACATCGCAACTCGAAAGCGCTGTCCAATGGCTTCAGACACCCGATTGGCCGACTGGGATGACGTAAACATGGAAACCGTATGAGTTGCATTTTTGTCACCGGATCCACTGATGGGCTAGGGCGTGCCGCAGCTGAAACCTTGATGGACGCCGGGCACCGCGTAATCCTGCATGCCCGCTCGAAAGAACGCGCGGCCGTATTGGCCGCAATAACTGGAAACTTGGCGGACATCGTCATTGGTGACCTTTCGAGCGCTGGCCAGACCCGTTCAATCGCCGATCAGGTCAATGCTATCGGCGGTGCTGATGCGGTGATTCACAATGCGGGCGTCTATCACCAAGCGAGCCGCAATCCGACTTCCGAAGGCCACCCGACGATGCTCGCAGTCAACGTACTTGCGCCGTACATCCTGACAGCACTGATCGGCCGCCCTACGCGGCTGATCTACCTTAGCAGCGGCATGCACAGAAACGCCGGGACCTCGCTGGACGATATCGATTGGAAGAGGCGCGCATGGAGCCCAGTCACGGCTTACTCCGAGAGCAAGCTTCATGTTGCAACCCTCGCTGCAGCAGTCGCGAGATATCAGCCTGGCGTCGTCAGCAGCGCGGTTGATCCAGGCTGGGTTCCGACGAAGATGGGCGGAGCAGGCGCGCCTGGCGATCTCGAGGACGGCCATCGCACGCAGGTATGGCTGTCCGTCAGCGACGACGCAAGGGCCAAGGTGAGCGGTCAATATTGGTACCATCGCCAACTGCAACCGCCCTCGGCCGCCGTTGGCGACGTCGGTTATCAAGATCGCCTGATAATGAGGCTTGCCGAGATCACTGGTGTCAGTCTTGGCTGACGAGCGCTGACTACGCACGATATTTGCTTAGAGGCGAAGACGAATGGCCTCCACCGCGCGCGCAAAAGTAGCTTGATAGCGGGGCGGCCGGTTCGCCTCCCGTCAAGAGCGGTCCGCTCTTCTGAGCCTTTCTGTTTCGATGTTTCTTGCAACCCCTATCCTGTTACTGCCGATAGAACCCGGTCGAAGAAATGGGAGGGGTCCTCGCCGGCCAGGCTTGAGGCGTCGAATATCAGCCGCTCCTGTCGCCGAACCGCCCCGGCTTTCGTCGACGCGGCCACAAGCTTCGCCGACGTCTTCTCTGTCAAGGTCATTGCAAGCGCTTTTGGCCCGGCCTCAAGCTTGGCAACACCCAACCGTCCCGCGATAAGCTGCAGTCTTGCCGTCCTCAAGAGAAGCAGTACGTCGTGCGGCGGTTGGCCAAACCTATCTTCGAATTCGTCTGCGAGATCGTTCAATTCACTGACCGCGGATGCCCGCAGCAGTTTGGCGTAGAGGTTAAGTCTGACTGCTGGATCCGACACATAGTCCGACGGGATTGTCCCGACGTTTCCTAGGTTGACGATCGCGCGCTGTTGCACGCCTGACGGCTGCCAGCGAAATCTTGCGACGGCGTCTGCAAGCAGCTTTTGATAGAGCTCTATACCGATCGCTTTCATATGGCCCGCCTGATCTTCGCCAGCGATATCGCCGCCGCCGCGAAGATCGAGATCGCGGAGGCTGATTGCGACCCCAGCGCCCAATCGGTCGTTTTCGACCAAGGTCGAAAGCCGTAAGCGAGTTTCCTCAGCCAGCTCACCATCCTGTTGTGTAAAAAGAGTAACGATGCCCTGGACCGCTCCGCGCCCGACACGTCCGCGCAACTGATGGAGCTGAGCTAGGCCGAACCGATCGGCTTGCCAGATAAACATCGTGTTGGCGCGCGGGACATCGAGGCCATTTTCAATGATGTTTGTGGCGAGAAGGACGTCGCCATCGCCTTGCGCAAAACCGACTATTGCTTCATCCATAGCCGCTGCCGGCATCTTGCCGTGCGCGACCTTGACCGAAAGTCCCGGAACGATCTTCTGCAACAGTATTTCGACTTTTTCTATGTCCTCGATACGCGGCACTACGACAAAGCTCTGGCCGCGGCGCCGGTACTCCCTCATCAGGCCTGTCCGCAAGGACGCCGGGTCGAACGGCGCAATTGACGTGCGGACGGGCCTGCGCCTAGATGGTGGCGTGGTCAGCAGGCTGACTTCTTGAACGCCCACCATCGCCAATTGCAATGTCCGCGGGATCGGCGTGGCCGACATGGACAGAGTGTGAAGAGATGGTGCGAGGCTGTTCATCGCCCGCTTTTCTTTCAGGCCAAACCGGTGCTCCTCGTCCACGATCACCAGGGAAAGACGTGCGAAGCGAACCTTTTTCGAGAGGATCGCCTGGGTCGCGATGATGATGCGGATCTCGCCGTCGGCAAGTGCATCCTTCGTCTTTTTCGCCTCACTTGGCTTGAGCAGTCGAGACAGCATGCCGACTGCGATGCCGGTCCCCGCGAAACGATGTTTGAAGGTGGCAAAGTGTTGTCGAGCGAGCACTGTGGTCGGTGCAATGAGAGCCACCTGTCCACCGCAAAGCGCGACCGTTGCTGCTGCGCGTAACGCGACTTCGGTCTTGCCGAAGCCGACATCTCCGCAAACGAGACGGTTCATGGCTTGCCCGGAGCCAAGATCGGAGAGGACCGCTTGGATGGCTTCGGCCTGATCAGGAGTTTCGGAAAATGGAAAACGACGGGCGAAAGCAGAAAATTCGAGACGCGGTGGGTCGAATCTTTCTGCTTGCGAAGCCTGCCTCTGTTTTGCAACCTTCATAAAATGACGCGCGGTAGACTGAATGTCTGCCTGGATTTCGTCGCGTCGCTTCTGCCAGACGTCCGTGCGGAGTCGGTCGAGCGTAATTGCTTCGGGCTCGGCGCCGTAACGCCATAATTTTCCAAACTCCTCCATCGGCACAAGAAGAGAACCGCCATCGCGATATTCCAGGCGAGCGGCGTCCCGAGAGACGTCGTCCACGGTGATGTTTTCCAAATTTTTCAGGACGCCGATGCCATGGTCTTCGTGAACGACAACGTCGCCTATTCGAAGCTCTGCTGCCGCCAGAACGGCTCTCGAATTCGCAAACCTGCCCGGTCTATCGGTTGCGGCAATGACGACGACATTCTGTCCGACGTCGACAAACCCTTGCTCTAAATCGCAGGCCAAGCTTAAAAGGGTGCCAGGCTCTGCCTCCAAGACCGCCGCCCATGTGTCGACCGACCTTGGCACTTTCCCGGCTGATTTTGCCAAGCGCCGACCGATCGCTTCGGCCGTTTTGCCTTGCCCAGCAATCAAAACCTTCAACCCGTTGTGCAGATGACCTTGCGCAAATTCGACCAAGGCTTTGCGCTGGTCTGCGCGTGATATGTCTTTTGGAAGCTTATGTCCCTTTCCGAGATCAAGCACGTTTGTGAAAACGTTGCTGGAGAGCCGTTTCCACTCATCTCTATCCAGATAGAAAGAACGGGAGGAGGGGTACTCCTTATCGTCGAATGCCTTGCGGGACTGGCGAGCATCTTCGATAATCTCGAAGTGGCGTTCCACACGTTCGGTTGCGCCGGGAGCCAGAATGAAAGTGGCATCGCAGAGTACGTCAAACACTGTCGGCATGTCTTGATAGAGGCGCAGCAGCAGTTGTTCCATCGTCTCAAGAGCCGGAGCATGGTCTTCTGTAAAGCCGTCATAATAAATGGCTTCGGATGCCGGACCGAACGTCACTTGGTCGAGATAGCTCTCTGTCCGCTGCGTTAACCGGTCAAAACCTCTGAGTTCCTCGACCTTCTCATCCTCCGACAGGACGATCCGCATTGGACCGGGCGCGCCGGCAGGGTAGATGTCGATCACGCCTTCTCTAACCGCCAGCTCGCCGGGGTCGTCCGCGACACCTTCTTCCTGATAGTTGGCCCGCTGAATGAAGTCGGAAAACGCATCACGATCGAACGGCTTTCCCACTACAAGCTCGATATGGCTTTTCGAGATGACGGTCGCTGGCGGAATTCGTTGGAGGGTTGCGTCCAACGAGGTCAAAAACAGCCGCGGCCCGCCGCTCCGCGTGCTCCAGATCCGTAGGGCATCCATTCGCAGGCCCATACAATGTGCCGATGGTGGCACCCGATCATAAGGCAGGCAGTCCCAAGGCGGAAAAACGATCACCTCGATCTCAGGAACCAGCGCTCTGACTGCCTCAGCAATTCTGGCAGCCGCACCTTCGCTTAGTGCCACATAGCACAGGGGGAGTTCGAAGCTTTGTAAAGCTACAGCGAGCCTAGTCGCTACGACACCCGGGGGAGGGTTGTAGACTTGGGTGCGATCGGCCGGAGCAGGGAGTGGGGAGGCATCTTCATCTCTGGACTCAACGACGCTCACAGGAACCTGCCATTCTCTCGCTGGCGACTTTACCAGCTTGGAGAAACGGCTTCTCGATCAGGGTGTTCCATTAGAGCGGATCTCTTTGCTCATAACCTGAAGGCCGCAGGTTCAAATCCTGCCCGCCGCAACCATCTTTGCTTGCGACTTGCCCGCCCCTTCGGCGGCCTTTCGCGTTTTTACCGACAGCGTCAGGATGTTACTCGACAAGCGAACGGATTGCATTTGTCGCTTCAATACGCTTCTACTCGGAATCGTCCTGCAGCGTTTCGTAGAGTTGCTTAACTCGCTTACGATATTGCTGCGCCATTGCAGGATGCAGAAGAACCTTGCTTCTCGGCGTGAAGCCGGCACATGCGAAGCTGGTCGGCATGGAAGTATCGCGTTGATTGTCGAAGGAATTGCGGGCGTAAATGGCGACTTTCAATTGGGTCTCCGGTCTTCAGGAGCCGTCCAAACCCCGCACGTTCATCTGCGCCGCGAAATTCTGACGAGCCATCTGCGTGCCGAGCAACCGGGCGAGTTGCATGAGACGGGGGATCTGGATTGCCGCGCGGGATAAGTGTCAGTTCTGGCGCGTCCAGAAGCATCGCTGCTAGCAGCTCTTCGCTTTCCGATACCCCCACCTGACAAGGTTGCTTGTTAGCTCATGCCCCGCAGAATTCACGCTAAAACCATGATAAACAACTGAATTCAAAGGTGAGCAGGCGTGGATGGTCGGGGCGGATGCGCGCGTCAAGGAGCAGTCCAGCGGAGCATATCGTGTGCTGGCATAGTGAAATGACCTACGAAAACTCCGTGAAACCGATCCGTGGCGCATATAAACTCCTCGGTGACCATCCTCCCGCGCCAATTCCACAATGGCAAGGCAGGTCGTGAACGAGATTGATAGTGTCGTATTGCATTTGGCGCTACAAGTCGCTATTTTCCGCGTAAAGGAGATAAGTCATGGCCGCCACTGTCGAACGCAAGGAGTACCCGATCTCAATGCGCTTGCCTGAAGCAGACGTCGCAATGATCGATCGTGCGGCAAGCCTGCGCGGCCGCTCACGAACCGATTTCGTGCGGGAGGCCGCTGTGCGCGCCGCAGAAGAAGTCGTTATGGAGCAGGGGCTCATCCGCATGAGCCCGGAAGGCTTCGCTGATTTCATGGGTGTCTTGTCCCTACCGGCCGCTCCTGTTCCCGAGATGGTGGAACTGGCCAAGCGGCCCGCTCCGTGGGAAGCCGGTTACAAGCCGAAGCAATAAGTCGTGGCATTATCGGCTCCAGAACCGCTTACGGCGGCGCATAATGTTCACGAATTTTCCTGCGGCAAGCCGACGCTCGATCATTGGCTGAAGACACGCGCGCTTTCCAATCAGGAGAAAGGTTTCACGGCGGTTCTCGTCGTTCACGAGGCCTGGCGCGTCGTCGGGTATTACGGCTTGGGGCCGACCGCTGTCGTTCCCGCGATCCTGCCGCGCTCGATCCGCACCGGGCAGCCGCCCGATCCGGTTCCCTGTCTTCTTCTCGGCCAGCTTGCCACGGACACGGAATGGGCGGGAAGAGGCATCGGTACAGGTCTAGCGAAACATGCCCTTGAGCGATGTGTCCAGGCCGCTGCTCTGACCGGCGGGCGGGCGTTTATGGTCAACGCCGTCGATCACGAAGCGGCTCAGTTCTGGCAGCGCCGCGGTTTCGCGCCCTCGAAGGACGACCCGCTCGTCCTGTTTCGCTCGATCGCTGCGATCGCCGCATCGCTGGCGGAAGCATGGCAGCAAGAGCAAGGCGACTAACCTGAAATCTTCACAGTTCAAGCAACTGGGCAAAAAGCCAGAGAGAACGAATTCGACAATGGATCACGAAGACGACGTTCTCGTTTCAAAATATCCTGAATACCGGAAAGCTCTCCGAGACGCGAACCCTGCGAATTTAGCGGGTATATTTCGATTCCGGCTCGCTATGCCAGCATCGCCTCGATAGACGGCATGGCACTGGGCAATTCTCGAGCCGGTACATCTCGTTGAAATGCAGCATTTCGGCTTCGGCCGCTGCCTGTGTGCTCGTAGAGATTGAACATTCGCCGGTCTGGTCGTCTAGTGCAGTTTGAGCCTAGCACTGTTAGTGAACTGTTAGTGCAGCCCCACCGCCCGATCACTGTGGACCATTTATTTAGGTAAAGAAAAAGGCCGGAAAATCCGGCCTCGTTCTTGATCAAACGAGATTTACTGATTGTTCTCGCCGCAAGCTACACCTTGGGAAGTAGCATCGCTTTTGCCGGCCTGCGTTTGCAGAGCGCCCTTGGTGTTTGAGCCATCAATCGCGCCGCCACCGAAAGTGCCCCCGCTCGATAGTCCGCCGGACCTCGATCGAATTCCGGGCGAAGAACCGCTTCCGGATCCGGAACCGGACGAGTGCGGCGAGCCGATCTAGAAGTTCCTCTTGCTACCCGAAATGGGGGATGCCTTGCGCGGGCGTTCGACTGCAGCCCGAGGATTGCAAATGAGCGGCGACTGGAGAGACGGTCTACGTGACCAGCTCGAAGACTTGGTCGACTCTCTAGTCGTGAAGGGTGCCAAGCAGTACGACGTCTATGACGCGATCGTCGATGAAATCGGAAGCCTACAGAAGGCATACGACCGCGATCCAGACCCGGCCGAAGACAGGCCGGGTGCGGAGGCCGAGGAACCTTCGAACGAATGGCCCGGCGCGCTGCCTTAGGGGCAGGCGGCCCAGGCCACGCTGGGCGAACCCCGTCGGCCCACGACATGCCAAACCAGACTGCGGAATCCGGTCCCTTGCTCCATTCGAGCAACGCGTCGTGTGCTTTGACGGCCTCGCACGAAAGGCCGATCGCCACGATGTCGTCCATCGCTTCGTCGACGATGATTTCTATGTTGCGGAGCAGCCAAAAAGAACACGAGGTGCGTTGCGGCTAGTAACTAGACACGCCTGATGTAGCAACTGCACGAGGCGACGTCTGACGACCGGGTCGTTTTGCCTGTCGCATGGCGACGATGGTCGGCATCGAAAAGCTCCTAAAGGATCTCCTGTATCGAACACGATGCCATCGCGGCGTACGACTCGTGCGTCTCGGGCGGCGGCGGAATAACGACATCTTACCGATAATGGGGGACACGACGTCGCCCAAGGTCAGGGAGATGTACGTACGCGATCGTCACATCGATACCCTTAAAGTGAAGGCGCGGAATTTCCAATAGATGTCCCTTCTTGGACGCCGCCCGCGAAAGCACTAGATATCTCAGACCGAAAGACAGGACCATTCGCTGAATGTCGAGAACGAGCCGCCTCTTCGAAATGCTGGGCATGCTTCGCACACGACGAACGCCGGTAACCGCGCTGGAGCTGGCGCAGGAACTCGGGGTCTCCGAAAGGAGCGTTTATCGGGATATCGAAACGCTTCGTCTGCTCGGAGCACCTCTCGACGGGCAGGCGGGCGTCGGGTTTCTGCTGCGCGACGGTTTCTTCCTGCCGCAATTTGCATTTTCGGCCGAAGAGGTTGAAGCTCTAATCCTTGGGCTGACCTGGGTGCAGCAGAGAGCCGATCCGGCTCTTTCTCAGAGCAGCGACAGCGCTCTGGCGAAAATACTCTCAAGTCGGACCGACCGGCTCCACGACGAACACGCCCCGGCACTCGTTTCGGCAGCTTCCATCTCGCAGCGATCCGATCCGGCGCAGGTGGGAGTGATACGTGATGCGATCCGTCGCCTGCGAAAGGTCGCGATCGCATACGAGGATGCTGGCGGCGCTATGTCTGAACGTGTCGTCTGGCCGATCACGATCGTGTATTTCGACGACGTGCGTGTTCTCGCCGCGTGGTGCGAAGCCAAGTCGGCATTCCGTCACTTCCGCGTCGACCGTGTTCGGTCCGCGTCGATCCTCGACGACCGGTATCCGGAACGACGGTCTCTGCTCATGCGGCGCTGGCGCGAGCAGGATCGGGACTGGCGTTCGTTCCTGACAGTTTCTGACGGTGCAAGAGGTTAGACTTTCCGAAGCGTCCCCAAGGACGCTCTGAATGAAAGGATAGCTTATGGTCGCGTTTTCACCCGACGTCTTTGAAAAGTTCCTCTCTGAAGAAGACGACGCCCCTGTCGTGATGCTGAACCTTCTACGGTTCGTCCCCAAGGGCGGCCGGGAACGGCATCTGGAATACCTCAGAATGGCGGAACCCATTCTAGCCCGCTTTGGTGCACGGATATTGTTCCGTGGCGACGGCCTCGATGTCCTTACTACCGGGCCGGTGGAAGGCTGGGACGCAGTGCTGCTAGTGCAGTACCCGCGGCGGACGGCATTCAGAGAAATGGTGGAAGACGCCGAGTATCAGAAGGCGTTCGGAGTAGGAAAGTCGGCCCTTGCAGATATCGTCCTGCAACCTTTGCAGATCTCGAAAGGACTTTGAATAAACCACCATCGGCTGCCGCGCCGTAGTACCGCAGCAGCCCGCATTTGCTCCGCACGTTCACACCGGAGGGGAAGTGGGGTTCCCGTTCAAGCGGGGGGTGGGTTCTCGGTTCAAAATCCTCATCGTCCGTCTGGCGGCGAACTTGACTTTCCTCGGTGTCGATCCTGCGTCCCTTACGAAGATCATCTTCACCCACGCGTACCCGGGTCATTCGGGCGAAACGACGCTGCCGGACGGGGCTTTGCCGTTTCCAAACGCCGATATCAAATCAGCGAAGCCAAGTGGTCTTTCTGTACGGATCCGAACTACGAGACGTCCAGCCGGAGCCGCTTTACGCCTTCGCCCGTGGGGCACAGCGCGACCTCTTTGCCGTGAAGGATTGGCTGACGCACGTCGAGATAGGCGACGAAATCGTGTCAGGTTTGAACGTCGTAAGCACGCGAGGTCACACGCCAGAACACATCTCGCTGGTACAGGGCGGCGACGGCAACCTGCTGAAAGCGGGGCGACGTCATCCCAAACGACATCGTCTCCTTTGGCAATCCGAAATGGCATTTCGGCTTCACACCGAACAGAAAATCGCTCTCGCGAGCCGCGCTGCGCTACTGGACAAGGCCGTGAACGAGAAGCTCCGTATGTTCGGCTACCACTGGATCTACTCCGGCGTCGGTTTCGTGGAGCCCCGGCGCAGGATACATGTTCGTAGCGCGATGACCGAAAAATGGCTCCCGTGTTCAATTGGTCAAGCCCGAGCTCGACGAGATCGCGACGAAATAAAGGATGCGGTCATGACCTTTGCCTCCGAAGCAGCTTGGAAGCTCGTCGCCGTTCCCTGATCGACCCCACCTAAGTGTTATACTCCCGTTGGTTGTCAGCATGTTCGCAAGCGCGAGCTGCATACGCTCAAGCGGCCTGACCCTCATCAGGCGACGCTGGTCCAACTCATGTTCCGTTCGCACATATCCCTTTGGTTGGTACTTAACGCCTGCCTCCACGCGCGACGTATCGGATTAGGCCGGACAGGCTGTCGCTTGTTTCTGTGCCAACCACACCGAGATCTCGCACAGCATCCATATGGTTGCGATTGCGAATGACCCGTATCGAAACGGGGACACCCTGTTCCCGCAACACATTGGCGAAGGCCTCCAATTGCCCGTGGAACGGCCTTGTTTCATTCTCGCCTACCGCCAAGATCGCGCGGCAAGAGGGATCGTACGAATGGCCTAGTGGCGTGAAGGCCGCGACCTCGTCATCCGTAAGAGCAATCTCGGCCTTTAAAAAGGACTGCTGTAAGGGAAGGAGATCGTAGAGGCCGCCCAGCAACAAGGCGCCATTGACAGAGGAACCCGTGGTGCTGCTTTGAAAAAGGAATGTTGAAAGATGCGCTCCTGCAGAATGACCACTGATCGTGAGCAATGAAGGGTCGCCACCGTGCTCTGCTATGTGATGAATGATCCATTGCTTGGCACGAACGACCTGATCTACCAGGACCTTCATCCTCACACCCGGCATCAACGCGTAGTCTACAATCACCGCGATCGCGCCAGCGCGTGTGACTGTATTGGCAATGCAGGAGTATTCACGCTTTGACCACATGCGCCAGTATCCGCCGTGGATGAACATGTGAACCGGAAGATTTTGACGCGGCCCTTCTGGGAAAAAGATGTCCAGCGATTCACTCGGGCCATCGCCATAGGCGACGTCTGCTAGCATGGGTAACGTTTCCCGCGCCTTGGCACTGGCCGCGACGATCTCTTCGACGATGACATCGAAATCCGCGACATGGTCGCGGATCCGGAATGGGTCAGTCTCCAAAATCACTCCTCCAGGATCAGAAACTCGTGGCGATATATTTGGCTTCCATGAATTCAGCAATGCCATGGTGCTGGCCGCCTTCGCGCCCAAGACCGCTCTGCTTCACCCCGCCAAAGGGCGCGGCCGGATCGGAGACGAGCCCCCGATTGAGCGCGATCATACCTGCTTCGATGCCGGAAGAGACGCGTAGCCCACGCGCGATATCCCGCGTGTAGACATAAGCGGCAAGCCCGTATTCGGTGTCGTTTGCGCGTTCGATGGCCTCGTGTTCGGTTTCGAACCGGTACAGAGGCGCGACCGGTCCGAAAATTTCCTCTGCCTTCATCTCTGAATCGTCAGAAACGTCTGCAAGCACCGTCGGCGGATAAAAGAACCCATCACCTGTTGTCGCATCACCGCCGCACAAGACGCGCGCACCTTTCGCCTTGGAATCTTCGACCAGGCGGCTGATCTTTTCTACCGCCTTTCGGGTTATCATCGGGCCGCATTCAGTGTCAGCCTCAACGCCCGCCCCGACTTTGAGCGCAACCATACGCTTCGTGAGACCTTCAGCGAACTGGTCGTAGATCCCGGACTGCACGTAGAAGCGGTTTGCCGCCGTGCAGGCCTCTCCCGCATTGCGCATCTTGGCAATCATCGCGCCCTCGAGCGCCGCATCGAGATCCGCGTCATCGAAAACCAGGAACGGTGCATTGCCACCAAGCTCCATCGAGCAAGATATGACATGCTTGGCCGCTTCAGCGAGCAGCTGGCGGCCGACACCTGTTGACCCCGTGAAGGAAAGCTTCCGGACTCGCGGGTCGGCCAGAACCACCTCGGTCATCGGGCCAGGGGTCGTTGTCGTCAGTACGTTGACGACGCCCTTCGGTACGCCGGCTTCTTCATATATTGCGGCCAGAGCATAGGCTGTCAGCGGCGTCTCGCTTGCCGGTTTCAAGATTACCGTACAGCCAGCCGCTAGTGCCGGAGCTATTTTGCGGGTGGCCATCGCCGCCGGAAAATTCCACGGCGTGATCAGCAGGCAAATGCCAATTGGCTGATAGTCGACGATAATGCGGTTGGTGCCAGATGGTGCAATGCCGAATTCGCCGGTGATGCGAACGGCTTCCTCGGCATTCCAGCGAAAGAATTCGGCAGCGTAAGCGACCTCGCCCCGCGCGTCTCGCAACGCCTTGCCGTTCTCCATCGAGATCAACGACGCGAGCATCTCCGAGCGTTCAAGCATCAGTTCGAAACAGCGGCGCAAAATTTCGGAGCGCCTGCGGGGAGGCGTTGCGCGCCACGCAGGTGCCGCTGCCGCGGCGGCATCAATGCTCCTGCGTGCATCATCGATCGTCGCATCTGGCACGGATGTCAGAACTCTACCTGTAGAGGGATCGACGACATCGATCTGTTGTCCGGACCGAGACTGTCGCCATTCTCCGTCGATGTAGAGCCCGCGAGCGGCGGCTGCGATGTCCGGGGCTTGACGACTGGAGTTAGAGATCTGCTGGGCAATGGTCATGGGTGTTCCCTCGATAGCTAGATAGCGGATGCGGCCAGATCGCCGTCATAGGCCGCTTTGACGAGACGCTTCATCGCGTCGAGGTCGAAGGGCCGTGGATTGTTCTTGATGAGCCGGTCAATTCCGAAGGCCTGTTCGGCCGTCCAGTCGAGCTTGTCCTGGGCAAGACCGAGATCGGCGAGCGTGCGGGTGATACCGATCGCCGCAAACAGCCTGCGAATTTCCTCGATTGCGGCAGTCGCTAGCTGCTTTTCGTCGAGGTCGGATGTCGCCAGACCGAGCGCGGATCCGATCTCGCACATTTCGGAAACTGACGCAGACAGGTTGTAGGTCATGACGTAGGGCATCATGGTTGCAACACCGAGGCCATGGGCGGTATGCGTCAGAGCACCCGCGGGATATTGAATGGCATGAGCTGCGGCGGTACCGGCTGTCCCGAACGCGCAGCCTGCTGCAAGCGCCCCCATCATCACCTCTGCACGCGCATCTTCGTCGGAGCCATCCTTGCAGGCCTTCTCAAGGCTGCGGCCGAGAAGCTTGATAGCCAAAAGGGCGAAATGGTCCGTCAGCGCGCTTTTGCCGATAAAGACGTGGTTTTGCGCCAGTGCGTGATCCGTCCCGCGGCGAGCGGCGGTAAAAGCTTCGATCGCGTGGGTAAGGGCGTCGGCCCCTGCGACCGCCGTTAAACCCGGTGGGCAGGTCATCGTAAGTTCCGGGTCGCAGATCGCCGCCGTGGCAATCAAGTAGGGGCTCGATATCCCGACCTTCAAAGTGCGTTCGGCGTCCGAGATCACTGCCACGGGCGTTACCTCCGAGCCGGTACCTGCCGTCGTCGGAATAGCAATGACAGGGATCGTCGGGCCTGGAACTTTGTATTCGCCGTAGTAGTCCTTCAGTTTACCGCCGTGGGTCAGCAATAGGGCGGCGCACTTTGCCATATCCAGGCAGCTTCCCCCGCCAATGCCGATCACCATCTCAGGATCAAAATCCCGGGCATATTCGACGCAGACCGATACGCTATCAGCAGGGACGTCCGGTTGGACCCCATCATGGATCAGGAAATCGATGGATGCGGCTTCGAGGGCCTTCACCAACTCGGCAAACACGCCGGTGCCGGCGAGCCGCTCGTCGGTGCAGATCAAGGCACGCCGTCCAAGCCTAGCTGCGACGGTTGGCAAAGCGTGACGTTGCCCTTTGCCAAACAGAATTTGTTGGGGAAGCCGTAGAGCGGCGAAAAGGGTCATTGTCCATGTCCTTTGACAAGCGATTTGCTGGAGTGAGAGAGGGCGTTCAGTTCGTCCCAAAGCCTGGCCGAAATCTCGATACCATCGGAAAGTGCACCTTCGCGTCGAGCCGACGCGCCGTCGCCTGGAACGGTCACGCGCATGCCTGGATCCGACGGGCGGGAACTGCGTACGCTGTCGAGATAGGCGCTGAAGCAGGCTAGGAACTCGGGTTGTTCGCCGACATCAATGGCAATGAGCACATCGCCTTTGTTGCATATGGCGTCAGCGTCGAGCGTCCCTCGGACGTCTGGCGCGATTGCGGATCTTGCAATCGACGCCACCATCAGCTCCAGCGCCATGCCGAGGGCATAGCCCTTGGCTTCGCCAAAGGGTGCGATCGAGCCCGTCATGGCGGCCGCCGCATTAGTTGTCGGTCTCCCGTTGGCATCGCATGCCCAGCCATCAGGTATTGGCATACCGTTTGCAGCATGATGGTGTATCTTGCCCATTGAAACGATGGCGGTTGCGAGGTCGACCACTAGAGGCCTGCCTGCCGTCGGTACTGCAATTGCCAACGGGTTGGTTCCCAAGAGAGCCCGCGTCCCACGGTGGGGGTGCACGAGGGCCTCGCTGGAGGACATGGCAAGCCCGATCAAGCCTTTCTCGGCAAAGCGCTCGACGTAATAAGCGAGCATACCGAGATGGTTGGAGTTGCGGATGCCAGCAACGGCGATACCAGTCTTATGAGCTTGCTTTGCAATTCGTTCTAGCGCGGAGATAGCGACGACTGGGCCAAGTCCTTTCAACCCATCGACCTCTAAAAATGATGATGAGCGCCAATGCGCATTTCCCTCTGTGGCCGGGTCGATTAGGTCGCGCTCGATGCGGGTCAGAATACGAGGAAGGCGTTGCAGCCCGTGCGATGGATGACCTTTGAGCTCGCCCTCGATAAGCACGCGCGCCTGAAGATCAGCGCATTTCGAGGGTGCACCGCGCTCGACCAGGAGGTGCCCAGCAAGATCTAAAGCTTTCTCCGGATCAACCTTCACGTCAGCTCCAATTTAAAATCCTATAGGATATGGGATTGCATATAGTGGAGCATCGTGGTAGCGGTTGGTCATGTCAAGAGGCAAAAACATGCATCAAAGAAATCAGACTGCCGCACCCGAAGCGTTCGATACGAGTGGATTTATCCAGCGCGCAAACAGTCTTGCAGGGAGCGTCTATGAAGCGATTTTCGCGCAGTTGATGTCGTTAAAAATTGCACCCGGGGCCAGGATTACGGTCGATAACCTCGTTAAAGAGCTCAATGTCTCGCAGACGCCTATTCGCGAAGCGCTAGGACGACTGGAGGGCGAGGGTCTCGTCATCAAGACCCATCTCATCGGCTTCAGTGCCGCGCCGCAAATCACCCGACGCCGTTTCGATGAACTTTATCAGCTCCGACTGCTTCTTGAGCCCGATAGTGCGGCTAGGGCGGCCATTGCCATGGATGAGGGCAAGCTCGCATCGCTACGGGCGGCAGCTGGCCTCATGGGCCGTCGTGAAGGCGGTGATGAACGTCTGCGCTACTCGACCTTC
Organism: Rhizobium sp. 01N424; assembly: GCF_056399485.1. Lineage (NCBI taxonomy): Bacteria > Pseudomonadati > Pseudomonadota > Alphaproteobacteria > Hyphomicrobiales > Rhizobiaceae > Rhizobium > Rhizobium sp. 01N424. Next base: position 108,217 of record NZ_JBFTRK010000011.1, read on the forward strand.
GCTCGGCAAGACGCAACGTTCCACGACAAGATCTTGGAGATCGCCGGCAACGAGCTCATTCGCGAGACCCTCAATCATCAGCACACCCATTTCCACATCTTTCGTTTGATGTTCCATTCGCGGGTGACCGAGGAAGCGCTGGACGAACACGAGGCACTCCTTGGTGCACTGGAGGCGGGTGACGCGTTTGCAGCGGAGCGCGCGATGCGCGAGCATCTGGAGCATTCTCGCGACCGGCTCCTGCCGGCATTCGACTGAGGAGAGCCGAATGTCGAACGTCGTCAGCATCGAGAGACCGGGGAGGGAAGATGTGAGAGGGATCGGCGAAGCTGTCCGGCATCCGGTTCTGCGCGCGTCGGCTCTGTCGAAGCAGTACGGCCCGGTCACGGTCTTGTACGATATCACGTTGGATATTCTTCCTGGCGAAATCCATGCCATTATCGGCGAAAACGGCGCAGGAAAATCCACTTTCATGCGCTTGCTGTCAGGATACGCCGAGCCGACCGGTGGATCGCTATCGATTGGAAATGACGAAGTCAGGTTCGCCAAGCCTGAACAGGCCCAGGAAGCCGGTATTGTTCTTGTTCATCAAGAGATCCTGCTTGCCGATGCGCTGACGGTTGCCGAGAACGTGTTTCTCGGCAGGGAGATAATGCGAAATGGTGTTGTCGATGACAAAACCATGCGCCGCCTGACAGCAGAGAAGCTCGCCGAGCTTGGCTGCGTCGCGTCGCCCAACGCACTCGTTCGCGACATTTCGCTCGCGGACCGTCAGCTTGTGCAGATCGCCCGTGCCCTCCTTGACGATTACAAGCTGGTCATCTTCGATGAACCGACAGCTGTTCTCACCGGAGAGGAAGTAGACCGGCTTCTCGCCATCATCCTGCGCCTGAGGGCGCAAGGCGCTGCCATCCTTTATATCAGCCATAGGCTCGACGAAGTGCAGCGACTTGCTGACAAGGTCACGGTTCTGCGCGACGGCAAGATGGTAGGAACCTACCCCGGGCAGACGCTCAGCCAAATGGACATGGCGCGTTTGATGGTCGGCCGCGATCTCTCAGCCCTCTATCCCCCAAAGCGGCCACATGCCTTAACCGGGACGATCCTGGCGGTGCGCAATCTCACGGTCCCGGGATTTGCGAGGGACGTTTCATTTGACGTCCGCAAATCAGAAATCCTCGGCTTCGCCGGAATGATTGGCGCTGGTCGAACGGAGCTCTTCGAAGCAATTATGGGCCTGCGTCCAGCCTCTGGCTCGGTCGAATTTTTGGGCAAGTCAATTGATATTCATTCGCCGCGTGCCGCGCTCGACGCCGGCATCGGCTACCTGACCGAGGACCGCAAGGGCAAGGGGCTTCTTCTCCATGATCGACTGGCCCCGAACCTGACGCTCTCGGCGCTCAGCCGTTTCCATCCCGGCCTTCTCATGCGACGTCGCCGCGAACAGGAAGCCCTTGCAGAGGCGGTCAACCAATACGACATTCGCCTGAAGGACATCGGGGTAAATGCTGGCCAGCTGTCCGGCGGAAACCAGCAAAAGCTTCTTCTTGCAAAAGTCTTGCTCACGAACCCTTCGGTGGTCGTCATCGATGAACCGACCCGCGGAATCGATATCGCTAACAAGGCGCAAATCTATGCCTTCATCCAGCAGCTCGTGTCACAGGGGAAGACTTGCATCGTCATCTCGTCGGAGATGCAGGAACTCATCGGCATCTGTGATCGCATCGTGGTGATGAGGGAAGGGCGTATCGCAGGTGAAGTGTCCGGGGAGGCTATGACCGAGCACACTGTCGCGCTTCTGGCAACGAGCGATACTGCGGCAAGCAACGAGGGAGGTAGAAGATGACGGTTATTACGGGCACCACGGCGGTTAAGCCGGACCGGGAGTGGAATATCAGATGGGCTGATATCGGTCCGTTCCTGGCACTTGCGGCGCTGATGGTCATTGGGTTCGCAATCAATCAGGATTTCCTGTCGGCGACCAATCTTGCGAATGTGATCACGCGAAGCGCCTTCATAGCCATTATTGCCGTAGGTGCGACATTCGTTATTTCTTCTGGCGGCCTTGATCTTTCGGTCGGCTCGATGGCGGCGTTCATCACCGGGATCACCATCATGTTTATGAATCGGATGGCACCAGAGTGGGGCGTGTCTGCAATCCCCGCTGGGATGGTGGTGGCTGTCGGCGTTGGTCTGTTCTGCGGCTTGATGAACGGCCTCATCGTCACGATCGGGAAAATCGAACCCTTCATTGCAACGCTCGGCACGATGGGTATATTCAGGGCCCTGATCACCTACATGTCGGACGGCGGCACGATCCCAATCGATCGTAGCCTGCGCGACGCCTATCGCCCAGTGTATTTCGGCACGTTCGGGGGCATCCCGTATCCCATCCTGATATCGATCGCGGTTGCGGCGGTAGCGTCGTTCATTCTCTACAAAATGAAGTACGGCCGAAAATGTGCCGCCGTGGGAGCCAACGAAGACGTCGCTCGCTACTCTGGTATCTCCATCATCAAGACACGCACGATCGCCTATGCCATCCAGGGTGCGTGCGTCGCGATTGCTGCCATCTGCTACGTTCCACGGCTCGGTGCGGCGACGCCGACAACGGGTGTCCTCTGGGAACTGCAGGTCATCACCGCTGTAGTGATCGGCGGCACGGCGTTGCGCGGTGGCAAGGGACACGTCTGGGGAACAGTGGCAGGCGCGGTCATTCTCGAATTGATCGCCAATCTCATGGTGCTGTCCGACTTCGTCTCGGAGTACCTGGTGGCCGGCGTACAGGGCGTCATCATCATCATCGCCATGCTCATTCAACGGTTCTCGAAATAACCCGTGTCAGGACCACACGGGTTCACGATCTTAGGTCCAAATTCTGGGAGGAATGGAATGTCTACGAAGAAATGGATTGCGGCTGCGGCCGTTACGACGTTGCTCGCCGCAGGGCACGCGCTTGCCGCCGACAAGAAAGTCGTCGCAGTGTCGATACCGGCTGCAGACCACGGCTGGACGGCAGGGATCGTCTACCATGCGCAGGCGGCCGCGAAGGAAATCAACGCGGCATTTCCGAATGTCGAAGTCGTCGTCAAAACCTCGCCGTCAGCCACCGCTCAGGTGAGCGCACTTGAGGATCTCTCGGCGGGCCGTAAGCTCGACGCACTAGTCATTCTACCCTACACATCCGAGGAGCTGACCACTCCGGTCAAGGCAGTCAAGGACGCTGGCACGTTCATTACCGTTGTCGACCGCGGACTCAACGACCCGACGATACAGGACTTGTACCTGGCAGGAGATAACATTGCTGTCGGCCGCAATACGGCAAAATTCATGATCGACAAGCTCGGCGGCAAGGGCAATCTCGTCGTGCTGCGCGGTATCCCGACCGTGATCGACGACGAGCGCATTCAAGGCTTTCAGGATGCCATTAAAGGTACGGACTTGAAGGTCCTCGACATCCAGTACGCCAACTGGAACAGTGACGAAGCGTTTAAACTCATGCAGGATTACCTTGCGAAGTATCCGCAGATCGACGCTGTATGGGCAAACGACGACGATATGCTGCTCGGTGTTCTCGAAGCGGTCAAGGAATCCGGGCGCAAGGACATCAAGCTAGCACTTGGCGGCAATGGCATGAAAGACATCGTCAAGAAGGTCATCGACGGTGATGTGATGACCCCTGTCGAAACACCGTACCCGCCTGCGATGATCAAGACCGCAATATACATGACGGTCGCAAACCTGGTCGGCCAAGCGCCGGTTCGTGGGACGGTCAAGCTGGACGCACCGCTGATTACCCAGGAGAACGCCAAGGAATACTACTTCCCGGATTCTCCCTTCTGATTATCCACGTCAACCGGGGCGGCGAGCGCCGCCCCATCGCATGAGCAAGAGGAGTAAAATCATGCCAGGCAAGAAGATACTGATGCTGACGGGCGAGTTCACAGAGGAATACGAAATTTTCGTTTACCAGCAGGCAATGGAAGCCGTTGGCCACACGGTGCACGTCGTCTGCCCTGACAAGAAGGCCGGCGATCTGATCAAGACCTCTCTGCACGACTTCGAGGGCGATCAGACCTATACCGAAAAGCTCGGACACTTTTTTACGATCAACAAGACCTTCTCCGAGGCCGAGGCGCAGCTTGATCAGTATCACGCTGTCTACGCTGCCGGTGGTCGTGGTCCGGAATACATCCGTACCGACAAGCGCGTTCAGGCAATGGTTCGCCATTTCCACGAGAAGCAGAAGCCGATCTTCACAATCTGCCACGGCGTGCAGATCCTCGTGGCCGTCGATGGTGTGGTGCGGGGTAAGAAAGTTGGTGCACTGGGCGCCTGTGAACCGGAGGTTACCTTGGCGGGTGGAACGTATGTCGATCTCTCGCCGACCGAGGCGTATGTCGATGGTACAATGGTCTCCGCAAAAGGCTGGACAGCGCTTGCCGCTTTCATCCGCGAGTGCTTGAAGGTGCTTGGCACCGAGATCCATCACCGGGATGATGTGGCTCGGGCTGCTTAAACCAAACCTTGCACAAAATACTCGAACCCCTGTCCGCCTGCGGGCGGACAGGGAGTTCTTGCCTACGGCTGGAGCCGTCGCCAAAGAGTACCAACGATGTTTAAAACCGGAATGGCAGCCCGAATCTGCACGGCGTAGCGCTTACAGCTCGAGACATGTCGCCCCCTATCGACTGGAAGCGATTATTGATGCCCTGCGTTAGTTTATCGATGCGGCGCCGATGCAAATTAGAAAGGGAACGAGCGACATGCCAAAATCTCCAAAGTGAAGCCATTGAAATTACTGGCATGTCGCACTTGGAAATAGAATGTACCCCGCTACACATCAAAATCGCATAATCAACATTATGGAACACGCTGCAGCAGGAGCCGGCGGTGGCACTTCGGCAGATGACGGATGGCCATAACGTCATCTAGGATTGCAGCCATACCGGGCTGACCCTGCGGCAGCATCCGATTGCCTTCCTCATCACCTGCGCCGATGCGATGAGCGCGCGACGGTCGATGGGTCTATACGGCCGGCCTTGTCCTCGTGCGCCAAAAGCCGGGATCCAAAAGGCTTCATGTTCATCACCATCGAGGACCAAACCGGTCCCGCCAACCTTGTCGTCTGGCCGACGCTGTTCGAGAAGCGCCGGCAGGTCGTTCATCTCGTTGCCCATCAGCTGTTCGACCTGTCTGGCGATCTCGGCCTCGCCGATCGCGACGAGGCCTTCAGATTGCCGGCCGGCCGCGGCGACGAGTTTGCCCATGGCGGAGGGCCGGATCCGCGGGATACACCGAAGCCGGTCATCGCTCCGCGCGATATGTTCGTTCCGGACCTTCATATCGACACACTGAAGATCAAGGCGCGGAATTTTCACTGATAGCGGTGCGGTTGCGTGAATTGAGGGCCCCTGCTGATTTTCACGATTGCTGAACGTTGAAGTCGATGGTTCTGTTTCTTCGACGGCAACAGCAGCGCTGCCGTAACAGCCGATCAAAAGAATCATGGACGCAGTTCGATCGTCATTGTACGTATGTATGACGTACAATGATCCATCTGCTAACTTGACGTGTACGTCGTTTAGACGTACATAGATAATGACACTATTATCCTGACCAGGAGGCGATGATGGTTGCTTTCAAAGATATGACCGCAGAGCTCGATGAGCCAAGCGACGCACGTATGGGCTTTCGTACGAAGGCGCGGATCAAGACAGCAATCCAACGTGCTGCTGCGCTGTCCGGTGTGGACGATTCCGCTTTTACCATCAACGCGGCTTATCAAGCGGCTATGACCACGATTGCCGCTCATGAACGGACCCTTTTGCAGCCGGCCGATCATGCTGCCTTTTTTGCGGCGCTGGACAATCCGCCAGAGCCGACAGATAGCCTTAAGGCAGCTTTCAAGCGTCATAGCGCGACTGTCGTCTCAAAATAATGCCGCAGAGTGAGGCACCAAAGCCGATCATCGAGCCGTTCGATCCTTCAAAGCACGATCGGGCGGCTTTTTCTTGCGGGATTGAGCAGGTCGATAACTTTTTCCAGAAGACGGCAAACAAGCTTCAAAAGAGCGACAATCTTCGTGTTTTCGTGATGACTCGGGACGGAGGCTTAGTGATGGGCTTCTACGCCATCAACAACCATGCCGTGGACTATACCGAGCTTCCGAAGAAGTTTGCCCGTGACCGGCCCGGACACGGCTCAATTCCGGCAGCCTACATCTCGATGATCGGTCGCGACCTGAAATTCGCGGGCAGCGGATACGGCGGCGACTTGCTGATCGACTGTCTCATGAGAATAGCGCGGATCTCCGATGAGATCGGAACGGCTATCGTCATGCTCGATGTCCTTGATTGCGGTGATGCAGCGCGAACCGAGAGGCGGGTGAAGCTTTACAAGCAATACGGCTTTCAGCCCTTGGCCACCAACGCGATGCGGATGTTCATCGCCGTCGCAACGATCAAGAAGATGTTCGACTAACGCCCTGCCGCTCAGACGTCCTTCGACGATTTTCCCGTAAAGATTCAATGCCAGTTTATAATGTGAGGCAGGCCGCCCGAACCGCCGCGTCGTAAACCCGGAGCACCATGCCACGCTAGTGCTACCTGATTTCGTTGCGCTCATTCTCCATGCTGGCAAAAGCTGCTGTCGCCATAGCGTCGGCTGACCGAAAAGCTGGTTTGCACCGCTATCGATTGCCTGTGAGTGCCTCTACTTCCTGAAGGTATTCCTCAGCCTGTCTGGCCAGATCGGCAAAGAAATCCTTGGCGACGGCGGAAGCCGAATAAACGGCCGGTTCGGCGCCCACCCGGATAGGCGATCTCACGTTCGAACGTGAGGATCGTCTCGTCGCGCAGGTGGTGAAGAATGCCGAAGGTCTCGATATCGTTCCAAAGCGTCGAACACCAACAAACGCATCCGACGCTTTATGCCCGGGGACACGGATCTTGCCAATGTCATCCAGCAACGGTTGACCGACTTGGCGCGAACCCTTGCTGCCTATTTGCGGGAAAGTGGCTGATGCCCTACCCTCCAAGGCGGCCATAATGCGCTTGGGTTAGCTTCTCCAAAGAAACGCCTCATCGACCGGGATCTGCATCGCGGTCACAAGATGATTTGTTTGCCCTGCGAGCCCTATCACCGCCAGCAGTTCCGCATGCTGAGCTTCAGTCATGCCACGCGCCTTTGCTGCGGCCGTGTGCGAATGGACGCAATAGGAACAGCCATTTGCGGTAGAGACCGCTATGTAGATCATCTCGCGCGTCAGCGGATCGAGGACGCCTTCGACAGCCATGACGGCCTTGAGGCCTTCCCAAGTGCGCTTCAGCAAGGGCGGATCATTGGCGAGGCCACGCCAGAAGTTGTTGATGAAATCCGACTTCCGGGTCGCCCGGATATCGTCGAAAACGGCCTTCGCAGCCGGGATCACTTCGATTTCGGCATCGGTCAGGAGTTTCACGGTCGCCATTGTCGTTCCTTTCGCTCGTCAGTGGACGGCAGCGTACATGATCTTTGCCTCGGTGGAATCGCCTGGCGAAAATTCCTCGACGATCCGGCCCTGCCTGCAGACAAGGATGCGGTCCGACAGGTTCATGATCTCTGGCAGATAGGATGAAATCACCACGACCGCCAATCCGCGATCGGCGAGCTCATTGATGATCTGATGGATTTCAGCGATGGCGCCGACATCGACGCCGCGGGTCGGCTCGTCAAAGATCACCACCCGCGGCTCCTGAACGAGACCCTTGCCAATCACGACTTTCTGCTGGTTGCCGCCTGACAGTTCAACGACGCGCGCGTTGTCGTTGATCGCGCGGATGTTCAGCTTGCTCGTCCACTCGACGGCAAGCTTGTGCATCTCGCTCATGCTGATGATGCTGCTCTTCTCGCGGTCGGCGGACAGAAGACCGCCGAAGATATTCTCGGCAATCGACATCGTTTCGAAAAAACCCTCGCTCTTTCGATCCTCGGTGACGTAGACGATGCCGTCCTTCACCGCCTCGCGGGGAACGTAATAGCGGACGGGCTTGTCATCGAGCTCGACAGAGCCGCCGCGCTTGAAGTCGCGCTTGTAGATGCCGGAGACGACCTTGAAGGTTTCGGTCCGGCCCGATCCGATAAGCCCGAAGACTCCGGTGATCTGTCCTTCGAAAATCGAGAACGAGTTGTTGCGCACAACATTGCTCATCGACAGGTCCTGAACCGAGAGCACCTTCTTGCCGGGCTTGCGGATGGTCGATGAATCACGCTTGCGATAAAGCTCTCCGGTGAGCGTTCTGCCGACCATCGCCGCGATGATCTTTTCCCGGTCGAACTCCGACGTGTCTCCCGATGCGACGAGTTCACCATCACGAAGGATGGTGATGCGATCGGCGATCGCCAACGCTTCCTCGAGCGCATGGCTGATGAAGACGATCGACACTCCCCTCGCCTTCAACCGCCTCACGAGTGCAAAAAAGTGGCGCTTCTCTTCAGGGGTCAGCGTTGCAGTCGGCTCGTCGAAAATGATGATCTCGGCATTGTGGTGAACGGCGCGGGCAATCTCGACCATCTGCTTCTTGGCGGCACCCAGGGTTTCGACCATAGCCGTCGGATCGACAGGGAAGTTGAGTGACTGCAGAAACTGCTGAGCGGAGATGTAGATGCCGCGCAGGCGGTTCAGAAAGCCTTCCGTCCCCAGATAGAGATTTTGTGCCACCGTCATGGACGGTACGAGACTGGTCTCCTGGAAGACCATTGCGATGCCGGCGTCCAGCGCCTGGTACGGCGAGCCGTAGCTGACCTCCTTGCCATGGTGGGTCATGGTACCGGACGTCCGTTCGACGACACCGGCGATGATCTTCGTCAGCGTCGACTTGCCGGCGCCGTTTTCGCCAAGCAGAGCGTGAACTTCGCCCTTGCGCAAATCGAAGCTGACATTCTTGACCGCGGGAACGCCGCGATACTCCTTGGTGACGTTCTCCAGGTGGACGATGATCTCGTTTGCTGCCGCCATTTTATCTGACCTCCGCCACATCCGTGGATACGAGCATGCCGGCGCCTTTGCAGGTGATGAATAGCCTGCCCTCATGTTCGGCAACGCTGGTGGTGCCGTGCCTGATGCCATCGGCGCGGCTGTGCAGGCTCGATAGCGGTTGCAGCCGGGCATCAAGCTTGACGACCAAACCATAGGAGCGGCTCGGCGACCAAGGCTTGTGTATTCCCATGGTCTTGATGCCGCCGCACTGCAGCGGCTCGAGAAAGCTTGTTCCCGATGAGAGCGATGGCGCGATCCAGAATTCCGGCGGGACGCTTGCCATCATGTCTTCGCGATACCGCTGCTCCTGAAGAACAAATTCGATCAGGCGGTTACGCGGAGCAAAGATCGAGAGCCATGCACCACCATCGGCGGCACGAGAAAGCCGCGCCGGGTATCCGGGAAGATTGTCGGCGACCGTGCCGACGCGGCCGGATGCCGAGATACTGACGATCCGGTGATGCCAGGCTTCGCTAACGGCAACCCCATCGGAATTCGCCAGAAGTCCGTAGGGAAACGCCAGGCCGCCGGCGACCTTGCGCGGCGCCCGGCTGCCGGGTTCGATCTTCCAGACGCTTCCTGAGCGCCCTTTTGACATGAGATCCCGTGCCCATTGATCCGGCGCGATGCCATCTGCACCATTTGCCAGCCACAATGCCCCGTCGGGGGCGAAGGCAAGCGCGGTGATGCAGCTGATCTCACCGGGAAGCGGCAGCGCTTCGCGATCGAGAACGAGTGCGCCGGATACCAGCGCGATCGCCAGTGTTCCCGAAGCTGATGCCGCCATTGCGCAGATTTCCGCGTCGAACGTCTGCAGCAGCTGTTGCTGCCCGGTGGACGAGATGGAAAGCAGTTTGCGTCCAGACGAGACGACAATTTGGCCATCATGCACGACCGCGTTGTCGACGTCATGCAATGTCGCGATGAGCGGCGCGTCGTCGAGCGCCTGATTCGGACGGAATGCGCCGTCGAGCGGCGGGATGGTCACTGCCTTACCGCGAAACAGATCGAGGATCGGATCGAAGATCATCGGGCGCTCCCCCAATAAGAGGACGGCCCGGTCCATGTCTGACTGGCGGTCGGGAGCTTGTAGCGGCCGACGCGGTTGTTGAGGATGCCCCCGACATAGAGATAGCCCTTGTGCTCGCGCATCGATGTGACCATCGGGTGTGAGACGCCGGAAAGATCGGCCATGGCATCGCGGATGGTTCCGGTCTCATCGAATTTGACGATGCCGCCGGTGTTGATGTTCGGAAACAGCCAGTCATCCTGCGGAAGGCGCCGGGTCATGCGCTTGCGCATGCCTGGGTGGCGAAGCGACAGGTCGAAGCTTGGTGTTCGCATGCCGAGCCAGGCCATCCAATAGGTGCCGTCCGAGGCGCGATTGATATTGTCGGGATAGCCAGGCATATCGGCGATCACGCATTCGGCTGTGCCGGCCTTCGGTCCTTCCAGCCAGTAGCGGTGAACACGGCAGGCCCAGCTTTCGGCAAAGAAGATTGATTTGCCGTCATGGGCGACGCAAACGCCGTTGGTGTAGCGATACCCATCCAGCAGGGTCTTGGTCTTGCCAGTCTTTGGATCGTAGACCAGCAAGCGGCCCGTCGCGCGGTTTTCGATCGAGTCCAGCGCCCAGTCATGCGCGTCGTAGCGCTTCGTCGAGTCGGTGAAGTAGATCCGGCCGTCGGGCGCGATGTCGCAGTCGTTCGGGTCGCGCAGCCGCGCGTCATCGACGACGGAAGTCCAGGACCTCGATGTCTCGGCCGTCAGCTTGGTTGCCGTGCGGTCCGGCGCGATCGAATAGAGACCCATCGCACCGACACAGCTGATCAGGTTGCGGCCCTTGTCGAAGGCGAGGCCCAGCGGGAAGCCGCCGACATGGGCAAAGACTTCCGAGCGCTGGTAATCAGGGGCGAAGAAGCGGACGATCTCGCCGTGACGCGTGCCGCAATAGAGATTGTCGTCATCATCAAGGATGACATCCTCGGGACCTTCGAGCTCGCCAAGGCCGATATATTGCGTCTGCGACAACCGGTCGTCCAGCGCATAGGGCGTGCCCGAACCGGGGACGGCGGATTGCGCTTCCCCCATCCGCAGGTAGACGGGAGCGACATAGACTTCGTTCAAGACCTTGTGACGGTTCTTCAGCCATCTGATATCGATCGTGACGGCGACTGCCAGCATCAGGCCGAGTACCATCTGGTTGGTGCCGGTTCCGTAACCCAGCCGGATAAGACCGTTGGTCATGACGAGGACGATGATTGCGCCCATCAGGCCCTTGATGACCGACCCTCTTCCGCCGCCAAGGCTATTGCCGCCGACGACCGCCGCCGTAAGCGCCAGAATCTCGAGGTTGAGGCCCGTGCCGGGCCCTGCCCCGCTCAGCCGGCAGGCAATCAGGAAGCCTGCGATCGAGGAGCAAAGCCCAGAGAATACATAGGTCAGGAACACGGTCCGCTTGACCTTGATGCCGGCATTATGCGCCGAGCGGCGCGAGCCGCCGACGGCGAGAATATGCCAGCCTGGGCGCGACCGCGTCAGGGCAATATGCGTCAGGACGATGAAGACGATCGCCGTCAGGACGGACACAGATATGCCGAGCACCGTGCCATCGCCGACGAAATCCCAGACGTCGGACATGGCCGAGGACATCTGGATCTGGGCGGCGAAATTGACGACGAGGATGTCGTAGACCGCTCTGCCGATGATGAAGGTCACCAGCGTCGTCAGAAATGCCCGGAGCCTGAGAAAACCGACCAGATAGCCGTTGATCGCACCGAAAGCGACACCGGTCGCGATCGAGGCCAGCAGGGCGACCCAGACGGGCTGCTCGAAGATGAAGAAGGTGGAGACAGCCGCAAAGCAGGACAGCGCAAAAATCGAACCGACCGAAAGATCGATCCCGCCCCCCAGCATGACGACGGTCAGCCCGGTGACGACGATCGAGAACTCGCCGAGCTGACGGGTCGAATCCTGGAGCGAATTGATCTTGAAGAAACCCGGGATTGCCGAGCCAAATCCGGCGACGACGATCACCAGGGCAAGGAATGGTATTGCATTGTCGGTCCAGCGCTTGGTCAGGATCTCGCCGGCGAGGTGATCCGGGATCAAATTGTATCGCCACGCCTGCAAGCGTTCTCTGAATGTCATGTGTATGGACCGGATGAGATGGGAAAGAAGTGCGAAGCCCCTCGGCCGAGGGGCTCCATTTGCAGACGGGAGCCTACTTCGCGGCCGTCTTCAGTGCCTTGAGGTCCCAGCAGCTGTCAGGCTTCAGGTCTGCCTTGGTCGTCGCCTTTTCCAGCGTGTAGATATAGGCCTTGGAGGTGCCGGCAGGCTGGCCGCTCTGCAGCAGGAACTTGATGATGGCGTTGATGTCGCGCGATTGGTGATGAAGTTCGGTCATCACGACTGCGCCGTAGGTGCCGTTTTCTAGATTATCGCAGTCGGCAGCCTTTTCACCGCCGCCGGTGGTGACGAGGAACACCTTGTCCTGCAGCTTGGCGTCGCGAATGGCTGCAGCTGCACCCGAGGCGTCGCCATCCCAGAAATCGATGATGCCACAAATATCGGGGTGCTGCTGAAGCATCGTCGTGGTGACGTTGCGGGAGGTCGTCGCATCCCAGTTGGAATCGGGTTTCGCAACCACCTGGAAATCCGGGTTCTTCGCCAGAACCTTGGTGATGCCGGCATATTGGTAGAGGCTGGAGGCATTGACCTGGTCGCCTTGAACGAGGCCAATCTTCTTCGAGGAATTGGGCCCGCAGCCCTTGATCACCGCTTCGGCTTCCAGCTGGCCAAGGCGGTCCCAATCACTTCCGACGAAAGCGTCAGCGGCGAAGTTTGCAGGATTGTCGATCAGGATGACGTATGTACCGGCGGCTTGCGCCTTCTTGAGCAGACGCGCGTAGGAGTTCAGGTCCGGCGAATGGACGATGAGGACATCAGGCCGGGTGTCCGAGGAGATCGCCTCGGTGATCGCCTGAGCGCCGGCCTCGACGCTCCAGTTGGGATCGCGTGTCTCGAAGGTCCCACCGAAGGCTTCAACTTCAGTCTGGATATAATGCGCCCAGCCCTGGGCGAGGTCGAAGCCCATGGCCATCGGCACAAGCATTACCCGCTTGCCTTTGAGGGCTTGGGAATAGGCCGCCGGACCCGGATCTTCCTGCGCTGGAGCGGCGGTTACGAAAACCGACAGCGACAAAGTCGCTGCGGCAAAGAGTGCCTTCACGTATTTCATGGGGTCCCCCGATGAGTTGACGGATGAATTCGTTCGTCCCGCGACACGTTCAGATGTCCCCCTGCTGGGCCGTCTGCTCGTCACGCGGATTGAGAAGCCCGTCGATTACGATGGCGACGAGCAGGATCGTGGATTTGATCAGGTTCTGGTAGATCAGCGGGATGTCGATGATGGTCATCGCGTTCAGCATGATGCCGATCAGCGCGGACCCGAACAGCACGTTGCGAACGCTCCCCTTTCCCCCCGAAAGGCCAATCCCGCCAATCACCGCGACCAGCACGATGTCATAGAGGAGCGTCGAGTTGACCACGCGTGTATTGATCGAGTGAAGGCTGGCGGCCGTCAGCAGGCCGGCAAGAAACGCGACGAGCGCGGAGAGGACGTAACGAAAGACCAGCATCGGCCTGACGGGCATGCCCGCGTTGCGGGCGGCGACCGGATTGTCCCCGGCATAATACACGTAACGTCCCCATTTGGTGTAGCGAAGGAACAGGAAGATAACGAACGCGAGAGCGGCGAAAATGAAGACCTCGATCGGGATGTCGAGAAAGCGCAGACCACCGAACAGCTGCAGCCAATTGTCAGGCGGAACCGGCACGGCATCCTGGGCGATCAGCTGCGAGCGGACGAAGCCGAAGACGAACGACCCGCTGGCAAGGGTGACGAAGATCGCCGGCACATCGGCATAAGCGACCAGAAAGCCGTTGAGGAGGCCGATACCGATGACCCCTGCGAGCACAAGGGCGAGCGCTTGCCAGCCGGAGCTTCCGTCGTTGAGCAGCTGGAGATACCACGCGACAGACATCGCCATGACGGCGACGGCCGACAGATCGATGCCACGCCCGATGATGACGACGGCCATGCCGAGCGCCAGGATGCCGAGCACGGATACCGAGCGGATGATCGAGACGACATTTTCGGCCGTGAAGAAACCAGGCAGAGCAGCCGACGCCACGATAAAGATGATGACGGCGATCGCGGCCACGATCGTCTCCTGGCTCAACGCCGTCAGATGCAGTCCGCTACGTTTCATTCCACGTCCCCAAATCACGCGAAGCCTGCCGGTGCGCGGGAAGATCGTCAAAGTTTGAGGCCCCTAAATACAGCCGGAGTTGGAGAAGGAATTTCAACGCAAAGAGGCTTTCGCGCGAAATCAAATTCTCGGCGCTCCTCCACGCCAATGCGCGGAGCGGTGCATGCTGTACGGTGCTATTCGACTTGTTCCCACGCAGTCTGTTGCTGCGTTGCGAGAACGTTAGGCCTCTGCCCGCCGCGATGTCAATATCATTTCATGATGCGATGAAGCGCAAAAGCTTGAAATGAGATCGACAAGAAACGGGGACGGCGCCGCAGAAAGGACGATCTGAAAAATTCCTTTCATATTTTGCCATTTTATTGTATTTCGCAGATTGAAATTCAGAGGGAGCAGCCGTGACGGACGTCAGGACATTGCTGTTAGATCAAAAGCTGGTGCTGACGCCTTCGGAAGAACGGATCGTGCAGATTCTTCTGGCCGACTATCCGGCATCCGGCCTCGGTACGGCTGGAAATCTCGCCAAAAAGGCAGGCGTCAGCGATGCGACTGTCGTTCGTCTTGCGGTCAAGCTCGGCTTTGAGGGTTTTCCCGATTTGCAGAAGCGGTTGCTGTCGGAAGTCGAGGCCCGTCTCCATTCTCCGTTGCTGATGATGGAGGCAAAGAGGCAGGATGGCGCGGTCCAAGGCATTGCAGAGGCCTATCTTCACGCTGTCTCCGAGACCATCGACAAGACGATCGGCGCGACGCCCAGCAATACCTATGATAAGGTCGCCAAGATCATCATGAAGACCAAGGGACGCGTCGGCCTGGTCGGCGGCCGCTTCAGCCGCCACATCGCCGGAATGCTCTCCGGATATCTGTCGCAGTTCCGGCCGAACGTGCAGGATATCGGCACGCTTTCCGCACAGTCGTTCGACATTCTGGTCGACTATGGCAAGCGAGATGTGCTGATCGCCTTTGACTACAGGCGATATCAGAACGACGTCATCGCCTTTGCCTCGCAGGCCGCCGATCGCGGAACATCCGTCATCCTGTTCACCGATCAGTGGCTCTCGCCGATCGCGGAACATGCCGAAGTCACGATCATCTGTCCTCTCGACGTGCCCTCGCCCTACGACACGCTGGCACCGGCCGTGGCCCAGATCGAGGCGCTGGTAGCACAAATTCTCGCCTCGCTCGACGAAGCGACGCGCAGGCGCGTTGAAAGCCTCGAAGCTGTGCGTGCCCACAATGACGTCACGCTCGATGGCGCCGACAATGTCAGCTCCACCCAACCCGGCCCCAAGCGCACGAAAGGTACCACAAGCGATGCCTAGCCCACTTCTGAGGCGGGATGCCCCTTACGTCCCAGGCGAAACGGCGATCTTGCTCGTCGACATGCAGCGCATCTGGCTGGAACCGGGGCTCGATCCCGATCATCCGGAGCGTGGTCCCGATCACTATTTCTACCGCCAGACGGCATCGGTCACCATTCCGAACAACGAGCGCCTGCTTGCAGCGGCAAGAGCGAACGGCATCGAGGTGTTGCACACGATCATCCAGAGCCTGACGGAGGATGGCCGTGACAGATCACTCGATCACAAGCTGACGCCAATCCATATCCCGCCAAGCAGCCCTGAGGGCTTTCCTCCTGAAAATCTCGGCCCGAGGAATGACGAGATCCTCATCCCGAAGACGTCGTCCGGCGTCTTCAACTCGACCAACATCGACTACGTTCTCAAGAATCTCGGCATCCGCTACCTGATCATCTCTGGCATCATGACCGACCAATGCGTTGACATGGCCGTCAGAGACGCGGCAGATCGCGGTTACTACGTTACCTGCGTATCCGACGCCTGCGCCGCCGCGTCCCAGGAACGCCATGACATCGCCTTGAAGGCATTCGGTGGCTATTGCTGGCTCACCGACACCGATACGGTCGTCAACCGCCTGGCTGCGAGGTCGGCTGCATGACCGGCGCCGGGGCTCTGACCGGGATCGTCACGACCGACATTGCTGCGGTGACCCGGGGCCGCTTTGTCGCCAGCAGCGCGTTTGAAAAGATGCTTACGGGCGGCGTCGGCTGGCTGCAGGCGAACCTTTCGCTGACGCCGTTCAACGTCATTGCGCATCCCAATCCGTGGGGCTCTTCGGGCGATCTGCGATTGCTGCCGGACGCGACAGCCCGATTCCGCACCGCAAAGACCGGCGCGGACACGCCATTCGATATGGTGCCGGGCAACCTTGTGGAACTGGACGGCCAGCCCTGGGCATGCTGCACCAGAACCATCCTGGCCAATGCTCTCGATGACCTGAAGGCACAGACCGGACTGACGATCGTTGCCGCTTTCGAACACGAGTTCAAACTGCTGGACGCCGGCCTGCCACGCGAACATGTGATGTCCTTTGCCGGCTTGCGGCGCGTGGATGGCTTCGCCTCGCAGGTGATGGAGGCGCTCGACGAAGCCGGTCTCAAACCTGAAGTCATCATCTCGGAATATGGGGAAGACCAGTTCGAGGTGACGAATGCACCTTCAAACGGACTTGCAGCCGCCGACCGTGCCGTCGCTCTGCGAGAGATCATCCGCGAAATCGCCCGTAACCGCGGCTGGAAGGCGTCATTTGCCCCGAAGACATCGCCGTCATCGGTCGGAAACGGTGTCCATATTCATTTCAGTCTCGTCGGGGCCGACGGACAACCGGCCTCCTATGACGCTTCAGGGCCATCGGGACTGTCGGAAGCGGCTGGCACCTTCTGCGCCGGCATCCTCAAGCATCTTCCAGCGATCACCGCATTAACGGCGTCGAGCGTCTCCTCCTACTATCGTCTGAAGCCGCACAACTGGAGCTCTTCCTACACTTGGCTCGGCGACAAGGACCGGGAAGCGACCCTCAGGATATGCCCGACGGTGACGATCGGCGGCAACGATCCGGCGAAAAGCTTCAACGTCGAATATCGTGCTGCCGACGCGACGGCAAATCCCTATCTGGCGCTGGCGGCCATTGTTCGCGCCGGTCTGGAAGGCCTGAAGGCGCGGCTGCCCTGTCCGCCCGTTCACTCCGGCGACCCCGACGAACTGACGGAAGCAGACCGCGCAGAGCTGGGTCTTCGACGGCTCCCGGAAACGCTTGAGGACGCCCTCAATGCACTGCAAGGCGATCCGGTCGTCGCATCATGGTTCCCGAAGGTATTCCTGGACACCTTCACCGGAATGAAGG
The DNA here is from genome assembly GCF_056399485.1 of Rhizobium sp. 01N424. NCBI lineage: Bacteria > Pseudomonadati > Pseudomonadota > Alphaproteobacteria > Hyphomicrobiales > Rhizobiaceae > Rhizobium > Rhizobium sp. 01N424. The sequence continues at coordinate 125,710 of NZ_JBFTRK010000011.1, forward strand.
CGTTCGAAATCAAGTCGCTTGAAGGCCTCGACGAGGAGGCAACCTGCGCCAGCTACAGGGCGGTATATTGAGCAGCCGGACATCAGATTTTCACGCATGGCCAGATCCCGTCGAGCTGCTCAACGCGGAAGGCCGGTCGGAGATCGTGCTGATCTGCGAGCACGCCTCGAATTACATTCCAGAGACGTTTGGCGGCCTCGGGTTATCGCCCGAAGACCTGGTTCGCCATATCGCCTGGGATATCGGAGCGGACGCTGTCAGCCGCGCGCTCTCGCAACATCTCGACGCCCCGTGTTTCCTCGGCAAATACTCGCGGCTTCTCATCGATCTCAACAGGCCACCCGGAAGTCCGACGAGCATTCCCGAACGGTCCGAAGCAACAGATATCCCCGGCAATGTCCAGCTTGGGGCCGAAGACAGGCAACTCAGAACAGACAGAATATTCACGCCGTTCCAGGCTGCAATCTCGCAGCATCTCGACCTGCGTCAGCAGCAAGGACGGCCAACCAAAATCATTGCGATCCATTCGTTCACACCGGTGTTCCTGGGAGAGCAGCGCCCCTGGCATGCAGGCATCCTGTTCAACAAGTCGTTCGGATTGGGCAGGCAGATGATCGAGCGTCTGACGGAGAACACCAAGTTGAATATCGGCGCGAACGTGCCCTATGTCATCGAACGGATCAGCGACTACGCCATCCCTGTCCATGGCGAAGACCGAGGGCTGGATGCCGTGCTGGTCGAGATCCGCCAAGACCTGATCGGATCCGCCGATGGTCAGTTGCGCTGGGCGCGTTATCTTGCCGAGGCCTTCAGCTGAAGCCCGCATGTTCGCGATGTCTTCCTGCGCGCCGGCGGGAAATGCGCATCTTTATTGCCGCGTTGATTGATCGCATTTTGTGCTAATAAGTGGTAGATGACAGCCGACTGCACATGAGCCGTTGAGCATCATTCTCGAAACTGCGAAACGTGGACCGGTACTGGAGAACTTTTTGGGTTGGAAAACACCGAAGTTTGAATATGTGAACGGCTATAAGATCGTTGAATTTGATGGGCCTGCCTTCAAGGTCTATGACGGTGACCGTCAACTCGGGGAAGATTTCCCCTATCCCGGCGAGGCTGCGGCCTATGCAACCTCTCTGCCAAAGCGGGAACAGCCACGCCGTTAGGCGCCAACCCGCAAAACAGCATTGAGACCCGTTATGACAACTTATCCGGATGCGGTGCAGGATTGACCCGCTTACCCATTTCTTCACCGCTCGAACTGCTTGGGTGGTCTGAATTCTTCGCGAAACAGGTCCAGCCCAGCGAGGTGGACTTGATCCCCAGACGGATCGCTTCAGTTCACCGGGCACGCCTTGAGGCAATCGATGTCACTGGACCGGTCGGAATTGAACTTCCGGCCCACGCCAACACTGCTGAATATGCGGTGGGCGACTGGATTCTTGCCGATCCCCTAACCGGTATGTTTGTCCGCCGTCTCGATCGGAAGAGTGTCTTTCAACGACGCCCGGAAGGTGGACGTGGCCAGCAACTTGTTGCCGCCAACATCGACACGCTGTTCATCGTCACCTCATGCAATGCGGATTTCAATCTTGCCCGGCTGGAACGCTACCTGATCATGGCGATCCAGGCCGGCAGTAGCCCGGTGATTGTGCTGACAAAGGCCGACGTCACCGAAGATGCCGGCCGGTTCATGACGGAAGCCGGGGCGCTACAACGGGATGTGCCTGTCGTCGCCCTAAACGGGCGCTCTGCCGATGCCGTGTCGCAGTTGAGACCTTGGTGCGGCGCAGGTCAGACGGTCGCGCTGGTGGGATCCTCCGGTGTCGGAAAATCGACGCTTGTGAACACAATGACGGCGTCGGGATCTGACGCAAAGCAAAAGACGGGCGCGATCCGGGAATATGATTCACAGGGCCGGCACACGACCACGGCTCGATCCCTGCACGCAATTTCAGGCGGCGGCTGGGTCATTGATACGCCAGGAATAAGAACACTTTACGTGAGCGATGTTGCCGACGGCATAGATACACTCTTTGCTGAAATCACCGAGCTGGCGCCGCTTTGCCGCTTTCGCGACTGCACCCATGCCCATGAACCCGGATGCGCCGTCCAGGCAGCTGTTGCAAGTGGCGCCCTGTCCACCGATCGCTTGGAACGCTGGCGCAGCCTGCTTGTGGAAAACCGTGAGCGAACACCTGTCGTGAGCGGACCACGCGGCAACAAGATCGTTCGCAAGAAGAAATATTGAGCGCCTGTGGCGGGCGCCGCGTTAGCGGCGTTGCCAGGACCCGGCCTTGATTCGTATCTTGGCTAATCCCGGGGCAGAAGTTTATCAGCGTAACTTTCCCACCGCCATGCCCCGCCGGCACGGTTTATTTCTCGGCAGGGCCACGCAAGATCGGCAGCAGCAGATAATCGTTCCGGTTGGGATCGAAGGCAACGATCTCCAGACCGCACGAAAATGCCTCCTGCAGACCCCCGCGTAGCGAAAGGAGATCGGAATCGTCAAACGTGCTGTTAACGGCAGGTGGCACGCGAACTCGCGTGCATTGGTCCCATGGCTGTCCCGCGGCGCGACCCTGCATCGCTGAAATTCCTGGTGTTGAAGTCGATGCAGCATTTCCGCGCCGCCCTTCGAGCCACTCGCCGGCCAGGTCGTCGTCTGCGACAGTGGCGCTCTGGCCACGCCGCGCGCGGAGTTGCGGCCCTACGTCCATGTAAAGCGGCCGATCTGGCCGCTGGATCGCACCTGAAGCCTCATCGCTCTCGAAGCAATGCGAAGCCATAGCGCGACAATTGCTGCAGTTTCCTCTACGTTCCCGCCGAAGATGAAGCGGGCAGAGAGTTGAGATGGGCCGATTTGAAGATACCGAAGCCGCAATAACCGAACGGCTCCGTGCGATGAAAGGAAATCCGGATGTGACGATCAACCTTTTCGAACTCGGGGTTCCCTTGAATGCAGCGGGGTTTACGCAGGATGAGATCACGGCGGTGCTCGAAGCCCTGGAGCAGGACCGTATCGTCGAGTTTGCACCTGGCAACAGGCTTCGGCTGATTAAGCCGCTGCCCTGACATCGTGCTGGTGCGTCCGAACCGACGACAATCTTGCTCTGGCCCTCTTTCCTCTGCAATCGGTCATTTGGCGTATGTTCTCGCGCAAGCCCGTCTTGCCTCCAGCCGCTGAAGCTGTGTTCCCGGTGCAATCGGATGGAGCATTGCTATCGGATGTCACGCGACAAATGCCGGTCTGATCAACTCAATCCGCGAATACTTCCATCATCGCTTTCAAAACCAGAACCGCAGAAGCCGCGCCCGGGTCGACATGGCCGAGGGATCGCTCGCCAAGCCGCGCCGCTCGTCCGCGCACCGCCACCATTGAACGTGTGGCCTCCGCCCCACCCTCGCCTGCCACCACCACGTCACGCCACAGTTCCCTTACCCCGCTTTTGCGCACGAGTGCTGCACGAGCCGCCTCGGCGGCCGGAATCCAGGCGTCAAGCATCGTCTTGTCGCCACGCTGGCCCTTCCCGCGTTCCTGTATGCCAAGCGTTATCGCCTCCAACATGGCGACTTGGCCCGCAGCGTCCAGAGACTGCCGGCCTTCCAGTGCCTTTGCGACACGTAAAAACGCTGTCGCATAAAGAGGACCTGTAGAGGCGCCGACGGCGTTGAGAAACACCGAAGCTGCGGTTGTCATCACAACCGACGGCGGCATCTCGTCGAGATCGGACCGTGCCAATTCACCAGCGACGGCGCCAAAGCCAAGAGACATCGTTATCCCATGGTCGGCATCACCAACCGCGCCGTCAAGCTCGGTCAGGTAGTCTTTTTCTGCCGCGATCAAGCTGGATATCCGATTGAACATCCGGTTGAGCTTGCGCGCATCATTCTCTGCCATTGCTTCCCCTCCCATGTGCACAAGACGCCCGATGATGAGGCCGGTGCATGCCGATCTTACATTATCTTCAGCACCGCGGTGTCGCAGGGATGGTGCAAGAGTTCCGTCAGTTCCTGATCCAGCTCCATGATCGAGATGGACGCCCCGACCATGTCGAGCGACGTACAGTAGTGCCCGACCCAATTGGCTTCGATAGCAATGCCCTTGGCACTCAACCGCTGCTCGACACGTCTGAACAGGATATAGAGCTCCATCATCGGCGTCCCGCCGAACGAGTTGATTAGCACGGCGACGCGGCTGCCTTTGGCCGCCCTCATCTCCAGGAATATCCGATCCATCACCCTGTCGACGATCTCATCGGCGCTGATCATCTTTTCGCGAATGACGCCCGGTTCACCATGGATGCCCATGCCGAACTCGATATCTTCGGCGCCGATCTCGAAATTGGGCCGTTGCGTCTGCGGCATGGAGCATGGCTCAAGCGCCACGCCGACCGTGTAGGTCTGTAAATTCGCCTTGCGGGTCACGGCTTCGCAGGCATTGAGCGGCAGACCGCGATCGCAGGCCGCACCAGCTATCTTGAAGGTGAAAAAATTGCCCGCCACGCCGCGCCGCCCATCCCGGTCTTCGATCGGCGAAGAGGTGATGTCGTCGGTGGTAAGAACCGTTCGCACGGGAATTCCCGCAGCCTCTGCCATCTCCGCCGCCATTTCGAAATTCATCACGTCGCCGGCGTAGTTGCCATAAACGAAGAGAACGCCGGCGCCGCCGGATGCGGCTTTCGCGCACTGCAGGATGGGTATGGGAGGCGGTGACGAGAAGATGTTGCCGATCGCGACGGCATCCGCCAAACCTTTGCCGATATAACCCAGGAATCCCGGCTCATGTCCGGATCCACCACCGATGACCAGCCCTACTTTGCCCGGTCTTGGTCCGTCTCGCGCAACCAGCGCGCGGTGTGATTTTTCGATCGGCGAAAGATACTTGCGATGGGCGCGCACCACGCCATCCAGCATCTCTTCGACAACGTTGTCCGGATCGTTGAGGAATTTTTTCACGCGCGTTCGTGCCGCGGGCGGTAGCGGCGTCTGGCTGTCCGGCCGCAGGCGCTGCGGCGATCGCTGATCGATATCGGTCACGCCATCGGCGTTGAGAATGCCGCGGCCGGTCGCAGCGTCGGTGATCAGCACGTTGACATAGCCGCCGCGCAACGCCGCAAGGATGGACGGCACCTTGTCGAAGCCGCCGGCGGCGGCAATGCGCAGATCGATATTCTTCAGCATCTCAAGGGAAATGCCGATCGTTCTGTCGTCGAGCGGCCCTGCGATCGCGCGGCCCTGCCCATCGATGAAACGTCCGGCCAGCACGCCGACGGCGCCCTTGGCTAGATAATCCTGCAGTGGAACAGATTCGAAGAAGCCGCTGGTATGAATGGTGGAATTGGGGCGCAGCGACGAAATGCCAAAGAGCGCCTTGTTGGCACCAGCAAGAGCACCGAATTGGCTCTCGATCAACGGCTCTAGCATAAACGACTCACGCACGGCGTTCGCCGAGACGATGGCGGGTGCGGAGATGTTGATCAGCTTGCCGTTGACGGCGTTGGCCAGGGCCGCGGCGCAGAGTTCAGGCGTATAGGCGAAGCTTGCCCGCGTGCCGCCCGTTGCCTGCACAACGGTGACATCCTGCAATCCTGGAACCTCGGCGCGTTCGCTGATCGCCAGCACCGTGCGGCCCCACGACACTGCGACGGTATCGCCCGATTTGATCAATCGATGCAGCGCTTGGCCGCCGGCAACGCCGATCCTGTCAATCAGCGGCCTGGCGGTGTCCTCGCTCGGAACGACGAGGCAGTCGGCAAGGCCAAAATGCCGCTTGAGCGCTTGCGCAACGGTGAGCGATGCAAGCCGTGCCGGTTCGATAGCAATGTTGACGATGCCGCGATCACGTGCGTCGGCGAGATAGCTGTTCACCGTTGCGCGGGATATGCCCATCACCTCGGCGATATCGCCTTGAGTTAATCCGTCTTCGTAGTAGAGCCAGCATGCCCAGACATAGGGGTCGTCGCCGTAGCGCAACGGCATGGCGTCCGGCGCCTGTGCGAAGTCGTTCTTGCCTGCGCCTGCTTTTCGCGCCTGCTGGGTCTTAACCGCTGCCACTCTGGAATGAACTCCCGCTTAGATCTGCCGGGAAGATGCCGCCAATACCAACGCATTGCAACCGCGCGGCGCGCGGCCCGCCGCCAAGGGGCGAGGCCGCGCTGTCTTGGGAGACAAACCGTCTGATCAGCCGCCCTCGAGCCGGCTAGCAACACCGATTGAAATTTCACTGAGAATGAGGGCACAGGAGGTCGCGCCCGCATCCAGAACACCGCGAGAGCGTTCGCCCAGGCGGCTGGCGCGGCCGATCTTGGCGACCAGATCGATCGTCGAATCGCGCCCCTTTTCGGCTGCTCCCGCCAAAGCCGCGAGCGCATCGGCAAAAGACTTTCCGGATGCTGTCGCCTCGTCGAAAGCATTGACCGCCGGGACAAAGGCATCAATCAGCGTCTTGTCCCCGACTTTGGCCGAGCCGATCGACTGAATGCCATCCAGGCCAGCATGCAACATCTGGCTGAACAGCTTGGCATCGACGGCATTCCTGCCCTCGATTGTCTCACCGAATTCGGTGAACATGACGCCATAGAGCGGGCCCATTGAGCCGCCGATCTCGGTCATCAGCAACGTGCCCAGCGTCTCGAACGCGCCGCTGAGCGATGAGTCCTGGCCTTTCAGACGCTCCGCCGCCATGCCGAACCCCTTGGCCATGTTAACCCCATGGTCGCCGTCGCCAATCTTGCCATCGATCTCGCTGAGATAGGCCCGGTTTTCAACGATACGGTCGGCCACCGAAAGAACGATGGCGCCCGCCGAGGCATTCTTGAAACTTTGCATGTCAGCGTTCCCTAGAGCAAGATTGTGCAGGACGTTTCGAGGTCGAGCAGCGGCTTCGTCTCTTCATCGAGAGCAAAGACCGTCAGCGTCGCGCCGACCATCTCAAGCGACGTGAAGTAATTGCCGACATAGGTTTTGTAGACAACGAGACCTCGGCCGCTGATCTCGCTCTCGATCGTGTCGTTGAGAATGTAGAGTTCATTGAGCGGCGTGGCGCCCAGGCCAGAGACAAGAACAGCAACCTCGGTGCCTTCCGGAAGATTGTGATCGTCGAGCACGATCTTGCACATGTCCTTGGCCACCTCGACCGCAGTCTTGAGCGGCTCGACGCGCACGCCAGGCTCGCCGTGGTGGCCGATGCCGACTTCCATCGTACCCGGCTCGATCTGGAAATTCGGATGACCGACGGCCGGCAGGGTGCAAGGACCGAGACCGACGCCGATCGAGCGGCAATTGTCGATCGCCTTCTGCGCCGCGGCGCGAACCTCTTCGAGACTGCCGCCCTTGGTCGCCTTGGCACTGCCGATCTTCCACATGAAGATCTCGCCCGCAACGCCCCGGCGCTTTTCGCGTTCCGACAGCGGTGCCGAGCAGACGTCGTCATTGGCAACGACGGTCGCGACCTCGATGCCGTCCTTGGCGGCAAGTTTGGTCGCCATCTTCACGTTCATATTGTCGCCAGCATAGTTTCCATAGAGGCAGACGACGCCCGCGCCGCCATTGGCTTCGCGAATTGCATCGTGGAAGCTCTTGGCGGTCGGCGACGAGAACAGCTCGCCCACGGCGACGGCGTCCAGCATGTTCTTGCCAGTGTAGCCCATGAAACCGGGCTCGTGGCCAGAACCGCCACCCGTGATCACGCCAACCTTGCCTTTCACAGGCGCGTTCTTGGCGACGACAACACGCGGGTTTTCGGCAAGCCGCACGATATCGGAGTGGGCCTTGATGAAGCCCTTGACTGTATCCTCGACGACGAGATCGGGATTGTTGACGAACCGCTGCATGGGATCTCCTTAAAAATGTCCTGGCGCTCCGGCTCAGAGAATGGTGTAGCCGCCGTCGATCAGAAGATCGGCGCCGTTGATCATGTTCGCGCCGTCCGAAACCAGAAAGACGGCAGCGGCAGCGATTTCCTCGGGATAAGCGAAGCGGCCGGTGGGGATCCGCTTCTTGGCGGCCTCCCCCTTTTCGCCCGCCCAGGCCTTCTTGCCGAGTTCGGTCAGGACCACAGTTGGCGAGATAGTGTTGACGGTTATGCCGTACTTGCCCCATTCGGCGGCAAAGGTCTTCGACATACCGATGACGCCGAATTTCGAGGCGCAATAAGCCACGTGCTCTTCAATGGCCACGGTGCCAGCCTGCGACGCAAGATTGATGATCTTGCCGCCTTTACCGGCGGCGATCATGGCGCGGCCGGCAGCCTGCGTGACAAGAAAGCTGCCCTTGAGATTGATGTTGATCGTCTTGTCCCAATAGTCGAGCGACAGGTCTTCAGCAGGCGCCAGGAACACGACGCCGGCGCTGTTGACGGCAATGTCTATCTGGCCGAAAGCGGCGACCACGTCGGATATGGCGCGATTGACGGAATCAGGCTGCGAGACGTCACAGACGAAGAATTTAGCCCCATGACCAAGCGAAGCCGCCTTGGCGCTTGCGATATCGGCATTGATATCCAGGACAGCGACCGTGGCGCCCTTTGCAGTCAATGCATCGGATATCGCCGAGCCGATCCCGGACGCGGCACCCGTGACGACAGCGATCTTGCCGGTCAGGGGGAAATTGAGGTCAATCTGGGGAGAAGTGTCTGTCATCTCTTCAAGCCTTTGCGATGTGGATGCCGGGGCGGCGCGACGCCGCCCCGGCGGTGCATTTTTTACTTGCGGGATTCGAGCAGTTTGTCGGCATTTTCCTTGGTGACCGGCGTCCACGGGACGAGGTAGTCCTTGGATGCGCCCTCTTCCCACTTCATGTCAGGATACTGGGTCCAGATCGCCGATTCCGGCTTGGCGTCCTTGTTCGCAGCCTTGATGGCCACGTCGAGAGCACCCTGTGCCTGTGCGTTGGCGTCCTGCAGGATCGATGCCATCTCGCCACGCTTGACGGCATTGATCGCATCGGTAACGCCATCGACGCCAGCGATCGCGAAGTCTTCGACCTTCAGGTTGGCGGCCTTGATCGCTTCAATAGCGCCGAGCGCCATTTCGTCGTTCTGGCCGATGACGCCGTTGATCTGGCCGGGATGCGATGTCAGCCAGTTCTCCATCAGGGTCTGGGCTTCCGCACGCGACCAATTGGCTGTCTGCTTTTCGAGAACCTTGACGTCAGGGCACGCCTTCAGCGCCTTCTCGTTGCCTTCGAGGCGCTGGATCTGACCGGACTGGCCGATCGGGCCCTCGAGGATGACGAGGTTACCCTTGCAACCCATCTTGTCGAGAACGGCCTTGGCTTCCAGTTCACCGGCCTCGACGTCGTTCGATCCGACGTAGGAGGTCAGGAGATCGGAGTTGACGCGGGCGTTGGACCCGACGACCGGGATGCCGGCATCATGGGCGGCCTGAACAGCTGCGGCACCCGCCTCGACGTCCATCGGCACAAAGATGATCGCGTCGAACTTCTGAGTGATCATGGTGTTGAACTGTTCCTGCTGGACCAGCGCATCATAGCGGCCGTCGAATACTGTCAGCTCCACCTGGCCGCTCTTGACCGCCGGATGCTGCTTCAGCGCGGCCGACCAGATCTGCATGAATTCGGCATTGAGGCCGTAGGTCGTTGCACCGATCTTCAGCTTCTTGTCCTGCGCCATCGCCGGCGCGGCAAGGATCGCAGCGCTGGCGACGAGGGCGAGCATCAGTTTCTTCATGTTTTTCTCCTCCATAGAGATATCCGGTCGCCGTTATGACGCGCGGTTGGTCGACGGACCGCGGATGCGATCCGAATGATGAGGTCAGAGACCTTGATTTCGCTTCTGATCCAGCATGACGGCGCCGACGATAAGCGCGCCCTTGAGCACCTGCTGGTAGTAGGATTGGATACCGAGCAGATCGAGACCGTTGTTCATGACGCCGATGATCAGCGCCCCGATCAGCGTTCCCGTCACCCGGCCAACACCGCCCGAGAGGCTGGTGCCGCCAATGACGACGGCCGCGATGGCATCGAGCTCGTAGGCGATACCGGCTTGCGGCAGCGCAGATCCCGTGCGGGCCGAGAGCATCATTCCGGCGAGACCGGCGAGCGAGCCCGAGATGCAGTAGACCATGAAACGGATGCGGGTGACGTTGATGCCGGAGGTAATCGCCGCATGCGGATTGCCGCCGACCGCATAGATGTAGCGGCCAAAGCGGGTGCGAGTCAGAACCCACCAGGACACGATGAAGACGACGGCCAGGATCACCACCGGCATCGGCACGCCGAGAATGTTTCCGGTACCTATCCAGCGGAACTCGGGGATCAGCGCCGGGACAGGCTTGCCGCCACCATAGATCAGCGTCATGCCGCGTGCTGCCGACAACATGCCGAGCGTAGCGACGAAGGCCGGGACGGCAAAGCGCGAGACGATGAAGCCGACGACAGCGCCACAGGCCAGACCGACCGCGATACCGGCAATCAATGCGACGATGGCAGGGTACGGGGCACCCGCAATGCCGGCCGTTGCCGACGTCGTGACGAAGCTGGCGCTGATGATGCCGGCAAGCGCCACCACCGAACCGACCGACAGATCGATACCACGCGTCAGGATGACGAAGGTCATGCCGATCGCCAGCACGCCGTTGATGGATGTCTGCAGCAGCACGTTCGAGATGTTGCCGGCCGTCAGGAAGTACTCGTTCGACACCGACAGGATCACGGACAAGAGCAGGAAGGCGAGGAAGATGCCATATTCCTGGATGAGCAGCCTGCGGCGATCCGAGTTGAACCAGCCCGTCGTTGGTTTGTTATCTGTAAGGGACACTGTGTCTAACCTCTTCCCATGCCGATCCGTATTGAGAAATTCGCGGCGCACCTGTTACGTCGACAGATGCACCAGCGCTTGCGCGTCGGTTTCCACCCTCGGGTAGACGCCCGCCGAGCGGCCGTTGCGCATCACGAGAATGCGGTCGGACATGCCGAGCACCTCGTCTATCTCCGATGAAATCATCACCACCGTGCCTCCCGTGGCTGCGAACTCGCAGATGATCCGGTAGATTTCGCGCTTGGCGCCGACATCGACGCCGCGCGTCGGTTCGTCGAGCAGAAGCACCTTCGGGTTGCGCAGGAACCACTTGCCCAGCACGACCTTCTGCTGGTTGCCGCCTGATAGTCCCGAGACCGCCATGGTGTCGCGTGCGGTCTTGATGCCGAAACGCTCGATCATCTGCTGGCTGGCCGCCTGCTCGCGGCCGCGGCGCATGACGAAAGCCGGGCTGAACTCCGGCAGGCTGGCAAGCGCGATGTTGCCCCTGACGCTATCGACGAGATTGAGCCCTGTCAGCTTGCGATCCTCGGTGACGAGGGCAAGCCCTTGCTCTATGGCCTCGACAGGCTTGCTGACGGTGATCGCCTTGCCATCGAGCCTGATCTCGCCCCTATCCATCCGGTCGAGACCGAAGAGGCAGTTGAAGATCTCCGAACGGCCCGATCCCATCAGCCCGTAAATGCCGAAGATCTCGCCCTTCTTCACGGAGAACGATACGTCCTCGACCTTGCCGCTCGCCGTCAGCCCTAAAACCTCGAACCCCGTGACATCGGTGGGCGTGTTGGTCTTGATATATTCCTCGCCGAGTTCACGGCCGACGATCATCCGGATCAGTCCCGCGCGATCGATATCGGCAAGGTCACCCGCACCGATATACGAACCGTCACGGAACACGGTGTAGGCGTCGGCGATCTGGAAAATCTCCGACAGACGGTGAGAGACGTAGACCACGCCCTTGCCCGCGGCCTTCAACCGTTCGATCGTCTTGAAGAGTTGCTGTGCTTCCTTTTCGCCGATCGCTGAGGTCGGCTCATCCATGAAGATGACTTCCGCGTCATGGCTCAACGCCTTGGCGATTTCGACCAGCTGCATCTGCGCGACAGACAAATTCATCATGAACTGCGTTGGGCGGATGTTGAACTCGAGTTGCTCCAGCAGCCGCTGCGCATTCTGGTTCATGGTCTTGAAGTCGATGCCGCCGAAACGTCCTGACGGTTCACGGCCGAGATAGATGTTTTCCGCGACCGTCATGTGCGGCACCGGGCTGAGCTCCTGCTCAATGATCGCAATGCCGGATGCCAAAGCCGCCGCCGGACCGGAGAATTCCACGTCCACACCCCGTCGCCGGATAGACCCGGCGTCGCGCTTGTGGATACCCATTAAAATCTTGAGGAAGGTGGACTTTCCGGCGCCATTGCCACCGCATAGCGCATGCACGGATCCAGCCTTGAGCTGAAACCGGCCGTCGCGGAGCGCAGCGACGCCATTGAAGGACTTTGCCAGCCCTTCGACTTCAAGAAGATGTTCCACCCAAATTCCTCCCGCGATCGGGCCATCTCACGATGGACCGCATCACGCTCCATCTCCAATGGGGCGATTTTTACAAGTGTCAAATACATTTCGACAAATGTCAATCGAGCAATTTCACCTTGTGCATATCGCTTGAAGACGAGCGGAGCCGGCGTCCTCCCCTTTCAGATAAGTCCGGTTGAGAGAAACGCATTTGCTGACGAGTTGCCGCCGTTTCACGGCTACGGATTACATGACGAGCGCAATCACATCCTCTTGCGGCGAAGCCAGCGTCGTACACCTGAGATCAAACATTGATCGGTGAATACCAAGATCAGAACAGCCGCCTTCGAGCTTTCCCAGGTGGTTCGCTTTTCCAAACTGCGCGCAATCTGCGGCGTCGTGGAACGCGCCTTCACCTCGAAGAATCCCCGCTTGAGGAAATGCGGCGCCAGTTCGACGTCAATGTCTTCGGCGCTGTCGCAATCGCGAAGGCTTTCTTGCCAAGGTTCCGGCAACGGCGGCGCGGCTTCATCGTCAACGTCACCTCGATGGGCGGCATCATCACCATGCCCGGTATCGCCTACTATTGCGGCAGCAAATTCGCCTTGCAGGGAATATCGGAAGTGATGCGCTCGGAAATGGCACCATTCGGTGTGCATGTAACAGCGCTTTGCCCCGGTTCATTCCGTACCGACTGGGCGGGGCGGTCGATGGTCCGCTCTGCCCGATCGATTGGCGATTATGATGCTCTGTTTGATCCGATGCGAGAGAACCGGCAGGCAAAGAGTGGCAAGCAAACCGGCGATCCTGACAGGCTCGCGCGCGCCGTTCTTCAGTTGATCGAAAGCGATACGCCACCGCCGCAACTCTTGCTTGGAAGTGACGCTCTTCGCCTTGTTTCGGAAAGGCTGCGCACAATGGCGAAGGAGATCGAAGACTGGAGCGCCCTCAGCCGGTCAACTGACGGATAAACACCTCCTATAGCGGCGGGGCCACTGGCTGCCGGCCGCCATCAGCTTGACTGATGAGCCGACCTTCATTAGATCCCGTGTTGCACCGATCAAATCGATCCTGCCGTAGGCGTTACCGTCATCCAACGCGTCCTTTGTCGAGAAGGTCCCAGCAGGGAGAACTCGAACAACGAGGCGCGTGGTATCTATCTCTCCAGACACCGCAGCCATTTTCGACGAACAGCCAGGATGCTGGGCGCCGGTCTATGGCTTTGGACGCGAGGAAACGCCGCAGCCTTTCCGTTCAAATGCTTGGAAAGGGTCCAGCTATGAGAATTACTGACAATACGATACTGATTACCGGTGGCACCAGCGGTATCGGCCGTGGACTGGCGGAGGCTCTTCACGATCGGGGCAACTGCGTGATTGTCGCCGGCAGACGCAGGGACTTGATTGCCGATATCGTGTCCGCCCGACCTGATATCACCGCAGTACATCTTGACCTCAACGACCCACGATCGTTGCAAGACGCAGTGCGTGTTCTCGGTGAACGCTTCCCCACGCTCAATGTGGTGATTGCCAATGCCGGAATCTCGCGGACCGAAGACATGACGTCTGACACATGGGATATCTCATCGTCGGTGGACGTGATCCAGACTAACATTGTCGGCGTGATACGCACTGTCGCGGCTTTCCTGCCTGTTCTGAAGGCCCAACCGAATGCCACCATCATGGCAACAAGCTCTGCTCTCGCCTTTCTGCCGCGGGCAGAGTTTGCCACCTACTGCGCCAGCAAGGCCTTCCTGCATTCGTGGCTGACGTCGTTGCGTCATCAGCTGCGGAGGTTGCCGATCGAGGTTCTCGAACTTTCCCCGCCCTATGTGCAGACGGAGTTGACCGGCCTTGCTCAAGCAGCCGATCCGCGCGCCATGCCACTCGCCTCTTACATCTGCGAGGTCATGTCCATGCTTGAAAACGGACAGCACCCGCGTGGCGAGCTGCTCCTGGAGCGGGATCAAGCCCGCCGCTGGGCCGAGCGTGACGGGACGTTCGACAGCATCTTCGCGGCCATGAATCCCGCCTGAGCTTATCCGGGCGCGGCATATCCAAATGTAACAAGGCGCACAGTCACAACGCGCGTCTTGTGCACGCCATCGCAGGCTGTACGCGGGCAAGTTATAATGTTCCTGCCAAATCATTATAACCCCCCCGTTGACTTCTCGTATCGGCGCTATAATGTTTTTGTCAGAAAATTATAACTCCGGTTCGGTGCTGAGAAGGCTACAAGCAGGAACGGCCATGTCGAAAATCAAACAAGTCGATATTAGCTACCGGACAATGTTCGCAGAGCTCGTCGAGCGCTCGCTCGATGCCCAATTCCAGGCAGACTTTCCCTTGGAGGGCCGGTTCGTGACCGTACCGGTCAAGGATCGCAATTACTGGTACTTCGACCTGCCCACTCCTGGCGGCAAAGACAAGCGAAGCTATGTCGGCCCGCACCACGATGAAGCGATCACCGCCCGAGTGAATGCCCACATGGAACTAAAGGATTCGATTCGTGACCGGAGGCGAATGGTAAGCACATTGCGCCGCGCTGGTCTTCCAGGCCCCGATCCGTTTGCCGGAGACGTCACGCAGGCGCTTGCAAATGCAGGGTTATTCCGCCTGCGCGCAGTTCTGATAGGGTCCGTCGCTTTCAGCGCCTATGCAGGCATTCTCGGCGTTCGCTTACCATCCTCGGCCATGCAGACCGGCGATGCTGACTTTGCACAGGACTTCGCGATTTCGGCGGAGGTAGGCGACAGCCTGCCTCCCGTCCTGGAAATCCTCCGGTCAATCGATAGCGGCTTTCGCCCGGTTCCCCACCAGGGGGACAAGGCCAAGGTTGTCGCCTTCCAGAATGCGAGGGGATACCGGGTGGAATTTCTCACCGGCAATCGCGGATCAGCCGAACACACGGGCAAGCCCTCGCCGATGCCCGCTCTTGGCGGCGCTTCCGCAGAAAATCTAAGGTTTCTCGACTACCTCATCTACGAACCCGTGCGCACCGTTCTCCTGCATCGAGAGGGGGTGAATGTGCTGGTTCCTGCTCCGGAGCGTTTTGCTGTCCATAAGCTCATCGTCGCTTCGCGGAGGCTCGGAGATGCGCTCGGGCGCGCAAAGGCCGACAAGGAACTTTCTCAGGCGGCCCTGCTGTTTGAGGCACTCGTTGAAACGCGACAGGGCGACGTTGTTGCAGATGCCTGGCAAGAGGCGTGGGATCGCGGCGCAGCCTGGAAAGAAGGCATCTCCAAGGGCTTTCTCAGGCTAGCTGAAAACGGCGTCGCCGCTTTAAGAGCCGCGCTCGGCCCGCAGCAGCTCAAAGGCGTCATGAGTGGTGATAGTTCCTACCCGTGACATACGGTCGCATCGAAGGCCCGGTCGAACGCACTCATGTCGCTGTTGGTCGACAATGGCTGCGCGAGCCCAAACTCCGCTGATACCTCTCGCTGGATTGTGGAACCAAGCCCTATCCGGTCCGTTCTCTCACCTCAAGGAGAGGACACAACCATGCCGGAAACCAATCGCCCAATACCGCCGCAACCTGAGCAGCAGCAACCGCCGCCTGGGCTGACAAGATTGATGAAGCCCGCGCCTGATCACGGCGAGGAGAGCTACAAAGGCAACGGCAGGCTCAAGGGAAAGGTAGCGCTGATTACGGGCGCAGATTCCGGCATCGGTCGTGCCGTGGCGATCGCCTTTGCGCGTGAAGGCGCCGATGTCCTGATCTCATATCTCAGCGAAGACGAAGATGCCGTGGAAACGGCGAGATGGGTCGAAGAAGCTGGTAGCCGTGCCTTGGCCGTTGCCGGCGACATCACCTCAGAAAGTCACTGCATTGCTCTCGTCGAACGAACCGTCAGGGAGTTCGGAGGCATCGATATTCTTGTCAACAACGCAGCCTTCCAGCGCACCTACGCTGCAATCGGCGACATCACCGAGGAGGAATGGGACGAGACGTTTCGCACGAACATATATGCCCCTTTCTTCCTCGCAAAGGCTGCCGTGCCTCACATGAAACCTGGCGCCAGCATCATCAACACCACGTCCATCCAATCGCGCCAACCCTCCTCCCATCTTCTGGCCTATGCCTCCACCAAAGGCGCGGTTTCGAACTTCACCGCGGGCCTTGCCGAAATGTTGGCGGAAAAGGGCATACGCGTGAACGCGGTCGCACCCGGCCCGATCTGGACCCCACTTATCCCTTCGACCATGCCGCCAGATAAGACTCAGGATTTCGGCAAAAAGACGCTGATTGGCCGCGCTGGCCAACCGGCCGAACTCGCCGGGGCATATGTGTTGCTGGCCTCGGCTGAGGGTAGCTATATGACCGGCGCCATTATTCCGGTCACGGGCGGCGAGATCATGATTTGAGCGCGGCACCGTCGTCAGAAAAGCTCAGGGGCAAAACCCAGCCGAAATTCGACAGTCTAGAGTTCGCCGCTGGAATAGCGCGCGGTTTTGCAGGCGCACTGCTTTTTGCCCTGCCGATGTTGATGACTATGGAGATGTGGGAACTCGGGTTCTACATGGACCGCACGAGACTGCTGCTTCTCCTCGTCATCAATATCCCGCTGCTCATCTTTCTGTCTGACCGCATTGGCTTCGAGACAACGTCTACCTGGAGCGAAGCGGTCCGAGACGCGAGCATCGCCTACGGCCTTGGCATCGTCTGCAGTGCTCTTATCTTGTCCGCAATGGGCATCCTCCGGAATGACCAGTCTGCGCACGAGGTCATCGGCATGATTGCCATCCAGGCAGTGCCGTCGAGCATCGGAGCAATGCTGGGGCGCAGCCAGCTTGGCGGGCAGTCCGATGAGATTGATGATCACGGTGACGGAGATGACCCGGTGGATAGCCGGGAGACGAGCTATGCAGGCGAACTGTTCTTGATGGCTGTCGGCGCCCTTTTCCTCGCGCTTAACGTGGCGCCGACCGAGGAAATGATCCTCCTCTCCTACAAAATGTCGCCCTGGCACGCATTGGCTATCATCGTGGCGTCTCTGGCGATAATGCATGGCTTCGTCTACACCCTGTCGTTCCACGGAAGCCATGACCTTGCCGAGGGGACGCCTGGGTGGCACGCCTTTGTCCGCTTCACCCTGCCAGGCTATGTCATCGCTCTCGCTATCAGCGGCTTTTGTCTGTGGACGTTTCACCGGATCGACGACACTTCTACGACACAGGCGTTGATGACAACTGTGATCTTGAGTTTCCCGGGCGCTATTGGCGCGGCTGCTGCGCGGCTGATTTTATGAGGCAGGCATGACCAAGATATCGAGATCTTCAAACATCGAAAATGCCGAACCGCATTGGATTGAATGGTTGACCGGCCTCGTCTCGGCAGCCCTCGTGATCGTGCTGATTACCTGGATCGGCAAGGACGCGCTGATGGATAAAGACAGCTCTCCTGACCTTGAGGCGGCTGTCGTCCGGACGGAACAACGCAGCACCGGCTATCAGGTTTTGTTCGAAATGAGCAACAAGGCCAGCGCCACGGCCGCCGACGTGACGGTGCGAGGTGAACTACAGGACGGAAAAGCCATCATCGAGAGTGTCGAAACCGTGCTTGCCTATGTTCCAGGCCAGTCCAAAACGAGGGGCGGTTTGATCTTCGAGAATAACCCTGCCGGAAAGACGGTGGTTGTCAAAGCCTCGGCCTACAACGAGCCGTGAAGCTGGTCACGCGGCAAGTTCGATTGCTTTCAGCTCAGTTCCAGGGCTGAACGCGGGATGATCTTTGCGGGGTTCGGGGCATTGGTGCGTGCGATAATCGAGCCGATCGATATCTCTCACGGATGCCGGCATCAGCTGGTCGGGTCGACGCCTTTACGAATCAATGTTGCTTTCTTGGGAGCGTTTTGTCAGCGCTACGGCGTTGCGCCAACCACCAGCGGTGGGTGATCCAAAAGGATAGCGCCCCCGCACGACCAGGTCGATTAACGCTCTTAAGACGTGGCCCGTAGGAAGGCAGGGATCGATTGCCCCCGATCTGGGCGTTCCCTGCGCAGCCGGTCGATGCGATTATCAAGCAGCCGGGTCATGGGCGCAACGGGCGTCGAGCTGTTACAACGATGCGACCCGGCGGGAACGGTAGCCTTACACGCCAGTTATCCTTACAATTCTGGAATAGAGATCCATAAATGCAAGGTTGATTAAACGT
The DNA here is from genome assembly GCF_056399485.1 of Rhizobium sp. 01N424. Taxonomy (NCBI): domain Bacteria; kingdom Pseudomonadati; phylum Pseudomonadota; class Alphaproteobacteria; order Hyphomicrobiales; family Rhizobiaceae; genus Rhizobium; species Rhizobium sp. 01N424. The sequence continues at coordinate 144,158 of NZ_JBFTRK010000011.1, forward strand.
AGAATTGCAAGCAGACTCCTGAATGCCCTTGACGAAAGTCCTGCTGTTGCCCTGCTCGGGCCTCGTCAGGTCGGCAAGACAACGTTGGCCATCGATATTGGCAAAACCCGACCCTCCATCTATCTCGACCTTGAGACGGAGGCAGACCGGGCCAAACTGTCGGAACCCGAGCTCTATCTTAAAAATCATGCCGATAAGCTGGCCATCCTAGATGAAGTTCATCGTCTACCGGGTGTGTTCCAGATCCTGCGCGGCTTAATCGACCGCAACCGCCGGGCGGGACGGCGCGCCGACCAGTTCATGCTGCTTGGCTCAGCCTCCGTCGATCTTCTCAAACAGTCTGGCGAAACACTGGCCGGCCGCATCGCTTGTCTCGAAATGCAGCCTGTCGACGGAACGGAAGTTCCGGCAGATGCGCTTGATACGCTTTGGCTGCGGGGTGGTTTCCTTGATAGTCTCCTTGCCTCCAGCGATGGTGCGAGCATGCGCTGGAGACGGGATTTCATTCGCACTACCTTGAACGAGATATCCGCTTCTCGGACGGCGCATACCCGCCGAAACGCTGAGACTGTTCTGGACCATGCTCGCACACCAAAGGCCGGGCTCCTCAATGCAGCCGAACTCGTCTGCGCTCTGGGGGTCGATGGCAAAACCATCGCTTCCTATCTGGATCTGCTCGTCGAGCTGCTTCTCGTGCGCCGCCTCGAACCGTGGCATAGCCCAACATTAAAAGCGACCCTCTATGCGGGTCGCCGAACCGCCGCCGCGCCACCGCGCCTGCGGATCGTTCGAAACTTCCGAACAGCAGAATTTCTTTTTGCCGACTAATCCGAACGTGCGTCCTGCAGTAAACCATTGTCATCGACCCCGACATCGAGGCCGTCTTTCAACAACGCAAAAGGAAATCGTCATGTCCAGACTTGCTAACAAGACCGCCCTCATCACCGGGGGCACCAGTGGTATCGGCTTCGAAACAGCCCGCCAATTCGTGGCCGAAGGCGCGCGCGTCGCCGTGACCGGCAGCAGCGCCGCCGGTGTCGAGAAAGCCCGCAGGGAGCTTGGCGGCGACGTCATCGTCATCCAGTCTGACGCGGGCGACGTCTCTGGTCAAAAGGAGGTTGTCGATCAGGTCACGACAGCCTTCGGTCATCTCGACATCCTGTTCGTCAACGCGGGCGTCGCACAGTTCGGTCCGGTCGAAAGCTGGTCGGAAGCGGACTTCGACAACTCGTTCGCAACGAACGTCAAGGGTCCCTACTTCCTGATCCAGGCGCTTCTGCCGATCTTCTCGAAAGGCGCCTCGGTTGTGTTAAACACGTCAATCAACGCCCATATCGGCATGCCGAACTCGAGCGTCTACTCGCTAACCAAGGGCGCGCTTCTGACACTGGCAAAGACGCTGTCGGGCGAGCTGGTGGGCCGCGGCATTCGGGTCAACGCCGTCAGCCCCGGCCCTATCGCGACACCGCTTTACGGAAAGCTCGGCATGTCGGAAGCGGAAATGAAGACAATGGCCGAAGGCGTGCAGAAGCAGATCCCGGTCGGTCGTTTCGGAGACGTGTTGGAGGTTGCAAAGACCGTGGTCTTCTTCGCATCTGACGAAGCCTCCTATATCGTCGGCAGCGAGCTCGTCATCGACGGCGGCATGAGCAATCTTTAACCGGCACCCAACTTCACAGGAGCAGAACATGCAAATCGATCTCAAAGGCAAGACCGCCCTGGTGACGGGGTCCACGGAGGGCATAGGCTACGCCATCGCCCGTCAGCTCGCCAGAGCCGGCGCGGACGTCGTTGTCAACGGCAGGTCCGAAGACAAGACCGAGAAAGCAGCAGGACGGCTGAGAAGCGAAGGCGCCAAGGGCATTGTGACGGGGGTGGCGGCCGATCTCGCCACCGCCGAAGGGTGCGCAAAACTCGTGGCAAAGGTGCCGCTGGTCGACATCCTCATCAACAATGCCGGCATCTTCCAGCCAAGCGATTTCTTTGACACCACGGACGAGGTCTGGGACCGTCACTGGCAGGTGAACGTGATGTCTGCAGTCCGGCTGTCCCGCGCCTATCTCCCAGGCATGCAAGAAGCAAACTGGGGCCGCGTCATCTTCATCGCATCGGAATCCGGCTTCAACATTCCGGTGGAAATGATCCACTACGGCGTCAGCAAGACGGCCGACATCGCTGTCGCGCGCGGGCTTGCCAAACGAATGGCAGGCACTGGAGTTACCGTAAACTCGGTTCTCCCTGGTCCCACCCTTTCAGAAGGCGTCGAAGCAATGCTTGCCGCCGAGCGAGAAAAGACCGGAAAGTCGATTGAGGAGGTCGCTGCCGACTTCGTCAAGCAGCACCGGAGCAGCTCCCTCATTCAGCGCGCGGCCAGCGTCGAGGAGATCGCGAATATCGTCACCTATCTGTCCTCGCCATTGGCATCAGCCACGACTGGGGCTTCGATGCGAGTGGACGGCGGCCTTATCGACACGCTCTGAAGATCAGACACGCCGAAGTGAACCAGGGCCTCTGCGAACAGCAGAGGCTTCCTCTCGTCACGAAATCGCGAGGTCCCTACCGTGGAACTCGTCGCGAAATTCCTGTGCTCGCTTTTTGTCGGGCGCAGTAACGATGACGAACCGGCGGCCGGCCTCCGGCGTCTCCTGGTGGGCAAGATCGATCATCCAGATCGTGTTCGCCGACCTTTGGGTCATTTCGATGAGTTTCTCCATGACGGGATCGTCTTCGTCCTCGACACCGAATGTTGTCTCATACGCGAAGGTTTCTTGCGCGGGAGAACCCCTAATCTGCTCCCGCAGCCAGTCCCAAAGGTTTTCGAAGTCAACCGGGAACGGAGAGAACTCGACGTTCACCTGGACGACGTCTCTAGCAAAGACGACCTCGCCATCGTAGAAGGCATGCATTGCCAGGAAATATTCGGAAAGCTCCATATGATCTGAAAGGGCCTCGCGCAGCGTCTTGAGGTTAGAGGTTGTCTGGAACATTCAGGTCTCCGTGTAGACGTTTTAAGATAGGTCGATGCTGAAACGCGACCGGTTTCCGAACATCTATCCTCGCGTGATGTCATGCGGCTTCGGATAGGAAGCTTCGTGGCGGGATGGCAGCACGTTGGCGGCGAGGACGGCCAACGTAAGCACGACGATCGAAGTGGCGATCAAAACAATCTTCATCCGGAATCTCCTATCCTCCCGATAGAACCATTGCGAGGCTGGCTGGTTCCGTCACCGGCTGCGCCATGTCGCGCTCGCTCGTCCGAAAGATGAACTTGGTCTGGCCGCCGGAGTTCTCCCCTCAGAATTCGGAAGGAGACCTGCAATGACCACGAAATCGAGCCCCAATTCCGACAAGCTTCCCCCGAGGACCTTGAACAAAGACACGCAGCACTAAGCAATTCCTCACTCCAGCATAGACGACCGCCGGGCTCCGCCCGTGAACATGGGCACCAGCCGCGTAGCCGGAGACGTCTTGACCGAGGCCGATTCGAAGACTGGTCGTGCAGATCCCAACAGTCGTATCCCCGCCCCGCAGACGGCCAACCGGGAGTGAAACAGTTGCTTGAACACCGACGAGCTGCAATCCGACGACGAGACGGTGGGAAGCGCGGTCGAGACAAGAAGCAAGAGCGGAAGTACGACCCGTGCGACCGGCGACATCCAAATAGAAGGAAGCTTTAACGGTAGCGCAACACCGGCCAAAAGATTTTCGCTCTCCAGGGCGGCCAAGGCCTTCCTGACCGTTCCGCTTCACCTGTAGTGGTGACGGAAGAGTAGGCCCTACGAATTCTGCGCGGACCTGGAACAGGGCGACGGCGACCAGGAACGCAAGGACGACGCCGATTTCTCGTGAGGCGGCTCGCGCAGCCAAAACACGGTTAAACCTGATGCCCTGTACATTCTCCTCGTCAGCGTATTCGCCTTCGAACTCGCTCAGCGCGGTTGCCGTGCAAACGAGGAAATGATCCACGAAGCGGGCAAGAACAGCTTTCCGAAGCGCAGGGAAGGAGCGCGCTAAGAGCGTTAAAGACCGGCAGTTCAACCGTTGGGCCGAATGACAACCTTAACGCAGCCGTCTTCTTTATCACGAAAGGTTTTGTAGGCATCCGGCCCCTCTTCGAGACCGATGCGATGCGTAATCAGGAAGGACGGGTCAATTTTTTCGTCGATGATCAGCTTCATTAGGGGTTCGAGATAGCGTTGCACATGGGTCTGGCCAGTCTTCAACGTCAGGCCCTTAGCAACGAGTGCGCCGAGCGGTGCGGGCACGGCAGGTCCTACGAAGACACCCGGGAGCGACACGGTGCCGCCTGGACGGCACGCGAGGATCGCTTGGCTCAGGGCGTAAGGCCGCTCCGTTGACGTCAGTTTGGTCTGCAGGCTCTCCATCATCCCACCGGCGCCGTGGCTTTCCAACCCGACTGCCTCGATCACGGCGTCCGGCCCCTGCCCACCCGTCATCTCGACGATTTTTTGCTGAAGGTCGTCGTCCGTGTAATCGAGCGTTTCGGCACCCGCCTGACGCGCCAGCGCCAGACGCTCGAGCACGGTGTCGACCGCAATGACGCGTTCGGCGCCCAGGAGGAACGCCGATTTGATTGCAAAGAGGCCGACGGGACCGCATCCGAAAACGGCGACCGTCTGCCCCGGTTGAATGTCGCAATTTTCCGCCGCCATGTAGCCGGTCGGGAAGATATCGGAGAGGAAGAGAACCTGCTCATCACTTAAACCGTCGGGCACCTTGATAGGGCCGACATCGGCAAAGGGCACGCGCAGATACTGCGCCTGCCCGCCGGGGAACCGGCCGTACATGTCGGAATAGCCGAAAAGCCCTGCAGTCGGATAACCGATCTGCTCGGCCTGTTTAGCGCCGGACGGATTCGACCGCTGGCACAACGAAAACAGGCTGCGTTGGCACATCGAGCACTCGCCGCAGGAAATCGTGAAGGGAACGACGACGCGGTCGCCGACCTTAAGTTTGGAATTGCCGCGGCCGACCTCGACGACCTCGCCCATCGTCTCGTGGCCCATGACATCGCCAGCATGCATGCCCGGAACGAAACCGCCGTAAAGGTGCAGGTCGGAACCGCATATGGCACAGCTCGTCACCTTGATGATCGCATCGCGCTCGTTCTGGATAATCGGATCGTCGACTTCTTCGCAACGAATGTCTCCGCTACCGTGCCAGGTCAAAGCCTTCATGTCGTTCTCCTCGGCGCGTTTTTCTAGGATCATCGTTTAGGTTTTAGGGCTGGCCGCCACCGCCGGCCGCGCCATACACCTGCCCTGTTGCGTAACTGGCCGAGGGATCGGCAAGCTGAACGTAAATCGAAGCGAGTTCGGCCGGCTGGCCTGGACGACCCATCGGCGTCTTGCCGCCGAACTGTTCCAGTTTTTCCATCGTCGCGCCGCCGGCCGCTTGCAGCGGTGTCCAGATCGGTCCCGGCGCTACGCCGTTGACCCGGATGCCCTTCGGCCCGAGCTGCTTGGCCATCGACTTTGTGAAGTTCATGCCGGCAGCCTTGGTCATCGCGTAGTCGACCAAGTCCTCGGAGGGGTCGTATGCCTGCTCAGACGTCGTGATAATGATGGCCGAACCAGGCTGCAAATGTTTGAGCGCGGCCTTCGTCAGCCAGAACATCGCGTAGATGTTGGTCTTGATCGTCGCGTCGAAGGCATCGGAAGTGATCTCCGACAACATTCCCGCCTGCTGCTGGCGTCCCGCGTTGCTGACGAAGATATCAAGGCCGCCCAGCCCCTTCACCGCATCCTCGATAAGCTTCTCGCAGAAAGCCTGATCGCGAAGGTCGCCGGGCAATGCCACGCCTTTTCGTCCTTCTTTTTCAATGAGCGCGATAACTTCCTTGGCGTCGAACTCTTCGTCAGGAAGATAGTTGATGGCAACATCCGCGCCTTCGCGGGCATAAGCAATCGCAGCCGCCCGGCCCATTCCGGAATCGCCGCCGGTGATCAACGCCTTGCGCCCGGCGAGCCTACCCGAGCCTTTATAACTTGTCTCGCCGTGATCCGGTTTTGGGTCCATCTTGCCGGCAAGGCCCGGAAAAGGCTGCGACTGGCGCTGGAAAGGCGGCTTCGGATATTTCGTGGTCGGGTCTTCCATGGCTTCTGGTCCTTTCGATGGGCTTTGCGAGAACGTTGGCCACGCTGTGGCGGCAAGGGTTGCTGTCGTCACCGCGAGAACTGACCGGCGTGTCAATTGGAGAGCTCTGTCCATGGGTATCTCCGAGAGGCTCTCAGGCGACGCATTGCCGCTCGACATCCGGATTCGTCAGTGAGCGGCCACGAGTTTCATGACATGCATCTTGTGCATCTCGAGCTTAGGCAGCGTCTCTGCCGCAAATTGCTTGACGGCAGCATCGTCCCCGCCCTTCGCGTAGGTCGCGAACAGTGTCACCGCCTCCATGTGCGCGGACGCCTGCATCTCTATGTAAAGCGCCTGGAAATCCTCGCCCGAGGCACCCCTTAGGGTGTCAAGCATGGCCTGGTGTTTCGGCGCGAGCACCGGCGGCTCGTCACCGAGCTTGGCCGCTTTCTTCAGACCTTCGGCCGCTTTTGTATGATCTGCGATCATCTGCTTGGCGAAGTCTTTGACGTCCCCATCCCTCGCCTTTTCCTCGGCGAGCTTGCTGGATTCGATCTCGAAGGCATTGGCACTCGTGACGACCTTCACGAAGGAGCCCTTGTCGACGTTCATCGGAGCAGCGACGGTGTCGGCGCTTTTTGGCATGGCAGCGAAACTCGCGGTGGAGATCAGCAGGGAAAACGAAACGAGCGAGGCAGAAATCATCTTTTTCATGTCGGCTTTCCTTACTTGGCCCTTTCAAATGCGGCGGTCAGATCGGCAACGGCCATGTCCATGGCCTGCTTTGCCTGCGGCACCACCTTGGCCATGCCGAAGAACTCGTGGGTGACGCCATCGAACGTCTTGATGTCGACCGAGACGCCAGCGTCCTTGAGCTTTGCGGCATAGGTTTCGCCGTCGGACCGCAGCGGATCGATCTGCGCCAGGATGACGGTCGCCGGCGCGACGCCGACAAGGTCCGAGCGCCCGTTGAGATTGATGCGGGGATCCCTGGCGTCGTCCATCGACGTGACGGTGTTCTTGACGAACCACTCCATGTCGGCCTTGCCGAGCGGCTTGGCGTTGGCGTTTTCCTTGTAGGAGGGCGTGTCCATGTCGTTGCCCGCCACCGGATAGACCAGGAGTTGGTGGACCGGCTTCTTGGTCTTCATCTCCTTCGCCATCAGCGCAACGTTGGCGGCAAGATTGCCGCCAGCGCTTTCGCCAGCGACTGCGATCTTGTCGGCGTTGCCATTCAGTTCATGAATGTTCTCGACAACCCATTTGTAAGCGGTCCAAGCGTCTTGATGGGCTGCCGGAAACTTGTATTCCGGTGCATGGCGATATTCGACCGATACGACGATCGCGCGGGCGCCGAGCGAAAGCGCACGCGGCGCGCCGTCATAGACATTGACGTCGGCGACGACCCAGCCGCCCCCGTGATAGTAAACCACCACCGGAAACGGCCCTTCCCCGCCTGGAATATAGACGCGCGCGGCCAAGCCGCCTTGCTTCGACGGTATCGCGATATCCTTGGTGGTGACCTGCGCTTCGGGATTGGATGATACGCGCTTGTCCCACTGGACGGCGTGCGCGGCGTCGGCCGGGCTCGCCTGCATACGAGCTTCCGGCACGGTCAGCGTCGAAAACGGCTTTGAGCCGAGGGCAGCCAGCTTATCGAGCACGGCCTGCATCTCCGGCGCAGGCTTCGGAGCATCCTGCGCAAATACGGGGACGGCGGTTGCCAGCAGCGTGCCAAAAAGCAGCGCCGTCTTGAGGGCAGTACGAGGGGTCATTGATTGCTTTCCGATTAAAAGACGTCACCCAACCTCGGCGAAAGCCCATTGTTCCCTTCAGCCTGGATAAAGGATCGGGTGGTCCATGATGAACCGGGTCCGTCCACCTTTATACGCCCGCGATCTATCCTGAAGACCGGAAGACCATGCCAGCTCGCCGCGGAGTTCGGGAGACGTTCGCCGTCCGTCTTCCTCGACCGTCAAAGCTCTGCTTCTCCAGCTTTTTCGTCACCTGCCGAAGGGGACGTATTCGGAAAGAGCGCGCTATCGAGCGGACGACGTTTCTCAAAGGATGACAGGCATTGGTGGAACATCTCGCCGTTCCCGAACTTTAGCAGTCTCGCGCGCCCGCAAGGAGTTTCCCATGCCTTTCAACCCGCCAATCCTTTATACCCCAGAGGTCGAAAGCTTCGAAGAAGACGAGCAGCAGACCGTCACTGAACTAAACGGAGCGTTCGATGTCATTCTGAACAAGACAGCCGCAGATTACGGACATGCCGTGCGCTCGGTGCATGCGAAGGCTCATGGCATCCTTTAAGGCAAAATGACGGTTAAGGACGGACTGCCGCCGGAGCTGGCGCAGGGCCTGTTTGCGAACCCTGGCACCTACAAGACCTACATGCGCATCTCAACGAATGCCGGCGACATTCTCCCGGATGACATCTCGCTGCCGCGCGGGCTTGCGCTGAAGGTCGTCGAGGTTCCCGGCGCACGACTGCCAGATGCCGAGGGAGCGACCCAGGACTTCGTCATGGTCAACGGGCCGGTCTTCCAGGCAAACAACGCAAAGAAGTTCCTCGGCAGCCTAAAAATACTCGCCAAGACGACGGACCGCATGGAAGGCACGAAGGAGGTCCTGTCCAACGTATTGCAAGGCGTGAATGCGACTTTGCAGGCCATCGGCCTGTCGAGCCCGGCAGTGCAATCGATGGGCGGGGCGCCCGACGTCGATCCTCTTGGCGAGACCTACTATAGCGTGACGCCGTTCCGCTATGGCGACTATATCGCCAAGTTCAGTATTCGCCCGGTCTCGAAGGACCTGACCGGATTGACCGGCAGGGAGATCGACACAAAAGGTCAGCCGGATGCTATTCGCGAGACGGTACAAGCAGAGATGCGACATTTGAACGGCGAATGGGAGTTTTGTGTCCAGCTCTGTCGCGATCTTGAAAAACAACCCGTCGAGGATCCGACAGTTCAGTGGGACGAGGACGAAGCCCCATTCGTAGCGGTAGCGACCATACATGCAGTGCCGCAGGACAGCTGGTCTGAGACAAATGTGCAGAAGGTCGACGAAGAGATGAGGTTCAGTGTCTGGACGGGCCTTGCTGCACACGAGCCGCTTGGAAACATCAACCGGGCCCGCAAGGCGACCTACGAGCATTCGGCGAAGTTCCGCGCGGGTTTCAACGGGTGTCCGATCCACGAACCTGCCTCTTGATCATGGGATCCCGTCGTCTGCCGGCGCCGCTTTCAGGCGGCGCCTTTTCTCATTGAGACGCTCGAAGGATAAGGTTCATGGCCGACAACATTTCAAACCCCAACTCCGAAGGTCCGTCCGGTGGCTGGGGCTCGCTGAAAGGTATAGAAAGCATCTATGGGGAAAGCTGGCCGACGCCTGCGGCGCTTGAGACGCTCGCGCGCCAGAACAAGCCGGGCGGTTTCATGTGCGTCTCCTGCGCCTGGCCGAAGCCCGTCAACTATCATCCCTTCGAGTTTTGCGAAAACGGAGCGAAGGCGACACTATGGGAGCTGACGTCGCATCGCTGCTCGCCCGATTTCTGGGACGATCACACGGTTGGCGAGCTTCGGCAGTGGAAAGATCACGATCTGGAGATGACGGGTCGCTTGACGCATCCCCTTCGCTACGATGCCGGCACCGACCGCTATGTGGAAGTGACATGGGATGAAGCCTTCGTAGGCATCGCGACCATTCTAAACCGGCTGGAGAAGGAGAGTGTTGTGTTCTACTCGTCCGGCCATGCCGGGCTGGAGGCTTCTTATCTCTACGCGCTGCTCGCCCGTTTATATGGCAACAACAATCTGCCGCAGAGCTCGAACATGTGCCATGAGACGACATCCGTCGGCCTGAACAAGGTTATCGGATCTCCTGTGGGTACCGTCGTCTGGGAAGATCTCGAGAAGGCCGATGCGTTTTTCTTCTTCGGGCAGAATCCAGGATCAAACAGTCCGCGCTTCCTGCATCCGCTCCAGGACGCAAAACGGCGAGGCGCCCGGATCGTCACGTTCAATCCGGTTCTGGAACAGGGCCTGATCTCCTTCGTCAACCCGCAGAACCCGATTGACATGCTGACAGGCCACGAGACGCAGATCTCCGATCAATATCATCAGGTCAAGGCGGGCGGCGACATCGCCGCCATCCTCGGCATTTGCAAGCATGTTGTCGAAGCCGATGACCTCGCGGTCGCGGACCACAAGCCGCGCATTGTCGACTTCGAATTCATTGACGAGCACACGACAGGCTTCGATCAGTTCGTTGAAATGGTGCGGGAAACACCGTGGCCAGACATCGAACGTGAGAGCGGGCTTACCGAGGTCGCGCTGCGCGATGCCGGCGACGTCTATATCGGCGCTGAAAGCGTAATTGGCGTCTACGGGATGGGTCTTACCCAGCATGCGCAGGGCGCCTTGAACGTTGCGATGGTCGTGAACCTTCTACTGCTTCGCGGAAACATAGGCCGTGAAGGCGCCGGCTGTTGTCCGGTGCGCGGCCATTCGAACGTCCAGGGCCAGCGCACTGTCGGCATCGCCGAAAAAACCAAGCTGATCCCGATGGACAAGCTGAAGGAGCTGTTCGATTTCGATCCCCCGATGAAGGACGGAATGACGATCGTCGACGCAGTGAAGGGCCTCATGGGTGGCACCGTCAAGGCCTTCGTCAGCCTTGGGGGAAACCTCGTTCGCGCCGTTCCCGACCAGTTGGAGATGGAACGGGTATGGGCCGCTCAGGAACTGACGGTCATGGTTTCCACGAAGCTCAATCGCAGCCATCTCTTCCCGGCGAAGACAGCCTATATTCTCCCCTGCCTGTCTCGTACCGAAATCGACAGGCAAGTATCGGGAAACCAATCTGTCACCACCGAGGACAGCTTTTCCCATATTAGCGGCAGTACGGGCAAGCGCACGCCGGCGTCAAAATGCCTGCGAAGCGAGCTTGCCATTGTCGCCGGCATCGCCAAGGCGACGCTCGAACACAGTGCAAGGCTGCGCTGGGACGACTGGATAGCGGACTACAGCCTCGTTCGTGACCTTATCGAGAAGACCTATCCAGAAGACTTCAGGGACTATAATGCCCGCCTGTTTCAGGCGGGCGGCTTCTATCGTGGAAACGACGCCCACGAACGAGTTTGGAACACACCGGAGAAAAAGGCCGTCTTCACGAAACCGGATCGATTGAACGCGCTGTCATTCGCGCCCGCCGAAGGTCGCTTCCGGCTCGTAACGCTCCGGTCAAACGACCAGTTTAACACGACGATCTACGGTTACTCTGATCGGTTCCGCGGCATCGAGGGCACCCGCGATGTCGTCCTCATGTGCAAGGCAGACATAGCGTCGGCAGGCCTCTTCGAAGGGCAGCGGGTCACGCTGGTGAGCGATTTTTCAGACGGCAAACATCGGGAGTTGGCCGGCCTCGAAGTGCGGGCGCATGCCCGACCGAACGGAACGATCGCCTCATATTACCCCGAGAGCAACGTGCTCAACGCGATCGATCACCATGACGAACTGTCCAAGACCCCAGCATCGAAAGCTATTCCCGTCCGGATCGTGTCGGGGCACGGTAACGCTTGGTCTCGGGAAATCGAGACTGCGATGGAGCGGCCAGTATTTGAGTCTGGTGAACGGGAGCTCGAGAGGGAAGCTTTTCAACGAGAGGGAAGCGTTGATTGAATGCTTATGTCGTCACTCTCCTGATTTTCGGCGCCGTCGTTCTCTTAACCGTCTGGCTACCAATGGCCTTGCGCCGGCTGCCGTTGTCGCTGCCGATCTGCTGCCTCGCCATCGGCATGCTGCTGGCCTGGTCGCCCTTTACGCCACTTCCCGCGATCAACCCTCTCGAAAATATAAAGTGGGCCGAGCATCTCACGGAATTCGTGCTGATCGTCGCTCTGATGGGTGCCGGCCTCAAGATCGATCGACCGCTGGGCCTGCTTCAGTGGTCGGCGACGTGGCGGCTTCTCGGTATCGCGATGCCGCTCTCGATCGGAGCGATCGCTCTTGTCGGCTGGAGCGTTCTTGGTCTGGGTTTGGCTTCCTCCATTCTTCTCGGTGCCGCCCTCGCCCCGACCGATCCGGTTCTCGCCTCCGACGTACAGGTGGGGCCGCCGCAGACCGGCGAGGAGGATTCCATCCGCTTCTCGCTAACATCTGAGGCCGGTCTTAACGACGGCCTTAGCTTTCCGTTCGTCATGGCCGCAATCGCCATCGCCAGTGAGCAGCCGGGCGGCGGGTTCGGGTGGCTCCCGCACTGGTTTGTCTTTGATGTCGCCTGGAAACTAGCCGCCGGTGTGGCAATGGGATGGGTGGTCGGGAGGCCTCTCGGTTATCTGACCTTCAGGATGCCGGAGGCTGGCCGCATTGCAAGCACGGGTGATGGGCTGGCGGCATTGGGCTTCACCTGTATCGCCTATGGCGCGACGGAGATCGTACATGGTTATGGGTTCGTCGCCGTCTTTGTCGCCGCCCTGACCCTTCGCGGCGTCGAGCGCAAGAGCAAGTATCACGGGCATCTGCACGATTTCGGCGAGCAGATCGAGCGATTGCTGATGATGGGGCTGCTGGTGTGCTTCGGCTCGATCCTCGCTGAGGGTTCGCTTCTGTCGCATACCAACTGGCGAATTGTCGTGGTCGCAGTTCTCGTGCTCGCCGTCGTCAGACCCGTCGCTGCATGGGTGAGCTTGATCGGCTGCCGGCTGCCATGGGCGGACAAGTTGATCGTTTCGGTCTTCGGCATCCGCGGCCTTGGTTCGATCTATTATCTCGCCTACGCGTCCGGCAAAGCGAAGTTCGAAAATGTGGAGACGGTCTGGGCGACGGTGTTCGTCATCATCCTGCTGTCGGTCGTCATGCATGGCGCGACGGTAACTCCGGTCATGCGCTGGATTGATCGCCGCCGCGGCCTAGATCCTTCGAAATCGACAGCGATCTCCAGTTAGCATCAGGAGCGAAGCAATGCCGCACGTCCGAACGCAAGATCTCGATATCGACGGTAGGCCAGGAAAACTTCGCGAGCGGCTGACGGCGATTGGTTCCGTGCGACACATCTGATCCCGGCATCCTCAATAAGCGACATCAATCTCTCTCGGGCAGCCTTACCGAGTCGATCGGGGACTACACCATCTGTAGGCCGAGGTCCGCCAATGGACTCGCAATTGTTCCCGTCCCCGCACGGGGCCGCCGAGTCAGACCGTACCACCGTCTCCCTTATTGTGGATAGAAGCGTTGGACCGCGCCTTGCTTCCCGCAGTCGGGATCATTTGTTTTCGGACGCGAGCTCGCCCGGCATGAAAGTGCCCAGTTGATTGGAAGGAATCGTATCGTCGTCTTCGGTGTAACGGCCAGCTCGCCTCCAGAACGCATGTTGAAAGCTCTTACAGTGGGCGATCACGGCCACACACTGCGCAAAAAGACTTTCTCAAATTTGGCGACTGCTCAAAGCCGCTTTTTCTTTGTCCGATATTGGACGGGGAACAAACCAACTGCGCGGAGGTTAGCTTGGCGTCTCTCACCTAGGATCACGACGCAAACTCGATCGGCTGGGAGCGAGTAAAACAACGGAGAATATCATGGCAACGACCAAGACACTCGACGACCTATTTCTCGACACGCTGAAGGATATCTATTTTGCAGAAAAGCAGGTCTTGAAGGCTCTGCCGAAGATGGCCCGCGCCGCGCAATCGGAAGAAGGCAAGGCTGGATTTCTGCAGCATCGTGAGGAGACACAGGGCCAGATCGAGCGGCTCGAGCAAGTATTCGAAATTCTCGGCAAGCCGGCCCGCGGCAAGACCTGCGAAGCGATCCAAGGCATTCTTGCTGAGGGTGAGGAGATCATGGAGGAGTTCAAGGGCTCTCCTGCTCTCGACGCCGGACTTATCTCGTCGGCGCAGGCGGTCGAGCATTATGAGATCGCGCGTTACGGCACGCTCATTGCCTGGGCTAAGCAGCTGGGCTTGACGGACGCCGTTCCACTCCTGGAGGCCACGCTTTCCGAGGAAGAAGCCACCGACCAGAAGCTGACACAGCTAGCCGAAAAGCAGGCCAACGCGGTCGGCAAAACCAAGGCCGCATAAGATTGCGACCTGTCAAGCAAAAGGCCGCCCGGAGGGCGGCCTTTTCGCAGTTATCCGAATTAAGATCAAGGGGACACTAACATGGCCAAACGCCCAGCGAAACCCACATCCCGTCCTTCGTCTGACGAAGCCGTGAATATCCATGACCAGCAACTTCACCGAGGCACTGGAGGCGAACTTCACCAGTTTGCCGAGGATGGCCAGGACATTTTGACCACGTCGCAGGGCGCGCCCGTCGCCGACGATCAGAATTCACTGCGCGTCGGTCCACGCGGGCCGCTTCTCGTTGACGACTTCCATTTCCGCGAGAAGATTTTCCACTTTGACCACGAGCGGATTCCCGAGCGTGTTGTGCACGCTCGGGGCTACGGCGCCCACGGCTTCTTCGAGACGTACGAATCCTTGGCGGACGTCACACGCGCGGATGTATTCCAGCGTGCTGGCGAAAAGACGCCCGTCTTCGTGCGATTTTCAACAGTTGCCGGCAACAAAGGATCTGCTGATCTCGCGCGCGACGTCCGGGGCTTTGCGGTGAAGATGTATACGAAGGAGGGCAATTGGGACCTGGTCGGCAATAACATCCCGGTCTTCTTCATCCAGGATGCGATCAAGTTCCCAGACCTCATCCATGCTGCCAAGCAGGAGCCGGACCGCGCTTTTCCCCAGGCCCAAACCGCGCACGACAATTTTTGGGATTTCATCAGTTTGACGCCCGAGAGTATGAACATGGTCATGTGGATCATGTCGGACCGAACCATCCCACGGTCGCTCCGCTTCATGGAGGGTTTCGGCGTCCATACCTTCAGGTTCGTCAACGCCGAGGACAAGTCGACCTTCGTCAAGTTTCACTGGAAGCCGAAGCTCGGCCTTCAGTCCGTTGCGTGGAACGAGGCCGTCAAGATCAACGGCGCCGACCCGGACTTCCATCGACGCGATCTTTGGAATGCAATCCAGTCCGGCAATTTCCCAGAATGGGAACTCGCGGTGCAGCTCTTCGATCAGGACTTTGCGGATAACTTCGATTTCGATGTGCTTGACCCGACGAAGATCATTCCTGAGGAAATTCTGCCAGTTCGGCCGATCGGGCGGCTGGTTCTTGACCGAATGCCGAACAACTTTTTCGCCGAGACCGAGCAGGTCGCGTTCATGACGCAGAACGTGCCACCGGGCATCGACTTCAGCAACGACCCGCTGCTGCAAGGCCGGAACTTCTCCTACCTCGACACTCAGTTGAAGCGTCTGGGCGGTCCAAACTTTACACATCTGCCAATTAATGCGCCGAAATGTCCCATGCACAACTTTCAGCAGGACGGCCACATGGCGATGCGCAATCCCGTCGGCAGGACGAACTACCAACCAAACTCGCATGGGGAAGGCCCCCGTGAATCGCCGTCCCGCGGCTATCGGCACTTTCCTGCTGACGAACAGGGTCAGAAGGTGCGGCTACGTCCTGAGAGCTTTGCGGACCACTATAGCCAGGCCCGGCAGTTCTTCATCAGCCAGACCGGGGCGGAACAGCGCCATATTGCGTCAGCGTTGACATTCGAATTGAGCAAGGTCGAATCGTTGGCGATCCGTGAGAGGATGGTATCGCACCTTTTGAACATCGACGAGACACTGGCGACGACGGTCGCGCAGAAGCTTGGCTTTCAATCGATGCCGAAACCGGCAGATGCCGCCATGCCGACAAGGCAGGATCTTGAAGCTTCTCCTGCGCTGAGCATCGTCGAACGCGGACCGATGCGGTTCGAAGGGCGCAAACTCGGAATTATGATTGCCGACGGCGTCGATGCGAAGCTGCTGAAAGCGTTGACGAAGGCAGTCGCAGCCCAAAAAGCCGTCATCGAGTTGATCGCTCCAAAGGTGGGCGGCGTCACGGCCGACGACGGAAGCTCCATAGAGGCGAACCATATGATCGACGGGGGGCCGTCGGTGCTTTTCGATGCAGTCGTGCTTTTAACGTCGCATCAGGCAATCGACGACCTTGTCAAAGAAGCGGCCGCCCGCGACTTCGTCGCAGATGCCTTCCAGCACTGCAAGTATATCGGCTACGACCAATCTGCCATGCCGCTCCTGGAAAAAGCTGGAATTTCCGGTCAGCTGGACGAGGGAACGATACCGTTGTCAGACAGCAAGGACATAGAAGCCTTCGTTGAGAAACTCGGCAAGCTGCGTGTTTGGGGCCGCGAGCCGTCAGTGAAGCTCGGCAAGGCATCGCCGCCAATCGCCTGATTCAGTTCGGGCGCGGAGTGTTCCGCGCCCGTCAATCTTCTCGGACAATGGGTCTAATGTCACTTCGAGTTCTTGTGGCTCTGGGAGCCGGCTTTCACATGCTGCTCATGCGAGCCGCCCTGTTTGCCAGACGAGCTTGCGTTTTTTGTGGTTGATGATGCGCTCTTACCTGAGCTCGATTTGGACCCGCTCTTGGAATGCGAGGTGTCGGTGCCAGTGGATGCCATTATCATTTCCTCCTTGAGAGATCCTCATGATCTCGAAAGCTTAACTTCCACTTTCCGATCGTGTTCCGAATGATTTTCAAAAAGCGTGATTTCCTTGGGATCAACGAACTCGGACCTTGTGGTCGGGCGGAGCAGGTGGATCGAATAATGCGCCTTTTACTTTCCAGCCGGCGTTGCGACCTGCGCCGGACCGCTGCCGGACAGGTAGGAGATAGGTCGAATATCAGGCGGACGGCTGCAGCCTCGGCTTGCGCTTTTGTCAAAGGTGTCCTGCCCGGATGGTTCAGCACTGATAGAACCTGTCATCATCGCAGCCGCAGTAGACAACGTTGGAGACGAGCTTTCCAAAGTTCCTGTGGCGCTTTGAGTGACCACAGGCGGCCAGTTGGAAAGCGCGCGGCTCTCAGAATGTTGCAGACGGTCGTCAAATGTACGGCATCGCACGCAACATGCCGCACGAGTGACAACTCGGCGGCTTTCGGGTAGCGATTGAGACTACCCAAGAGGGAAAACCATGGCCACAATAATGCTGCTCGAGGACCAGGCCTTCATCGCGCTCGACATTGAAATGCTGCTTGGCGAGTATGGCCACCAATACGTGACCTTTTCCACATGTGCAGATGCGAAGAAATGGCTGGACGACAACACTCCCTCCACAGCAATCATTGATCCACGGCTGTCGGACGGGCTGTGCGCAGAGGTTGTCAGAATCCTTGTTGAGAGAGGCACGCCGTTCATCGTCTATTCTGGCGAGGCGGCGTCCCTACCGGAGATCGAACCGGCCTTCGCCGAGGGGGAACAACTTTCGAAACCGTGCGAACCCGATATCCTTTTGGCTGCGGTTGCCCGCGCCTTGAAAGATCGGCCTTGCCAAGTCTAAACGCCGTTACACCGTCAAAAGATGTCGTCGCGATACCGGCGGCAAGCCTGTTCAAAAGAGCTACTCGGATGTTGATGCGGATGCATGCGAGGGGAGAGCAATAGTTAGCTATCGGCTTGGCAACTTCATGATTCCCTTAAAAATGCCCTCGGTTCGAAAGAAAGGAACCGAGGGCTGAGTCTCGACAGGCGATCGTGAGGGGCTTCGATCGTGCCCCGATCTGGAAAGAGGTTTCCGTGTCGCTGTAAAAACCTTGATCAAAGAGTTGGTTCCGCACACGTTTTGCGAAACCGCCAATCGTCGTGAGACGGTACCGGGCGAACGAAGTGGTGCGAAGTCTGTAGCTCGCCGGAGGGGACGTGGTCAGCATAGAACTGGACGCTCGAATGCATGATCGCTGACCGTCTCCTGAAAACCGCCGACTTCTAATATTGTTAAAAAGGGCCGAACACCGGCTTGGCTTCACCGTATCAAGGCCACAAGTTGCTGTTATCTTTGGAACGAATGCGGTTTCTGTTGGTTCTACGCAAATGCGCTACTACTTCCATATCCACGAAGATGCAGTCTATATCGAAGACGTGGAAGGCATCGACTTACCGAGCGGTGGCGAAGCCCGCAATGAGGCCGTCAAGGCTGCAAGAGAGATGGTTGCCGAGCTTGTTTTAAGCGGCGAACCTATCGACGGAAAGACATTTGAGGTCCGCGACGAAGGCGGCACCCTCATCGCGACAGTTCCTTTTTTGTCGGTCATAAAGTGAGAACCTGAAACTCAGCTTCGATGGGATGGGCTTCCGCAGATCGACAATCGCTCCGCCGCCGCCGCAGGGGTCGCGCGCCGGCCGCCAAGCACTCGCGAACCCAGTCCCGGCTGCCCCAAGGTCCGTGGCTCCACCCATATCATGCGCCAGTCATTCAACAGAATCCGTCGTTGATGCAGGGTGCCCGCGCAGATGCAATCCCTGATCCGCCTGCGCGCTGTTGCTGAGGTGATCGCGCTGTGCCGACCCTGTAATTTTCCACGGTGCATGGAGCATTGACCTGGCAGTTCGATCCTTCGCGATGACCCCCGCGACACAATTGTGGCTTTGGCAGGTTGAGCGACACTGGCCTCGTTGACGAAGAGCGCGCGGCAACCCATTTCATCACCATGCGGAAAGAACAGAAGAATGATGTCGAACTCTTAAAGACATGGCGACTCTTGCCGGCAGCGACGTTGGGATCGGCGGTTCGTGCGAAAGGCATTCTCATGGAGCTTCGCGCCAGGGTGCCGGCGGCGGCGAAGAAATCGCTCGACCTTGATGGAGGCGAAATTACTCTGGCGATGCCTGCCAGCCACAAGACCGAGTTTCATGCGATATCGGCGATCGTCGCCAATCTGCTCGACGGCATTGAGCGATTGCCGGTGATCCCGCGCGAGATCCAGGACATCTTGACGATCACAACCAGCGAACGCCATCGTTGGCTGGCGGACGGCCGCCTGCCGAGCGCAGGGACGCGAACCGTTCGACTGAACGGCCGGGCCCGCCGGATCACCTTCCACGTGTTCGATCCGAAGATGGTCGAGGACATTCTCGACCGGGGTGTGGTGGACGAATGGCGCGATGAAGACGCGATTGCCAAAGCCGAAAATCGGCGGCGCGCTGCATATCAGGCGAAGCTGACCCGATCGCTCAAAAAGAGCAAGCCCGCTAAGGTCCGGACCATGGCTGACGCCGACGCCTCTAAATTGGATGGCTGGGACGAGTTCGGACGCGACGGTTTCTTGAAATAGGTTTGGCTATACGCCAGCTTCTAGGAAAAATAGGCCCGGGCAAAAAACAGCGCCGTTGTTGCCACCGCGAGCGCAATCGTGAGGGCACGGACCGCGGAAGCTGGCAATTTCAAGCCAACATGCGCACCTGCCCAGCCGCCGAGAAGCGCCCCCGTCAACATGGGAAGGCATTGAAACCAGGCAATCGCCCCGGCGGCCACGAAAACAATGACAGCCACTGCGTTTGCAGCAGTCACCATCAACATCCGCATCGGGTTTAGTTCCTTGATCTCGCCTCCGCCGAAAATACTCCAGGTGGCCAGCATCATCAGGCCGAGCGCTCCACCAAAATAGCCGCCATAGACGCCGAGAAGGAATTGGACTGGGACGATGGTCGCGGTTCGGGCTGAAGCGCGTCTCCGGAAGGCCGCACTGATGTGCCGACCGAAGACAAGCATGCCCGTAGCAATCAGAAGCAGCCATGGCAGTATGGCGTCGAAGACACGGGAAGGCGTCAATAGCAGCAGCATGCTGCCGCAGAATCCGCCAAGGACGGTTGCAATCGCAATCGGCAAAACCGGCACGCCGCAGACTTTGCCGAACCCCTCGCGATACACCCAAGAGCTCGCCATCCCACCCGGGAAAAGAGAAAATGTGCTCGTCGCGTTGGCCGCGACAGACGGCACGCCGACGGAGATCAGCGCCGGCAGGGACACGAAGGTTCCCACCACCTGCCAAGGCGTTCATGCTGCCTGCCAGCATCCCTGCGAGCAACAGGAGAAACATATCATTCATTTGGACTGCCGGGATTCGCATGTGACCGCATCACTAACGATCTAACATTGTCAGCGCGTCGAAGCGAGGCTGCGTGGGTGTCATTCTGTCCCTGGCTGGCTGGAGAGCCACTAGCCGACGCTATATCCGCCGTCCACAGGCAGCGTCACGCCCGTGACAAAGGCGCCGCCGGCGAGCACAAAAACAAGATTGGACTAACCAGATCGTCGGCTGTGCCCCAGCGCTTGATAGCTGAGCGGCTGGTAATCGCGGCATGCGCTCAACGGGTTGCCCCTGGCTACCACCAAACCGAAATGACGAGACCGCTTTGGTCCCTTACGGACAGCGAGGAGACGTCCCGGCCCCATTTGAGCGCCAGCGCTTTCGTGAGCCAGAGACGATGCCGTCCTTGCCGCGTGTGACGACGCCCTCGCGGGCAATGTAGCTACACCGTGTATCGCTGCCGGCTGAGCCAAAAATGGTTGAACGCGAACAAACGGAGATTTCCCTATTCGGCTACTCTCAATGCTTCGCCAAACTTCGCAGCGAGACGGCGGCAGTCCTCGCAATTGAGTACGATGCCTGCCAGATCGACCGAGGCCTTGTGCTCGTCGCATGTCAAAGTTTCGAGGCCAGCGAGATGATGGATAGCATTGCCGAGGAGCATATTACAGGGTGCGCCTTCAACGCCTGATCCCGTGGCTTTATGTGTGACGACGCCGCTGACAGTAGCAAGCCAGTCGCGCCGCGAAAATATGAGTTCATCATCCATCTCAGTCTCCGAAACTGATGAAGCACACCGTGCCTCTATCCAGAAAACGCGGCGGATCGCCCGGCAGTTCCAGGGGCTGCACATGTTCCTAGTCCAACCATTGCGTTCGCAAACGGCCCCCAGGAACGTGGATGAAGACTGAGCCCTCCGCATCGGTCGACAGATCCGCAGGCAAGAAAACACGTGACGGACAAAATGAACTCGCTGGGAGCAGGCCTCTTCCTTATGACAGCGTTCCCGCTGGGATCAATTTGAAGGCCCTGCCCGCCGATTGGCGACAGGAAGGTTGCAGACCGGCTGGCAGCTGCTTAAGGTCGGCACCGGTATTTGAGGCCGCAATTCTCACGAGGATAAACATGGCAACTGGCACAGTGAAATTCTTCAATCAGGACAAAGGTTTCGGCTTCATCACCCCCGATGCAGGCGGACCTGATGTCTTCGTTCATGTCAGCGCGCTCGGTGGTCAGGGATCACTGCGCGACGGCGACAAGGTCAGCTATGACGTTGGCCAGGATCGCAAGACTGGAAAATCCAAGGCTGAGAATGTCAGAACTGCCTGAGCTTTTGCGCCCCGGCCTCTGTGGCCGGGGTGTTTGGGCTGCTGCGGGCACCAAATCGCTGGAACAAGCGATGATAATCTCCCCCTCCAGACTGCCGATCATCCATCGCCCTGTGAAACCGCGCATCAGCGCGGAACCGTAAGGACCTCCCGTCGTTACGACTGACACACCAACACGATGGAGATCATTAATGTCGAATGTATCGAGCGCAGGCGGAGAAGATCCCAACAATGCGACCAGTCAGGTCCGCTTCGGAAGGTCTGTCGAGAGCAAAGCTCAGATTGATGATGCGGCTGCGGCCGGTGCCGACTTTGGTGGCGAAACCCTGAATCTCTACAGGCTGGAGCCAATCGCGGCGCCGACCGATCCCAGATGGGTCAATTCGCCTGGCCATGGGACTGTTGTTGTTGCCGCGCGCAGCTCTGGAGACGCCCGTATCGTTGCGGCCAGCCGCGAGCTCGACTTCATGGAGATCGACTCAGCTCCGGCCGAGGGCGTGACCACGACGAATGCGAGCTCATTTCGCGACGACAAGCTTTATTCGGTGACCCAGATCGACCACGGACGCACTGATCTTGAGCGTGGCTTGGTCGATGGCAAGATTTCGGTCGATACGATACGGCCAACGCAGGACGACTGAGGCCGAACGGCTAAAACCGCCGTAGCCGCCTTCACCGGAGAAGTCCCTGACCTCCGTCGATAAATAGCGGCGAGCCGGTTATGTGCCTCGCGCTGGCGCTCAGCAGAAAATGGATAGCGTCAGCTGCATCGGCAGCTTTGCCTGGCTCGCCTTTCGTGAGAGGAACGCTACCTTCCGGCCACACGACGGGGATCTCCACATCTTCGCGGTGCCTGATATGCGTCGAGGCTGATATTTCGGTAGCGACCGCGCCCGGACAAAGAACGTTGATGCGGATTGAATGACGGCCGAGCTCGAGTGCCAGCTGCTGAGCCATCGCGACCTGGGCGGCTTTTGTCGCGCTGTAGGCAATCGCACCGGGTGAGGTAAAGGTGCGAACGCCGTTAATGGAGGAAACAATGACGATCGCACCTCCTCCCGCCATCTTCAGCAGTGGAACAAACACATGCAGCGTGAGGTAGGTGCCGCGCAGGTTGACGCGAACGGTCCTGTCCCACTCGTCCGGCATCAGATCGTCAATTGGAGCCCACACCCCATTAATGCCGGCGTTGGCGACAATGGCATCCAGGCGGCCGAATTTGGCCAAAAGGGCCGCGCGAGCAGCTTCAATCTCTTCGTCCGACGAGATATCCGCACAGAAAGTGAGGCAACGGTCACTGGAAAATTTCGAGCGGACCGCTTCAAGGCGCTGACTATCAGAATCGACCAGTGCGAGATCGAAGTCGGTCGCCAGCCTCAACGCCGTCGCCAATCCTATTCCCGATGCGGCGCCGGTAACCAAAGCGACGGGCCTGGCCATGATCTTCAGACCCCACCTGTGTTGGTATCATCGTAAGTGTGGAACCTTTTTTTCGAAAAGCCCCGGTCCACGTTAAACGCATTGAGTTGAACCAGCGGTTCCTTTGCGCGCTCGATGGAACGAATGTCGTCCAATCTCACATAGGCCTTCATGATCATGCAAATCTCCTTGCCGCCGTTCCTCGAAACACGATAGTTACGGAGACCTGTGTGCGATGGCGACCTTAGTTTCGACGATCTGCCTTTCGTAAGCCTCGTCGAACGACAATGCGCCTCTAACGATCCTTGTTCCCGTACACCTTGCGACGTCTCCCGAGATAACATCTTCGCTCACTGTGCAAACCTGTAAGGCCCGCCCTTTTCGAGAGCCCGGATATAGGCCGGGCGAGCATGAATTCGTTTGAGCCACTCGGTGATTGCAGGCCGGGAACCGCTCAGGCGGGCATTCACGGCTGCAGCCTCAAGAGGAAAGCTCATCATGACGTCGGCGGCCGAAATGCTCTCGCCAGCGAACCAGGGCCGCGTCGAGAGCTCAGTTTCGATATAGTCGAGGTGCACGTCGAGCATAGGGCGAAGCCTTTTGGCGGCGACCTTTCCTAGAAGCGGTACGCGGGACACTGCAAGGAGCGCAAACAGCACCGGCATGACAGAACCCTCGGCATAGTGGAGAAACATGCGGTAGCGAAGCAGGCCGGTGGGGCCTGAAGGCGGGCCCATCTGGCCGTCAGCTTTTGCGACCAGGTATTCACAGATCGCCGCGGTCTCGGTCAGTACGGGTTGTGTGTCCCCGTGGCCGGCATCTTCGATCACGGGCGACTTTCCGAGGGGATGAACGCGCTTCAGTTCATCCGGAGCACTCATGTCGGCGTTGCGCCTGTAGTGACGGACGTCGTATTCGAGGCCGAGCTCCTCCAACAGCCAGATCACACGTTGGGAGCGGCTGTTATTGAGATGGTGTAAAATGATCATTGAACCTCCGGCGTGCCGCGTCCATATGCGGTTGCGCACTGTTACGAACAGTACAGGTGTACGGATCAGGACAAGACCGATTAGCTTAGCAGCATGGCGCCATCGCCGCCCGCGTTGTCGTTGAACGGCAAGCCGCGAATACGCCACGCTTGGCGCAAAATGTCCTCCAGCTCCTCGACGGAAAACTCATCGAATTTTGCCCAGAGCTGAACAGCAAGCGACTTAAGATCGACGGTCGTTTCAGGCTCGGCTTCCGCGGCCACGGCGAGAGCTTCCACCTCGAGATGAAGGTCTTCATTCTCGGTCATAGTGCAACGCCGGTAACCGGATCAATGATTGGACGTTCGCTCTCGTCCTTGCTGCCTGCAGGCTGCACCGTGGCAGGCGCAAGTGATTCCCTATCGGCATTGTGGGGCTTTTTGGGAACCGGCTTTACGTCGCGCGGGCGTCGTTGCTCGGGTGTAGCATTGGTGTCATTCGTCGCCATCATATCCTCCTGAAAAGGGCCGTTATGCCCGCTTCACCTGCCAGATTTATTCTCTTGATCACCTTCAGGGGCGGCTTCACCGCTCTTCTGAAACTTTGCCAATCCGATCTCCAGCACCTTGCGGCAGATAAACCAGCTAGGCTTTCAGGACTGCCTATCCGCGGCCACCGGATCGTGAGTGCTGCAAAAGTGTGGACACGATCATCGTGAGCGCAAATACCGAAATCGTTTTCACCACGGGATAGGAGGCCATCGGGCCGCTTGCGCTTCTGCTTTTTCCCGTGCTCTGGCCTTGGATGATCGCCAAACGTGAGCGAAGGTTCCTCGCTTCACTTTTCAGCCACGCAATTTCTTTTTCCGCTGCAGTTGTGGCTTCCGCACTGCGCTCCGTGCCCGACATTTCAGATTCTGCGCGAGCTTCCTCCATTTCGAGCGCGTAGCGATCGAGCTCTGACTTGACGACGCGCGCATTCGTCCGTGTATGTGTTCCTGCCATAGGATCCTCCTGTCGTTCCAATAAGAACGCACAGGATCTCCAAAAGATGCCTTCTTACGGAGGTCTTCTTCTGCAATGACGGGCCAAAGCATTTCGATCGGCGATGGGCACTTCGCCGCCTAGGAAACATTCGTTCATAGGAGCTTGTCTAAAGTGATCGGCAGGTCACGGATTCTCTTGCCCGTCGCGTTATAGACAGCATTGGCGATGGCCGCCCCTACCCCAGTTATTCCTATCTCGCCAATACCGCGCGCTCCCATTGGCGCTTGAGGGTCGGCCTCGTCGAGGTAAATGACGTCGATCTGAGGAACGTCCATTTGCACCGGAACATGGTATTCAGCCAGCGAAGCATTGACAATGCGACCTGTACGCTCGTCAAAATTAGTCTCCTCCGTCAGCGCAAGCCCTATTCCCATGATGATGCCGCCCTTGAACTGGCTGGTCRCCATCTTGCCATTGAGTATATGGCCAGCGTCGAACGAGCCCAGAAAGCGCCGGACCCTGGTCTCGCCGGTAATCTGATTGACACCGACCTCACAGAATTGCGCCCCATATGAATGCATGGAAAAGGCTTCCATTTCGGCAGGCGGCGGTGCTTCGGCCTGACAGACAACCTCTGTGCGTCCCGCCCGGAGCAGGATCGACTGATAGGTTTCGAAGCGGCTCTGATCCTGCACGTGACCAAGGCCGGAATTGCGTGCTTCCACGTCTGCAAACGACAGGCCTGCAAGAGGAGAGTCGTTGCCGGCGAGTTTTAGCAGCTCTTCGATGAACACTTCGGAGGCGGCAATGATCGCGCCTCCGATCGATGCCGTCTGCGTTGAGCCTCCGGCGATGACGCCGCGCGGAAGATGGCTGTCTCCGTATTCGAAGGTCACCTTGTCGAGTGGCACGCCCAGACGCGCCGATATGTGTTGAGCCTGAGCGGTCGCGGTGCCCATGCCCATGTCGTGAACGGCTGTCGAGACTGCAACGGAACCGTCTTCTATCAGTTTGATGCGCGCTGCCCCTCCTGGGAAGCGGTGATACGGGTAGGTCGCAGTCGCGCATCCCAAGCCGATTAGCCACTCGCCATCGCGCACCTGTCCCGGTTTCCGGTTACGCTGGCCCCAGCCGAACCTCTCGGCGCCCCGCTCGTAAGCTTCGACCAACAGGCGCGAGGAGAACGGTTTCCCGCTCGTCGGGTCAGTTTCCGGCTCAATCCTCCGCCGCAACTCGATTGGGTCGATCCCCAATTTCTCGGCGAGCTCATCCAGTGCACATTCGAGGGCGAAGGTTCCAACGGATTCGCCGGGCGCACGCATGAACGTATTGGCGAGCATGTCCATATCCGCCACCTCCTGGGCAAGCCGGAAGCTTCCCGCAGCATAAAGGTGGCGTGCCGGAAAGGTGAATTGTTCCGGGCAGGAATTGTGCGGTGTCATTGCGACGATGCCAGTGTGGATGAGAGCGCTAAGCTTCCCCGTTTCGTCGGCCCCGAGGGCGACGCGCTGCTCGGTTACCGTGCGTCCGCCCACGACACGGAACACACCTTCGCGCGATAGCATTATACGCACGGGGCGGCTGGCGAGCTTCGCAGCCGCGCAGGCGAGGATCTGATGATCCCAAAGGCATTTGCCTCCGAACCCGCCACCGACGAAGGGCGAGGTGAGATGGACGTTTGCCGGATCGATCCCGAAGATCTCTGCAAGCTGGCCGGTCGTGAGGTCGATAAGCTGGCTCGCGTCATGGACACGCAGGTTATCGCCGCTCCAGGCCACTGTTGCCGCATGAAGCTCGATGGCGTTGTGATTGTGACGCGGCGTCCGGTAGAGGTTGTCGACCTGGACTGCGGCGGCTCGCAATGCGCTCTCGGCATCGCCGATCTCAAGAACGGGCGGCTGGCCAAGGAGGGTCTCGAGCTGACGCGGATTTGCCTTGGCCTCGGCGAATGATGTCACGGCCGGCAAGAGATCATAGTCGGCGTCGATCAGTGAAGCGGCATAATCGGCCGCTTCTTGCGTTTCGGCCAGAACTAACGCAATCGGCTGGCCGTTCCAGTGGATCTCGTCAGTTTGCATTACCGGAAGGTCGCTGGCGCCAGCCGCGGTGGGTGACGACATCATCAATGACGGCGCTTTCATGCGCGGTGCATTGCGATAGGTCATGACCAGGATGACGCCGGGCGCTTTTTCCGCATCACCGACATTGAGCTGCGATATGCGTGCGCGGGCCACCGTGCTGAAAGCCAGGGCCGCGTAACAGATATCGTCATAGGGAAACTCGGCAGCAAAGCGTGCTGCGCCCTGCACCTTCAGCGGCCCATCGATACGCGATACGGGCTGGCCAAGGGCTCCATGTTTTCGGAGGAGCGGATCGCGGGTAACGGCCGGTTGCCAGTATCCGAGCTTCTGGGGTTTTGTATCCGGACCAGCGCTCATTTTACTTCTCCCATCAATTCTTCAAGCACGACGGTGATGAGGCGTTTCGCCAACTCGATCTTGAAGGCGTTATCCTTGAGCCCGACCGCTGCGGCGAGTTCGGCTTCCGCGGCACGGCGAAAAGCGTCGGATTTTGCCAGATTGCCTTTTAGGCTCGCCTCGGCAATGGCGGCGCGCCAGGGCTTGTGAGCAACACCCCCAAGAGCAATGCGCACATCGCGCACAACACCGGCGTTATCGACATCGAGGGCGGCAGCGACGGAAACCAGCGCAAAGGCGTAACTCGCCCGATCCCGGACCTTTCTGTAGGTCGAACGTTGACCAAAACTGAGCGGCGGTACTTCGATGGCTGTTATCAATTCGCCGGGAAGCAGTTCGGTTTCCACCTCAGGATGATCATCTGGCAGGCGATGCAGCGCCTTGAGAGGCAGCGTACGTGTACCAAGAGGCCCGCTGAGATGAACGATTGCATCCAGTGCAACAAGCGCGATACACATGTCGGACGGATGGGCCGCGACGCAGGCTGTCGAAGCGCCAAGTATCGCATGATAGCGATTAAACCCATCGCGCGCATCGCAGCCGGCACCGGGGACGCGCTTGTTGCAGCTTGCCGCGTCGTCGTAGAAATACCGACAGCGCGTCCGCTGGAGGATGTTGCCGCCGACTGTCGCCATGTTGCGTATCTGGGCGCTGGCGCCGGCAAGGACGGAACGCGCCAGGAGCGGGTATCTATTGCGAACATGGTCGTTGGCCGCAAGCGCCGAGTTCTTGGCTGCCGCACCGACGAAAAGACTTCCATCACTACCCATCTCGATCCGGTCATCAAGCCCGGTCACGTCGATCAGCACATCAGGCTGTTCGACGGTTTCACGCATGAGGTCAACGAGGTTCGTGCCGCCGCCCAGGTACTTTGCCCGACCGTTCGTCTTGGTGAGCGCAATGGCGTTCGCAGCATTGTCAGGCCGCTCATATATGAAGATGTTCATGCGCGAACCCCCTCCATGATCGTCGGGTAATTGCCGGCAGAAAGGGTCTCGGAAATCGCCTCGACGATACCGTTATAGGCTCCGCATCGACAGAGGTTGCCGCTCATACGCTCGCGAAGCTCCGTCTGATCGAGAGCGATCCGCGGCGACGTCAGATCCTTTGTAACAGCACTCGGTATGCCCCGCTCGATCTCGCTTGCCATGCCGATGGCGGAACAGAGTTGACCGGGGGTGCAATAGCCGCATTGAAACCCGTCATGATCGACAAATGCCTGCTGCAGCGGATGGAGATGCCCGTCTTGAGCCAACCCCTCGACCGTAACGATCGTGCGGCCCTGATACTGTACCGCCAAGGCAAGGCAGGAGTTGATGCGCTCGCCATCAACAAGCACGGTGCATGCGCCGCAGGCCCCCTGGTCGCATCCCTTTTTCGTGCCTGTTCGTCCGAGGCTGTTTCTGAGCATATCGAGGAGCGATGTCCGGATGTCTGCCTCGACATCGATCTTTTCGCCGTTGACAATGAAATGCATAGGCTCATCTCCCTTGTGCCGGTTTCAGTCGACCCCCGCTGGTACAAGCTAGGGGGAAAGCTGCCCGTTTCAAACGCCATCGGCCAATCTTCGTTCAATTGCAGCCGCAGTCTCTAAAAAATCCTGGGGGAAGCAATTCCATCTTCGAGGGAGGAGAACACACCTCAACAGCCTTGTTTCGGTTAGCTTCGCGCTGTTGATCTCACAAACTGTGTAAATCTGAAGCTTGAGCCCGATTTTGCCGCAACACGTCAATGACAGCGGGAAAGACGGACGGCAGGAATTTGAACGCGGATCTCTGGGGAGAAAATAACAACGATATGATTACGGCAGATCATGGCCTGACGAAGGCTCAAAACATGGCAACAGTCGAGGCCGCGAGGGCATCGTGCGCCGACGGATTTAGCGTAAGACGAACACCGACCTGCCCGAGAGACAACGCGCTCGTCCTATAATCGAGTGGATTAGCGACGAGGCACGGTCGCACGTAGCTGGCAAAGCCGTCGGTGCCGAGACGTTGGAACTCTGCGAGCGTGCCCCTATGAGGTGGGGCCAGCGCGCCAGACCTCTATCGTGATGGGGTAAGAAAGACATTGAAGGGCGGAGGCCTAAACACGGGCCAGCGGCGGTGTCGCATTTCCTGCACAGCGTTCCCGCCGCCAGAGAATGTTGCGCCCTCACTGTCAGGATTGCTGATCGGCGCTGATTAAAATCATAAAGTTTGCATTCACGGTTACTAGGAATCCCGGCATCCGAAATTACGCCGAAGCGCAATGCGTGGCTATCGAGCACAGGCTAAGCGCGGAACTATCCAGGCGACCAGGGGTTTGATCTGGCCGATGAAAGGAGTTGCGAGATGAATAAGGACACGAAGGCCCAGCAGGCAATAGAGGAGACTGGAAAGAAGCCGGTCAATGGGGTGGATAATCCGCCAGCCGGACCCCATGATAAACCGCACCTTCAGGATGAAACCAAGACGCCTGGGGCAGGTTCGTTACCCGACAATGGCGATGAGAGCGTGTCACCGGGTAGTGGGTGAACTACCATACGAACTTATACCGCTGGTCGTACTCGCTTCGGCCTGTTCGCGTGAACCTTACATGTCCACCGGCAATTATCGTACGGCTATCCACTACCCGTTAATCAACTGTACGGTATCGGACGCTTGCCGACCCGCGGCTTGCCGCTTTCAGACTGCGGCCTAGCTCGATGGCATGTCCAAACAAGATCCAGAACACATCCGACGCCGGAACACCATAACGGTTCAGGAACGCCGCGATCGCTTCGATACCACGAACGATCTGGCGATGGCGACCATCGGGGCGGAAATCGAGGCGCGCCGCGAGAAAACCGAACGGCTGAAAGCTCAACGTGAAGCTGCGGGCCGATCGTCTTCCGGCTGACAGTCTCGACTTCTTCTCGGTGACGGTCGGGCAGCGAAACATTCCGCGGCTTCGATCAATATCGGAAGATGAGTTCAAGCGGCGAGTAAGACACCGCGCGGTCCAGCGTCTCGGACAGCCGATCGATGCAGGCATGATCTTTGCTATGACAGGTGGAGGGTATGCAATCATCGTTCGGAGCAAGAACCGTTGATGCGCACATGTATTTCCTTGCAAAGGAGAAAGTCAGTGACAAGCACATCACGGAAACTTGCGGAGGAATATGTCCGCTTAGGTGGACGCAGACTCGCGAAGATCGACGACAACATCATCAGTGTCCGTTCCTGGGACAAGGACACTCAGGAGGCGGAAGCGTTCTGGAAGGAAAAGATATTAACGCTTAGCGAAGAAGACCGGCACCAAGTTGAAGTACACCTGCCGTCCATCAGCGATCGTTGACGCTTCCCGTTCAAAATTTGAACTTAAGACAATGAGCGTCGCATATGACGCACGGTGCCGGATTTACGCGGATAGATCAAAACCTTCCACGGCTTGGCTGGCAATGTCCACGGTTTAGATATTCAGGCATTATCATGTCGCCGAAGGAAATCCCACCGGTCTAGCGGAAACCCGCACGGCATTGGTGTGAGATCGGGAACCTTCAGGCAACAACTAGCTTAAATCGCTTTCCGATGTGGTGATCGCGGAATTCCAGCTCGCTCGAAGGATGTTCAGGATGACGAGAAACGATGGCGACCAAAGAGATGTGACGGAAACCGCCACGCAAGCAAGGCAGGGAAACCGCGGCAGGCCAGTCCTGATCGTGCTGATTGGTGGTCTTTTGCTTGCGCTGATCGCCTGGGTAGGCCTCGGTATATGGGGTGAAAGCATTGACACGGATGCCAAACCGACGGCCTCTACATCGAACGATTCAATCAACGCACAGCCATCCGGAGCAGGTACATTGGATAACGCCGCCGATGGCAGCGCACGTCCGCCGGAAAAAACAGACCGATCGCCGTCGCCTAGCGGCAGTGGGGGCGGGCCAACCCAGGTCACATCGCCATCGGGTGCAGAGAAGATCCAATAGGTCAAGAGATCGCGTTAGTGTGGTCCGTCTCATCGAATGGCGAGCGTCGCCTCACTGCATCAAGTTCTACCATCATTATAACTCCACCGAACATCGGATGACTGCTTGATTGGACTCATAGTTGTCATGAACGAAGGCGGCGTCGGATCGCGCCGAGCGTCTTCCGACCGCGACAAGCATCACAAGCATCTAGTTCATTGCGTAGAGATCCCCGATGGCGCAGTGCGAAGGTTGACGCCCTTCACTATCCCAGGCCTGTAAACGCAGGTCTGCCGCATCCCTCGCGACTTTGCCATCGATAACGATCTAGCCGAGCATCTGGAACAAGCTGCTGCAACCTTCGCTTCGATTTCATGACACCGGAGCTCTGAGATGTGTGATGACCAACGCCATAAGGTCTGGGACCTTGCCGAGAAAATCGGTTTCTCGATGCTGACAACGCAAACCGGAGCCGATCTGCGAGCGAGTCCGATGTCTGCTTATGCAGAGCGGCTTGAAACCGCGTTTTACATCCTTACAGACGCCGCAAGCCACAAGGATGATGAACAACAATCTGCTTTTTGCTCAGGATTTTTTGGCGGGAACAACCGAGGAGTGCATTACTTCACGCCTTACGCCGGCACGCGTACTCCTTCCTCACAGCATTATGTGATGACCTCCATGGCATATCGATCGAGGGCTTTGGGAGAGACTCCTGGAAGATTAACTCCATAGATAAATAGCACTATCGGCTTTTGGACGCCGAATTTCTCATCGACGGAACCTCGGCTGCAGATCCAGTTCCATCGATAGCCTACGACCTTTCCGCGCGGAGACATTAGCGCGGAACCCATATGCGGCCGTCAGAGTTATATTGCCGATGTCACTTTCCCCGACATCCTACTCCCACAGCACCTTGCCCCGCCTCTAAGCGGGGTTTTTCTTTGGCAGAGGCATCAGACCAAAGTCCAAGACATGGAACCGCGTTCAGTGGCCGGCGTTTTGAGCGCGTTATCACCTGTTTGGAGTAACTCGAATGAAAGCTATTATCATCGCAGGCTTGATCGGCCTGGCCTCAATATTCTCAACGGCCACTCCCAGTCTCGCGGACAGCGTAACAGTCACGGTCGGAGACAGTCATCATGGTCGGTCATGGGATCGCCATCAGGACCGTCGGGATTGGCGCCACGGCCGACACTACTATCGTCATGGCCCGCGATGCCGCGTAAAGACAGTTCGCTACCGGCACCATCACCGTTGGGTCTACTCCAAGAAGCGTATCTGCCGCTGGTAGGCGCACGAGCGGCGCCATCCAATCTCGGAGGCGCCGCTCGCCTCGTCATGTCGATATTGGAAAAAATACATTCAAAAATTGCAATCTAATCGCGTTATGAGCTAGGTTCCCCGTCGATACGTTGGAGGCCACCTTGCCTGATCAATTTGATGAAAGCCGCCACTTGATGAAAACACTGATTTTCACATTAGGTGTCATCACTGAAAGCAATGAACGAGAAAAGCAGCAAATTGCCGACGCATACTCGGAGGCTCGTTCTCTGGCCGCCTCGATCCCATGGGCTGACGGATCTGCTAGACCAAGAATCGCTGCCTGTCTTGAGCGCTTCAACGAGTGCAAGGAAGCGGAAAGCGTTGAAGCCGCTGCATGGATCTTAACTGCCACACAGGAACGTGTTGCCGAGAAGGATCTGCCAGATTGGGAGAGCCTTAAAATCGTTGCCGACAAGGCTGCCGGCATGTTGCCCCGCCCTCGACGATTGCATTGATCTCCCACAAGCTATCGCAAGCTCCCTGCCATCCCTGCCCTAGCCCTTTCAATGCCATGCCCGCTCATTTGTCGTGCCTAAAACAGCCGCTATAGATGAGTGGCTTGCAGTGTTCGATCGCCCACAGTCGATGGGCGGTAGAGGGGTTGGCCCAAAATAAAAAGCTGGCGCTAAAGTTGGGCCAATGTCCGCGCGTGGAGCTGCCGCCATGTTTTTCCAAAAAGACGACTCGATGCTGTCGCCAGACGAGCTTGCCGTCTGCCAACGCAGTTTCGTCCATCTGCGCAGTTAAGCAAGCGCTCTGGATATGCATCGAGAAAAGATTGCAAAGCAGATACTCATGGCTTATCGCGACGGCGTGAAAAACGAAAGTCGCTGATCAGGCTCTCCCTATCAAACGTTGCTGGCGGCGGCACGTCTGACGTAGTGCCATAAAAGCCACATCGATCTAACCTACTCGGCATCGGTAGGGAGAATTGAGATACCTGCCTGCCGATCTGGACCATCCAGCTTGAGACCCGCAGCCCAACCGGGCGCGGGTCTTTCGCTTCAACTGCCCGAATGGTTGGAAACGTTAGAGACTGAGATACCTTGCGGGTAAGCGCCTCACTGTGCAATCCAGGCGAAGCGCCATTCTTCGGGTTGACCTAGCGCGTAATTATATCTGGCGGTACCGGTCAAATCCTGTCTGGCTTTCATCTCGTCAATTAGCCAGCCTGCAGAAGGTATCCCCGGTAACTGACAACGATGCACCGCTCTTTCCACCTCATCAAGAGTTCCCAACCCGATGTTGGGAACGACTCCGGGCCTCATCAGGGTCCAACTGTACTGTTGCATGCAAGCTCCACCTACGCGTTGAAGAGCGCGCCCGCCACACCAGGGGCGGCTCGGCCGCGCGGCCACATGCACACGACCGAATGCAACAATACTTTAAGAGTGTTCTGGTTCCTTCATCGCTGGATCGAGGCCCGATCCAATAAAGACAGATGGGGTCACGCGCACCGTGCCACGTCGGGCAAAAGTTGACCTCGGGCCGTTAAACTTCAGTCAAGCTATATTAGACATCCTTAAGGTTCTGGGAGGCGCACTGGGGGTAGATGACAAACCCGTTAGTTAATCATCTCGAAGTCTTTGCAAAGCTGGCCCGTAGCGAAGGGAAGCAGGTTATTGAATACCTAATTCGCATGGCGATGCTTGAAGCAAAGCTGAAGAAATCGCAGGAGCAGCGCGGGAACTGATACAACCCGCACGTCGCCACTTTGGCGCTAGGCCCGGTAGCAACGTTACCGGGCCTTTTCCGTGATTAAATATTGTGGACGCGGTTCCGAAGTGCTCTCCTGTGAAGAATCCACACGATGTGCCTCAATCGCAGCAAGAGAACCATTACGGTTGCACAGCCGTGAGGGTTTTTTCGTTGACGGAAGGGAAAAAGCCGCCTCACGCGAATGAGGCTTAGGAGCCTTGGGAACGTGAGGCGGCTCGATACGATGGCAGTGACACTCATCGTATTTGTAAACTTGGCGAGGTCATCAGCGCGGCTTTGGAAGCGGACAATGACCTCTAAACAGGTGTCACCAACTGTCTAGATGAACGGTAGCGGATAAAACTCGATATGCAAATGGTCGTTGCCGAGCTTTCATCGAAACCTCAACGGAACGCGCCCTGCTGAGCGCGTTCCGCATGGCGTTGAAGCCGAAAGAGGGAAGGCTTACGCCGCTCAAACAACATCGAGACGAGTCGACAGTTCCGTAAACCTTTAGTGATGGCGTCGCCAGGAACATGTGGGTTGAACGTAAGTTTGCCCCTTGTCACCAATGACAACAATTCCTGAAGGAGGAAACCCCGTGAAGATGAAACTCGTAGCCGCATCGCTTCTCGCTCTCGGCATGGCAACTTCAATGTCGTATGCTCAGTCCAACCCGGTTCCCAACAATATGGCGACCGATAAGAACGCCAATGAAGATGCCGGCGGCGGCGCCAATGGCGACATGGACAGCACTGGCACCAAGACGATGAAGCCGATGTCGACCGATGGCACGATGACCAACAGCACGACCAAGACCAACTCGACGGACTGCAAGGACGGCTCCAACACCAAGGGAGCTCTCCAGACGCAGGCAGGCAAGAGCGATGCCACTCCTCAGGGCGTGGCCTGCGGCGAGAACAACCAGTAAATCTCGCTTCATGAGAACGAGGCCGGCACGTCCGGCCTTTTTTTCGATGCGCGGAATTTATAACCGTGTGCCGTCCTGACCCATAGGTGAGACCTGTATGATGCGGCGGTGGAAATTCACATCAAGGGCGTCGATCGAACGGGGGCAGGTTGAGCCGTGAACGTTGACCATCAGCCCAAGCAGTCGCGTAAGCCTCGAATTTGAAGATTTGGCTGGTCACGACGCCACCGTCAAGCACGTAGACTGCCCAAAGGTCGCCCAACTTCACCACTTTTACAGAATCTTCCACGTCGCTCCCCCGCGCAAGGCAGATGGCGATGATAGGGCAAAAAAGACCGGTTCAACAGCACGAAAAAGCCAATCTGTTTGGATCATTGTTTTCAGATGAGGGTGGTAGGCTTTGACATCTGCTTCGCCGGCTATGAAGAACTCCCATGCGCTTTACATTCGAAAGGGGTCGAGACACCCACCGCACAGATTCCGGCCGCGGTATCGTCGATCGCTTCCCGATCTTTCAGCGTGGCGGCCTTTGCTCCGATGAGCGAGGTGCCGACGATGGCTCTAGTCGTGGAGGACAGGTTTTTAACAGTCACCCCTTTTTTAAGAAGTCGAACAGCCCGCCACGCTCAGAGTACAGGCGACGACGAACGCGAGCTTGATCCGCTGCATTGCTTAAGTCTCCGATTGCTTCGTTGGTGTCGGTGGTGAGTTCCGCCAACTCCAGATCGCGGCCGCGCTGTGGGGCTTGTGGAAGCCACGCAAGAGCGTTCAGCGTCCCGTAGAGGGCAAAAGTCAAGCGCTCACAGACCAATCTTCATTGCATCTGCGATGCTCATCGGCGTTCAATTCTCAACCGCTTGGCTGATATCCCTGATCACACCGATCACCCATTTGCGGGCGACAAGAACGCCGATCGTCAGGACCGCGGCAAAGCCGATGATGCCGATGAGAGCGCGCCAGTCGAAACCAGCGAGCGCTGCA
Organism: Rhizobium sp. 01N424; assembly: GCF_056399485.1. Lineage (NCBI taxonomy): Bacteria > Pseudomonadati > Pseudomonadota > Alphaproteobacteria > Hyphomicrobiales > Rhizobiaceae > Rhizobium > Rhizobium sp. 01N424. The sequence goes on from NZ_JBFTRK010000011.1 coordinate 180,248, forward strand.
ATGCCGAACCCACTTCCGCCAAAGGCGCCAGCCGCGGGGTCTTTCCCGTCAAGCCAACCCTTCAGACGGAAGGAATACATAACCGCAGTCTTCACCTTGCTGACAACGTGCCTGCCTACAGGCTTACCGATTTATGCCGCTGTTCTATCTGGGTCAGTGTTGCTTCCCGCGTCTGCTTTGTCGCTACCAGCCATTGAAAGCTTAGCTTTACACGCTACTTATAAGTGATGAACAAATCAGCGACCAAAGCACAAATCACCCATACGGAATCTATGTCGATCATCGCGGCACAGGATGCCGCTCGCAATAAGAAGACATCGCAGCTGCGGGAGTTGCGTTTAGCTCGCGACGCGGAGAGAGCCGCTTCGATACCGCTTAAGCTCGTTAAGCCTAGACAAAAGCGAACCGCGTAGTAGGTCGGTCGGTGCACCAGCGCGGCAATGTGCTTGACCGGCCCGAGGGCTACCGTCTAGCGCTGTAGCGCGTCCGTGATTAGGCCCCCCGAAGCTTACTTTTTAATCATATTGCCAACCTTCAGTTTACCCGCGGCTCAACTTTTCCTTGTGTTCCCGCATAGTCACGGCATCTTTCTGGAATGCCGACACACCGCTCATTTCCGCGCCCCCGATACCGAGTGAAGCAGGCGCCACCACTCTTCTCGATGAAGGCGTTCTATCTGGCTATCATCGGCGCGGGCGTGATTGGTTACGGTGCCGTCGATGCGGTCAATCTTCTCGGCCCCACATCAGCGCTGAGTGGTGTTTGCAACATCAAGGGCAACATCAGCATCCAAAGCCGTGAACACATTTACCATGTGCCAGGCCAGGAATATTACGAAGAGACCAAGATTTCTCCCCAGTATGGAGAACGGTGGTTCTGCTCAGAGGCTGAGGCGCGCGCGGCGGGCTGGAGACGCGCGGGCCGTTAGACGCAAACCTAGGATCCCTTCGCGCAAATCACCACCATATTCACGACATAAAGCCTAGTGCGCCGTCCACGCTGCGATGAGGCCGATATCGTTGCGTCCATATTCCAAGACAACGCTCGGCATCTCGCTCTCCCGATGTGAAAAGCCCGCCACCTAAATGCAAGGGCGGCGGGCTGTGGAATTTGCGCTGTGTCTATGGACGCGCCTACGAGCCGATGTTCCGATCGCTCTGGTGCTTGGCAACAACGGGCACCTCTTCAACATTTGCGAGCATGTGGTGCTTTATCAGGAACCGACGAAGGTTTTCCCTGAACGCTGTCAACGGAAAGATACCCTGGGCCGTCATGCGGCAAGCCTTTTCAATAACCTCATAGGTGGCATCTCTTTGCTCTTCCGTCCATTCGTCGAGGAAGTCAAAGACATCTTCGAGGCTAGCGAGTTCCTGAATACAATGCCGCTTCCTCAGGAACAACGGAGCGTCAAACAAGGTGTTCTCCATGGCCATCTCCTTTCTCATTGCGTGTTTGACGGCGCAAAATTTGGGAGAAGGAGGCGGAAAATCAAGACCTGTTTTAACGTACCCAATGATTGGTGGGCCGCAGCGTTCTCGCTGGTCACGAGCGATCGCTTTGGCGATCAGGCTCATCCTCGCCAGACCGTATTTTTGCAACAGAAGGCGGCCCGATCTCTGAAACGAAAAGACCGCCCGAAGGCGGCCTGATTTGGTGATCGCTTCGCGCAAATCAACACAATATCCACTACGCACCGTGGAAGGCTCACCTTGACAACACTCCTGACGGAGAATTCTGTGGTGTTTTTCGCATCTGAAAGCCCCAATGCGCAGCGAAACCCTCTAAGGCGTCTTTCAGGTAATCCGCCAAGGTATGGAGAGCGCGTTTGGATATGCCAATCTCAGCTATCGTCCGGCCCTCGCTTGCCATCTTGCTAACCAAATCGTAGTGTCCGCGGCCAAGAAGATCGCGGCAGTTCTTGAGCTGTAAGACATCCCGCGGAGGCCTACAGTACGATGCCCTCCTTGCCAGCGCTGAAGCGTTCGGCACTTCCTGCAGTCAATGGATAGCATGCGAATGACTGATCGTCCTTCGAAATGCTTGGCCTGTGACGGTCGCGGCTACTTCCGCTGCGACTGCTGGCCGGGTGATTGCATCTACGATGAGGGCGCTACGCAATCGCGCGACAGAGGAAAAGGGATATCATTTTGCCAACAAAACGCTGACGATCCTGAAGCTGCTGATGGACTGCGCGGAGGAAACCGGGTGGATCAGCAATGTCCCCCGGCGTGTCAAGGGTGTCATCGGGACGCCGGCATAAGGAAATTGCGATGAAATTCGCCGATGGTCCACCTTCTTCGCGGTCGGTGGAGATGCAACGCATACCTAACTGGAACATTTGTCGCTGCCTGCTGTTTACTCGTTGAATATCTGCTGTGGTCAAGCAGAACAGTGAAAAACTAGGATGTTCGTTGATTGCGAAGCACGTCAAATGCAACCCGTATCGATCGCAGCCGGAAAAGACAGTCGCGCTTCGTTGCGCCGTTGTGCTCCTAAAGGTCAACGTGCCGTTTTCCGGGTCACTGGCGAAGAAAGCGGTGACTTTTTGAAACAATCCGTCTTGCTAACATTAAGCCGCGTTCGCTCGTCGATAGCGCCTTGAGGAGTTTGAATTGACCATTCGCCAGGACGAAGTCGGCAACCGGATGCTCGCCGCATTGATGCCCACGGACTTCACGCTTCTGCAACCGTATCTTGAGAAGGTTAAGCTGCCTGCACATTTCGAGATCGCCCGGCCGCACCGCAGGCTTGAGTATCTTTACTTTCCGGAGTCGGGCATCGGCGCGGTGATGACCGTTTCACCGAATGACAGGTCGGCGGAGGCAGGGATGTTCGGATCGGAAGGTTTCGTTCCAACTTCGACGATCATCGGCGATGACATCGTCCCCTACTTGATTGAGATGCATGTTGCTGGCTTGGGTTACCGGGTTCCAATCAAAGTGATGCGGGAGTTGACGGCAAGGAGTTCCTCACTGCAGATCCCTTTCATCAAATACATGCATGTGTTCGCAACACAGGTCGCCTATACGGCACTCGCAAATGCCCGCTATAGGATCGAGCAGCGCCTAGCGCGCTGGATATTGATGTGCCACGACCGTCTCCGCTCAGACGAACTCGATATCACCCACGAATATATCGCTGCCATGCTTGGAACACGTCGCCCCAGTGTGACGACGGCATTGCACGTGCTTGAGGGCGAGCGGCTGATCCGCTCAAATCGTGGCTTGATCATTGTCCTCAATCGGAAAGGCTTGGAGGAATTCGCTGCTGGATCCTATGGCATCCCTGAACAGGAATTCGAAAGGCTCATTGGCCGCACGCATCCGAACACCGGATAGTACTCGGAACAATCTGAAGCGCACATCATTCGGAAAAGAGATTTTTCCAAGAAAAGACACTGACCCGCGGAGCAAAATATGCGCTATTTTTTTAATATTCGAGATGGCGAAACATTTATTGCAGATCCGGAAGGTAGTGACCTTGGTTCGCTTGAAGCCGCGATCGATGAGGCAAAAGCAAATGCCCGGGAAATGATTGCCGAGCGCTTGAGGACCGGTGCCGCCCTTAGAGACCAAGTTTTTGAATTGACAAACGATTCAGGTGACATTGTTGCCCGAATTGACTTCAAAGATGTTCTGCATTGATCGGTAGCCCGCTTAAACACCGGATGTATCAGGTTCTTAAATCGACCTCGCAAGGCCACAGGGCGACTTCGCGTTCAATTGCAGTGCGTCCGCGGTGATGGGACCTCGGTATTGCTATGGAAACGATCATTGGAAGTACCAAATCGCGGGCGATCGCCACGATCGTGTTGCACCGTGAAAAATGACTTCTCGCAGCTCGCGCTGCGGCCAGTGAACAAAAAATTTGCCTTATGAAGAAATGTCCGGCTTGGTTTGCGTCTCCTGCTAGATCCGGGCTGCAACATCCCCCACGCGACAGCGTGTCTAAGCGGCCGTAGCCAACTTGCGTGCTGGCTTCTCGGTTCGATGACGGGCGGGAACAATTGCGACTGGTGATGGTTTGTGAAGAACGCGAAGACGTTCCTCAGGATAAACCCATGATCCCCATAGAAGCCTCGATCCCCATCTACAAACCATCCCTTCGCTCAATCCCTCTTCATTTTTCAGCGGCCTGCTTCATTGGTGCCCTAATCACTGACATTGCGTACTGGCAAACGGCAGAAATGACCTGGGCAAATTTCTCTGCATGGCTTCTGGCAGCTGGGCTGGTCACCGGGGGTGTTGCCCTCCTTGCCGGTCTTTTGGATCTCGCACGCGGTCGGTTTCGCTTCGCCGGGCTCGCCTCAGTGCTCTACGTTCTTGGTGGCATCGCGGTTTTCGCCATTTCATTTTTAAACGCGCTGGTTCATAGCCGCGATGCCTGGACGTCGGTCGTTCCCCTTGGTTTAGCTTTGTCGATTGTGGCGTTTGTTTTCATTGTCGTGGTTTCGATTTGCGGCTCGATCACCGAGCGCCGGCTCGCCGGAGGATATTGATATGGTGGTGCGCCAATGTTCCCGGCTTTCCGTTATGGCAACACTTTTCGCCTCAACCGCCCTTTTGGTTTCCGCCTGCAGCGACAATGAGCCAGATCCAAACGCAGAGATCGGACCAGATCCAAAGCTTCCCGATCAATCCCAATACCTTATCCCGCCAATGCATATCGCCAAGGTCGTAGGATGGAAGGACGGCGAAGTGCCAACTGTTGCGAGCGGTCTTGAAGTAAAGGCGCTTGCCTCGGGATTACAGCATCCGCGCTCTGTGTATACGTTGCCAAACGGTGATATATTGGCGGTGGAGTCAGTGGCGCCCCCTGAGGCGTCAGCGAAGCGTCCAAAAGACTTGATCATGGGTATAGTCCAGTCGTTCGCGACTGGAGCAAGCGGAAGCGGCGGCAAAAGCAACCGCATCACGCTGCTGAGAGACGCCGATGGCGATGGGGCGGCCGAAATTCAAGACGTTTTCCTTGATCATTTGAACTCGCCCTTCGGCATAGTTCTTGTCGGAAACGATCTCTACGTCGCCAATACCGACGCGGTTGTGCGCTATGCCTACACGCCGGGCGAGACCAAAATTGCCGAACCTGGCACGGTGCTAACAGATCTTCCTGGTGGGCCAATCGACCATCACTGGACAAAAAGCATGACGGCGAGCGCGGACGGTTCGCGGCTTTACGTGGGTGTCGGCTCAAACAGTAACATTACGGAAAACGGCATCCCGGCGGAGAAAGACCGGGCAGCTATCTGGGAAATCGATCGGCAGACGGGAATGCACCGCGTTTTCGCAAGCGGTTTGCGCAATCCAAATGGGCTGAGCATCGAACCGCATACAAAGGGTCTCTGGGCGGTGGTCAACGAGCGTGACGAGCTCGGACCAAACTTGGTGCCTGATTACATGACTTCCGTCAGAGAGGGCGGCTTTTATGGCTGGCCCTACAGTTACTACGGCCAGCACGTCGATCCGCGCGTCATGCCGCAACGGCCTGACCTCGTCGCCAAAGCGATTGTCCCCGATTATGCGCTCAGTTCCCACGTCGCCCCACTCGGCATGGCGTTCTCCAATGGCACGAGCTTGCCTGAAGAATATCGAAGCGGCGCCTTTGTCGGCGAGCATGGCAGCTGGAACCGCAACGCCTTCAACGGCTACAAGGTAATATTCGTGCCATTTTCAGAGGGAATGCCCAGTGGCGCGCCGAAGGATGTGGTGTCGGGATTTCTCAACGATCAGGAACAGGCGCAAGGCCGGCCGGTCGGCGTGACACTCGATAAAACCGGCGCGTTGCTCATTGCCGACGATGTCGGAAACAAGGTGTGGCGAGTGACGGCCAAGCCTTGAAGCGCGTCACTGGTTTGCGAGGGACCGAGTTGCGCAAATTGGCGTTCTGGTGCGACCAAAGGAGAAACCGTAACGATGAGGGGCCGCTGGCAACGCTGACCCTGGTCAAGGGACATCTCAATGAAGGCGAGCAAGTCCGGCCGGGCGTGGCTCCGAGACAAGGACGCGGAAAAGTCGAAAGCAAGCTTCCCAGAGCTATTTTTCGATCTCGTCTTTGTATTCGGACTGATCCAGTTGTCCCACACTCTAGCGGAGGATTTCACCTCAGCGACCGCAGGAGAAGCCCTACTGCTTATCCTGGCGATCTGGTGGCTTTGGATCAATACGACCTGGGTCACAAACCTCCTAAATACCGACAGCGAGCCTGTCCGCTTACTTCTGTTCGCGCTCATGTTTGCGGGTATTCTATTGGCTATCGCCCTTCCTGAAGCTTTTGGTGATCATCCTCTGCCATTTGCCATCATTTACGTTGGCATGCAGATCGGAAGGTCACTCTTTGCATGGTTCGCATTTCGCCGTCATGATCCCAAGTCGGCTTCCACCTTCCTTCGCATCACCGTCTGGGCATGCGTTGCCGGAACGCTCTGGATCGGAGGGGGGCTGGCTTCATTCGAATGGCGGCTGTCCATCTGGAGCATTGCTCTGGGGCTGGAATATAGTGTGCCATTGTTGCGGTTTCGCTTTCCCGGCCTGGGGGGATCCGAAAAGGAAACGCTGCACCTGAACGGTGAGCACCTTGCTGAGCGCTGCGCTTTGTTCGTCATCATCTGCCTCGGCGAGACCATTTTGACAACCGGGCGTAACGCTAGCGAACACATGGGCACAGATCTAACTTTTTTGGTGTTTTGCGGGGCCTTTCTAAGCACAGTCGCCATGTGGTGGATTTATTTTCACCAGGGCCAGGAAGAGGCCGCCGAAAAGGCCGAAGTGACATCCCAGACGGAAGCGGTGGCGCACAATCTTTTCACCTACGGTCATCTGCCGATCGTCGCCGGCATCATATTGACAGCGGTTGGCGAAGACTTTGCGCTCTCGCACCCTCACGAGCAAGCCGACCTGAGGTTCACTGCAGCAATCGCCGGGGGGCCATTCCTGTTCCTATGTGGTAACATTTGGCTAAAACTGGCCGCGGCGGAACGGATACCGTTTTCGCATGCCGCGGGCCTCGTTGGACTTCTGGCAATCGCAATCGCTACGCCGCTGCTGCCGCTCTACGGTATGAACATCGCCACCACGGCGGCCCTGCTCGCCACAGCCGCTTGGGAGTATGCTGCGCTTCGCCGGCCATCTGCGCGATCGGCATAAAAACCGCCTCGCGCTGCGCAACACCCGTGCGATGAGCAAAGAGACCCCGGGGCGTTAGAGCGGAAGCCGCGATCGCTTCTCCTGTGGGCTTGGTGACTCCCAGTGGGCATGCTCCCAAGCGTCGCTAGGGCAGAGGACGTTCAGGCGAAAAAATCCGCATCCTCTTTCATAAGATACTTCTTAGCACGCTCAGCATCTATATCGACGCCCAGGCCCGGAGCCTCTAGCACGTCCACCATGCTGTCCTTTACGATCTGCGGCGGCAGGCCAATGACCAGATCCTCCCACCAGGCGTCAGAGGCGCTTGGATATTCGAATGCGACATAATTTGCCGGCAAGGTGGCGCAGACATTGATCAGCGCTCCTAGGCCCAAAAGGCCGTTGGCAGTGCCATGCGGCGCCATCAGGATCGAGTGCATGTACGCATGCTCGGCAACCCATTTGAGTTCGGCAATGCCGCCAATGTCCGCTGGATCCGGCCCGATGACGCGCACTGCCTGCGTCTCGATCAATTCCTTGAAATTGTGCCGCAGGTAAATTTGCTCACCGGTATGGATCGGCGTCGATGTGGAGGTGGTCAGTTCGCGATAGGCTTGGGGATTGACCCAGGGAACATAATCGCCGGTCAACATATCCTCGAGCCACATCAAATTGTACTTCTCCACCGCTCGCGCGAACTTAATCGCATCCGGCAGCATCCAGCCCGGCCCGCAGTCGAGCGCTAGACTGACCTTATCGCCCAGCACCTCCTTCATCGCGATCACGCAGTCGAGCATGTGGTTGAAGCCGCGCTCGCTGATTACGCCCTGATCCATTGCGCCGTGATAGCCAGCCTTCTTCTGCGTTACGCCGTAGTGGAAGCCCTCGATGCTGTCTTTCATATTAGAATGGAACGAGATCCCTTGCTTTACCATAAAGAAGTTCTGCGGCTGCTCCATCATCCATTTGACGTCGGCAGCGTAATCCTCCGGCCGATCGCCGGTGCGCTTCTGGCGGATAGAGCCATTGTAGACGCGCACCTTGTCGCGCACCTTGCCACCGAGCAGCTTGTAAACGGGAACGCCCGCCGCCTTGCCGGCAATATCCCACAAGGCATGCTCTATTGCGCTGACCGCAGCCCCATATGGTTTGAAGGACCCGCGTTGGCGGATTTTCAGCATGACTCTTTCGACGTCGGTCGGGTCTTCGCCGATCAGCGCATCGCGGAAATGCAGCACAAACGGTTTTAGGTAGGACTTCGTGAATTCGACTTCGCCAAGCCCATAGAGACCCTCATCCGTCACGACACGGACGATAGGGTGTTTGCCGATGACGGCGCAGCGCAGATCGGTGATCTTCATCTTCGTTCCTCCTCGCTTCAGCTCCAGGTACGATCCCAGGAATACTCATTGTCCCAGCGGTCGGTAGGCTCCCAAATCCCGGCAACGCCCGGCTGCAGATGACGCGAGATGACTTCATCAACGACGTCGTCTATCCCCAGGCCAGGCTTGTCCGGTACGGTGATGAAGCCATCTTTGACGAGAGGCTTTGGGAGGCCGGTGACGATATCGTCCCACCAGTCGACATCGGCCGAATGATACTCGAGCGCCATGAAATTCTCGGTGGCGGTCGCAACATGGGCTGCCGCCATCGCGGCGATGGGGCTCTCCGCCATGTGGATTGCCATCGCGACACCGTATTCCTGCGCCATGTCGCCGATTTTCTTGGTTTCCAGTATCCCCCCACTGGTCAAAAGATCCGGATGGATAACGGAGACGCCGCCGCCGTCGAGCAGCGGCTTGAACCCCTCCTTCAGGTAGATGTCCTCGCCGGTACAAATCGGGACGGTGGTCGAATCCTGCAGCTGACGATATTGCTGCGCATACTGCCAGGGGATCACGTCTTCGAGCCAGGCTGGGACATATTTCTCGATCCGCCTGGCGAGGCGAATGCCGTTCTGCATCGAAATATGGCCGATATGGTCGATTGCGAGCGGGATATTCATGCCGATGACTTCACGAACTTCGGCGATGTACTGCTCAAGCAGATCAAGGCCCTTGTCTGTAAAGTGGAGGCCGGTGAACGGGTGCTGGACGTTATGCAGATCGTAGGCGGCATTGCGCAGCCGGCGCTCATCGAGGGTTTTCAGCGGCCCGCGCACCGGGCTTTTGCGGTATCCCTCGAGCGATCCTGCGGGAAACACGACAGCTCCTGGCACATCAGCAATCTGCATCAGCCCGAGATCCATCTTCAGGAATGTGAAACCGCGTTCCATGCGTTCCTTCAGGCGCTTGCCGGTTTCGGTGCCGCTTGGCACGGTCGCGTCCGTATCGCAATAGACGCGCACCTGCTCGCGAAATCGCCCGCCAAGCATCTGGTAAACCGGAACGCCATAGGCCTTGCCGGCAAGATCCCACAGAGCAATTTCAACCGCCGACACGCCGCCCCCCTGGCGACCATGTCCGCCAAACTGCTTGATGCGCCGGAACAGGCGATCGATGTCACAGGGGTTCTCGCCCAGCAAGCGGCTTTTCAGCATAAGAGCGTAGGTCGCGCTAGCCCCGTCTCTGACCTCGCCAAACCCGACAATTCCCTGGTTCGTATAGATCTTGAGGAGGGCGGAGGTGAACGGGGCACCGTTGATCTCGGCGACGCGCATATCCGTGATACGAAGTTCGGACGGTCTTGAACTCAAGTTTACCCGATTGAGCGCTTCTTCCGCTCCATCTGCCTCTCGCATGATTTGATCCTCGTTTCAGTCGACGGGCTGGCCGCCGCGCGGGCGGGCGCAGCCGAAAACGTTGGTCAGTCCAGTGCAATCTCGTGGTCTTGAAGGTAGTCGCGGTTCATCTCGACGCCGAGGCCCGGCTTTTGGGCAAGCTTGAGATTGCCGTTCGAGACATCCAACGGCCGGTCGATAAGGTGATCATATTTGCCGAGGTTCCATTCCGACGTCTCGAGCTTGTAGAAGTTCGGGACGGTCATCATCACCTGCGCGCCCGCAACCACGTTGATCGGGCCAGCGGCGTCATGCGGGGAGACCGGGATATAATAGGCCTCGCACAGCGCCGAGATCTTCTTGAGCTCGGTAATGCCGCCGGTCCAGGTGACATCCGGCATGATATAGTCGGCGAGCTTGTTTTCGAGCACGGGAACGAAGTCCCACTTGGTGTGACCACGTTCCCCCCATGAAATTGCAGCATTTACCTTTTTCCGGACCTGTTTGAGCGCGTTTAGACTCTCTGGTGGGCAAGGCTCTTCGAACCAGTCGATCTGGCCTGCTTCTTCAAGGCTGCGGCAAAGACGGATGGCGGTTGGGACATCGAACCGGCCGTGGGCGTCAATGAGAATGTCGACGTCCGGGCCTGCTGTCTCGCGGATCAGTTCCGTCAGCTCGGCGGCTTCGCGTTCGTCCCTTCGGGTCATGCTGCCGTCGAGATAACCGTCCCGCTGTTCACGCGCGATTCCATCGGCACCGCGGCCTTGATGAGGGAACGGATCGAACTTCAGCCCTGTGTGGCCGGAATCGACAATATCCCGAATTTCGCGGATGACTGCCTCTTTGCTGGTGAATTTCGCCTGGTTGGGATGGGTATAGAGGGCGATCTCGTCGCGCACAGGCCCGCCGAGCAACTCGTAGATCGGCTTGCCGAGGACCTTGCCGCGGATATCCCACAGAGCGATGTCGATGGCGCTTACGCATTCGACCGCAGCACCCCTGCTGCCCATGTAGGTGAAGCTGCGGAATATTTTGTGCCACAGATACTCGATACGGGCAGGATCCTCGCCTCTGAGAGCCTGACCGATCTGGCGAAGGATGGTGCAGAGCGCGCGATTGGCGAGCTTCGTCGTGGTGGTTATTTCGCCCCAGCCACTCACTCCCTCGTCTGTCGTTACCTCCACGAAAAGGAATTCTCCCCAGTAAGACGCATCGGATTTGATGAGCCACGGCCGTACGCTTGTGATTTTCATCTGGGCTACCTTTGACTTGAACTGAGAAGATGTTTGCCGGCTTGTCCTATCCCGCGCGGGCCGCGCTACGTGCCCTCATATGTTCCAGGAGATGTCGGCCCGAACCCTCGACGTGCCGCGCAATGAGTTCGGCTGCCGCATCAGCATTTCCGGCCTTCACGAGCGCAATAAGTTCACGGTGTTCACTCAGGATGGCTGCGCGCCGGGCGAGCGTGAAGTTGAAACGCCGGCCGACGGCTCTCAGAACTTCACGATGCTTCCACCAAAGCTCGGCGGCGTGGCGGTTATAATGTTTCTGATACATTACCGTGTGGAAAGCGGTATCCAGCTCACTGTGCTTGAATGTATCGCTGAAGTTATTCTGCTCGATCAAACCCTGAATGCGCTCGAGTTCGGCGATGTCTTCCACGGTCGCCATGGTGACGAACCATCGCGTCAGTGCTGGCTCGATCAATACGCCAATCTCGTAGACATCCCGAACGAAATCCTGATCGATAGGCCGCACACGCGCACCGCGGTTTGGTACGAAGGTAACGAAACCTTCGCCACGCAACAGCTGCAAGGCCTCGCGAACCGGATTGGTCGATGTGCCGTGGCGTCGGGCGAGATCGGTCGCGACCAGCCGCTCGTTTGCTGCAAGCCGACCCTCGATGATGTCATCTCTGATCAGTTTGTAGAGGGTGGCTCCCTCGCTCGATGCACCGTCTGCGTCGATGCCTTCAGGTGGCATGGCTCTGAACTCAGTCGTCTCGGTCAAAATGTTCCCCATTAATGCTCTACTTTTCCAATTATCATGCAAATCTCAGCCAAACAATGTACGATTTTGTCGATTGACATACATTCCTTGATCTGAAAACGTACGATCTGCGTCATGGGATACACTGACTTGAGGAGGTCAGTCCCACGAGCGTGGACCGCCTGCCCTGAGCAGAGCGGCTTGGGAGAACCTGGAGGATACCTATGACGAGGATTTCACTCGGAGGTGCCGTCCTGCGCGGCACCGTCTCGACTGCTATGCTGGTGTCTATGCTGTCTACTTCCGCCCTTGGCGCGTCGGTGGACCTGAGCAAGTGGTCACCGGAATACGTTCGCTCGATTGCCGGCACACAGGACTTCGATACCGCGGCCGATTGCAGCAAAGTTACACCACTGGACTACAAAGGACGTCTGACGTTCTGGTACCAGGGTATCTTCGAAGGCGATCCAGATTCGCTGCGGCAATATTACAAGGATTTTTTTGCGACCTTCCGCAAGACCTACCCGAATATTCAGCTCGAGGAACAGGGGCTGACTTACAACGACCTGCTCGATAAATTCCGCACCGCACTGCTCGGCAATGCCGCTCCGATGGCGGTTCGCCTGCAGATCCTGGGGGGCGTCGAGTTTGCTGCCAAGGGCTATCTTCAGCCTCTGAAGCCAGAGGATGTCGGCTATTCAACGGATGATTTCTGGCCTGGTGCCATGAAGGCCGTCAGTTGGGACGGCGTGCCCTACGGCATTCCGACCAACAACGAAACGATGGCCTTCATCTGGAATGCCGACATATTCAAGAGAGCTGGCCTCGACCCCGACAAGGCTCCGGCAACCTGGGACGATGTCGTAAAATATTCCAAGCAGATCCACGACAAGCTCGGCATCTCAGGCTATGGCCTCGTGGCTCGCAAGAACGCCGGCAATACGCCTTACCGCTTTATGCCGCAGCTTTGGGCCTATGGCGGAGGTGTCTTTGACGAGGCATCCAAGGATCCGACCTACAAAGAGGTTGAACTTGCCAGCCCTCAAAGCAAGGCCGCATTGCAAGCTTCCTATGACATGTATGTTCGTGACAAATCCGTACCTGTCTCAGCTCTCACCAACCAGCAGGCAGACAATCAGCCGCTTTTCCTGGCTGGCCAGCTTGGTATGATGGTTTCTCATCCGTCCGACTACGACGTCATGCTGGATCTGCAAAAGAAGGCGACCGCTACGGATAAGGAGAAGGCGCAGACGGTCATCGACAATATGCGTTACGGACTCATTCCGACCGGTCCCGACGGCAAGCGTGCCGTTGTCTTTGGCGGTTCAAACATTCATATCCTCAAACCCGAATACGTGGAAGGAGGCAAGGTGGACGAACCAGCCGCGAAGGCTATCGTCTGCATGTGGTCCAGCCCTGAATGGTCCTTGAAGTTGGCCTATGTCGGCTCGAACCCAGGTAACCTGAACGGCTTCAAGACAAAGTGGATGAAGGACCGTTTGGACAAGATCAAATTCCTTGATGTCACCACATCGATGCTGCCGTTTGGCATTCCGTTCCCCGCACTACCGCAGTCTCCCGAGATCATGAACATCATCGTCCCGGACATGCTGCAGAACGCTCTGACTGGTGCGATGACGGTCGATCAGGCAGCTGACGATGCCGCGAAGAAAGTTAAAGAAATAATGGACGGTGGGCTCTAGCCCGGATCCGACGATCTAACCGGCTGCTCAGAAACCCGCAGCCGGCTTTGTCTCAAAGGATGAGGGCCTAGCGTAGTGGCGATCTTGACTGGAAAGGCAGACGTTCCCCGGCCGCTTGAACATTACAGGCCCGGTTTGTTGCGAAAGATCTGGGACCATCGTGCTGACTACGCATATGTTCTGCCGTCGATCGCAGTGATGCTCATCGTGATAGCGTACCCAATCTACTATACGATCGAGCTGTCGTTCTTTAACACGCCGCCCGGCCTACAACTCAAAGACAAGATTTTCGTCGGCCTCGACAACTACACCGCCATCCTTAAAAGTCCGGTGTTTTGGACTGTGACCAAAAACACCCTCATCTGGACCGTAGGGTCAACTTTCATTTCCTTCGTTCTTGGATTCACCTGTGCTTTGGCGCTCCATCGTGACTTCGCCGGCCGTGCAATCCTGCGAGCCATCCTGATCATCCCCTGGGTCATCAGCGCAGTCGCCGCATCCTACATCTGGAAGTGGATCTACCATTCGGACTTTGGTGTGATCGGCGCGGTACTGGTCGGCCTAGGCCTTGCCGACCGGCCACCGAATTTCATCGACAGTGTCGATACGGTGCTGCCCTCACTTATCGTCGTCAACATCTGGAGAGAATTCCCGTTTGCCATGATCATGATGATGGCTGGCCTCCAGACAGTGCCCGATCAATTGCTGCGTGCGGCGAAAGTAGACGGAGCCAATGCTTGGCAGCGGTTCTGGCACGTGACCTTCCCGCATGTCAGAAACGTCTCCACGGTAACGATCCTGCTCTTGGCGGTGGCCAACTTTAATTCCTTCATCATCCCATGGATCATGACGGGCGGGGGACCATCGAACGCATCGCACATCTGGATCACGCATATCTATGAACTCGCGTTCGGACGCCAGCGGTGGGGTGTGGCATCGGCCTACTCGGTCCTGCTGTTCTTGATCCTAATGTCTTTCGGCTACTTCTATGTTCGCGCGCTAAGCGCCAATGGGCAAAGGGAAGGAAGCGAATGAGCACGATTCCCGAGACCGGGCAGACCAGGCAGGCACGCCGCCGCACAACATTCGACGGATGGCGGTGGGGCGGCCGGGTGTTCCTGCTCTTCATGCTGCTCTACACAGCTTTGCCGATGGTCTGGATGCTGCTGACGTCAATCAAGTCTGGTTTTGCCGCAATGCAGTTCCCACCCCAATGGTGGCCGGACCAACCCACTCTTGCCAGCTACCAAAAGCTGCTCGATCCGCAAAACAGCGTCGGCCAGGACTTCTTGCGTTTCTTTTGGAACAGCCTGTTCGTGTCCACGGCGACCACAGTAATGTCGGTTGTCGTGGCGGTACCGGCTGCCTACGCGTTTTCCCGCTTCACCTTCCCGGGACGGAACTTCCTATTTTTCGCTGTACTGCTTCGCAATATGTTCCCGGCTGTCATCTTCCTCGTGCCGCTGTTTATTCTCATGCGCGCATTAGGGCTGGTGAACACCCATGGATCCCTCGTCCTGACCTACCTTACCTTTGGATTGCCGCTCGCTATCTGGCTCCTTAAAGGCTTCTACGACAATATTCCGATCCAGCTGGAGCAGGCCGCACGCATTGACGGGGCGACCCGTTTCCAGGCCTTCGTGCTGATTGTCGTACCACTCTCAACGCCGGGGATCATCGCCACAGCGATCTATTCATTTATCGGCGCATGGAACGAATACATCTATGCCTACACGTTCCTGTCGAAGAATGAACAGCTGACCCTACCGGTTGGCATCCAGCGTTTCTTCTCGGAGAACACCACCGACTTTCCCGGCCTTATGGCCGCCAGCTTCATCATGAGCGTACCGGTCGTCGTCCTGTTTCTGCTTCTGCAACGATACTTCGTACGCGCCCTCACCGAAGGCGCAGTCAAGCACTAGGGAGTTGCTCGTGGCCCATGTGGTCCTCAAAGATCTGATCAAGAATTATGGCAGCTTCAATGCTGTTAAGAGCGTCTCGCTGACTGTCAACGACGGCGAGTTCGTGGCACTGGTCGGCCCGTCAGGCTGCGGCAAGACGACAACGCTCAACCTGGTAGCGGGGCTTACGTCCGTAACGTCAGGCGACATTGTCATCGGCGACCGGGTGGTCAATGATCTCGACCCCAAGGACAGGGACATCGCGATGGTGTTCCAGAACTACGCTCTATATCCTCAGAAGTCGGTCTATAAAAACCTCGCCTTCCCGCTGCAGATGCGCAAACTGCCAAAGGACGAGATCGACAGGAAAGTCAGGGAAGCTGCACGCGTCCTGGACATGACGCAGTTGCTTGAGCGCAAGCCGCGCGAGCTTTCTGGCGGGCAACAGCAGCGCGTGGCGCTCGGCCGCGCACTTGTTCGCGATCCGGCGGTGTTCCTGATGGATGAGCCGCTCTCCAACCTCGACGCGAAGCTCCGCGTGCAGATGCGTTCGGAGATCAAGCGGTTTCACCAAGATCTAAAAGCCACAATCATCTACGTGACGCATGATCAGCTTGAAGCGGTGACGATGGCCGACCGGATGGCGGTGATGAACGGTGGCTATCTGCAGCAATACGATACGCCGGCACAAGTCTTTGCCAATCCGGTGAACATGTTCGTGGCAAGCTTCGTCGGCAGTCCGGCGATGAGCCTCGTTCCGCTGGAAGCATCCACCGCAGGAGGCAATACGGTCTTGACCAGCGCGGAAGGTTGGCGACTGGAACTTTCGCCGGAGAATGCCCGAAAGGTCGCCAAAGCGGCATCCAAGAAGGTCGTGCTCGGGGCGCGCCATTCGACCATCAAACTGCATAAGACTGCGACCCCAGGAACTGTCCCCGCCAAAGCCTACACGGTTGAACCGACAGGAGACGTCACCTTCGTACAGGCCTTCCTGTCCGGCGCTATCGTCAACATCAGCGTGCCGCCAGCCGTTGTCGTCGCACCAGATGAACCGATCTGGCTAGAGTTCGATCAGGAGCGTATCCACTTGTTCGACGGCGAAACAGAAATGGCTCTCAAGGCAGATTGAGATGACCTGCATGCGCAACACGAGGCGCCTATGACGACGAAACTTAAAATCACGGCGATCAAGCCATATCCAATCTGGGTCGGCATCCGCAATCAGATGCTGGTCAAAGTCGAAACAGATTGCGGGATCTTCGGGTGGGGCGAGAGCGGCTTAAGCGGACGAGAGCAAGCAGTTGCGGGCGCAATCGAACATTATCGCGAATTCCTGATCGGCCGCGATCCGATGCAGATAGGGCGCATATGGCAAGAGCTTTATCGCAGCCAGTATTTCGAAGGCGGGCGTGTTTTGCAGGCAGCGATTTCCGCGATCGATATTGCCCTCCATGACATCAAGGGTAAGGCGCTGGGCGTACCGGTCTACGACCTTCTGGGTGGCAAACAGCGCGAGCGCATACCGACCTTTGCCTCTACCGGCGATGAGGCGGAGGGCGATGCCGCGATTGACCGTGCGGGCGAGCTTCGCGAGCAGGGTTGGCAGGCGATCCGCTTCTTTCCAGCCGGACAAAGCTACCGCGAGGTCTTCGAACCACGAGAGTCGATTGGCGCGACTGCGGCGGTGCTGAACAAGGCCCGCGAGGTTCTGGGCGACAACGTCGTCCTCGGCATCGACTATCATCACAGGCTATCGGTTGCGGAAGCTGCAAGCTTCTGCAGCAAGCTCGGGAGTGGCGTACTGGATTTTCTTGAGGAGCCGATCAGGGATGAGACCCCAAGCGCATATGAATCCTTGCGCAAGATGACCAACATTCCCTTTGCCATAGGGGAAGAGTTCGCCAGCAAATGGCAGTTTCTACCCTTCATCGAGCAAGATCTTCACCAATTCAACCGGATCGACGTCTGCAATGTCGGCGGCCTTACCGAAGCTATGAAGGTCGCCGGTTGGAGTGAAGCGCACTATGTCGATCTGATGCCGCACAATCCGCTTGGCCCTGTATGCACGGCCGCGACGATCCATTTTGCGGCGGCTGTAGCCAACTTTGCTTGGTTGGAGACCAGAGCTCCTGAGACGAAACTTGGCTTTGACAACTCCGACTTCTTTCCCGAGCAGCCGAGGCTCGACGGGACCGACTACCCGGTCAGCGACCTGCCTGGGCTCGGCGTTGAGGTAAACGAGGATGCAATTGCCGCACAAAGCTTCCGCTTCTGGGAAGCCCCTCACCTCAGGCGCCGTGATGGTTCCGTCACCAACTGGTAATCTACTCAACATTGGAGCTTGTCATGACGCAGACGCCCGACATTACGCGACCGCCCAAGGAATTGATCGATGCATTAAAAGAAATCGGCGCGGCTACAATTGCCGGCACACTCGGGCATATGGGATTTCGCAATCCGCACATGATCGGTCCCACTTCACAGAGGCGAGGCAAGTCGATCGTTGGACCGGCACTGACGCTCCAGTTCATGCCCCAGCGGCCGGATCTCTTTAGCGAAGGAGAATATGCTGATCCTGAAACGCAGCTGCATCGCCACGTCCTCTACCACGTCCAGGAAGGCGATGTCGTCGTCGTCGATGCACGTGGCGACATGAGCTCCGGCGTCTTCGGCGACATGATGTCGACCTATTTCAAAGGCCGCGGCGGTGCTGGCATCGTCATCGACGGATGCATGAGAGACAGGCCCAATGTCGAAAAGCTGGATCTTTCCCTGTGGCTTCGCGGCTGGACGCCAAATTATCACGTCCAGACGAGCATCTACCCTAACGCTGTCAATGTTCCGATTGCCTGTGGCGGTGTTACGGTAATTCCCGGTGACATCATCGTGGCTGATGATGACGGCGTGGTGGTGCTTCCCGTCGCGATGGCCCGCAAGGTGATCGAAGAATCGCAAACGCATCACGACTGGGAAGAATTTTCGCGGATGAAACTCATGGAGGGCGGATCTTTGCAACGCTATTATCCACTGCACGACGATGCCCGCGGGGAATACGAGGAATGGAGCAGGACAAATCCGTCTGGAAGGTAGGCGATGGGCGGGACGGGTATCCAATGATCTGTGTGATACCTGTGCGATCTCCGAGAAACGAGATATGGGCTTTCGTCATAACTCGATGTGTAGCCTGGTGAACTTTAGAACTGGCGCCGAGCGGGACGATCATTGTTTGCTCTCCCGGCTGTATGCCACGCAATCGAAGATCGATTAAGCAAGCGCGAACACAGTCGCGGTGCAGGGCGGTTGCGCGCTTTCGTTGCCCGTCGAGACACAAGCAGCATTAATGGAATTCAAGGTCGCTTCCAGTCCCCACCTTCCCTCTGCTTGCGATGAAGCCGCCGGCCGAAGAGCCCGACAAGCTCCCGTGCTATCGAAAGGCCGAAACCGTGTCCTGGCACAGTCTGCCGCAGGCCAGGTGAGATCGCCTCGGCCAAACGGCCGGCCCTGTCATACGACCTATCCGACCAGCAATACGCGCATCGTGAACCCAGTTTCTCTGATGTCTTCGTGAGAACTAGGGCGCGTTTGCTTAACTGAAACTGAACCGCGACGTTCAGCCTGCGTCGATCCGGACACGCCTATCATCCTCCAGTCAAAACGAACTGGAGACAGCATCATGTCCATGGAAAACGACGCTCCCGACACCTCGCCTGAGCGGCCGCTCCGCAGGGGCGGCTCGCGCCGGCCGGCAACGCATCTGGCGGCTTTCGGAATTGCGGCCTTTGCGGTCCTTGCAATCGGTGCGGCCGGCGGTGCCGCGGCAATGAAATTCACCCGGCCTGGCATCGAGCTTGCGCCCTTGACGCCCACCTCGATCTCCAGCCTC